>JBGSIA010000166.1:0-186763 GCA_041751935.1 Pirellulaceae bacterium | reverse complement strand
AGGATTGAAAACGAGCGTGTTGTGGCCTTCAGCACGCGTGCGATAAAAATCCCAGCGATCGATTTTGTTTGTATGTTTTTGGTAGGTCTCAGGCTCTTTGCCAGAATCAATGATCCAGCGAACGCCGTCAGCTTCTAAGATAAAGCTGCCAAGATCCAAGTGTCGATGGTTTCCGCGATTGCTGCCTCCTTGAAGTGCGACGATGAATCCGTTTTCATCATCCCACGAGTCGCGCATCGAGGCGACCTCAACGCCGCCGAAACAGCGGTCCAGCGGCATCTGCGATCGATCGTATTGCTTCACGCTCGCATCGAACCACATCAAATCCTTGACACCACCGCCTTGCCCGTCGCGAAGCGCGGCATAGCGAAACCAAGCGTACCGAGGGGTCTCATACTTCTTCGCCATCCAGAAATGCTGAGGTGTCGAAAGGCGAGTCAGGACGCAGTCGCAGAAGTCGAAACTGAGTCGGTCGTGTCCAGAAAGGTAGATCTGATAGTCAACGCTCTGTTTGAACCCGTCCACTTGGCTCAGTCCGAAGTCCTTGCCAATCGCAGTGTCCAGAGCCGAGAGAAATAGGGCGTTGTAGCGACAACCAAAGCTCCAATACGTTGCCCCTTCGCCTCCGCCACCATCGGGAGCGTACGCAGCCATGGCTCGAGGTAAACTCACCATAGCGTTGGCCAGTATCTCGCTGGCCAGTTCCGGTTCGTCTTCGGCAATGGCGAGTGCGCCAAGTCCGATGCCGCCGTTGCACACCTGATTCCAATTGTGAGTTTGAGTGTGCCATCCACTGTTCTGTGCATAGACTTTTAGGGTCGGCTTCAACCCTTTGTCCACCATTGCTTCACGCAGAAGATTTCTTTGTTGGTCGGTCCACTGCGAGAACAGCCAGTCATATCCGATCGCGCACGCATGCGTCATCACGGCTGTGTCGAGGAAGTGATCGGGGTTCCAATCTTTGAAGTTCGCTATAGCCTCGAGCTCTACCCAAGTTCGATCGGCGTATTTTCGCTCATCAGTCATCAGATAAGACATCGCTAATATCTCAACGCGATGAAGTACATCACTGCTGACGTAGAGCAGGCGACGGCCATCACGCAGTTCATAAATGAACGGAGGCTGGTCGAGCATCTCATCAGCGTCCTGAATGACCGAGCGATAAACGTCTGATGCAACCTGATCTCCAGCGATAATCTGCTTGAGTTCACTGATTCGCTGCGGCGTCAGAATCAAGCGCGGATGCTGTGGTTCAAGCGTCAGCAAAATCTGGTCTGCTCGCGGCGGTTTATATTCCGCCGCAGTACTGATTTGTATCAGACTCAATAGAAGCAAAAATGCCCCGAAAGCCGGTACCACTAGTCTGTGATTGTCGCTCATAAATGTGACTACTGGGACTGATTTGGGTTGCTGGTAACGGACGCATTTGTTCGCCGAGGAATGTTACTCGGGTGAACGTTGACGTCATTGGTCTGTTCACGCCAACTCACCATTTCGGCACGCATCTTCTCAGCAGTTTTGGTGTACTTCGGATTGTGGATCAAATTGTTGATGGCCCACGGATCGGAATCGAGGTCGTAAAGCTCTTCCGGCGGCGCATCGCTCATGCATAGTTGACGCAGTAACTCATAGGGCAGCGGTTGCTGGTCTTTTTGTCGAATCGTTTCATCGTGCAGATCGATTTCATACTGCGGTCCCGGATCACCATACTCGCCGAATCCGCTTCCCACGAACAGTGCTTCTGACTCAGGCAGTTTGATCTTATCCTGCACGACATTTGCGATGAAATAGAACCGTCCGTCACAGACCGCTCGCGCGGCAGTTTGGTTGCCTCGCTGGTTCGATTTCGTTTGTGTGGACATAAAACTGTTGTTCGTCTCTGTCATCACGGTCTGCCGACCCATCACGAAATCGGCTTTGCCCGCGAGGATCGGCCACAACGATGATCCGTGGCAATCCGGCTCGGCAGCGACACCAAAGGCCTCAAGAAACGTCGGATTGAAATCGCATTGCGAAATCGGTGTTTTGATCACCCTCTGTCCCGCGACGCCTGGGCCTTTGATGAAGCACGGAACCTGAGTCCCTGCCGGGTAAACAGACGTTTTACCACGTTGAACCGGAATACCGTGGTCGCCCGTGAAGACCACGATGGTACGATCAGCCTGCCCCGACGCCTCAAGTTTCCGCATCATCGAACCGACGAACTCATCGATGACCAAAACGTTCGAGTAGTACTGAGCAAGGTCGATCCGTGCCGCTGGCGTATCCGGCAACCAAGGCAGCATTTGAATTTTGCTCAAATCCACATCTTTCGGCGCCGAATTGTGATCCTTTGGGTTCATCAGCTTGCTCTGAATCGACTTCCAGAACGGTGCGTGCGTCTGGCCGGGATTGCACCAGAAGAACCAAGGTATGTCGCCAGCATTCTTGATGACGGTCTCCAAGTCGCCTTCATCGACGAAGACGTCGTACGGGAATTTGCGTGCAGGTTGTACGTGCAGTTTTCCGGACAACGCGCAGTACACGTCTTGGGCTTTTAATTTCTCAACAAGAGTCGGCAAATCTTCGTGCATACCACCAACGCCTGTGTTCGATGGATCGTTCTCGCGCGTGAGCGGACTGGGCAACGGAATCCAATTCTCTGGGCCACCGCGGGAACCATTTCGATTGAACACGTTTCGCCATATCCCGTTCGCATGTGGCATCAGCCCGCTGTAGATCGCTCCTTTGCTCGGCGAACAAACGCTCTGGCCGCAGAACGCGTGCGTGAACACCACGCTCTGGTTTGCGAGCGCATCAAGATTTGGCGTTTCGAGTCCAGCTATCTTTGAAATAGGTTCTCGCGCTGCACGTTCGTTGGTGTAGTACCCAAGATCTTCAACATAGATGAACAGGACATTGGTGTGCGTGTCGCTCGCATGCGTTCGCACGCTGCCGAGAACATACACAACCAACAGGGATGCAAAAGCGGCTGTCGTTTTGAATTTCATTATGCTCACGATTACTTATTGCTTTCCGACTTGTTAGCTTCCTCCAAATGCACACCTTCCATTAACTCGATATGCACAGCACCTATTGGAGATGCTGTTGCATCGCCTGAACAATACTATTCCTCGGGGATTAATAAAACACGATTAAAAATTAGAATTGATAACTTCGGAACTGGCTCGAGTTCCTAAGGAGCCCCACAAGCCGTAGGGGCTTTGCGAGCCAGCGGGCGGGCCGTAGTCAACATTTGGACTATTAAGATTGCCTGCGTCGATCGAGTCTGTGATAAATCGCACGGCGCCATCGCCCATGAGGACGTGGCATCCACCTTGGTGGCGACTGCTGGGAGGCGTCTGCGAATCATTATCAGTCGTTGTTACCAAGCACACCTCGGAATTAGGAGGAGTAGTGGTTGTCATTCCAGAATAGAACGGTCGTCCGAGCGCCCATGCGTAGCCTCGCCCTTCCTCTTGATTTCCGATGAAGCCAAGACCTCCAGTGAATCCTGTGGCTAACCAGAATTTAGGCTGTGCCGGATCAACCGCAGCCTGACACAGCAACGGAGTGTTCCATGGACGCCCGGCACCGGACACACGTCCCAAACCCTTTGTACGCTTGTCACTGTCACCCAAATCCGTGATAATCTCGCCCGCGCAAATCGTGTTTGCCGTCCCATCTAGAATATCACGAAAAGAAATTCGGGTCCGCGGCACGAACATTCCTCGGCACCGCGCTGAGCGAGCAATTGCGTTAGCTTGAGTGATGGTCCCGTCATCGTTTGTTCCTCCTCGCCCGGTTTGGTCACTTCCATCCCCTAAGCAACACGCATAATTGGTCCGGCCTTGTGAGGGCAATCCAATTCCGGGATCCGATGGACAACGAAAAGTGGCAATGTTGGTGAGGTAGGGTTCGTATCGAGCGGCGCCATGCATTGTTAAGCTGCGCCGTGGGTTCGGACCAAAAGAAGGAAATCGAGATCCGGTAATAGGATCAATCAGTGGGTTGCTTAGTTGCTCCCACAATGCTTGTTGTTCGCAAAATGGAAGCAAGCCGGCGATCCAACTCAATTCATTTGCGTCACTTGAAACCGGCACATCGGCCGCAGTAGCACCGTTTGATTGAGCCACTGAATTGAAACGGCATGTCCCGGACCCCTGCTTCGGCAATTGTTCAAACGCGGCATGGTAATTGTGAATCGCGAGACCAATTTGCTTAAAATTATTCGAACAAGACATTCGCCTGGCGGCTTCGCGAGCCGCTTGAACGGCCGGGAGTAGCAGTCCCACTAAAACACCGATAATAGCAATTACGACCAACAATTCGACCAGTGTAAATCCAGTCTTGACCGTGTTTTTTAACATAATGAACTCCACAGAAATAGAAAAAGCAGAATGAGAGACAATTCCTGAAAAGCAAAATCCTTCAATGACGCGGTGCCCACACAGAACCATGTGAACTCGTTTGAGACAATTACTTCGTCGAGCATTCCACTCGGAAACCGAGCGATATGAAGACTACTCTTCTTTGCCCATACTCCTCTCCGCATCAATATTAGGATTATTTGAGATGTAATCTGAGATTGCATCTTGTTCGAGACCATCTGTGCCTGACTGACTGCTACCACAACCAAGGCATAGAACGAGTAGCAAGCTTCCAAAAAAAAGTTTCATAGAACACCTATTTGTTAAAGAATGGAGTTAAAAAGTAGGTAACGACGCCTCGGATGCTTGGGGTTCGGCTTGAATGGCGATCACTTTAGATCCAAACTCTCAACCTGTTGTCCGCTTGCACGTCGTTTGGCTCTTGTCATCGATGCATTCTCATCGGGAACACTCTCGCGTGCTCCGGGTCCGATTTTTCCATCGGACTTGTAGATCGGCGCATACTCGGGTTCGCGTTCACCACCCTTGATTCGCAGTCGAACGTCAGAGCGTTGCTCGAATTTCTGTTGTAACTCCAGCATCTCTTGCAGACGAACGGGTTGCTCTGCTGCTAAATCGCGAATTTCAGTTCGGTCGTTGGTCAAATCGAAGAGTTGCCAGGGTTGGTCATACGCAGTGACCAATCGCCAGCCGTTGTCAACAATCGCCATGTTGTTGAACAGCGAAAAGTACAGCGTCTTGGGTGACAGTGTTTCACCTTCAGTAAGTACCTTCGCGAAGGAACGTCCGGGAAGAGGCGGATGCTGTTTGCCACCGAAGTTGCTGGGATACTCGACGCCCGTGAGATCCATGAGTGTCGGCAGGACATCGGTAATGTGAAGTGGTTGATCGATGAACTCAGCTTTCTTCTCAATGCCCTTTGGCCACTTCGCGATGAACGGAGTTGTAACGCCGCCGCTGTGCTGGGTCCGCTTGTAGTATTTCAACGGCGTGTTGGATGCTTGAGCCCAGCCGACGCCGACGTTCCATGTCGTCACCGGGGCACCAAACTCTCCACGACGAACCCGATCATTCGGACTCGCTCCAATATCGTTCATGAAGATCACTAGCGTATTGTCGGTGATGCCGAGTTCCTCCAGAGTGCGCGTCAATTGCCCCACGCCTTGGGATACTTGCCACGATACTTGGCGACTTGATCCGCGGGTGCCTGAATCGGCGCGTGTGGCGCGTTGTAAGCAAAGTACATAAAGAATGGCTGACCGGGGTGATCCGATTGTTCTTCGCGAAGGAACCTCTCCGCGAAGTCAGAGAACGCCGTGGTTACGTAAAAGTTATCTTTGGGGACCGGCCACGGCTTACCATCGAAGGTGAACGAATCGTCGCCAAGGAAGAAGTTTGTTCCTCCGCCCATGAATCCGAAGTGGCGATTGAAACCGCGTTCAAACGGCACACCGGCACAGTGCCATTTGCCAACCATCATCGTTCGATAACCGGCCGCTTGGATGATTTCACCGAAGTTCGGACTGTCCCGCCGGACCGCAACATTCTCGTCGTGAGTCCAGAAATGGTGCCCTGTAGTTAGCGCCGCACGACTCGGTTAGCACTTGCCGCAATTGTAGAACTGAGAAAGCTTGACTCCCTTTTTTGCTAATGCGTCAATGTTCGGTGTCTCAATTTCTCCGCCGTAGCACCCGATATCTGAAAACCCCATATCGTCGGTAATGATCAAGATGACATTGGGTCGCGGCGTTGCCGCCTCGGCGGTGTTACTCCACAGTATCGAAAAAGCAAACAGAATCCTTGCAACGCCGTATCGCATGTGGTAGCCAATCATTGGAAGGACTTGTTATTGGCGGGAATTCGCAATACGCGCCGATTGCCTGAAGATAAAGTTTGGATCGTTATCCAACTAGTTTGATCATCAAGCGGCTCGGAGACCCAGTGTTTCCCCTGACGGGCAAGCTCAAAGTGACTAGCGAGTTCTTCATCCGAGAGGGCATAGTCATAGATTGCAAGTTCATCGATGACGCCACTGAACGTCTCACGTTTTCGCCACCCACCAATCAATGCCGGTTTAGGGCCGCCGCTCTGGATGCAATGCCCGATCGGAAATTGGTGCGAGAATCGAACTTGCCCGTCGATCGCGATCATCTTGATGCCTGAAAAACTATCATAGGCAGCTGTAACGAAGTGTGGTTTGCCATCAGCGATCTGAGCAACGGTTGGACGTCCTTCTTTGCCGTCCAGTGGCATATCAAGTTCGCTGTAGCCAAGCTCTCGTAAGAAGATTCCGTACGACAGAACCGGTCCAGGCGGAACCTTCGGCATCGCGAAATCGTTGACGGTTCTCTTATTATCTTGAAAGCTGAGTAGGATTCGGTTTGGACCGTCTTCCTTGCGAAAGATTACGTCGTGGTTGTCATCCGCTCCGTCCCAATTGGACGTGATGACTGCTTCGAGTGACATTCCACCGCTCATCGAAAACAATCCGCCTCCGACCTGCGGCTCGGTTCCGCCAACCAGTGTCGCGTAGGCGCCGCTGCGACGCGTGAAGCCGAGAGCACCCGAGCCAATCAATCCTGGAACTCGATCCACATAGTCGCCAAGCAACAATGGCAACGTACCTGACTGCAACATGTCGCGATCATTGTTGTTGTCGAATGACCAGTAAAGACGTGGCCCGAAAGCACGTGCCTGGATCTCGACTTGTCCTTCCAACGCTTCAACGCGAGCAAGATCCTCGTCATTGCGTTGCACCCGAAATTTCGCATCGCGTCCCACGATCCGCACGTTTTGCATCTCTACTGTGTATTGCGTGCTTGACACCAGTGACGATACAAGGACTTCGCCGCGATACAAAAGCCCGCTGGATTCGGATGCAAATCCGAAGCGAGAAGCTGAGGCAACACTCACCGTCGTCCCGCTAGCGGTACGCATTTCTGTTGAGCGTCCGCTGGATGCGTTCGATCCCGCAATCACGGGGAACGTTTGGTTCAGGTACGCATCAACGTATCCGACAGTGCGAATCGGAATCGGTGCAAGATCATAAGCGAACTCCGTTGAACTATCCGAGTCGAATCGATTCGCCAAAAACCAAACGATGGCCCCAAGCAAACTCGCCGCCACCGCAGACACAACCAGCGCGCGCCAGACAGACTGTTGAGCGAGAGCGACAGGCACTACGTGTGATGCGTCTCTCCGACTGGTTGTATCGATTGGTAAATCTTGACGTTCGGTTCCGCGTAGTTCCTCAGCGACCAAGCCCAGCTGACCGTGAAGCACAAGATGCGTCGCGAATTCTCGCTTCAATTCAGCATCGCTCCGCAGAATATTTTCCAGTCGCGACATCTCGTCTACGGACAACGTTCCGTTGAGATACGCTTCCGCCATTTCAAGCATATCATCGATCATGTTTCTCGCTGCCTCATCGTGATACAGTTTTGTAACTGTTTTCGGATTTCGCGAAGAGAGTTGTAGACCGCATAAATATTGCGATCCCACTGTTTGGCTATCTCACCGGCAGACATTCCGTTGGCGTAGAAGTCCTGAACGAGTTCGCGTTGACGCTGCGTGAGATGACTCACGCAATCTCTCAGGGCCTGAAAGCGGGGTTGCTCATCGGACAATATTTGTGCCGTCTCATCAGCAAGCTCACTGAACATGGACTCACTAAACGTCAAACGGTCGCGACGCTTGGTGCGGTAGTGCTTCAGCACTTGATGACGTGCCACACCCAATGCCCAATTCACGAAATCGCGATTCGGATCATACCGAGCAAAGCTACGCCACAACTCCAAGCTGGTTTCCTGTAGCACGTCGCCAGCGTCCGCCGGATCGACCACCAGCGAGCGCACAAAACCAGCAATTCGGAATTGCTCACGGGTGTATAGCCGCAAAAAGGCCTCGGACAGCGCTGGATCGCCTGAAGAGTCGTGGGGTAGTAAAGTCAAGCCAAATTCACCTCGTGCCGAAACACGTAAAAGCAATCAAACGTCATTTGAAAAGGAATGGCGCGTAATCAATTCAGTTTGTACGAAAAAAAACAAAGATTTCGTAAAACGCCCCAATGGAAGCGTGTTCGCCGCGAGTTGACATCTGAAGCGGTGTAGTTGATTCGACCAGATTCCCGCTTTGGCTCGTTTTAGGTGCGTGTCTGTGACATGTCAGCCGTCATTCTAGTTTCCGCCTTGCCTTCTGGTTGGACTTGCCTAGTGACATCTCTTCGTTGCTTGCGTGGAGCATGCTCATTCGCTCGACGACCTCCGGGTGTTTTGCAGCAAGGTTGATCGTTTCACCAGGATCTTTGTCGATGTTTGCCAGGAACAGGCTCAAGTCCTGCGTGGTGAGTGGTAAATCGTCGTCACTGTCATTTCTAACGTTACAAATCAATTTCCAATCTCCTTCTCGCACGGCCCATTGTTTTCCCTGCTGCCAGTGCAAGATTTCGTGTGGTGTCGGAGCCGACGCATACTTGATAACGGGCACGAGGCTTTTCCCGGCGAGCGCGACGGTTGGCGGCTTCACCTGACAGAGTTCGGCAACCGTTGGGAGCCAATCACAACCATGAGCCATTTGGTCACGGACTTGCCCAGTAGGTAAATGGCCGGGCCACGAAATGATGGCCGGAAGCCGAATGCCACCTTCGAAGAGGCTGAACTTTGCTCCGCGGTAAGGTCCGTTGCTCCCGCCACCAAAGTGTGCACGTTCTTCAACTGAATGCCCATTGTCGGACTGGTAGATAACGATCGTGTCGTTGGTAAGCCCCAACTTGTCAATCGTGTTCAGCAACCTTGCCACTCGCTCATCCAGTGTCGAGACGAAAGCAGCATAAAGGTTTCGTGGAAACGGTAAGTGTTCATATTTCCTCAACCACTTGGGATTGCCCTGGTACGGGTAGTGCGGCATGTTCATCGCAAAGTACATGAAGAACGGTTTGTCTTGATGCTTTGCAATAAATCCATCGGCCTTCTCAACCATCAAGTCCGGAAAGAACTGGCCGGGCAAGCGAACACGTTGGTTATTTTCCCAGAGGTCATGTCGGTTGGTCCCATTCCAGTAAACAAAGTGCGAGTAGTTATCGATGCATCCATTCAAGTGTCCGAAGGAGTAATCAAAACCTTGATCCAACGGTCTACTTCCGGGGCCGTAGTTCAGATGCCATTTGCCGATGTGAGCGGTTACGTAGCCCGCGTGTTTGAACATCTCTGCCATCGTTGTCTCCGCCGCGAATTCCTTCTCAGGTTCGTCAACGAGAGACAAATCGTTGATATCTTCAGAAACTGTAGCACTAGCATTGCTGGGCATTCCAACTTGCCACGGGTAACGACCGGTCAGCATGCCAGCACGACTGGGCGAGCACACAGACGCTGGAGAATAGAACTGAGTAAAGCGAACGCCACGAGCAGCCAATGCATCGACGGCCGGAGTCTCGATGTCATCGGCTCCGTAACAGCCGGCGTCGATGGATCCTTGGTCGTCGGTGTAGATAACGATCACGTTGGGCAGTCGCTCCGCAGCATCCATCGCCTTCGCGGACGACAAAAAGGTGACGAACAAGCCAAGGGCGATCAACTGATCGAATATACGATTCACAGTCATGGATGTATCCGAGGGGATGCGTGTAACAGAGCATTTTCAGAGATGAACGCCGAGTTTAACGGATTTGCAACGACGGAGTTTGTTACCCGAATGACGCCAGGCATCGACCCAACCGGCGGCACGAATCTGTTCGAACCAGGCAGCCTGTTTGGCGTTGAAGAACTTTGCCTTTTCATTCAAGCGTGGTTCGCCAGTGTTCGTATCATCAAACTCAATGACGTCGCTTCCGCTCAGCGAGTTGAATGCGTCGATCCCGGCGTCTTGGAACTGATACTTGTTGCCGGCGTCGTGGGTCGGGATGTGCAGCACAATCACGTCGAGCGATCGGGGCTTGGCGAGTTTTACGTGCAGCCACCGCCCAGTATCACGCCTAATTACCCGCTAGTCGAATAGGCATACCCGAATTGCTAGCGTGTTCCCGAGTGTGTTTGAAGGTATTTGCAAGTGGTCAATTGACCGGATACCCTTTGTAAGTAATTACGTCGAACCCACAAAACGGGCGATTGCTTGAGTACTCATCGCGCCAGATTGCCTCGCGGCTTCAATTCCGTTTTTAAACAAAATAAGCGTTGGAATGCCGGAAATTCGTAACTGGGCCGAGGTTCTTGGATCGACTTCGGTGTTTAACTTAGCGAGGATCACCGACGGCGATAGCTGAGCAGCGGCATCTTGAAACGCAGGCGCCATCATGCGACAGGGACCACACCAAGGAGCCCAAAAGTCAACCAGTACCGGTACGTCGGTTCTGGAAATGAACTTGGTGAACGTGGCTTCGGTCAATTCAACGGGATAGGTTGGCAACAGCGGTGTCTTGCACTTTCCGCACATGGGTTTATCGGAGCGTTTCGACATCGGCACTCGATTCACCGCAGCGCACTCGGAGCAAACGATATTCAAGGTAGTAGTTCCTGTTCCACGGTCGTGAACTTACTGCCGGAAACCAGCTCGCCTAGCTTTCGATACTTTGTATAGAGTGAATCGTAGCATCGTGCGCGTTCCGAGCGAGGTCGCACGATATCTCGCTGATCGCCCGCGACACTTGCCATCGCCGAGGCTGCATCGATGACCGTTTCAAATCCGCTTGCTGGAGTTCCAGCGGCACACATCCCCAGAACCGCCGCGCCGACCGCGGGTCCCTGTGTCGATGGGTGAATCTCGATCTCGACCCCCAGCACATCCGCATAGACTTCGACAAAGGCTCGATTGTGATGTGGCAACCCTCCAGTTGCGACCAACCGATGGATGGGTACACCACCGTCACGCAGTAGCTCGACGATCCATCGCAATCCAAATGCTGACGCCTCCATCAACGCCAAATATAAATGCTCCGGTGCATGCTCCAGTCCCAATCCGACAAACGCACCTCGCAAACTACCGTCCATCAACGGAGTTCGGCATCCGTTCATCCAATCCAAGCAAGAGACACCGGCGGCACCAGGTGGTAATTGCAGAGATGATTTAGCGAGTGAGTCGAACGAATCAAGATTTAGCAGGCGTCGTAGCCATGCAAAGGCGTCACCGACGGCGGCTTGACCTGTTTCGTAACCAAACATGCCTGGCAAAATTCCGCCCTCAACGATACCCGCGACGCCAGGCACTTCAGCGAATGAAACAGCATTGAGCATGTGACAACTGCTTGTTCCCATCACCATCACCAGGGTCCCTGGTTCCGCGGCACCCACACCGGGAACCGCCGAGTGTGCGTCGATAATCGCCGTCGAGACCGGTGTGCCACCGCGTAGCCCAAAACGTTCAGCCATCTCCTGGCTCAACACACCGGCCTTCTCGCCAGGCGAACGCATCACGCCAGGCAGCTTGGTCCTCACAGCTTCAGCTAGCGTCGGATGAATTGCGGTGAAATAATCCAGCGGCGGATAACCTTCGCTTGCGGACCACATCGCTTTGTAGCCGGCTTGGCAGGTTGAGCGAGTCAATTCAGTCGCTTGGCCACCGACCAATTTCCATACGAACCAGTCGCCCGCCTCCAACCACACCTGTGCTGCGTCTGCGATTTCGGGAGCATTTTCGATTGTCTCAAGAATCTTCGGAAAAAACCATTCCAAGCCGATCGTGCCGCCGTAACGCCGTAGGAACGATTCGTTGCGCTCGCTCGCAATCTGGTTCATTCGTGAAGTTTGCTGAAGTGCTCCGTGGTGCTTCCAAAGTTTCGGCCATGCCAGTGGCACGGCTTTGTACTGGTCAAGCTCGCACAAGGGAGTCGAATCCGATAACGTTGGTAGCATCGTACAACTTGTGAAATCAATGCCGATGCCAACGATGGCATCGCAATCGATTCCCGCTTCGGTGATAGCCATGCGAGTCGCCTCTGCGGCGGAATCGATCCAGTCACTAGGTGCTTGTAACGCGTAGCGTGGCGGCAGATGTTGCCCCGTTCCAGGAAGTTCGTCAATGATCTGGCCGTGCGCGTAGTCGCTCGTTGCCAGTCCGAGTTGCTTCCCTTGCGCGTCAATTAAAATCGCGCGCACTGACTCCGTACCAAAATCCAAACCCAACGAAATCGGCAGTCGCATATTAGACGCGCTCATATCAGTTATTGGATCGCCTTGGGATCAACGATGACGTGCTTGATACGGTTGCGTTTCCAGGTATAGGAGATATGCACCAGCCCGTCATTGGTTTGTATAATCGCCGGGTAGCTGAACTCGCTCTTCTGCTCCTGTTCCAACTTCCCAATCTCGCGCCATGTGACTCCGTCGTCAGAGATCGCCAAGTTCAACAGGCCGCGTCCGCCCCATTCGCTCTTGCCTGTGCCCAGATGGTTATAGACTAATAGATGTCGTCCATCGGAAAGCGATACTGCTTCGATACCCGAATTCGGATTGGGCAGCTCAATGGCTTCCAACTTTGTCCACGTTTTCGCGTTATCCGACGACGTGCTGGTCGCAATGACACCTTCTTTGGTTCGACAGAGCACTTGCAGACGCCCATCGGGGTATTGCAAAAACGTTGGTTGGATTGCGTTGAATTCACTCGCATCGTTAATCGGTCCAATCCGTTTCCAAGCGCCACCGATTCCAGCATCAACGATTTGCCCATCAACAAGTTGCGTCGACTCGAAATGAACTCGCCATCCGTCGTACTCGGTCGACGAACCGCACAGCAATGTCACACCATCATCAAGTAAGATCGGTTTGCAACGAACTGGCCCATCAATACCCGTCGGCAAGCGACGCCGATGGGTGAACGTGCGACCGCGATCGTAACTGACCATCATCTCACCCCACCATTCTCGCGGATTTGGTCCGACTTTGAAAAAAAGAATGGTCGGTGCGTCCCCAGGCGGCTGATACAACACAGGGTTCCAGCAGGGATAACGCAGTCCATCATGCTGTACGCCATCAGCAACACGAACTGGTGATTGCCAACTGACACCATCGTGATAGCTCGTCCAAATCCCGACGTCATCGTTGCCTTCCTTGGTGCCGCCGAACCATGCCGAGACCAATCCACGCGTCGTTTGGCAGATGGTTGACGCGTGGCATTGGTCGTGTGGCGGTTTCTCGAACACAAACTCCTCATTGACCAGCCCGGGGAATCTTGGTTCACCCGGCTCCGTTGCTGGGGCGGCTCGCAACTGTACGTTTGAGTAATCAATGCATTCGTTGTGGTTGATGTAGTAAATGCGCCCGTTTTCACTGCCGACAAGCAAGTCGGGAATACCGTCACCGTTAAAGTCGCAAAATGCCGGGCTGGTGGAATGCCCAGCAACATTTCTTTCCGACAAATTGCCAACACGTTTTAGCACTACTTTTCCATCGCGATCTTCACAGTTGCTATACCAACTTGCATTCTCCGAATTCACCAGCACGTCCAGTCGCGAATCGCCATCCCAGTCGACCACAGATAACTTCACACGGCCACTGCCTCCACAGCTTTTTGCATTCAGTCTTATTGGCTGGTTTTGTTCGTCGACAAAAATCCTCGCGGCCTTTCCACAGGCCGACCGCAATGTAAGAAAGCCTTCTTGATCGAGCATCACAAGATCGAGCTTCTCATCGCCGTCAAAATCGATCGCTACTGGTGTCGTTCGCCACTGGGTCAGTGCAGAATTCGATTTTGTCTGCCACCAATACCAAGCCGGTGGTGACTCTTCCTGGCCAGTATCAAATTCTTGTTCCACGAGCGTGCCGGATTCGTTGATCAATAAACCAAGTTGCGAGAGGATCGAGTTGTAAATAATGTCGCCGTCACCATCGCCATCCCAGTCGGCAACAGAAAGTGTCGTATAACCCCATTTAGCTTCACAGGGTCCCTGAATGGATCCATTTTCGCCAGCCATCACACGAAACGGCTTTGTCTGGTTGTCGCTGGATTTGACATGCAGCACAGACGGGGCCGCCCACTTCCAAAGCCCATTGTCGGCTGGCCCTAAGTTTTCAAAAAAGCCAATCGAGCCGGCCGTATTTCCACATAGGATGTCTTGGTCTCCATCGCCATCCCAATCGTAGGCAAAAGGTGTTGCCAACGCACCAAACTTCAGAGTGTCGGCTTGTTGCTGGAAGTATTTTGGCGCGGCGAACACGGGTTGACTGTCAACGATGCGACCAGTGTTTTCAATCAGCGCGACTCGCCCATCTTCATCACCAACAATTAAATCGAAATCGCCGTCTTTATCCCAATCAACCGCAGTCGGGGTGATCATTTGCAAGTCCATCACAAGTGGTACACCCTCGGCGGAATTCAATTTTTTTCCGGCAGCGTACGTCGGATCTTTTCGAGTGCCGACATTTTGAAAGTAGGTAAACCCATCCATGAACTCGCCGCACAACAAGTCTAGATCCCCATCGTTATCGAAATCAGCAAAGTTTGGGCTGGGCCAACCATAAACATCGATCTCTCCACCGCCTGCGAGCAATCGCGTTGGCGACCCAGCATACTTTGGCAGCTCATTAGATCCGACATTTTCAACTAGGTAGACATAACCGTGTAGTGGTCCGTTTCGCCAGTTGCCGTGGTTGTCGTAAGCATGGTCCCAACCAAGATCGGACCAATCGCCGATGCCGATGGTGATATCGTGGTCACCATCGCCATCGTAATCGACGTACCGCCACATGTTCGCTCGTGTTCGACCCGCAGCACGACTGGGGTTTGCCGGAGAATCGATCTTCGCTGGCTTTGAGAAATTGAACTTTCCCGTCTTTGGATCTCGCCGATATTCTTTCGCAGGCGTCAGAACGACCTTATCGCCATTGATGTCGCTTAGCAGCATATAATGATGCGCATCCCCCAGACGAACGCTGGGTTTGAATACAGGCATTTTGATCGATGGATCTTGCGTCGAATTCTCAAAAAA
The DNA here is from genome assembly GCA_041751935.1 of Pirellulaceae bacterium. Classification (GTDB taxonomy): domain Bacteria; phylum Planctomycetota; class Planctomycetia; order Pirellulales; family Pirellulaceae; genus JBBSJZ01. The sequence goes on along the minus strand of JBGSIA010000166.1, from coordinate 171,481 downwards.
GTAAACACCGTTGGACGGTTTGTCCGGGCATCCGACAAGCAGATCCATATCGCCATCGTTGTCATAGTCGAGCGGAATCGGATAGGCCCACAGACCGACGCCAAGATCGACGTTGAGACCGGGGTTATTGTATTCTAGCGGCTTAAGTTTCCATTGAGGTTCATCTGCCGAAAGTTGAGAGAACGATGGGACAAAGAGAAAAACCGCGAAAAATAAACTCAAGTCACGATGCGAAATCATTGGAGTACCTTAGTGCTGAGAACCGAAGGCCAGAGAAAATCAATTTCAATTTGTTGCCGTTGCTTTCTTTTTGCCTTTCGATTTCAAGTTTTGCCGATTTTTTTGGGGCTCGCGTTGCATGCCAGGGTCGTTGTCCTCAGGCACTTGATAGAACGTTCTTAAGCGATCCAGCTCACTATTTAAACGAGTTTGTACCTGAATCAAATCCGTACTGCCGTAAACATTGACTAACTCGTTGGGATCTTTCTCAAGGTCAAATAGCTCCCAGTCGTCGATCAGTTTCCCTTCGAGTGCGTAATAGCGAATCAGCTTGTGCTTGCCGTCGGTCACGCCGTAATGCCGAGCTACGTTATGAGCGCCTGGGTTTTCATAGTAGTGATAGTAAAACGTCTTGCGCCAGTCATCGGGTGTGTTGCCTTTCAGGATCGGTACCATACTTCGGCCGTGCATATCCGCAGGTACAGGGACACCCGCGATATCCAAAAACGTTTCTGCAAAATCAAGATTCGAGACAATAGCGGCATCGTTAATCGTGCCTGGTTTCGTTGTACCCGGCCAGCGGACCAGCAGTGGACATTTCAGTGATTCCTCATACATCCATCGTTTGTCAAACCAACCGTGTTCGCCCAAATACCAACCCTGATCTGAGGAGTAAATAACGACGGTATTGTCAGCGAGCCCCGTTTCATCCAAATACTTAAGAACCTCGCCGATACTATCATCCACGCTTTTGACGCACCGCAAATAATCTTTGACGTAGCGTTGGTACTTCCACTGGATGATTTCCTTCTCGCTCATGCCGGGAAGTGCCATTTCGTATGCGGCGTTCTTGGGTCCATAGGCAGCGTCCCAAAGTTCTCGTTGCTGGTCGTTAAGACCCGTGGCCGGCGTGAGTTTAAGGTCGTTCGCATTCAGGTCCTTAGCGATCGACATTTCTTGCCGACTTGCTGATTGAGTGCGACCGGTGTAATTGTCGTAAAGTGTTTCTGGTTCAGCGATGACTTGATCATCCAACCAATTCAAATATTTCGGGGCGGGTTGCCAATTGCGATGCGGCGCCTTGTGCTGGCACATCACCATGAATGGCTTGCTTTGGTCGCGACTGTTTTTGAGCCATTCAAGCGTTTTTTCAGTAATGATTTCTGTCGTGTATCCCGTATGCGGTCGAGTGGTGGGTTGACCATTATCCCCGGCGGTGATCATCGGTGGGTTGTAGTACGGTCCTTGCCCGATCAGGATGTCGTAGTAGTCGAAACCCTGCGGGGTTGACTCCAAGTGCCACTTGCCGATGACGGCTGTTTGGTAGCCTGCCGTTCTCAGTAGCTTGGGGAAGGTCTGTTGGTCGCCGTTGAATCGATTGCCATTATGTAGGAATCCATTCGCATGACTGTACTTCCCCGTCTGGATCACGGCACGGCTGGGGCCGCAGATACCGTTGGTGCAGTAACATTTGTTGAACCGCATTCCTTCCTTCGCGATGCGATCCATATTTGGCGTGACGATTCGCGAATCGTCATAGGCGCTCAGTGCTTGTTGGCAGTGGTCATCGGAGAAGATGAACAAGATGTTCGGACGATCGACTGAGTAAACGATCGCTGGGAGAAGTAGCAATAAAAGCGGTGCGAGTACGGCACGATTCATGGGATTGGATCTCGTTTGGGGAGTGCTTGCAACGGAAGCATTCTAACCGAAACGCTAGTCCAATTGTGCGAAGGTCACGACCATGGTGATAAAGTTTAGCACGGCGTGGACGACGAACGGGGCGGTGATACTGCCGGTTTGGCGGTACAAATAGCCGAGCCCAAGCGACAAAAAGAACAGTGGAATCCAGGCCGCGCCTTGGCCTATATGCATTGCGGCAAACACCGCACTGGCGAACAGCATGGGCCACCAAGAAAGCGAATGCGGTTGCACAGTCGTGCTGGTTGCAATGACTTGCGCGGATGACTCCGCAAGCGGTCGCGTACCGATTGCGTACGGATTGCTGTCCTCAAGGTCGGTGGCATTGACCATACGCTCCGTCGCAACGTTCTGCTCCGGTGCAAGGCGTTGTTCATCGGCGAATTGTGATTCCGACGGACTTCGATCGACGATTCCTTGCAATCCGCCTTGCAGCAGTACGCGGAACATAAACTCCTCGACAAAAGGTGTGATTACTGCGGTTCCCACAAGCATTACCAGAAACACCCCTACTCCCTTGTCAGCTTCGAGCGAGTCAATCACCGGATGGCTGTACTCGACGAAATGGGACACTAATCCTGACAAAATCATTACTGGTGGCAACAACATGACGGCGGCGACTAATCCCAGACGACCATCGCCAACGGGCCAAGTAATGCCCAATTGCCGCAGCGCATTGGGATTTCGCGCTAGCAAGTACGTCAGCGTTGCAATCACAGCAAGTACACCGGCCAATGTATTTGCTAAGATTTGGAACAGCAGCGATCCAGATTTTGTTTCGGCTGCGGGATCGATCCAGCCCAAGCCAACCATCGCGCCCAGCGACAACGAGATCGAAACAAAGAAGGTGACGATAAACACGCCGATGGTTTGCAACAGTAAAGCTGGCGTCCAAAACGAAGTGTCGCGCGGTCGCAATGCGATAATCGAACCTCCGCCGCCGACGACTCGTCGTGATGCTCGCCACCACAGCATCGCACTGGAGATAAAGATCATCCAGCCAATCAGGCCAATGGCGGCATCAGCGGGTGTGACTTCCGTCGGCAACTCGACTTCCGCGGGCAATTCAGCGGTGACTTGAGCGACGAATCCTACGACGACGCTAGAGATAAACGTCATGCGGTCGGTCTTTCGTCTTGGTCACGCATCGCACGTGCTGCGGCCACAACGTAGTCATAGCCTGAATAGACGGTGATGGCGATTGCCCCCCATAACAGCGCCCCGCTTGTAATCGTGAGCCAGGCTGCGGGCGGATTACTGGTCAGGCACAAAAGCTCCGAGACGACAGCGGCACACTGGACGACCATCTTCCACTTGCCGAGCCAACTCGCCGAGAAATCGCCACCAGCTCCTTCGATCAATCCCCGGAGGCTCGTCACCAGCAACTCTCTGGCGACGACGATCGTTGCCATCCATGAGGCAACGTTGCTGTCGGCTACACCTGACAAAGCGATGAACGTGCCACAGATAATGATTTTGTCAACAAATGGATCAAATATACGACCAAGTTTGGTGATTTGGCCGTATTTGCGTGCCCAGTAACCATCCATCCAATCCGTCGATGCGGCGATTAAAAACACGACAACCGCGGATCGGTAGTCGGCTAACGGCACCAGCACGATTACCGCGATCGCCAATGCGAATCGTGCAGTCGTAAGCGCGTTGGGGACATTATATACCGATGGTCTTGCCGGACGCGTCGTGGACTCAGTCATGCTTAAGGAATTCGTGGTCATATGGATTCACGGCGGGCAGTGTTTTTGTTGACGTTGTTGTCTCGAATTTATTAGAGCCCGGCTAGGGTACGATGCGGCGCTGGCGAAATTGAGGGGTCAGCCAGCGAAAGAAAATATGTGGTTTCGCACAGTCCAGCGAACCGATGAAGTGTCAGACCGTTACAGTACGGCGGCAATGAGGTCATAGTTTTGATACGCCACGATCTCGCACTTCACGATTGAACCAATTTTTACGGATTCGTCATCATCAGCCGCCGATACGTAGACGATTCCATCGATATCCGGAGCCTCACTGCGAGATCGTCCGATCCAGGCTCCCGGTTGGTCTGGCACTGCGCTGTCAATAATAATGTCCTCGATCGCACCGACACGAGACTGGTTCCACTCAAACGCAATCCCTTGCTGGATCGCCATCAACTCTGCGCGTCGCCTATCGGCAATTTTGCGATCCACTCGATTAGGCAATTTCGCGGCCGGCGTATCGTCTTCGATCGAATACGTGAAGACACCTAGATTCTGGAAGCGTTGTTGTTCAACAAACTCGGCCAATTGCTCAAAGTCTTCGTCCGTTTCTCCAGGGAAACCGGTGATCATTGTCGTTCGCATCACAAGGGATTCGATGCCGCCACGGAGCGAATCCAGAATCGATTCCATATCTCGACGTGTCGTTCGGCGAGCCATTCGCTTGAGCATCGAGTCGCTGGCGTGCTGCAGCGGCATATCGATGTACGGCAGAATCCGTTTTGCGCTGGCGATCGTCTGGATCAACGCATCGTCGATGTACATCGGATAAAAGTACATCAATCGAATCCAGTCCAACGATTCGATCTGGTCCAATTCGCGAAGCAAGTCCTTTAATCGCGGCTCGCCATACAAATCCATGCCATAGTAAGTTGTGTCTTGCGCGACGATGTTGATTTCTCGCACCCCGCTCTCGCCAAGTCGAACGGCTTCTTCGATGACCTGTTCGATCGGTTTGCTATAGTGCTTACCTCGCATTTTGGGAATCGCACAGAACGTGCACAGTCGATCGCAACCCTCGCTGATTTTCAGGTACGCGAAGTGACGCGGAGTGACGGCCGAGCGAATCGCATCGCTAAGCGGACGTACTGCTGCTGGTCGAAACACCATTCGCTGTTCGTTCAGCCCTGACTGTAAACGGTCGACGATATCCACGATTTCGTTGCGTCCAAAAACGCCGACCAAGGCATCGATTTCAGGGCGAGCTTCGAGCAGTTTTTCACGTTGTCGCTCCGCCAAGCATCCGGTCACCACGACGCCGCGGATTTTGCCTTGTCGCTTCAACTCAAGCATTTCGTCGATCGCACCGAGAGATTCTTCGCGGGCAGAATCGATGAAACCACAAGTGTTAACCACGACGAAATCCGCACCTTCGGCGGACGATGTCATTTGATAGCCTTCGCTATCCAGCCGACCAAGCATTTGCTCAGTATCAACAAGGTTTTTGGGGCATCCCAAGCTGATGACGGCGTAGCGTCCTCGAGACTTAACGTCAGATCGGGCGTCATTCGGCTGACCCAGGGTACCAGTGCGGGGGTCAGAAATTACGGGGAGCTGCATGAACGGTTGACGCTCGGGGGCTTAAAGCGGGAGTTGATTTGCGCTGGGAATCGCGGCGAAACGACCATTAAACCGGAACAGCCGTTTTCACGCAAACGAAACAACCCGCCGGCTAAGTCGCTGGCCCGTTTTCACTCACGAGAACTATCTAGTGTTCATTTTGACTCCAGGTTGTTCACTGTTCACTCAAAAGCCAGTCGTCGTCACTCGAAGGCTAGCCGTCGGGCGGCCGCTCGCAGTTGTTGAATCTCCCGCTCCAAGGACCGCTTCTGCTCGGCCAGCTCCAGCTCTACGGTTTGGCGATGCAGTCGCAATTGCCGCTCACGATGTTCCAAAATTGCTGTGCGAGCATTCAGCTGGGCTTCGCGGGCGTCCAAGTCCTCTGCCCAAACCTGCAACCTGCTGATCAGTTCAGCAGCGTGCAGTTGCAACCAAACCTGCTCGCGTTTAAGCGCAGCCCCGGAAAAATCTTCAGAATCGGCAGCCTCGACGGGTGCGCGGAAATCGTCGCACGGCTGCGGACCCGCATCACGCCACCCAGCATGGCCGGAATCTACACGGAAAACTCGCTTTTCTCCGGTGATTTCGCTCACCGCGTCCGTCGACGAGTTCACCGCCACTGACACAGGCTGGGCAGTGAAAGACGCGGTTCGACGAGGAGCAGTGGCCGGGCGCATGTCAGAAATGATCGGCTACACGTGTCCGATGACTGCATGTTGTCAACCGGATCAGATATCATGGATGTGGTCGCCCGCACGATTGATTGGAATATATCAAATGGAGAGAGATATCGGCGGCCGTCAAACTTTCACCCGATCCTTAGGATTCTTGAAGCCATGGGTAAGTTCCAAACGATAAAGCTGGTTATCGCAGCAGTAGTCATGGTCGCAGCCAGCGGAGCCATTTCCGTGCGCGCTGCTGAACCGCTGAACAAGCAAATCGCATCGATCGCCGATCGCGGTATCGAGTTTTTACGAAACCGTGGACAAGCCGACAACGGTTCGTTTAGCGGCGAAAGCGGTGTGGCAATCACGGCACTCTGTGTCGACGCCATTTTGGAGCATCGTCCAGCGGCGATCAATGATCCTGTGATCAAGAAGGGGATCGAGTTCATTGAGTCGCGGATTCAAGGTGACGGCGGAATCTACACGACGGGATCGTCGCACAAGAACTACGAAACCTGTGTCGCTGTGTCCGCACTCCTGCGAGCAAATCGCGACAACAAGTACGACAGCGTCCTGGACCGTGCTGAAGTGTTTTTGAAGGAACTGCAGTGGGACGAGGCTGACGGTGCCCAACCATCCGATACGGCGTACGGCGGCGCTGGATATGGAAGTCACAAGCGTCCTGATTTGTCGAACACTTCGTTTTTTATCGAAGCGCTTCATGAACTCGGCAATGACGCTGAGGACGAGGCCATACAGCGGGCCTTGAAATTCGTCGTTCGCAGCCAGAACTTAGCTGGACACGGGAACGATACCGAGCATGCCGACGACACCAATGATGGCGGCTTTTATTACACGCCGGCGGCTGGTGGTGAGAGTCAGGCGGGTAAGACTGACAGCGGCGCGCTTCGCAGTTATGGCTCGATGACCTACGCAGGTTTAAAGAGCATGATCTATGCGGGCTTGGACGCCGATGACCCGCGAGTTCTCGCTGCCATGGAGTTCATCCGCAAGACCTACACACTCGAAGACAATCCCGGAATGGGAGCATCGGGTTTGTACTATTACTATCACACGTTTGCTAAAACACTCGATGCCGCCGGAATCGAAGTCATCGACGATGCCGCTGGCGAACCGCACCCCTGGCGAGAAGAGCTAGTCAAAACATTAGCGGATTTGCAGGAAACCGACGGCGCCTGGGTAAACGATCGCAGCCAGCGATGGATGGAAGGTGATCGCCAACTCGTAACGGCGTATGCTCTGCTTGCACTGGCGCATTGTCGGACCAAGTAAACTGGTATGAATCAAGAGGGGCCGCTTGAAGAGTTGTTAACATGGCTTCTTGAAACAATGGCCCGTGAAGAGTTTTTGTAGAATACATTCCCCTCCTTCCTCTCCTTTCCGCACGAGGTACACCACCAGTGTTCTTTCGCTCGACTACTCATCGGTTCACTCTCGCTGTAACGTTGACGGTTACCATCTCAATCGCCGGAACTTCGTTTGCGGCTGATCCATCCGCTGCAATTAACCCCGCGACAGCCGCAGGTTCTGGTGTGTGGGTCACCAGTGTCGCACATGTGCAAGGAGATCAGTTTGTTGCTGCGACCGCCGACGGATTGCTGTTGCGTGAGTCCAGTGTTTGCAGCTTTTCTGGAAAAGCACCAGAGACGTTGCAGCCGCTATATTCGCACCCGGCCGGAGTCTGGGCTGTCGCAACCACTCACGATGGCAAGCAAGTAGTTAGCAGTGATTATCGTGGCAACTTGGCCGTGCACACGATCGGTGGCGAAACCAAAATGCACGAGGGTTTGCTGGAGCGTTGGAGCCAAGCTTTGGCGGTTGCTCCAGACGGTGCGGCGGTGGTCGCCGGTAACGAAGCGGGTAAGCTGTTCGCTGTCGACATTGCTGCAGGCAGCGTCGCGAAGAGTCTGGAACTCGGTGGATCAGCAGTCGCAGCCATCGCCTTCTCGCCCGACGGCAAGAAACTCGCTGCTAGTGACGGAAGTGGTACCGTTCACTTGGTCAGTTGGCCTGCTCTGGAGGCGACTGGAAAGATTAAGGTCAGCGAAGAAGCGGCATGGGGTGTTGCGTTCATCGACGACGAGACCTTTGTGGTGGGCAGCTCGGATCGTAACTTGTATCGCTGTGCCGCAATCACGGACGCAAAGCCTGAATCCATTCTTGCGGGCCGAGATTGGATCACTCAAGTATCGATCAACGGCAACGGACAAATCGCTGCGGCGGAACTGGGAGGCATCGTGCATGTCGTGGCTGGACGCGGTGGCGGCAGCCAATTGACGGCGCCCAGCAGTGTATGGGCGGTTTGCTGGAACGGCGTCAGCGAGTTGTTCGTAGGGACTCGCAAGAACGGCGTCGTAACCGCCACGCAAGCTTGGAAACTTGCTGAGCCGAAACCGGAGCCGAAACCGGAAGTTAAGCCTGAACCTCAAGCGGAACCAGAAAACAAAGCTGACGAAAAACCAGAAGCAAAACCAGAAGCAAAACCTGAGCCGGAGGCGAAAAAGGAGCCTGCCGAGAAGACAGAAGCGGCCGTTGAATCAAAGAGCGAAGCGAAGCCAGAAGCGAACAGCGAGCCGAAAAAGGATGAGTGAGCTTGGTAGTGAAGCGACCGCTAGCGGCGAGCCAAGTGCAGCCGCAAAGAATGGTGGTCGCGAGCCGCTTGAGTACGTGGTGCGCTGTGGATCGATGCGAACCTTAGGTGTGATGAGTGCCCGTGACAGTTTTCGCTATGGTGACGAAGTCGTTGTTCGTAGCGATCGGGGAACGGAAATCGGCACCATTTTGTGCGAGGCAACGGCAACGGCCTTGGACGCTATGAACGAGCCAACCCAAGGTTGCATTTTGCGCCGGATCAATGAATCGGATCGTGGGCAATGGAAGGTGCTCAGCCAACAATCGACTACGGATCTGCGGATTTGCGAACGTTGCGTTGAGGCCTTGGGGCTGGAAATGCAGCTGGTGGATGTTGAAAGGTTGCTCGGTGGCGAGCGGTTGATCGTCTATTTTTTGTCCGACAAGCGAGTTGACTTTCGGCAACTTGTTCGCGACTTGGCCAAGGAGTTTCAAACGCGGATCGAGATGCGACAAATCGGTGTTCGCGATGAAGCTAAATTGCTCGCCGACTATGGTGACTGCGGACAACCGATATGTTGTGCGAACTTTCTGTCCAAGATGCCGCCGGTGTCGATGAAGATGGCTAAGTTACAAAAAGCAACGCTTGACCCGACCAAGATATCGGGACGTTGCGGTCGGTTAAAATGCTGTTTGCGGTACGAGTTCGATACGTATGAAGAAATTGCTGCAGAATTGCCTTCGGTGGGCAGCCAAATTTTGACACGTGATGGTAGCGCAACCGTACTCGCTCAGGATATACTCGCGGGCCAACTGGCAATTCGAACTGACGACCATCGGCGAGTCTTGATTAGTTCAAGCGATGTGATCTCGGTCACTCAGCGTGCGGCGTCGGACGACGAGCCAGCGAATGTGAAGCGTCAAGGAAAACGCTCAGCCAATAAAGATTAACGGTTCCTTGCACTTTGAGTCTGTTCGAAAAGGGGTCTGACCCTTTCCGGCGAGACCGAAAACTAATGACAGACGACTTGCCTCCAAAGGGTCAGACCCCTTTTCGGATACTTAGCTAGAAAACACTAACCATGAATTCGCCACTCCAAGCGATGCGAAAACTGCTCCGTGATGACTCGCGATTTAAGATCGAGGCATACCAGTTCATTCGCGAATCGTTGCAGTACGCCCATGAGCACATGGACATCATCGCACCAGGCGACGCCAGTGATCCCGATGCTCCGCGGCACGTTACCGGACAACAGCTTTGTGAAGCTTGTCGGTTGTACGCGATCGAACAGTATGGGTTTCTTGCCAAAATGGTTCTGGCTAATTGGGGAATAAGTGAAACCGGCGACTTTGGTGAATTGGTGTACAATTTGATTCGCATTGAGCAGATGAGAAAAAGCGATACAGATCGCCGGGAAGATTTCGATGACGTGTACAACTTTGAGACAGCATTCGAGCCGAAATTCGAATTGGCGACACGCGATGAGGATTAAGTTGCCGTTGCTGGTCGTTGCCAGCGCTGTATGGTTCTCGGCGACCGCTTCGGCCGCGCCTGCGGATGACCCCACGGCGGTCATCGACGAATCGGCGGCAGCCGAACTAGCAATTGACGCCGAACTGGCAACCGACAGGTCAAACGAGCGGCCCAAGGAACGAGCCCGCCGAGCGTATCTTGGTCGGATTGTAGCTCAACCTATGTCGCACCTAGGCGCCTCATGGCTGGTGCGTCCTGAGCGCGAGGAAGAAGAGAGCGTCAAGGAAGCCTATGACCAACTCGGCATTGTCGCCGGAATGACCGTGTGCGACTTGGGTTGTGGCAACGGTTTTTGGACATTACCGCTGGCCAAGGCTGTGGGTGAATCCGGGCGAGTTTTAGGCGTGGATATCCAACGCGAGATGTTGATTCAGTTGCGAGAGCGCGCGTCGCGGGAGAACGTCGACAACATTGAACCAATTCACGGCAAAATCGACGACCCAAAATTGCCGCCTGCGGAGATTGACTTAGTGCTACTAGTCGATGTGTACCACGAGTTTTCTCACCCACAATCGATGCTCTGGGCGATCCGACGGTCGCTGAAGCCAACCGGTGTCGTTGCTTTGTTGGAATACCGCGAAGAGGACCCGAACGTTCCGATCAAACCGCTGCACAAAATGTCCAAGCACCAAATCATCAAGGAGTACGAGGCCAATGGTTTGAAGCTGGTTCGCGAGTACAACAAGCTGCCTTGGCAACACTTGATGTTTTTCGCTCGCGACGACAGCCCGCTGGACCAGATCGAGCCAGTCGCAGCAGGGAAAGTGCTTGAACAGTTGCCAGATTAGCAATCGGAATCGCTGAGAATGGAATTGTAGCCGCTGAAATTTCTCTCACCGCCCCCGAGTGTTTTGGCGTTTTCCGAAGCGCCGACAACCAGACCCTCCAAATTGTGGGCGACTAGTGTGTCGAGTTTACCGCTTATGCACGCCATGAGGGCAGTTAACGACTCAAAAGTCCATTGGTGGGACTGTTTATCTGTTCTTTTTCTGCCCATTGCGGTACGATGTTTGTGGTTCCTAGACCGCCTCCTATTCGACGGACAGAAGCATGGTTTTCCCCCGAGCCTGGGAGTTTTGCTCGGTAGGTTTCCTGTCCAGACGCCTGATTGAGATATTTGCATGGGTTCTGTTACGGATCGTGAACTGGCAACCTCGCCGCGTGGCCCGCGAATGGCTGAATCGGATTTCGCGCCAGGGTATACCCTGCAAGATAGCCATGCGTCGGGTGGGCATGCGCCCGAAGCGGCAGACATGCTCGCGGCCATTTGGCGTTATCGTTGGGCCGTGTTGGTTCCAGCGATTGCTGGAGCATTGATCGGTTTTCTGGTGTATTCAAAGACGCCCGAGACTTACAAGAGTGCCACCCGGTTGATGGTTGAATCTGACCGGCCGGCGATTTTGGACACGATCACTGGCGATATCGTCGGTGGCGTTCCAGCGATTGACATCATTCGTTCACAACTGCTCAGCGATCGAGTTGTGGGATTGGCCTATGCCGACCCGAGAATGGAGTCGTTTCATCCTCTCTTTGGCGACTCGAGCAACGCCTTTACAGGTGTCGCTCAGAATTCGTTAGCATTGGAAACGGAGCTAAACGATGCACGGTCAGCTCAGTCGTTGGTGATGATGTTGTCGTTTTCCCACACGAATCCAGAACTGTGCGAAAGTTCGGTGAGGGCGTTCAGTGATGCGCTTCAGCAATTTTTTAACGATAAGCACAGGAGTTCTCGTAGCGAGTTGATCAGTCTGATCGACGAAGCGACGGAACAATTAGCAAATAAGATCACCAACTTTGAGCAGAAGTATCGAGAGTTCCGTCGCGATGCTCCGCTTGCTTGGGATACCAATGGCGAAGCGATCAATCCGCACCGCGAGCGGCAGTTATTCTTGATCGAAAAGCGTAGCAAATTGGTCGAACAGTTGCGGTCAAAGGCAATTGTGTTGGCGTCTGTCGAGTCGATCGCAAAGCAGTCACAGGATCCGTCTGTCGCACTGGGAATTATCGGTCAATTGCTCGGAGTGTCGATCGTTGTCCCAAATGATCCTACGGTTCAGGAAAATCTTCGAGACGGTGATGCCAAGTTGGGTTTGCTGCAGGTCGATCAGCAGTTGGTTCCGTTGATGATTGAACGCAACAAGGTCGCTGAAGTCTTTGGCGATAGCCATCCGTCGGTCAAGACAATCGATGCTGAATTGACGTTGATGAAAAGTGAGCTGAAGCGGTTGGTCAAGGAACAGTCCGACCGCATCGTTGAGCTGATGGAGCAAGGACGAAAGGGAGGTTCAGATCCAGTCGCTCGTGCTCGAGAAGGCGTCAATGCCGTGCTGTTCGCGGCGCGTGCCGAAGAGTCGTTGCTGCGAACTCAGTTGGCTGACTTGGAAACGCAGATTATTGACGAGAAAAAGGCGGCGATCGAATTGGCGCGGTTCGAGCAGGATAACGTATCGATGCTGCGTGAAATGTCTCGGACTCAGGAACTGATGAACCAGCTTGAAGAGCAAATGGCTCGTGTTAGCTTGACTGAGGAAGAAGGTACGACGCGAGTCATCGAACTCACCGCGCCAACCCGTGCCGCACTCATTGGACCGAACTTGATCAAGATGCTGGGTATCGGGACGTTTCTGGGGCTTGCACTGGGAGCCGGATTGGCACTGCTGTTAGAAAAGAACGCCAATACATTCCGTGATCCCGACGAGATTTCCAAACTGCTGGGAGTGCCGGTGCTGACCCACATCCCATTCTTTAAGGGGCGATTGCGAAAGAACAAGAAAGAAGATCTGGATGCATATAAAGATTTGGACCCCTTTCTAGCCGCAGTCCACGCTCCATCGTCAATCGCAGCCGAAGCGATCCGCACGTGTCGAACATCAATTTTCTTTGAGTGTTCGGGACCAGGCGGAAAGATTATTCAAGTTACAAGCCCGCTTCCAGGGGACGGCAAGAGCACCATCGCTGGAAACTTGGCGTGTTCGATCGCGCAAAGTGGTAAGCGAGTATTGGCCATCGATTGCGACTTGCGGCGTCCGCAGTTGACGGACAACTTTGACCTGCGTGGTAAAAAAGGACTGACGGACGTACTGAATGGGGATTGCGAGCCGATGGATGTATGCCATCAGACGCCCCTACAAACGTTGAGGATTATGCCCAGCGGCCCTGTGCCATCGAACCCCGCCGAAGCCTTGACGCTCCCCGAAATGGGCGAGTTGTTTGAACTGATGCGAGACCAATACGACTACATTATCGTGGACTCACCCCCTCTTTTGGTGGTGACTGACGCGAGCATCACCGCCAGTATGGTGGACGCGGTCGTAATGGCGATTCGGATTCGGCGCAAGAGCAAGCCGAACTGCAAGGAGGCGTTGTCGATTTTACGAGCCGTTGGAGCTCGGGTGATTGGCCTCGTGATCAACAACTCCGATGAGGCGACCGCCAGTGACGGCTATAAAGGATACGGGTATTACCGATACGGTCGCTACACGAATCGCTACAACCGCAGTAAGAAGTCAGCCGGCGGGAAGCGAAAATCGGGTGAGCGCGTTAGTGGAGTTCAAGTTACCGGTCGCGGCTCAAGCGGCTTCCAGAAATTGCCGCAGCCGATGAAAACCAACGGTAGTGCAAATTCGAGCAGCGACAATGGTTCAAGCGATTCAGCCACTTTAGAACACGCCGAAGAGTAAGGAACCAGCACAAGTCGCGGTCTCGTTGAGTTATATTGCCCATTGCGAATGCTTCAGCGAGCGATGGATTAACACTTGCCAAAAAGTGTGTTCCGTAGGAGCGTGAACCGAGTGAAAGGGAAGCGATCCGCTTCCTCGAAACTTGGTATTCACCCATCGGTTGCCTCTTCCATCAGGTACAATCTTAGCCTCCACTGGGCCGAAGCCCGTTAAAAGCGATCAAGTCGCGGATCGCAAAAAAATATTGCTAGAAGACAGAACTGCGATGAGTGCTTCCGAGATTATCGAGCCGACGACAGAAAGTAACAGCAATGCGGGCTATCGAAATCTACGTGATTGGCGATGGTTTTGGGCTTCGTTATTTCTGATGACGGTGCCCATGCTTATTCACTACTTCATTTGGAATTGGCAGTACGAGCAATACCATTTCTTTCCGCTTGTGATTATCGCAGTCGCAGGGTTGGCTTACTCTCGCTTTGATGGAGTTCTGTATGGTCCACGCGGTTGGATAGCTTGGTCAGCCATTGCGTTAGCGGCCGCTTCCGTTGTCGGCGCATTGGCGTTGGATACACCTTGGCTGAGTGCGGTGGCGTTCGTCTTAGTCGGCACGGCTATGCTGGCGTTGTTACGTGGACCGAGCGATGCATCCCTTGTCGGTTTAGCGTTGCCGCTTTGGTTGTTAATTCGGTTGCCACTTGGATACGATCAATTGATTGTGATCCGTTTGCAATCACTAACGACGGAGTTATCCAGTGTCTTGTTAGATGTGGTTCGCATTCCCCACGCTTTGTCGGGAAATGTCATCCAACTAGCATCGCGAGAACTATTTGTTGCCGAGGCATGCAGTGGGATACAGTCGGTATTTACATTAGCATTTGTCGCCTGTCTGATGATTTCGATCAGTCGACGACCACTCTTGTTGGCTCCTATTTATTTCATCATTGCCTGTGTTTTGGCTGTCGCTGCGAACGTATTGCGAGTCTCGGCGGTGGCGATGGGAGACGTCTGGTTTGAGATGGATTTGGCCAGCGGTTGGCGGCACGAAATGGTTGGCTATGCGGCGCTCGCCATTGGCATCGGACTATTATTGTCTTTTGACCAGCTTGTGGCTGCCTTGATGCATCCATTGGAAGCAAGCGATTTTATTGAAGAGTTCAATCCCTTGGTCAGCGTATGGAATTGGTTTGCCGAAAGTCATTTCGACAATAGTGCTGCTGGTTCTTACGCATCTGAACAGCGAGTGATGACATCACAGGGACGACCGATCTCAATCGGAGCCTTTGGCCTGTCGATCGCAATTTCTTCGATGCTGTTTGTTTCCTCCTGCGCGATGGCTCTCACGCGTGTGCAGCCAGAGCATGGGGGCGGCGGAATGTTCGCTGCGATGGGGCCAGTCATGGAACCTTCACCAACCCTGTTTAATGATTTGTTTGAAACGCTTCAGGTCATCTCGCACGAGTCGGTTCGCAAAGGCGAGAATCCTCGACTTGGCGAGAACGCGGACGTGTGGAGCTGCGATATTGGGGGGATCCCGGCACAGTTGGTGCTTAGCCAGACGTACAATGGATGGCACGAGTTCTGTTATTGCTATGAAATCAACGGTTGGAAACTGCTCAATCGCGAGATTGAGTCGTTAGGTGACGAGGGAGCCAAGACACCGATTGCCGTTGCGTTATTCGCCAATGATGATACTGGTTTTGGGCAATTGTTTTATGGCGCGGTTTCGATTTCTGGCGACACCATTGAGCCGCCGGCGATGTTGGGACGGCTTTCATCGCGATTCTTAGGCAATGATGATCCTCGTCGTGCACAGAATCCACTATTGATGTTCCAACTTTGGATTGCAGGGGACGAGAAGTTGACGCCTGCATTAAAGTCGAAAGTTAAGTCCGACTTTTCGCGTGCGATCGATCGTCTGGCTCTACAATTGCAAGACGATGTCGCTGAGAACAAGCTTACTGAGGATAGACAAGCGGACGGCCAGGATTGAGGCATGGTCGTCGTTACATTGTGGTGACTGATGAGGTTTTTGTAGATTCGTATGTTGACGTACTTCAATCCGCTAACGTGGGGACGCTGGTTCCGCGAGTTTGCCTACGGCTGGTTCGTTTCATTGCCTTGGTGGAATGTACCGCGGGCGATTCCGGCGATGTTGGTAATGGTCGCGCTAGTCGTTGGCGGTGTGGTTGCACACTCTGGGGTCGCTGGTTGGCGGAATGAATTGATCGGACGCCAATTTGCCGAGGCGTGGCAAGTAGACGATTTTCCTACCGCAGAATTGGTGCTTCGCCGACAATTGAGCCAGCGCCCCGAAGATGCTGATTTGCTTTTTAAGTTGGCGATGGTTCGTGAGAATCGTGATGCGCATGAGGAAGCTGCCGAACTAATGCGAAAGTTGGTGGCAATCAAGAAACACCAGTCCGCCGCCCGCTGGCTTCTGGAAAAAGAGTATCTCAATCGGCCATGGACCGAGTTCACCGAACCGCAAAAACATGAGTTTGGTCAATTGTTGAGTTTTATCCATGACGAGTCGCCCAAGGACATGGGCATCGTACAACTGTTTGCCGAATACTCCCTCGCTCGTCAAAACTTTCCCAAAGCAATCACGTTGCTGGAAATGCTTGCCCCGTTACAACCGATGCGTGGTTTGCAGGCGGCTGCGATTTCCCGACAAATGGGAAACGATGCGACAGCGAATCGGTTAGCGAGCCGGGCGTTGGAGCAGGTGGATCAGTTGGCGCAGGAAGATCCTACCAACAACATGCTACGCTTGGCGATCGCACAAAATCAGATGTTCTTGCGTCGGCACGCAGAAGCCGTGCGAACATTGGAGAAGGGCATACAGCTAGCGAAGACGCCCCAAGATGCCGAGCAGTTGCAGCAAGCTCTTGGTGATGCTTTCGTCGCGTGGATCGCATTCATTGAGGAGACACCCAGCAATACAACCGATGAACGCTTACGTATATTGAAAATGTTGCAGTCAGCGCTGCAATACGCACCCAATAATCCCCGTGTGTTGATGCTAGTGGCCGACCAAGTGCTCAAATCGGTCAGTGATGAAGACGAAGCAATCGTCGCGACGCGTGATGCGTTGATTGCCGGAACTTCGCCGGGGATTTCGCACTTCATCCAGGGCACTGCGGCAATGATCAAGGAAGATACTGAAACAGCAGAGATGCACCTCAGGATGGCCGCAAAATTCTTGCCCAAGAGTGGTGTGATTTTGAACAATCTTGCCGTAGCGATGGCTTCTCGCGAAGGAAGCAACCTCGATTTGGCATTGAAAGTTTCTGAGTCCGCGATATCTCAGACACCGGATGCAACGCCGCATTTTTATGAAACTCGCGGTCAGATCTTGGTGAAATTGGAACGGTATCTCGATGCTGTGCCTGACTTGGAACGTGCGCTTTCTGTCGTCGAACTTGCATCGAGCGCTCACGAGTCGCTCGCAGTCTGTTACGACAAACTGGGGCAAGACGAACTGAGCCGCCAGCACCGACAAGCCGCGGGCAAGTAGCCCGCGTCCGCTGAGGTGCCTTAATCAGAGCACTCACGTGTGCGGAAAGTCGTTCCAATAGCCGCTACGTGACGTTCGAGAAGTCGCTAGAATGTTCTTTGTCACGCAACTCCCGTCCACTTCTTTCCATTCGGGTAGCCATTTTCGATGAGATATGTTGCTCCGCCACACTGTCGTTTTTTGAGCTGTTTTCCCTATAGTTGGATCGCCTCTTTAGTGTTTGCGGCAATTAGTATCGCCACTGCTGGTTGCCAACCGCCAAAACCAGCGGCCACGGTCACGAAGTCAAACGACGTCCAAGTCGAGAAGAAATTACAGATTGCGGTGATCCCCAAGGGCACGACGCATATTTTTTGGAAAAGCGTTCATTACGGAGCGCAGCAGGCTGCGAAAGAAATGAACGCCGAGATCCAGTGGCGCGGTCCACAAAAAGAGAGTGACCGCGACGAACAGATCAACATTGTCCAAGGCTTTCTCAATAAGCGAGTGGACGGCATTGTATTGGCACCGCTGGATGCCGACGCCTTGGTGCGTCCGGTCCAGGAAGCAAAGCGAGGGGGAGTTCCCGTCGTGATCTTTGACAGTGGCCTGAATGCTCCCAAAGAAGACATCGTCGCGTTCGTTGCCACGGACAATTTTCGTGGTGGTCAACTTGCGGCCGACGCTATGGCAGCGAAGTTGGGCGAAAAAGGTAATGTCATCGTGTTGCGATACAACAAGGGCAGCGAAAGCACCTACCAACGTGAAGAAGGTTTTCTGGAAGGGATTAGCAAGTATCCGAATATCACCGTGATCAGTAGTGACCAGTACGCTGGTACGACGACTGAGTCAGCAATGGACAAGGCACAGCAAGTTCTCAATCGTTTCGCCGACGAGGTCAATGGAATCTTCGCGGTATGTGAACCGAATGCGGAAGGCGTGCTGCGTGCGTTGAAAGATCGCAAATTGACCTCAAAAGTCGCGTTCGTCGCCTTCGATAGCAGCGAGTCGTTGCGACAGGCGATGAGTGCGGGCGAAGTCACCGCGATTGTGCTGCAGGATCCGGTACAAATGGGATACCTTGGCGTTAAGACAATGATCCAATCGTTACGCGGCGAACCGGTAACGGGATTTGTCGATACCGGCGTATTTGTGGCAACGCCTGAAAACGTTGACGACGAGAAGATTCAAGGCTTGTTGAACCCCGAAAAGGCATCCTGATTCGTCGCGACCCACTCAAACAGTGGTACGGCGATATTTCCCATACTCAACGATGGCAACACTCTCGGCTCGCAATGTCGGCAAACGTTATGGATCGACGTGGGTGCTGCGCGGCGCAAACCTAGAACTCTCGCCCGGTCAGATTCTCGCATTGCTTGGTGAGAACGGCGCCGGCAAGAGCACGTTCGTCAAGATCCTTAGCAGTGCGATTGTCCCAGATGAAGGCGATGTGTCACTGGATGATACGCCGCTTCCTCAAGGTCGCCCCGACGCGGCTCGACAAGCGGGGATCGCGATGGTGTATCAAGAGCTAAGTGTCTGTGATTGGTTAAGTGTCGAAGACAACATCATTCTCGGTCGTGAGCAGTCGCGATTCGGCTGGATAAATCGCTGCCAGCAGCGATCTATTGTTGCTGGGGTTCTAGAAAAGTTGGGGCACCCCGACTTATCTCCTACGAGGCTAGTCGCCGACTTGTCCTTCGCAGCGAAACAACTTGTGGAGATTGCACGAGCGCTGGCCCAAGACGCGCGATTGTTGATTTTGGACGAGCCGACTAGCTCGCTGCCAGCAGCGGACGCGGCGCGTTTGTTCGACACCGTAAAGAAACTTGCTGCTGACGGTTTGTCCGTGATCTACATCAGCCACTTCCTTGAAGAAATTAGGCAACTGTGTGATTCGTATCTTGTGCTTCGCGATGGCCAAGTTGCCGGTAGCGGACCGCTTGCGGATACAACCGAATCCGCGATCGTACGGTTAATGGTCGGACGATCGGTAGACGATTTGTATCCCAAAGTTGCGAAAACAATGGGCGAGGAAATCATCAATATCTCTGAGATTTCCGGGCATGTCGTCCCCCAAAATGTTTCATTGTCGGTACGACGCGGTGAGATCCTTGGACTCGCAGGGCTCGTCGGTGCTGGTCGTACTGAAACCGTGCGTTGCGTTGCGGGATTGGACGCGATGCACGGTGGAAAGGTTACAATACATCGGTCAACCTATTCTCGATTGACTCCGCAACGTTCAATTGCAGCAGGAATCGCGATGGTCAGTGAGGACCGCAAGGGAGAAGGATTGGCACAGGATCTTACGATTCTCGATAACATTACGCTCAGTCGGTTGTCGCCGTACTCTCGCAGGGGCTGGCTCGCTGGTGCCGCACGTTTTAACGCTGGCACCCATTGGATGAAACGCTTGGAGGTGAAGGCGAATTCGCCGAGTCAAATTATCTCGGAGTTGTCTGGAGGCAATCAACAGAAGGTTGCTCTCGCACGGGTCCTGCACCAGGACGCCGAGTGTTTGCTTTTGGATGAGCCGACACGTGGAGTTGACGTTGGAACCAAAGCCGAGATCTATCGTTTGATCAGTGAATCGGCAGCGAGCGGTAAAGCAATTGTTTTCGTCAGCAGTTATTTCCAGGAACTGCTCGGGATGTGCGATACGATCGCGGTGATGTCGCGAGGACGTGTCGTCGACATGCGCCCTGTTTCGAGTTGGGATGAGCCTTCATTATTGCTTGCCGCGATGGGCGGCGAGTTGGAACAATAAACGCTATGCCTCCATTAATACGTCGACTGATTTCCGCCGCCGGGCCACTGTTTGCACTTGTGGTGGTGATCGGTTTCTTTGCCATTGCGGACTGGTGGCAAGGTGGCATAGGGAATTTCCTCAGCGCCAGTAGCGTGCGTTTAGTTGGAATCCAGAGTGTTAAAATCGGCATTGCCGCACTGGGAATGACGCTAATCATAATCTCTGGCGGCATCGACTTATCTGCAGGAACCGCCGCAGCTTTATCCGGCTGTATCGCGGCGCTTGCACTCGATAATGGCTGGCCAATCGGCGCGGCGATCGCATCAGCTATTTTGTGTGGTGCGACGTGCGGGTTCATCAACGGATCGCTCATCAGTTTGCTAAAGCTTGTGCCATTCATTATCACTCTTGGTGCGATGACAATATTTATGGGGATTGGCAAGACGATTGCTGAGGACGGCGGAACGATCACTCCGCCGTACGAATCGGTTCCGGACTGGCTGAAAGCGATGGTGACACAATTCCCCGACCCGGAATGGGTGGCATATCCGCTTCTGCCGAATTTTGGCTGGGGTGTGTGGTTATGTTGTGCACTCGCAATCCTTGTCGCAGCGGTGTTGCACATGACTGTTTTCGGTCGTCACGTTTTCGCGATCGGGTCCAGCGAACCGACGGCTCGACTTTGTGGCGTTCCCGTGATCAGCACAAAAATCCTCGTTTATACAGTCGCAGGTGCCTTGGTGGGCATGGCGGGTGTCGTTGACATCGCACGTCTGGGCAAAGGCGACGCTGCAGCTGGCCTTGGCCTGGAGCTAGAAATTATCGCCGCCGTCGTGATCGGTGGCGGATCATTAGCGGGCGGTCGTGGTTCGGTCCTCGGTACCTTGTGCGGCGTGTTGATCATGGGAGTCATCAATCTCGGATGCACTTCACTCGGTTTGGAAAATCAAGTGGAGAATATTTTGCTCGGAGCAATCATCATCGCTGCTGTTTACGTCGATCGAATTCGGACCCAGAAGCTGCATTCGTGAAGCACATTAAAAATCTCTATCGCGGCCTCGGTGTGATCGCTTGGACTGGAGCTGGTGTTGCCGCAGCGAGTGGCTTGTGGATATCGGGTCGTCCAGGCGAAGCCAGCAGCAACGTGTCGCTGGTTCGCTATCTTGCTGGTCCCGTCGAGAAAACGCTCGCGTTGGATCCGACGGGAAGTCTCCGCCACGGCGATCCGGTCTTTTACCAGTCCTCGGATGGTCGATGGTCACAAATCGGCTTCGTTGCTGAAACGTTGTTCGACGAAACCGGTTCTCATTCGGTTACTCTGTCGTGGTACGCCAATGATGTTCGACCAGGCGAATGCGAACTACGACAGCACTACAATCGGGGACGACTCGAAGACATCGTGCGGATGTTGTTGCCTGAGGAAAAACGTGCTCGGATACAGGATCGAATTGCTGCGGCGTTGAAGACACATGGGGATGAGATTTCTCGTGCGATGATGCCGCTGGTAGAGCAAAGCGTAAGAGATTCATTACCACTGGTCGAAGCTGAACTCCACAATAGTTTGACGCGTCACCGCAGCGATGTAAACGCAGTCGCCGCGAGACTGAACCGCGACGTCATCGAGGGTCGGTTGATACCGCTGGCCAAAGAGCAAATGTTGCCCATCGTTCGGCGGCATGCTCAAGAACCGATGGAAAAAATCGGACGGGAACTGTGGAATCGTGCATCGATCTGGCGTTTCGGTTGGCGAGCTGTTTACGATTCCACACCACTACCGAAGCGGCAGTTGGTAAAAGAAGAGTGGCAACGATTTGTTGACGAGGAAGCGATTGAGGTAATCGAGGATCACATGGATGAATTGACAGTAGCGGTACAACGTATTCTCGCTGACGTCGCATCCGATCCTGACATTCGGCTTGAGTTGAGCGAAGCCGCCGAAACAGTTGCTGCTGATGTTAATACACGAGCGCTCTTGAAAACGATATTGCAAGAATCGCTCGTCGCCAACGTTGCGCTTAAGAATCGTTGGCGAGAAATATGGACCAGCCCGCAAGCGACATCGGCTTTAGCCATCGCTGGTGAACGACTGGAGCCGGTCGTCCGATCGATTGGTGACGATATTTTCGGCACGCGCGATGGCGGCATTGACCCTGAATTTGCTCGCCTATTGCGGAACCAGATTCTCGGCAAGGATAAACGCTGGATTGTGGCGCGCCGAAATCCAGGGTCCGAGAATCGTGTGATCGCTGTTGCCGACGAGCCGATGTCGTTTCCGATTGTCTATTTGGCCCAGCCAATCGACGAGACGGCGCCGTGAACGACGGGGAAGATCAGGAAGCGATTATTGCCCCGATGACTATTGCCCCAAATTCGTCGACGAGAACAAATTTGCCGAGCGGATTGGTGCTGGAACATGTGACGCTTCAGGCGGGAGCGAGACGGTTATTGGATGACTGTTCAGTAGAGATTACTGGCGGGAAGATCACGGTGATCGTCGGTGGTAGTGGTGCAGGCAAGTCGGTTCTGTTACGGACACTAGCGGGTTTGAATCCGCCACACGGTCCGGTGATTTGGTACTCCGGAAAGATTGATTTGGGTGCAAGTCAAGTCGTTGCACCGGAGGGTACCGGCTCTCTTGCACGACGAGTTGGCATTGTGTTTCAACAATTCGCATTGTTCGACGAGTTGTCGCCACTGGCCAATGTCCAGTTCGCGATCGATCATCGAGCGGGTGACCGTTCTGCACCTGTTCCCACGGCGCGACAGTGGCTCGATGAACTAGGCGTACCCTGCGATACGAGTGTTTCCGGATTGAGCGGCGGCCAGAAACAACGTCTTGCCATTGCACGCACGTTGGCGGCTAATCCTGAAGTTATCCTGTACGATGAGCCGACCTCGGGACTGGATGCCGCCAGCGGAAAAAAAGTCGCCGAATTGATTCGCGAAACCCATGCCGCCCACCATCGGACGAGCATCATCGTGACCCACGACTATGAAACGTTGCTGGGTATTGCTGATGAAGTACTGTTGCTTGATTCCAAGAGCAAAACGCTTGTTCGTGTTCTTCGCAACCAGTGGTCTCTGGTTCCTGAGCGAATGGAGGCAGTTGCCCTGCCCAGTGACTTGATGAAATCTACCACTGAGTCGACATTCGTTGGCAAGTTGTGGCCTGCTGTTGATCGAGCAATGATCGCGACGGGATCAGCAATCGTAGCGGCGATTCGATTGCCGCTTGACGGGTTACCAGTATTCCCCAAGTTGCGTTGGGGGCTTCGATTCACCGCCCACTATCTGCGGTTGGTGGGCGGTCCGAGCGCCTGGGTGTACCTGATTCTCGCTGGCTTGATTGTCGGCTTTACGGGAACCTACTTCACGTTTCGCTTTTTGTCGTTTCGATTGTATACCCAGCCGCTGCTGGTCGACGAGTTGCTTTCATCCATTGGTTTCGCGTTGTATCGAATTCTGGTGCCCGTACTTGCAACGATTCTCATCGCGGCGCGTTGCGGTGCCGCGGTCGCAGCGGATGTCGGTGTCAAGAAATACGGTGGCCAAGTCGATGCGTTGCATACGCTGGGTGTGAAGCCGAAGGCCTATTTGTTGGTTCCGATTGTGTTGGCTTTCTTGATTGCAACACCGCTGCTGGAGTGGCTGGCGTTCTCTTCGGCGCGGTTGATCAGTCTGGTGACCTTCGTTTCCACTCATCCCGAAATTGGGCCGTACTTTTGGCAGCAGCACTTTTATCGGAATCTCCAGCACAGTGAGTCGTTGATGTATGTCGGTTGGTCCTGGGTCTTGTTAAAGAACCTTACGTGCGGTATCGGAACGGCGGCGATCGGTTACTATCGAGGGATGCAGGAGAAGCATTCAGCAGTGGATGTCAGCCACGCGATTACATCGACGGTCCTGTGGACGACGCTTTACGTTCTCGTTGTTCATTTCGTCGTTGCGCTGCTTGAGTTTTAAACGAACGTGCAAGCCAGAGAGGATCAACATGGACACAAAAGCCAAAAAGCGACTCGATGTCATCAACAAAAAACTTCAATCACTGCGGCCTCGCTTGACAGGCGCAAAGTCGCAAGCGGACGATATGGACGAGATAAAGCAGCTCGAAGCTGAGATCGCGAGTCTCGAGGCCGAAGCCGCAAAACTAAAAGCAAGTTAGTGATTTATACCGCTTAACAGCTAACTGCAATCCATTTTCGTTTTTAAGTAGACCATTAGAGCTACAAATCTGTGGCTGATTTTCGACCCATTGATTTGAGCAGGCTGACGATGCCGAGGATGACAGTGATCGGAACGGCGATCCAAATTACGGTTTGAAACCACGAGTCCACTGGCGCTCCATTTCGCGTGATGATCAGAAACGTTGTATACAGACCGTAGTAAACCACCAGCAGACCACCTTCCCATCGCGAGATAATGCTGCCGGTATAAAAAATTGGCAAGCAAACCACTGCCACGACAATCATGATCGGAATGTCAAACTGCAGTGCGGTCGCTGAGACCGCCACGCCGCCCGGTGTGACTAGCGCTGTTAAACCCAAGACGCTCAAGATATTGAACAGGTTACTGCCCACGACATTGCCAACGGCAATGTCGCGTTCGCCTCGCAACGTTGCCATCACGCTTGTTGCGGCCTCGGGTAGTGACGTACCAACGGCGACAATGGTGAGTCCAATCATTAGCTCGCTGACACCAAACACGCGAGCAAGCGTTGACGCGCCGTCGACTAACAAGCTGGAACCAACGGAAAGCAAGATTAGCCCAGCGATAATCAGGCCGATCAGTTTCAGCACCACTAAACTGCCGACACCTGTTGGCGGTTCATAGGTTTCATCGGCAATCCGATCGGCATGACGGTTTTGCCGCCGACTGTTGACGATCAACCATCCGGTATAGATCAATAGCGACAGAAACAGCAGCAAGCCTTCTGCGGTACTGACATTTCCATTGAAGCTCACCGCGAGTGTCGCTACAGATGCGATAATCATTAGCGGTACGTCCGAGACAATCAATTGTCGCGACACGACCAGAGGAGCAACGAGGGCGGAGCATCCCAGAATCGCAAGAACATTAAAAATATTGCTGCCAACGATGTTTCCGATTGAAATGTCTGCTTCACCCGCCAGGGTAGCGCGAATAGCGACTGCCAGTTCTGGGGCACTCGTCCCAAACGCCACAATGGTTAGCCCAATCACGAGGGGCGAAATTCGCAACAACGCAGCGAGCCCCGACGCGCCACGCACTAAGAGTTCCCCACCGAATACGAGACTGACGAATCCGATCAGGACATAGAAACTCGGCAGGAGATGCTCACTCATAAAAGCGTTTCATTCAATGGCTAGACGCCTAACAGACGACGCAGAGTTTGCCTATCTTTTCGATAGGCGTCTGCACAGGCTGCGACTTGTTTGGGATCGGTGTGCGAAATATATTCCATGTGCAGCGACACTGGGCCCGGCGGTGGTTGTTGACGAAGCGATTTAAACAACGCTTCGCTTACGTCGCCCTCGCCCAGCGGCACGTTTTCGATTTTTCCGTTTACGGCACGATAGTCTTTTACGTACACGGTGCCGATTCGATCACGGATCATCGCCAAATCAATCGGCCATGACAAGTTGCCTTCGACGGTGGCGTGGCGAACATCGTACGCGACCGCAATATCGGACGATGGAATATCACGCAATACCATCTGCAAATCCCACAGCGGCCCACCCACGTAGGACGATCCTGCATGATTTTGATACACGCCAGTTAGCCCCAGTTCATGATTCAACTTGGCGAGTTGGTTCGCTTGGCGAGCAAACGCGCTGAGTTGCGGCAACAGCGGCTGGCTCAAATCGTAGCGATAATACGCCATCCGATAGTGCGTCACACCGAGTAGCGCCGCCGTTCGCAGTACCGCTTCAGCGTGCGGTGATTCGGGGCTGTTAATATCAGTCGTCATCACCACAATACGAGTATTAGTCGCCGCCAGCGACTCGGAAAGCTGCGGCATTTTTTCCGCAGCATCTTGCGGCTCAACTTGACCACCACCCCGAATCGTCGCTTCAATTCCGTCGACTTCGATTTCGCGACAAAACTCGGCCAACTCCGTCCAAGGCATCAACTGCAAGTGCTTGGCAAAAATACACACGGGGCTTTTTTGGCTATCGCTCACTTTTGTGGAGTCTTGTTCGGCAGCGCGTGTGCGGCTTCCCCCGGATGAGACCATGGAGGCCGCAGCGAGTGACACGGACGAAGCAAGGAACGAGCGTCGGTCGGTCATCAAACGAGTCATTGGACGTTTATCCTAGGTTGATATTGCGAAGATCGTGGATGAATTGCAACTTGTGTTGGATCGTCGGCGTGAACACTTCCGGCACCAGATCCAACAATCCCATGTCGCGATTGTACTCATTCGCTACGACGCCGATACGTTTGTACTCGAGCAGCATCTTGGGCAAGTCACTCAACCCACAGTGTGCGAAGCCGAAATGCTCGGCAGTATCCAGCACCGTGACCAAGTCCAGGTAGACACCGAAGGTTTCGGCAAAGTCTTCCCAAGGGTGCATTGTCGCGTATCCCGAAATATAGTCGTTGCGCCAATTGTTCATCGGTCCCTGGGCATAGTAGGCCTTTTGCGAGGCCGCATAATCGAGCTTGGATTCGTCACCAAACAAGCCACGAAACTCATTTAGGCAATGCGGCTTGACCAGCAGTTCCCAATAGTAATGTCCCAGTTCGTGCCGAAAATGTCCGACGAGCGTTCGCTGCAGTTCACCGAATTCAACACGCGTCCGTTCTCGTTCGATCGAGTCCGCCTCACGAAGATTGATGGTAATACAGCCGCGAGCGTATCCGGTATTAATCGGCTTTTCTCCGTCAGCCATAAAACGAAACGACAATCGCGGCCGATCGTTTGGAGATTCATTGCCACCGGCAAGCGTTGGAGTTGCCGATTTGTCGGGACCCGAATCGCCCAGAGAAGGCGATTTTCGTAGGATCGGCAGTCCAATCTGCTCGACGATATACAACACTCGGGCTTTGTCGGATTCCAGTCGCCGCCACTTCTCAAGATTTCCGTTGACCTTCAAATCAGGAACGACCACAGTTAAAAAGCAGTAATTGCAAAGTGGACGGACGTTTTTTGGATCGATTCGTCTAGTCGCAATGCTGCCGTTACAAACACCGTGCTGGGTATGGTTGCAACATTGAACCAGCTCCAAACTACATTGCGGATTCCCGCATCGCAGTTCCCCGCTAGGCGATTTGACCAGTGCAGTCACGCGGCGGCACTCGTGGCACAGCGAAGTTTCCAATTGGCATTGGACACAAAGCGTGGAATGGAAAAACAATCGATTGCCGCACCGGCATTGAAACGTTCGCATCTAAGACATTCTTTCCGCTTAATGGCTTGTCATTAACCGTTAAGCCCGAGGTGGTCGATACAGCCAACAAATACGTAAAACACCGACCGTGCATAGCATTGCGGTGTAAACTAGCATGACGAACAACAAACCATTAATTCAAAGGCGGTTGAATTCTCGGTTTACTTGATTCATTGATCCGCGAACATCTGTCTATCCCACGCTAAACCGCCCATGACCATTCACGTTGCACTGCACCACCGCACCACGTATACCTTTGACCGCGCCGTCGCCGTAACGCCGCACTCAGTCCGGCTCCGACCAGCGCCCCACTGCCGCACTCCGATTCACAGTTATTCGCTTCGCGTTAATCCCACTGACCATTTCATTAATTGGCAGCAAGACCCGCAAAGCAATTATGTCGCCAGGTTGACATTCGAGAAACCGATCCGATCGCTCGATATCGAAGTCGACTTAGTTGCGGAAATGACGGTGATCAATCCATTCGACTTTTATCTCGAGCCAGAGGCCGAACAGTTCCCGTTCGGTTACGCAACTGCCCTCCAGGCAGACTTGCGACCTTACCTTGCCACGCCTTGTCTGACTCCCACGCTCGCCGAGTACATCGGCACGATCGATTTGACGCCGCGCCGCACGGTGATGTTCCTTGTCGATTTGAACGCCCGGCTAAATCGCGATATCAACTATGCGATCCGTATGGAACCGGGAATCCAAACCGCCGAGGAAACGCTGACGCTGCGTAATGGTTCGTGCCGCGATACGGCATGGTTAATGATCCAGATTCTACGTCACTTTGGTATCGCTGCTCGGTTTGCAAGCGGATATTTGATACAGCTTACCGCTGACCAAAAACCTCTTGATGGTCCAGCCGGTCCGCTGGTTGACTTCACGGACCTGCACGCTTGGTGCGAAGTCTTTTTGCCTGGGGCCGGTTGGGTCGGACTTGACCCCACTAGTGGACTGTTTGCCGGCGAAGGTCACATCCCGCTTGCCTGTACACCCGATCCAAGCAGTGCGGCGCCGATTACCGGTGCTACGGAACCTTGTGAAGTCGCGTTTGCATTTGAAATGAGCGTCGAGCGAGTCCGCGAGGATCCGCGAGTGACACTGCCTTACGACGAAGAAACTTGGCAGCGAATTGTTGCCAGCGGCCATCAAGTCGACGAAAAACTCGTTGCTTCTGACGTTCGCTTGACGATGGGAGGTGAACCGACGTTCGTTTCGATTGAAGATCAAGAGGGCGCCGAATGGAATACGGACGCTGTTGGCCCGACGAAGCTCCGCTATGCCAATGAACTGCTGAGCAAACTAAAAGCACGGTTCGGCGATGGAGGCATGTTGTTGAACGGTTTGGGCAAATGGTATCCCGGCGAGCCACTGCCACGTTGGGCGCTGCGTTGCTTCTGGCGCAAGGACCGTGAACCACTGTGGCACGATGCAGGTCTGTTGGCCGATCCAAATGTTGATTACGGTCATACCGTTGATGATGCTCGCGAGTTTGCGCGGACACTCGCTGGCAAACTCAATGTCAACGCTGACCATGTGACCGATGGCTACGAAGACGTGTTGTACTATCTTTGGCGTGAACGTCGCCTTCCAGCAAACGTGGACATCCGCGACCCCAAACTCGACAACGAAGAAGAACGGACTCGCTTTGCTCGGATCTTCGAAAACGGCGTCACGTCGAGTGTCGGTGCGATGTTGCCGCTGCGTCATGTGTGGTGGGTCGATCAACCCTATTGGGAAAGCAGCGAATGGGTCGTTCGTAGTGACCAAATGTTTCTAATACCCGGCGATTCGCCGATGGGACTGCGGTTGCCGCTGTCTGGGCTACTGTTCGACGACGAGGAAAAAAGGCAGCACCTGGACTTCATCGAAGCGGACCCCATGCAATTGAGGAACACGCTTCCAATCCGTGCTGAGTTCATTTCACAACGAGGTCGAATCGCAGAATATGCGACTGTCGCCAGTGTGCCGTTTGGTGCGTCACAGACACCGGACGCTTCCATTGGATTTGACGCTAAATCGGGACCCGACTCCAGTGCATTCATGAGTAATGGCAGTCATGACAACGGGTTTGCTTCCAGATCGCCGAATGAACCAGTACGAACCGCAATGTGCGTCGAACCGCGAGGTGGTCGGTTGCATGTGTTTTTGCCCCCAATCGACCGTCTCGAAGGTTTCGTTGAGCTGGTCACGATGATCGAGGCTACGGCGGCGGAGCTGTACAAGCCGGTGATTATCGAAGGCTACTTGCCGCCAGCGGACTCGCGTTTGCAACACATTAGTGTCACACCTGATCCGGGTGTGATCGAAGTCAACGTGCATCCGGCGGAGAGCTGGGACGAGCTAGTGACGATCACAACCGGTGTGTACGAAGACGCTCGCATGTGCCGACTGGGAACTGAAAAGTTCGATCAAGATGGGACCCACACGGGAACCGGTGGCGGAAACCACGTCGTGCTTGGCGGCGCAACACCGGCGGACAGTCCCTTTCTGCGCCGCCCGGATGTGCTGCGCAGTTTGATAGGCTATTGGATGAATCATCCGAGTCTTTCTTACATGTTCAGTGGCAAGTTTGTTGGCCCGACTAGTCAAGCGCCACGTGTCGACGAAGGCCGCCGAGACAGTGCGTATGAGTTGCAGATTGCTTTCGAACAGATACCTGATTCCGGTCATGTTTCCCCTTGGTTAGTCGATCGCATCTTCCGCCATCTGCTGGTCGATTTGACAGGGAACACTCACCGTAGCGAGTTTTGCATCGACAAGTTATTTAGTCCCGATTCGGCGTCGGGGCGGTTGGGTCTTGTCGAGTTCCGCGCCTTCGAAATGCCGCCCCATGCAAGAATGAGTCTGACGCAACAGTTGTTGCTTCGCGCACTGGTCGCCCGTTTTTGGAATGAACCGTATCGGCAAAAGATCGTCGACTGGGACACTTCGATCCACGATCGCTGGTTACTACCGCATTTCGTCTGGGAGGATTTTGGCGACATCATGGAAGAGACAACGGCGGCTGGCTTCGATCTATGCCGCAAGTGGTTTGCGCCCCATTATGAGTTTCGTTTTCCAACAATCGGGACACTGGAAACTCGCGGCTTGGCAATCGAACTGCGCGAGGCTGTCGAGCCATGGTACGTGCTGGGTGAAGAAGCAACGGTCAGTGGAACCAGTCGATATGTCGATTCTTCAGTCGAGCGAATGCAAGTTTGCGTTCGCGGGCTCGTTGATGGACGACACAAAATTCTGTGCAATGGACGCCTGTTGCCCTTGCATCCGACCGGCACTCAAGGAGAGTTCGTATGCGGAGTGCGGTATCGGGCTTGGCAACCACCCAGTTGTTTGCATCCGACGATACCAGTGGACACGCCGTTGATTTTCGATGTCTACGATTGCTGGATGCGCCGCTGTTTGGGAGGTGCTCGATATTATCCCAGTCATCCTGGCGGATTGAATCCAGACTACTTCCCGATCAATGCCAACGAGGCCGAGTCTCGACGCGCGGCTCGATTTACAACGATTGGACATACGCCGGGGCCGATGATCGAGTTACCGCCGACGGAACGTAATTCGCACTTCCCCATGACTCTCGATTTGCGGCGCGGACGTTGTTAGTCGCCGTAGCGAAAACAGCGATAAGCCGTCGAAAATGGACAGAAAGTAAACGCTCGTGTTTCACGGGGTACCTTTTTTGTAAGTTCGTTTTTCTCGAAGGGCATTTGGGCTGGACGTGATTCGGCGCAACTCATTACAGAACGCTCGGCGGATGGCAAACGCCACCACCGAGCAATACTACCCACCTGCAATATCCGAGTCGTACCAGCGATCTTATGCGCCGACTGTTATTTGTTGACGATAATATCCGTTCACTCGATGGTCATTACTTCGAGCTGGCGACGCTATTGTGCGATGGGGCGAGAGCACTTGGATACCACACGGAACTTGCGACACACGTCGATTTTAACGATGCGATTGACTCCAATGTGAATTGTCATCCTGTGTTCACCGCGCGGCCGATGCTAGCTTGGTCCCTTGGTGTTGATGGTCGCTCAAGTGTTAGCCGCGATGCTGTCGGTCGACCGGTGGGCGGAAACGTATTCGAAAATCTGGCCCAACGCCTGCGCGATCGAATCACTTCAATCGAGCGTCATCCCCAGCGTCTCATACGGCAGTGGTCCCAGGACTTGACTGCTTGGTTACATCGCTCTAGCGTCACCACGGCCGATACGTTGGTAATCAATACAGGCAATGATTTTACTTTGCTTGCGCTTGCGAACTCCTTGCGTACGCTTGGCAAATCTGCTCCTGCGCAAACTCACGTGCTGTTTCACTTCGCCGTCCATAACGGTGATCCCGCTAGTCGCCGTGCACGATACTTTGGTGAGCAAGTACGTTCCGCCGTCCAAGATGCAGGTTCATCAAAAATAAGTCTGCACACGTCCACTGAACCGCTGTCTGCCCAGTTTCGCAGTGTGGGGCTCGATGCCGATGCGATCCCGTACCCGACACGCTCTCGAGCGTCCGCGTTAAATCTATTTGAGTATGGCGATACGTGTGTTTCATCGTTGCCCTTGAAGATTGTGCTTGCCGGACTTCCACGCCGCGAGAAGGGAGCAAAATCGATTGCTCGTTTGCTGTTGATGATTGAGCAACCATTTCTCGATGCTCGGCGTTTTTCTGTGTCGCTGCAACTGGCCGAGAAAAAGTGGAAACGGATTGTTCCCGAGTCGCTGTTGCCGCGTTGTGTTGTAAATCGTGCCGTCAATCAATCCAGTGTATCTCGTCCTGCCCTAGAGATATTTACGTCGCATCTGAGTACACCGGAGTATCAATCGTGGCTTGATTCCGCCGACGTTGGTCTGTTTCTTTATGACTCAAGCCGATACGTTGCTCGCTGCAGCGGTGTGCTTTTAGAAATGCTTATTCGCGGCGTACCGGTGATTGTTCCCGATGGGTGTTGGCTGGAGGATCAGATTCGAATCGCTGGTGGTGATGGCAGCGTCGGATATATTTATGAGTCAATTGACGAGATACCCGCGCTGCTCGATAGAATGTTGATTGAATACGAGTCAATGAGGCAACGTGCGCGGCGTTATGCAAGCCAAGTCGCGACGAGGCATCATCCTCAATGCGCCCTGACCGCGATGGGCATCAAGCCTGTTTCACAAGCTTCGGCGGCAGCATAGCTCAGCCAAATTGCCAGTGTTTGGGAGAAAGCAGATGACACTGACGGCGATGTGGCTCAAATCCATTGCTCGCTACCCCATCGACTGGCGTCGCGCTGAAACAATCTACAGTGGACGTGTGCGCGTCGATGCTGGCTCGCACGTGGGGCGACCGATTGTTCTGGAAATGACCACTCCGCAACTGCAGTTCGATTGCGGTCGTCATTTAAACGCCCTTGTGCTTCACGCCCAGATGATCGGGTCACCGTTCTACCTACGCTGTTCGCGAGTGTTGTTTGCGGCACTGGTACGTAAGTTATACGGTCGTGAGTTACTCTCTGGTGCGAACCTCATCTGGCTTCAGCCGGATAAGCCGCTTCCCCGTGGCTCGCTGGTCTTTCACGACGCAAATATTCGGCATGAACTCTACGCAGAAGCTGACGAGTATACGCACTTCCGATTGCTGATAGGACGTGATGCGGTCGCGGGAACCGAGGTAATGCCCTATCCGATGCACCCGCATACACTGACTCTCCTATCCAGCGTCAACTTATCCGAGCTGCGCCAACGAACGCCCCGCGGCGGAATATTTTTTGCCGGTCGATTGAAGGCTAACTATGAGAACGTTGGCGGCAATTTCGGTGTGATGACGCGGTTGCAAATTGTGGAATCGCTTCGGCGTCGTTTTCCTGGCGATATTCTTGAACGCTTGAATGCGACGGTATCCGATGAGCAAATTGTCCTCCTTGACGCCTCTACATCGCCGCTCTCGACCGCAGAGTGGTTGCCAACGCTGGCACAACACAACTTTTTTGTATGTTGTCCAGGGGTATGCCAACCGATGTGTCATAATGTCATCGAGGCGATGAGTGTCGGGACAATTCCGATCATCGAATATGGTGATCGGTTCAGTCCCAAATTGATGGACGGAGTCAACGCGATCCGTTTCGAGGGCGAAGCGGGCTTGGTGGCTGCGATCAGTCGAATTCAGCGTTTTTCCAGCGAAGATTTGGCGCGAATTCGCTCGCAAACGATCGCCTATTACGAACGATATCTGCGAGGCGATAAGTTCTTAGCGCGGCTTCGTGAACACCAGCCAGGCGAGACGCCGATTGCAATCAGTATGCCATTTCATGACGCCAATTTTTACTGAGCGATCGCTTCGGGTGCTTTCGGTCGCTGGTAAATCCACGCCAGCCCCACAAGACAGAGTACCAGCACGATGATGCTGACCCACTGCGATATCGAAAGCGACGTCCCGAACTGGCCGCCTTCATCAACTCGAATTAACTCCATAATGAACCTCAGAATCGCGTAACCAGATAGTCCGAGAAACAACACCAGTCCTTCACGGTATCGACCCAAAGGGATCGCGCACAAAGCAAGGCACAACGCCAGCGAGCCAAGACTACTGATTAGCTGGGCCGGCTGAACTGCAAGCGCTCTGGTGGGCAGTTCATCGGCTGTCCACTGATAAGTTTTTCCATCAATGAGTGCGGCAACCCCAGGAATGATTTGTTCCTCTGGTACATTGGTCTGAATTTTGTTTCGCTGGGGATACATTCGCTGCACTCGCTCGAGCTTCGAACCCGCAACGACCCCTGCTTCGGCTGCGATACTATTCGGTTGAACCGATGAAATAATGCCGCTACGAGAATCGACCAACAAGCCAAGAAGCTCGCCAGACTCCAATTGTTCCACGTACACAGGACTATTGGGCGGAAAGTACAGTGCGTACGGGGCGTCATCGCAGCGGCCACCATAACAACAGCCGTTCATGAGACAACCGATGCGACCCAAAAATACTCCGATGAACAGACTGGGCACGATGATGTCGCCGAGTTTAAAAAACGGAATCTTATGCCGCAGCGCGAACCATCCTCCCGCAATGAATCCACCGATAAACGAACCGTATACGACTAGCCCCCCTTCGGTGAACGCAAGCATATTGCGAAACGTTTGCCACACCGAATCAGCGTAAAAATTTTCACGATACTGGATTACATAAAACATTCTCGCACCAATGATGCCGCCAATGAACGCCCAAGGCGCCATCGCCAAGATGACGTCGGGGTCAATTCCGCGCAAAGTGGCACGATAAGCCGCAAGCGAGACTGCCGCACAAACTCCCAACAAAAGCATCACGCCATAGCCGCGAATCGCCATTCCGCTGGGGGCGCCGTCAATGTTTTTCAACTCTACCATCGGCATCGCAAACACTATCACCGCCATGGCTATTGCCCAAACCCACAGCTCATTAGCCAGCTGCGACAAATTGGCATTTTTGTAAATCGACAGCATCGCCATGCGAATTGTGAAACCGATCGCCAGCGCAACCAGAGCCCAACCAAAGCCAAAAACTGGGACTCCGGCGATTTCGTGAGGGATAAACAGTAACGTGCGGTGCATCTGATTGGCCGATTCAGGCGAAAGAAAGTTTGGTCTGGACGCGAGCCCAGTTGCTTTTCTACGGTCTAGGACGCCGGAACGTCTAGTGCTGTACCTTGGAACCGACGATTCATGAACCGCATTCCCCCCCTCGTCGTCATACTGGCTGCTTTTGTGGTCATCAGCGAACAGCGTCTTGTGGCGGAAACCACGATTATTGGCTTGCCGGTCGCCACCGAACCGAGCTCCAATTTTCGTGTCACGACGACCATATACTCGGGCAATGATAAAGAGGCGTCAGCGGAGCATTTGATTCTGTTTAGCGACTCGCTTGTCTACGATCTTCCGCAGCTCGACGACACCATTGTGAGCGTATTCGATCCTCAGCGCGGACGCGTCATTTTGCTGAATCGGGCCACACAAGTTCGTACGACAATCTCGACGGACGACTTGATGAAACTCACTGCTCAACTTCGCGCTGCTGCAACGGATGCCAATAAACAAGAGCGACTGGGACTATCCGCAACGACGCAGCCGATTGTGAACGTCGCCCAACAGGACGTGGGGACAATCGACGATTCGCTTGCATCGATTGGCGATAGTCTGTCGGATGGGTATATGATCCGATACGGCGACGTCCAATACGAAGTGCTGACGCAAACGCCGCGGACGCCCTCGATCTCGCGCCAGTATGCTCAATTCGCCGACTGGGCACTGCGGCTGAACGTCGCTCGCCGAATCGGCTCAGCTCCCTTCGGGCGGATGACTCTCAATCAGCAGGTTGCAGCGGTTGGAAAACTGCCACGAATTACAACTCTCACTATCCGACGAGGGTTGACGAGTGATCGTTTCCGCAGCACTCACGAAGTAATCGAGCAATTGAGCGAGTCAGATCGCAAAACGATAACGGAAGTCGGCGGGATGTTGGCGATCTATCGCGAAGTTTCATTCGCCGAGTTCCATTAAGAACCAAGACGATCACCCCGAAGCGATTACTCCGAAATGGCTGTCGGTACCGCATACGACTGCGCCGCTTTTCGGCCAACCGTATCCGTTCCAGCTCGTCCACCAGGGACGTTGAAAACAATGCAATGCCACCTCGTCAAGATTGCTCTCCCGGGGTGGTTGTGTCAGGTTGAAACGCGATGTGAAAGACACGCCGATCACGTAGACCCAGCGCAATCCAAGCGACCACGCCGAGGATGATCGGCATGAAGAAAGGATCACCAACTCGAACATGAGTCGCTGTGGCGCCGCCAAAATAAGCAGACAACAGAATGGCGGCAATGAAGGCGGATCTGGGGACGAGGAAAAGAAGTGCGACAACGACTTCGACGATGCCGATGGCAAACATGACGTCAGTCGTCCAACCCAGTTTTGCAAACATCTCGTCTTTGTTTGGAAAATCCACGAATTTGCCGCTAGCGCTTGCTAAGCAAAGAAAAGCGACAAGCAGACCGCTAAGTATCCAACCGGCAATTTTCGATTTTGATCGTTTCAACTTCTGTTTCCGCTTGCTTAAAGGATGCATGAAATGGGGAACCGGAGCAACGATTGATTGCTATTTGACCCGCGTCGCAGTACTGGACTCGAATGTGATCCACTCGCCGGTGAATGTAGCAAGCCAGAAATGCTCTTTGGTTGGCTCTGGCATCGCCGCAGGTTCTTGGGCGAAAGAGATTCCAGCAATCAACACCGGACAAAGGATTGGCGAGCGAAAAAATAGTTTTTTCATCACGGGTCTCCAAATTTTGCATGTGGTGCAACACTGTCGTTTATTGTCGAAAAGAAGAACAGGAAATCGACAACCTACAAAAAAATTGGGTGCCGACTGCCAACTTGATTCGATGTTAGCTTAATACCCAATGCACTGGTTGCGTATCGGTGTGCTACGAATTGTGGGGCAAAGATGAACGTAAGCACAACTGGTCATGTCCATGCAATCATCGAAAGTAACTTTCCATCACCACAAAAGTGCATTGAGGTGGTCATGAGCGGCCCAGACAAAAGAGTTTAGTGGCATTTCACATCACGGCCCGATGCTGACGAAGCCGTGAACGAGGGGTTGACCGAACTGTTGAGCCAACGAACGCAACTTGCGCTCGACATCAACCAGCGGGGAAACAAAACGTGCGGAATCTCGCCGTCACAAAAATACCGTTCGAGTGTCAATTTTGTGTTAATTATGCGTACAGTCGGACCCCGAGTTGGACAGATGACATTCCCTAGCAACTCGTCGATTCTCCGAGCACAAAAGTCCGCAAGAGTGTCAAAATCAACCAAGGCGTGATCTGAAATGGAAAAATGGGACGGAGGTAATATTAATATCGCATATCAAAAAGGAAAGACAGTTTAAATCCCCAGGTTGATTCGCGGTTTCTCTTGACATTATGCTCGCTGGCTTCGTAACGTCGCGATGAATAGTCAAGATAGCTGATATCGGAAACACTCATTCGGTTGACTCGCTTTACATGAAGGGACTCGATGCAACGTATGGTTGGTCATTGCTGGACAACGCTTGTCGTACTCATTGCGAGTTCGCTGGTGGGCGGTTGTGCCACTTGGACTGACCGTTCAAGCACCTCGACCGCTGATAAACTGCCGCTATTGCGTCTTGGCGAAGATCGGCGTGTAGCGGCGATCGAGTTCGATTTCTTTCCGATTGTGCTGAGCGAAACTGTCCGTGGAGCTGAACCCGTTAACGACCTGGCAAGCGACGAAACCGTAGCTGAAACCTGGGCCAGTTCACCGCAAACGGTGGGATCAGTTAGTGATCGCTCGACTCAGGAACTCGTTCAATCGCTGTGGCAATGGGTCGACGAGACGGGAATTGAGCCTGGATTGCGACGCCGACTTAGCGAAAACGGAATGCGGATTGGCCGAGTGATGGAGCAGGAGCGATTTATGAATCGCGTTCAATCAATGACTCCCAACAAGGATCGCGTCGACGCATTTTTACAGCAAGCCGAAGTCGCAAGCGAATCGAACCAGGGTCGCCAGCGGATCCAGATGCGAATTGGACGCCGCTATGAATTGCCGGTTCGACAACCAATCAGTGGAACACAAGTTTCACTGCTTCGTGTCGATGGACAGACGATCGGGCAAACGGTTCAAGATCCCCAGTACTTGTTTGCTGTCACGGTCTCGGACGGCTCGACAGAGGGTCAGCTTCTCGCGAAGTTGCGTCCAGAAATCCAGCACGGTTCGATGAAGCAAACGTATGTGAGCAGTGATTCGGCGCTTCGCATCGAGAATCGCCGCAGTACGTGGTCACTGGAACAACTCGAGATCGACTTGGCGGGGCGTGAAGGTGACTTGTTTGTGATTTCCGGCATGGATTCCGGGGTCGGTCTGGGCAGCAAGATGTTTGGCGGCGAGATGTCCGACGGCACACCCCAACAAACGATCTTGCTGCTCAAATTCGCCCATGTGCCCACGAGCATCGATCGTCTGTAAACTGAGCGGCTCGATTACACGCTAACATGGGCCTGTCCAGGGCTGATACAATACTCGCAGTTGCGGCTCTTATCCTTCTGCGTTTTCTTCCGGTCTTCGCACCTTTGAATACCTCCTCTACCGAACCCGTGCTGCGAAGTCGCCTGTTGCCGCGAATTTCGTTTCGCTTTTTGTTGCTGCTGACAGCCGTAGCCGCAATTTTGGCAACGCTAGCGCGGCTGGCCGGTGATGGCGGAGCCTTTGCCCGAGCGATATTGTTTGGGATAGCGGTTCCACTTTCCGTCTTGGGTGTTGGCGGCATTTTGTTCTTGTTTTCCTGGACCGCAGCAAGTCTGACACTGGAAACAAATGAATTGCCCCCGCGAGACAGTCCATTTGCTGAGGGTCAATTGCCTCCACAAACGCTTCCACCTCGAGATCGACCGTCGTGATGCAGCCGATACGACCTAGCCTCTTTGTTGGTCTGATGGTTTGGATCGCAGGGATATCCCTTACGCTCGCCCAGTCGAGTTCGCCAGCAGAACTCTTGCCAACGCATTTCACTCCCATGGTTCTGCCGCAGGATTCGTCCAAGAGCGCCGGGTTCACTTGTGAGCTGACACTCAGCGAAGATCCTTCACCGGGCTACGATACCGTTCGGCTGCGTTTCAGTTTGCCGGTCGCTTCGCCTGCACAGCGCCAACTTATCGCGCGGCTAACACCGGATAGCGAGGACATGGTGCCCAGCCGCGGTGTCATCATCACCGAGCTGCCCATCGTCATTGAACAGGGCACAAAAGAACTGGAAGTGATGCGATTCATCCCAAAGTGGACCTTTGGCAATCATTACTCGTTTGAGTTATTTGAAGACGGCCAGCCACTGGTGGATTACGCGATCGAATTTGGGGCCAGCGTTAGAAACCGCAACCAAATCCTCGACGAAACACGTAACTCAGAACTGAGTCATCAATGGTTGATCGTTAGCAGTAATAAAACCGAGAGTGAGCAAGCGTTTCAAAAACTCAACCCTTGGTTCGATTCCGATTTTGGAGTGATGAACCCGCAGTTCTCGCGAGGCATGGGGTTCTTTCACCCGGAGGTTAAGCTCGTTACTTGCGAAACGGATTCGTTGCCATTGGACTGGCGCGGACTGCAGGCGATGGACGTGATCGCTGTTGACCTGAAGGCGCTTGTTCAATTGCGAGACAGCCAGCTGCCAAAGTACAAGGCGATAAGAGACTGGGTTTTGTTCGGCGGAACTGTCGTGATACGGCAGTGTGAATCCGAAGCCGCACTCGCCGCTGCGTTTGGCCATACGCTACCGAGTGCAGCCGCGCTACGAGATCTTCATTGGATCGACGATGCGGTCAAGGAACACCAGCGGTTAACTGACGAACTAAAATCAGCATCGGTAGGCATCCTCAACGGAAACTTAAACGAGCAGGATCGGTTGGAACTACAAAGCGAGCTATCCGAGTCATTGTTGCGAGCTGAAGCGGATGCCAAGGTGACTCCTAAGATCTGGTCGGACTCCATTTTTCGGCTCTCGCTGGGTGCTGGCCAAGTGATTGGGTTGAGTCAGCACGATCCCGAGACAGCGGTGCATTGGAGTATCGTGAGTCGAATCCAATCCGGTTGGAGATCGCTGGCGCTACGTCGTGGCGTCGATCCGCTGTTGGGCGATATGCGGTTTCGCCGTTGGCTAATTCCCGGCGTGGCCCAGCCTCCCGTGTACACGTTCATGGGACTGTTGACTGTGTTCGTAATTCTTGTCGGACCAGTGGCGTATCGACAGACGACTCGCAGTGGACGAGGATACTTGATGTTTATCATCGCCCCAATCTTGGCGTTGGTGACGACCGTGTCAATGTTTGTCTACGGAATTGTCGCCGATGGATTTGGCACCGTCGCACGCGTCCGACAAATCACGTATGTGGACGGACAAAGCCAAGATGCCGTTACACGAACACGCGGGTCATACTTTGCCGGGATTCGTCCCGCCGACGGACTGCGGTTTGATGCCAGTGCCGAGGTGCTGTGGTATCCCGATGGAACGGAGGTCGATGCGAACGCGCTCTTGAAAGCTGAATTGCCGCCGCTGGGACGAGTGACGATCGACAGCGCAAACCAGCGATTTTCTTCCGGTGTCCTACCGTCGCGAGAACAGCGACAATTTGTTGTCCAACAATCTCTACCGCAATTTGGAAAAGTGACGGCGACACGCAAGGATGATCATTCACCGCTGGTTGTAGAGAACTCGCTGGCGATCAATCTGCTGGACATCACCATTCGAGATCGCGAAGGAGCGTTCTGGATCGCCGAGGAATTGCCCGCTGGTGGTCGACTACAGATCGCAGCCTCTACGACGAAAGCATACACATCCAAACGCCTTGGCGACCTGTACAACCGCCAACGGTTGCTCGAAGAGAGCGGATCATCAAGGCGAAATCCATTTAATCGATTCGCCGTGGATACGCTTTCGTTTCTGAACCAACTGATGTTTCCCGGAGATAGCGATGCGATCGACGGAGCCATGGAGTATTGGTTAAAACAGAACTTGCAACTTGGTGGCTCGTTGCCGCCGGGCAGCTTCATTGCGACTTCGGCAATCGATTTGCGTTTTATTGCCGTGGAAGGCGCGGAGCTTGTCCAGAGCATTCACTTTGTTACCGGGACATTGCCGTGACCACGTTTACGCAATCCCAACCGATCGGCTACCACTTCGGCGACGACAGTTGCATTGAACTGCGACGACTGTACCGTTTTTTCGGAAAGACCAAAGCGGTCCAAGATATCTCGTTTTGTGTCCCACGAGGCCACGTCTTTGGATACATCGGTCCCAACGGAGCCGGCAAAACGACGTCGATGCGGATTCTTGCGACGTTGGATCTGCCTAGTTTTGGCGATGCGTTTGTGGACGGTTTGTCGGTGGTGAACGATCCCGAACTGGTACGCAAGCGGCTAGGCTTCATGCCCGACTCGTTCGGAACGTATCGAGATGTGAATTGCATCGAGTATCTAGACTTCTTTGCCCGAGCGTATGGACTTGTTGGTCGCGAGCGAAAGCGACGACTTGACTGGGTGCTTCACTTTACAGGGACTCGCGGTATGGCGGAAAAGCCAATTCGTGGTCTCAGTAAGGGAATGAAGCAACGATTGTGTCTGGGGCGAGCGTTGGTGCATGATCCCGCAGTGATGATTCTGGACGAACCCGCCGCAGGCTTGGACCCACGTGCTCGCATCGAGCTGAGAAAAATGATTCGCGAGTTGGCTGACCGCGGTAAGACTGTGCTCATCAGTAGCCACATTTTGACGGAACTCGCTGAGATGTGCGATGCGGTTGGCATCATTGAGCAAGGTTGTTTGCTTGCTACAGGGAGTGTCGACGACATCCAACGTCAACAAGCACACATTCGTGAACTGACGCTGCGAATTTTGGATAACGCAGAGGTCGCAAAAAGTCGCTTGGAGACAATCGACACGATTTCCAACGTGATCGTTGATGGTGAACTCTTGCGATTCGAGTTTGACGGCGAACTGCGAGACCAGGCGCACTTGGTAGCCCAACTTGTGAGCGAAGGTTTCGTGATCGCCGAAGTTGTATCGCACAAAAAGAGCCTTGAGGATGTGTTCTTGCAAGTAACCCAAGGGTTGGTGCAATGAGTTCAATTATCCAGCCAGTTTCTGAATCTAAGTCGCTGGAAACCTCCGAGTATTGGCGCCGCCTGGATGATTTCTGCGAGCGATGGGGTGACCGCATCAATCCCATTCTGGTCAGAGAAACGCGTCAAGCGCTGAAGAGTCGTCAGTTCGTCGTCACGTTCTCGCTATTGTTGTTTGCCGCCTTGGCTTGGACGGTTGCCGGCAGTCTGTCATTGATGCCACAGATTTACACGACGCCATCTGCCGCTCGAATGCTGATCGGCTACTACGTGGTGTTGGCGATCCCCATGTTGATGGTGGTTCCCCTGGCGGCATATCGATCGCTCGAAGGCGAGATCGACGATGGGACGTTGGAACTACTTTCCATCACCACGTTATCACCGCGACAAATCGTGCTAGGAAAATTGGCAAGCGCTTCGTTGCAGATGATGCTGTACTTCATCGCCCTGTTTCCCTGTGTCGCGTATGCCTACACATTGCGCGGCGTGGACTTGCCGACGGTCATGATCTTAATGTCCATATTGCTTGTGGCCGGATTGCTGCTGACGACGATCGCATTGTTCTTTGCACCGCTTGCAATCAGTCGTTCGGGGCGCGTGGGAACTCAATTAGCAGTGCTGTCAATCCTGGTTGTCGCTGAATACGTGATCGCTGGATTGTCGATTTCTTTGATTCTTTACGGAAATCCCTTGTCATCGGATTGGGTTGTCTTTTTGTGCGTAACAACCGTACTCGGTTCCTTTGTGATCGGACAACTGTTGACGGCGACCACGGCCGCCCAATTAACGCCTGAGAGTGAGAATCGATCAACTCCGATTCGTCTGGCGCTCAGCGGTGTGTCGGCTACGTTCATGGGCC
The DNA here is from genome assembly GCA_041751935.1 of Pirellulaceae bacterium. Taxonomy (GTDB): domain Bacteria; phylum Planctomycetota; class Planctomycetia; order Pirellulales; family Pirellulaceae; genus JBBSJZ01. The sequence continues at coordinate 128,652 of JBGSIA010000166.1, read as the reverse complement.
TAGTGGCGTACGCGATTTGGGGCCTCGACGAAGATTCAGCCGCCGTTTTTGTTTTTGTCGGCGTAGTACTGACGATGCTTTGGGCACTGGCGGGCAGCCTGATGGCTGCGGAATCACCAGCGATGACGCCACGAATTCAGCGGGAGTTGCCCAGCAGTTATCTCGCAAGGTTGTTTTTTACGTGGCTGTCACCTGGGCCAACAACAGGGATCGTGTTTGCTTCGACTCAGATCATCGTACTTGGTGCGGCAACCAGTTTCCTTAACTACGAGTACGCCGTTTTGCATGGTCGAAGCCCACTTGGGTACATCAGCCCGCAAACGTGCAATCAGTTGATCGTTTTGATTTGTGCTTACATGGTTGGTTACATGATCACCGTTCGCTTGGTGGTGGCGATCGTTCGCATCAACAACAATCCACGAGTGGAAATTGGCTTGGCAGCCATGATCGCCGTTTCCGTATTGGGAGCACTTGTGCCTTATTCGATCGGAATGCACTTGAATGATTACCGCCCCTATGCCTATTCGTCGTGGCAAGTCACAAACTGGGTTTGGACACTGGTTCAAGCGGTGGAGGGTCGTCTGTCGAGTTTCGATGTCATGCTGATTGTCGCCTGGGTGAGCATCGCTTTCTCAGCGATTGTTTTGGCAGCAGGTCGGAAAGTTCTGCCAGGACGAATCGCAACTCCTGAAAAAGTGAGGCTGGAACTTCAAAAGTAGTGGCAACTTGGGGACAGGATTTGCAGGGATGTCGGGCAAGTGCATTTGCACCTAGAATAAAGTTCGCCGTTGTCATCGCTCTCCAGCCTCGCACCAGTTTTATGTCTGAAGAAATTCCGTCGCCCGATCGTCCCGACCCCAAAGATCCGAATCCTGCACTACGTGCCCGAGTCCCCGACCGCGTCGCCGAGGGTTGCTTTAGTACCGGTGCCATCGTGATGACAGGGCCAAGCGAGTTCATCATCGATTTCTTGCAGACGATTGGACGACCCCACCGCGTCGCTTCACGCGTCGTGATTCCTCATCCAGTGATGCCACAATTCATTGAGGCGCTACAAACGAACTTGAATCTGTACCGCGATCGGTTCGGCGATCCGTCGACGCCCCAGGCACAGCCCCAGGATCCTAACGCTCGTCGACCAACGCCCCAGGAAATTTATGACGACTTGAAATTGCCCGACGATGTACTTAGCGGTGTGTACGCCAACGGGGTGATGATTGGTCACGGTGCTACGGAGTTCGGTCTGGACTTTCTCACCAGCTTTTTTCCCCAGTCCGCTGTCAGCTCTCGCGTGTTCGTAGCTGCGGGTCAAGTCCCACGGTTGCTCGATTCGCTCAAGGGTGCAATGCGTCAGTTACAGGAACGTCGCCAGAATCCTCCGCCTCAACCGCCGCAGTCTCTCGATGGCGATGGCGAGCCGACTGGGTGATCGAAACCGACTGGGTGATCCATGAACTGCTCCAACGATTTGCCGCTGATGCGCGGATTGCCTCGAGCCACGCTGCCATCGGCCGAGCCGCTGATCCTCGCTAGCGGTTCGCCGCGACGTGCCCAGTTACTTCAAGCCGCGGGGTACGTGTTTTCGGTTCTACCCGCTGGCGACGAGGCTGAATGTGGTATTTGCAGTCGTGAAACCGCACCCCAATTGGTAGCGCGTTATGCATTTCGCAAAGCCGCCGATGTTGTTCGGCGGATTGCGATAGATTCTGAGCAACCGCGTGGACTGGTCGTGGCAGCCGACACGGTTGCGTCATGCCTGGGACAAATTTTGGGAAAACCGTCCAATCGCGAGCATGCCGCGTCGATGCTAAAGCTTTTGAGTGGCCGAACGCACGATGTTTATACGGGGTGTTGCCTCTGGTCGGTCCGCCAGAATCGCTGTCTTGTGGATGTCGTTCGCTCGGAGTTGACCATGCAACCGCTCAGTGACCAAATGCTCAATGACTATCTGGATTCGATGCTTTGGGTGGGCAAGGCGGGTGCGTTTGGCTACCAGGACGGAAACGATTGGTTGCATGTGAATCCGCAACATAGCGAAAGCAATGTCGTGGGATTACCGATGGAACGGTTGGCGGAATTATTGGAACAATTCGATCAAATTGCCGAAACTGTACACAACGAGTAACCCATTCGACTTTAGTAAGTCAGACGAATTTGCTACGCTTACCTAAATCTCTCAATCGTATTTGTCTGCCCCCTTCCTCTGACCCCCCTTTTGCAGCCATGAAGGAATGCTCCCAGCGGACTCTCCTGCTTGGAATATTTGTCCTCGGTTTGTGCGGTTTGGTTCCGGCCACTGCGTCAGCCCAACAGTGGGCAGAGAAAATATTCTCTGAGCGCACATTCGACTTCCGCACCGTCGGACGGGGCACCAAGAGTGAGCACTACTTTGAGATGCGGAACCCGTTCAAGGAGGATGTGCATATAGCAGCAGTCCGCACCAGTTGTGGGTGCACCTCGCCGACACTTACTCAGGAAACGCTAAAGACCTATGAGACGGGGGCGGTTATCGCTACCTTCAATACGAGCTCCTTCATCGGCAAAAAAGCGGCGACAATCACCGTTGTCTTTGACAAACCGTATTTCGCTGAGGTGCAACTGAAAGTCACCGGGTACATTCGGACCGATGTCACGTTTGATCCGCCAGAAGTCGCGTTCGGCGAGTTTTCTGCGGGCGAAGTTCGCGAGCAAGAAGTGGTCATCACTCACATTGGAAGCAAACCTTGGGAGATCACCGACGTTCGCAGTCACTGTGAGCACCTGAAGGTAAAGCTGGATCCGCCGGAACGATTGCCAGGCAAAGTTCGCTATCGAATGTTGGTCCAGACCAAGACAACGATTCCCGAGGGCGAACTTCGCGAACGCCTGACGCTGATCAGCAACGACCGCGACTTCCCCACCACAGAAATGGCGATCGAGGGACGAGTGCGAGAAACGTTGACCGTTTCGCCCGCTGCAATTAGCCTCGGTACCATTACCACGGATGAACTGGTCGAGCAGCGTTTAGTGGTGAAGGGTGACGAGCCATTCGAAGTTCGCGAAGTGAAGTGTTCGGATAGCCGATTCTCGTTTGAGATCCCTGAGGGTAAGAAAAAACTTCACTTCGTTAAACTGAAGTTTCAAGGCGACGGAGGTGAAGGCGTTGTTTCTCAAGAGATTCGTATCGTGACGGACCTCGCCGGCGAACGAAGCGCGACCTGCGTCGCTACTGGCTCGACGGTGGCCAACAAATAGAATCCATCGCGAAAGCGTGGAATACGCCCGCTTCAGTTACTCCGCAGCGGTGAACCAACCACGTACGCTATGGTAGGCCCGATTGATCATCTTGCCGCTTAGCAGAGCTTCGGTCCATGTTTCTCGCGATTGATCAAAGTTCAGCCAGACGGCTTCGAGGTAGGGTTCCGCAGCAGTGGCCAAGGTTGCGTATAGCCCATCGTTGTGAATGGCAATGAGCGATGTCTCGTAATGTTGGATGATGTGCTGGTCAAACAAGTCGCCAGCAACCATCACTGTTGAAAGCGCACCTCGAGACGACAAGCGAATTCGATTCATCGCAAACATCGTCATCGCGGTACTGACGTCCCATACCGAAGTACCCGCAGCAGTGGCTTCGGTTTCCATTTCGCTCCACATCCGCGCCAACTCTTTCTCAGGCAGAACCCGTTTGGGATCAATCTCACTTACTCGTTGGCTGATTTGTGTTACCAGTGTGCGAATGCCCTCGATGTTGATGGGTGGCTTCTCAAAAGCGTCCACCGCCGTCGAGCTGGTTTTCTGCAACGCATCCACCAAATCTGAAACATGGTCGATGCTTGAATCAGGGTCGATAATGCCTTCGCGACGTAACTCTTCGCTGAGTTTTCCGAGATAGTGTCCTGATCCATAAGCGATGTCTTGAAAAATCGCCAGCACGGTCATCGGCGAGATATGCAACGTTGCGGCGCCGGCGACGTCCAACAGTCCACTGACCGCTTTTCGAGCCAGCTGTGACTCTTCACCATTGGCGGCCACGATTGCGCTGGGATTCGGTACACCACCGATATCGTGACGCATCATGTCAAGCGCTTGTTGGATGAAAACGCTGTAGCTGCGCGATGATCGAAAGGCGACGGGAATCAAGTGCGCCGCTGACTCGTGAACAATTCCTGCAACGATTGCCGATACACTTCGCACGGTTCGCTCGGGGATCGATAAACCGTACGTCAACAACAGCAACAGCGAGGCATCACTCTCAGGCGATGATGGTTCTTCAGGCTGACTGGGCTGGGCCGCTGGCATGACAAATTACTTTCGCTTGGCTGGACACTCACAGGGCTTGGGCAACGGATAGCTCGACTTGTTTCCCGTTGGGTCCAGCAACCACTTTGCCAAGACCAAGTAGTTTTCCGTCAGGCAACGTAATGTCGTTGCCGGCGACAACGGGAACTACCGCCCCGGAGCCTGTCGTGAGCGATCGTGCGCCAGTTGTGGATGCCGAATCCAACACCAAGACAACACCGTCGTTGGGCGGATTGGGAATATCTAACCACAGGGGAACAGCCCTGGCGATATCGGCCAGCAAAGCTTGGTCCCGCGTTACCTTTGCCAATGCCTCTTCAATGGCACCCGCGTCCTCCGGCTGAGCCAATGACCCCATCATAGCGATCGCAATAAACGTCTTAGCGACCAACGGCTTGCGGGCACTGTCGCCGGATAACTTAGCCAAATCATCGATCGCTGCGATCGCCGCGTCACGTGCCTGGATTAGCTCGGGAGAAACGACTTTATCAAGCACAGCCGACGGCGTAGCCGGTGCTGTACTCGGCTCGGTTATCGTTTCAGGCGTGTCTATTTTCGATATCTCCGGTTTCGCATTGGTCACGATTTCACTCGACGTTGGCTCAGCTGACGCTGACTCGGCAGTAGCTGGCGGCGAAATCTCCGGTGCAATCATTTCAGGAAGCGAAATCTCCGGCATTGCCACCTCCAGTTCTTCTGACGGCGGTTGAATCGTTGCCAATGAATCACCGCCAGACTGTATTTCGGCTAACGCATCGGCAGCAGGGTCTGGTTCTGGTGCTGAGGAAATGCCCAGATCCTTGGCCAGTGAATTCTCTGGTGACCCAGACGTAGCCGACCTCCGCATTGACGGTTCACTCGTCGGCATCGCGGTACTAGCTTTGGGGGCTGGGGATTGAAACGATGACATACTTCCATCCAATGGCCAAACACCAATGTTGGGTGCCTGTTTCCATCCCATTTTATCGATGCCTACCAACAGTCCGGCGGCAATGGGAAGTGATGCGACACCACCCAAGGCGACGCCGATCATGGACATGATTGACGAACCTTTCTGCTTTCGTTTGGGTGATCCCTTGACCGCAGTCGATGGTTGGACCCGCATCGGCGCGATGGCTGGTGTAGCCTCACGATCACGCAGCATGAACTCGGGTTCGATATCCACATCGGCGCGTGCTTCGTAACGAAGCGGAACTTCCTCTAGCTCCATGTCAACGTCCGCTTCGAACGTCGTTTCGCCGCCGAAGTCGTCGGCAATCTCCGTGTCCGCATTCGCGTAGTTATCTTGCGAAGAATCCGCATGACCGTACCGCGTTGCGGCCCCGCCCATTGTCCCCACAGCCGCAATCTGGGGGGTAATTATTTCGCCATCCGCTCTAATCACTTTCAGCATCGGAGGCAACCGACCCATCGCCTCAGACAACGGAAACGTCTCTTGGCACCACGGGCATTGCGCATAAGCATCCTCGGGCAACTTTCCCGCTGGGATGAGGTACGATTCGTGGCAGCGAGGACAACTCGAAAGGATCATGATCCACCTGGTCGAGAACGGAACTGGTTCATGCCGGTGCGTTTGCGGCAATGACACCGACATCATTGTAACTCAATATTCAATTCGCGACCCCGTACAAGGGCAACATTTTCCCTCGCTAATACTCGACTAAGTCTCTCAAGTCACTTGCCGTTTTAGCGAAACGGCGAAAGCGGGCTGTTGACTTAGAGATGGACGACTTTCGCTCCGCATAAGATCGCTCCGTAAACGTACTTTCGCGGAGCGAAAGGCGACCATCTTTTGCGGAAACCGATTGAATCAGCAGCCCGCAAGCCGCCCGGTGCCACAAAACCATAGGGCTCGCCCTTAATACGACTTACTTTAAAGACGATCTACCTGCTGATCTTGCTAAGGCTTCGATGCGGAGCATCGCTCAGCGCGGCCGCCGCTGAAGCCGTTGAGCATCAAGCCAACTTCTTTCCCAACAACAATCGCGTTCGACAAGTTACCCTGAGTGGCTGTGCACGTAGCAAATGGCACAGTCATTGCATCATGCGAGGTTACTGCTCGCGAAAAATGATCGAAACGAAATCGCAACGTCGCATAGCCGCATCGTCACATCGGCCACCATAGCATTTCGAAAAGTAGCAAGCTCTTGGCATCACTCATTGAAGATTACGCACTCCTCGGTGACTGTCGCGGTGCCGCATTAGTCGATCGGTCGGGTTCATTGGATTGGCTATGCTTGCCACGTTTTGATTCTGGTGCATGCTGCGCTGCTCTGTTGGGTGACAAACGACACGGAAGTTGGCAGATCGCTCCTGTCGCGGAGATCGTTCGTGTCTCGCGCCGCTACCTGGAAGGGACGCTGGTTTTGGAGACAGATTTTGTTACCAGCACAGGCGTGGCGCGGCTGACCGATTTCATGCCACCGCAGACATCTGAATCCGATGTCTTTCGCTTGATCGAATGTTTGGAAGGCCACGTTGAATTGGAAAGCCGACTCAGCATTCGCTTTGATTACGGTTCGATTGTGCCTTGGACTAAGCGTCTTGACCGTGGCGTGCGAATGGTTGCCGGGCCTGAACGAGTCGATTGCGTCAGCGATTTGCGCATGTAGGTCTCGTCAATACGGCAAGGAACTTATCCGCTGGTGGCGGCCCTGCTGAGGAACGCGGCCACGAAGAATCGTAGCTGGAGTTATTTATATCCGTTCACTATGATTGAGCGTCTCGCCGGAACGCTTGGCAGTATCGACGTCGGATTCTTCGACCAGACTTCGCAGCACCACGACACTGCACGGACCCAGCGTGTATTTGCTCTGCAGAATATCAGTGCCGTTTTCCTCGGGTTGCGCGGTATCGAACACTCGCTGCCACGGTTGACCGCTCGCCTGCTTAGGTAAATGGAACTTGATCGTCGTTGCATGATCGGCATTGAACAACATCAGGATGTGATCCCCGATGATGGTCTCGCCAAATTCGTCCACATCGATCTTGCCACCGCAGTAATGAACGCCGACACATCGGACAATCGGATTGTTCCAAGTCTGCTCACTCATTTCGTTGCCGTTGGGTAGAAGCCAAGTCACATCCTGACTATCGGACCCGCAAATCGCTTTGCCGTGAAAAAATCTTCGTCGCTGGAGTACTGGTTGTGTTCGCCGCAACTCAATCACACGCTTCGTGAACTCAAGCAGATCTCGAGCCCGCTAGTCAAGCTCCCAACTCAGCCACATAAGCTCATTATCTTGGCAGTATCCGTTGTTGTTACCTTTTTGAGTATGTCCGAATTCGTCGCCAGCTAGCAGCATCGAAACACCTTGGGACAACAGCAGTGTCGCCAGAATTGCACGTTGCGTTTTCGCACGCAGTGCATTCACTGACTCATCATCCGTTGGACCCTCAGCACCGCAATTCCAACTGTCATTGCGATCGGCACCATCGCGATTGTCTTCACCGTTGGCTTCGTTGTGCTTGTGATCGTAGGAGACGAGATCATTGAGCGTAAAGCCATCGACATGCATATGGGTCACCCAGTAGCGCAGGCTATCCATGATGAGCTGCAAAACGCGTGGATTGCGGACATTCAGCGTGTTACCGCAACCGGTATAGTCCACGTAGTAGCGATGATTCTCCGGTGATAGACGATAGTAGGCGGCATTGTCGATTCCTCGAAAGGATGTTGTCGGGCCCAGTTCGTTTCCTTCGAACGTATGGTTGTAGACCACATCGAGAATGATTTCGATATCCGCATCGTGTAGATTTCGCACCATCGTTTTGAACTCACGAACAATTTCCGTTGGCTTGTCGGTGGAAGCGTAACGTGGATCGGGTGAGAAAAATCCCATGGTGTTGTAACCCCAGTAATTGGTCAGTCCGCGCTCTTGCAAATACCGGTCGTTACTATGCAAATGAATCGGTAATAATTCGACTGCGATGATTCCAAGCACTTTCATATAGTTAATCGCTTCGTGCGACCCAAGTCCTGTGTAGGTTCCCCGATGAGGCTCGTGTATCCGCTGGTTCAAGCGGGTAAAGCCTATGACGTGTAACTCTTACATGATCAGTTGGTGCGAGGGAATATTGGGAAAGCGATGATCGCTCCAAGTGAAAGCTTCGTCGATCACCAAAGCCAGCGGCGCGTCGGCGGCGTTATCTTCGACACTGAACGACTCGTCGGAACTTGCGTCGCCGATGATGTAGCCGTGACTGGCATCCGTCCATTTTGGCAATCGACCGATCGCTTTTGCATACTGGTCCAGCAAGAGCTTGTTTGCATTAAAACGATGCCCAGCACACGGCTGGTACGCTCCATCGACGCGATAGCCATAGAGTTGTCACGGCCGAGCATCCGGCAAATAGACGTGCCACACCATGTCGGTGTGTTCAGCCATTACAAATCGGTTGGCCTCGACCGCTTCACTGGGATCATCGAAGAGACACAGTTCGACCTTCGTGGCGTTCTCACTATACAGTGCAAAGTTGACACCGCGTCCGTCCCAAGTTGCGCCCAGAGGATAAGGCCGACCTGGCCACATTCGATTTAGAGACATATTTAGATTTCCGTTAGGGGTTACAGGATATCATTGCTAACAATCGATGTTGTCAACACTGCAAACGGCAGTTCAGAAAACAAGTCAGCTAGTCGAAGTTGACTGTCGGCAGCGTTGAAACTGCGGCCTCTAAAGTGTTCACGGAACCGCAAAGGCACGTCGTCATTTAGCTCGACCGTCGTGTCCTCCCAAAGGTCTCCCTGCAAGTCGCTCAAGCACATGGACGATCCATCCGACTGGCTAGTACGCATCGAAATCGTTAACTGGTGTGGCAATCGTGGGACCACAACGACAACGAATTGATCTTGGAAACGTCGGACAAACGCTATCACATAATTTGAGTGTTTACCGTTTGCATGCAGTGGCTGATAGTCGCCACTTGAAAATAGTTCCGCACATTCACGTCGTGCTCGCAGCAACTGCATCACGAAAAACTGCTTCAATTCATTTCGCCAGTTCGCTGTGAGTGAGTGCAACGTTTTCGGCGCGTTGGAATCGAAGTCGGCCTGCAATCGTGCAAGCGAATCTTGGCGGACGGCATAATCGACACTCTGGCGATTGTCGGGATCAACGAGACAGAAACTCCAATATTCCGTGCCTTGATAGAAATCGGGAACACCGGGCAGAGTGTCCGCGACATTGTGACTGAGAATGTTCGTTACTGGATCAGCGAATTTCACCTGGATGGGTTGCGACTCGATGCGACTCAGACGATTTACGACGATTCGCCGCGACAAATACTCGCCGAATTGTCCGTGGCGGCGCGATCGGCTGCCAAGACTGCAAGTAGCGAAACTCGAAACATCATAATCATTGCTGAGAATGATGCACAAGACGTTCGCCATGTCGAGAGTGTCGATAGTAATGGCTTCGGGTTAGATGGGCTCTGGAATGACGACTTTCATCATTCATGTCGTGTGGCGGCGACTGGCCATGCTGAGTTTTACTACGCAGACTTCGCGGGTTCGGCACAGGAGATGGTTGCGGCAACTCGTTTTGGCTTCCTGTTTCAAGGTCAATACTCCCATGCGCAGAAGCGATGGCGAGGAACGCCAGCTTGGCATGTTCCTGGATGGCGATTCGTCAGCTTCTTGCAAAATCACGACCAAATTTCTAACTCTGCACACGACTCTCGCCTGCCGGACCTAACATCGCCTGGGACGTATCGAGCCCTCACAACGTTCTGGTTGCTTGGCCCAGCGACACCGATGTTTTTTATGGGGCAAGAGTTTGGCGCACGAACTCCATTTCGTTACTTTGCTGATCACGATGTCGAGCTTGCGACGTTGGTTCGCAAAGGCCGCTGGGAAGCATTGCGCCAGTTCCCGCGGATCGCAGGTGGTGCCGGAAACTCGATTACGTTGCCGGACCCTTCAGATCGTACGACCTTCAACGCCTGCAAGCTTGATTGGTCGGCCTACCAGAAGGATTCGCCGGATGTGCTGCTGCGTCGTGATCTATTGCAGCTTCGACGAACCGACCCCAGCTTTTCGCAGCAGGACCGTCGCATGATTCAAGGAGCGATCATCAACCAAGACTGCTTCATCCTCCGGTGGCATAACGACAAAGCCGAAGGCCAACATGATCGGCTGCTGCTTTTCAATCTCGCACGCGACCTGCATTGGCAACCGTCAGCGGAGCCACTGGTTGCGCCGGTTCCCAATACGCAGTGGAAGATTATGTTTTCCAGTGAAGACCCGCGTTACGGCGGCAGCGGTACAGCACTGCTCAATACTTCCAACTGGCACATCCCCGGTCACGCAGCCATCGTTATGGAACCTGCCGTGAATAGCATGAGCGGATAGTTTGCTAGAAATACGCTGAGTGAGACGCCTATGTATGACCGCCAGTCGATCAATGTCGCTACGTTTGAGACGACATCGAGCGTTCCGGACTGCGAAGTCCTGATTCACTTACATGAAGCAACGCGAACGTGATGTCACTTACAGGTTCCGCAAAAAACGAAACAGTCACTTCGACGCCAAGCAGACCATCGCGTGGAACAGGCGCAGCAAAGACGAGTTGTACCGCTGGATTTCGACCATCTTGTCGTACCAAGGTGCATTGAACATGGCCGTTTTCAATGCCCGTTTCCAAAAAGCCGCTCATTCGTCGGCCATCGACCTTTCTCCTATCTGTAACGTGAACGAAATAGCCCAACCAATGGCGACAGGAACGAGGAAAGCGGTGCAACTCGCGTGCCCGATTTAATGAAAAAGTTCGCTGCCTTCGAAAGTAACTTCTCGACCAGCTGCGAATGCCTGTTCCAAGGCAATGTCTTCGCCGTCTTTCATCATGTCGATAAACTTGATTCTTTCATCCGCTGTGATACTCGCGTCGGATGCTCTCTTCCTTCGGAACTCCATCTGTTGAACGACATAAGCCACCTGTTCGTTACTAGCGCCCGAGACCGCTGCACTGCCATCGCTTTACTTCGCAAAACAGGTTTGAGGTATTGCGTTAAACTTGGCCGCAGGTGGACTGAGAATGATTCGGCGATAACGCAAAACGAACTTTTGGCAAGACGCACCGAGGCCACGAGAGCAATCGGTACTGATCTCCACCGCGCTCGAAGAAGTATTTCCATCGGATCATCCCGTGTGTCTGGTTGGCGAGATTCTTGATCAGCCTGATTGGAACTGATGCGTGTTTGGGTCGACATTTGCGCCGACGCAACGAAAACGGTGGTAAGCGAGCGTTTGAAGCAACAGCCGTAAGCCGTCCGGTGCTGCGAAACCAGAGGGCTTGCGCCCGGCTGCTAGCATCGAAACAGGTAACGTATTTGCGGACGACTTCTAAGTCTCGCAAGTATGCGATTAATCAGGTTGTTTTCAGGCTTTGGTCCGTCACTCGCCCGATCGATTTGTCACCGCGATATCAGCGGCCAGCGGTATGCACAGGCCCGCCCAACGAGTTGCAGAAACCAAAACGTTGTTCGCCGATCTGAAAAAAACAAGATTGAAATAGCCGTTGTTCGCGAATGCGAAACCAAACGCCATTGATCGAGCGAAGATTCTTAACATGCCAAAAACCTTGGCGACTGATTCCGATAAAAGCGTGTTTGCGATCTAGGTACTCATCCCAGAATGCGTCCAGTGAATTGCTCCAGTCGCGACCGACGATGGTTCCTTCGGATGCTAGCTGCATGCTGTCCACGACTTTCTTGCCGATCACATGCTCCAGCCAAGCTTCCTTGCCCACCAAACTGAAGCGGTAGCGTTGTTGTCCCATCAACAGTTCGTCGCCATCGTGCAGTCGCGCTTGGCTGATAGCGACAAACGTCCCATTGGTACTGTCAAGGTCGCGCAAATACCAATCCCAGCCTTGAGATGTCCGCATGCGAATTATCGCAGCATGCTCGGTTGATATTTGCGAATCGTAAGGAATCAATACGTCTCCACTGGAGCGACCGATCACAGTTCGGTGCGAGTGCAGCACCATATTTTGAAAGTCACGCTGGTTGTCGTGGTAAACTCGCAAGATGGCAGTTGCGGGCCGATGCAAGGGACGAAAATCTTTCGTCTCGTTGATCTCTGCTTTCTTCAGATCGATATCGATCAGGGTAGAGACGGACTCGGTGTATTCTTTCCACTCGTCCTCTTCCTCCACTTCGTCAATCGAAGCCAAAACGGTAAGTCGGAAATCATCGAACGCTGGCGGACTTTTCACGTTGTCTTCATCAACATCACGAATTGTTGGCTCCTCCACAGGCGACGATTCCTCAGCTTGGATCGTTTGGCGTGCTTGTCGTAGCGTCTTGATTTTTTTCAATTCTCGCTCGATGTGAGGAAGCAAATCCGCATGCCGTTGTATCACTTCCTCATCGGTGATTTGTTCGCCTTGATCCCGGCGATTAGCAACTTCAACCGCAACCGCGATTGCTTTTTCCACTGTGTCAGACATTGGATTCATTTCTCGGAAAGGAGCCAGACTGTAAGGGGAGAGCGCGCCAATCGATTCATTCATACCATCAGATATACCGCGACAGGCGCACAATTTCGTCTCGCAATCGCTGCTTAGCGCGATACGCAAGGCCGCGTATCGCATCCTCCGACTTACCGATCTGCTGGGCGACGACTTCCGGGCTTTGCTGTTGCACGTAAAGCAGCTCAATGACTTGGCGATGTTCGTCTGATAAGGTCGCTAACGCATCGTAAAACGCTTGGTGCAGCTCGCCTGCGCGGGCATGGTGTGACGCGCGTGGGTCATCGTCGATGGCCAGTTCAGTGATCAAGTTATGGATTCCAGATTGGTCGGAAGCAGCTGCTGGTACGTCTGCCTCCAAAGCGACATTGTGCCGTTTGCGTTTCCTCAGCTCGTCGAACAAAGTGTTGCGAGCAATCGTCTGTAGCCAAGCGTAAAGCTGCGGTCTGCCTTCGGGTCGATACTTGCCCAAGCTGCGAAAGATCTTTAAATACACTTCCTGAAGCACATCCTCGGCAGATACAAGCGATCGCTTGCTCACCGGTATTTTGTCCTCGATATAGCGTTCGAGCCAGTCGTAGTTGCGCAGCAGAAACTCCTCGAGAGCTGAGTCATCTCCCTGAAGCACACGCTGCACCAATTCGTCTTCGATACCAGGGTCTAGCGAGTTCATTTTTTTAAGCGTGAAGTGCCGCAGGTGAGTCTGAACGCTACTGGATGTGAATCGTCCGCTTGGTCTGGTTCAGCCACAGTATTCTTGAATGACCAATGTGTGAGTCAAGAAAAAAAATGTGCGTGCGCCGTCAGAACAAGTGACGTTCGCAACTATCGGAAACGACATTCGCCGTTTCTTAGTTTCCTCACCAAATGGGTTGATCATGAAAACGTTGAACAAGTTTAACGGCTCGCTGGCAAAGTTCCATAAGGACGAGCGCGGACTCGAAGCATTACAGATCGTGATGATCATTGCTGTCGCTGCCGTCGCCCTCATCTTCGTCAAAAAGAACTGGGATGACGGTATTAAACCATGGTTTGACGACGTCGTCGGCCAAGTCCTTGATTTTACCGAGTAGACCAGGATTGACGGAGTGGACAACAAACCGGTGGTGACATCGCCCAGCCTCGCGACACGACCGGTTGCCCCACCTTCCGTGCAAAGCCCCCGGTTTTCCTAACCGAATCAATGCGACTGGAGTGACTTCCGTTCGGTGACAAATGTTGCCGAACTGTGCCATCGGTCGAGTCCGTCCCTGGAAAATCAGCTCCGAAACCTCAAACTTCAACGCCAGCATATGTCCGCTCACCCATTTCCCGCAATCGATTCGAGCACGCGGTTTCGACCTAATCCTGTGCAATTAGTTGCAATGATGCCCTTGTTGGTCGGTCCGATTTGGATGCAGACATTCTCAACGCTCGACTCAACAACTCTGCTGTCAACGTTCGCGGGATATCTCCTCTTACAATTACTGGTGATCACGACGGTGACGGACCTATGCTGGCGAAGGATTCCCAATTGGGCGACATACCCCACATTCATTTGGGCACTGCTGGTCAATGCAATTGGTCAATGGCTTCACGCGGAATCCAAGTCAATGTCCTCTTGGAGCCAATGGGGCGACGTCGGGTTTGCCAATTCGATGGCCGGTGGATGCGGACTATTGGCATTGATGTTTGTGATCTTCAGTTTTTCCGGTGGCGGAGCGGGTGACGTCAAACTCGTGGCATGCCTTGGCGCACTGCTGGGTTGGGAGATAGGTCTGACCGCAGTACTGCACTCCTTTATCGTTGCTGGAGCCGTATTGATATGCTACTCGATCTGGAGTTTTGGCCCCGCATTCATCGCCCGCACACTGGGACGAAGTGTACTGCACGGGCTGCTGCCTCACTGGACCGCTGCTCCAGTGTCTTCCCAAGACAATTTGCTAAAGAAACAGTTTCCTCTAGCACCGTTCTTTGCCTGCGGGACGATGCTAACACTTTGCTTTCCCAATGCCGTATAGAGGATCGCCAATCATGCACGTACGTGGGAAAAGTCGATCCGCAATCGCCACGATCGAAGTCGTGATGACCACGGCCATCATGCTGCCGATGTTGGCGATGCTCGCCTGGTCGGGCATGAGGGCTTTCCGCGTGTTGTTCACGGTTGTCGGTTCGATGGTTGGCAGCCCATTGCTCTAACAGGACCGCTGCTCAATCGCCTGCTTGAATTTCGATCCTACTTCGGTGACTTCCATTATGACGCATCCTCTCGAGCTTGAAATTTGGCTGGAATCAGTCCAATCCGTGTGGGTGCTGTGGATCGTGTCGATGTTCGCATCGCTGGCGCTGGCACGAATGGCGTTACGATTCCGTCCCTGGAGGACGATGGCTCAATTCAGTCGCGACGAGCGAGGATCATCGTACGCGTTGCCTTACGTCATGTCGGTTCCGTTTCTCTTGATCATCGTTTGTACCGCACTGCAAGGTACGCTAATCATTGTGGCAAAGATTGGGACAGTAAACGCCGCCTATGCCGCATCACGTGCGGCCATCGTATGGCAAGGGGCTTGCCCCGACTCGGCGCGAGATAGCCGACAAGTTGCCGAATTCTATGCCGATCGCGCGGCGGTTGTGGGCATGATCCCGTTCGCCGCTGGCATCAAGATGCGACAGGTCAGCGCAATGCTGAGAACATCCCTGCCGACCCGCGGCGGAGTCAATGTCCTGTTAAAGCAAAGCATCTACGAACGAGTCTACCGGCGACTGGCTGGGATGCACCCCAGCGGCGCCACGTCACCGATTATCCGCGATCCCGACGCTCAGACGCCATCGAATTATCTGAGACAGAAAATCCTTGTTGCTGCGATGCTTACGGATGCAGAGATCGTCAATCGTGCCGACGTGGCGACCTTCAATCAAGACGTCGAAGTACGAGTGAATTATCGAATGCCGTTGCAAGTTCCCTTCGGGGCTGCGGCCTTCAACTCAGATGGTTTGGGAGCGTTCTTTTCCAGTACGCGATACTACTCGCGTACTATCCGGACAACCGTCAAGCTGCCCAGCGAGGCCGCAAACACGTCCACAGGTCGCCTTGAAGTTCCGTATTATCCTGAGGAAATCTAGTCATGGCTCGGAACCGAACCCGCTATCGCTCTAGCCAAATTCGTCGTGGTGTCAATAAACAGCGACAAGTCGGATTCACTCAGGGTGCAATGCAACTTGCCAAGCGTTTGCACCGAGAGCAAGACGGGATGATGGTCTGGGGATTGATCGTTTGCATCTTGTTCTTCTTGGTGCTCACAGCCTTTGTCTACAACTCTGGCAAGACCGTTATTGCGAAAGTTGAAACACAGAACGCCGCCGATGCGATGGCTTACAGCGGCAGCGTGTGGACTGCACGAAGCTTAAACACGATCACCGCGACCAATCATTTGATGGGCGAACTGGATGCGTTGTATGTGCTGCATCACGCACTAGGTGGCCGGCACTTGGACCAGAAGGATTCCGAGAATGACGGCACTTGGGAGATGAATTCGCTTGACATCTCCCTCGCCCTCGCGGCGGGGAACTTGGGTAGGACACTACAAGAATTGCTGGGAATCAATTTAGGTCCACTCAGTAGGTTTGGTTTGCATTCGCTGCCAGTGCTGGGCCACGAAGGATTCGATGAAATCATGAAGGGAACATTCTCGGATTTAAATTCATCAATTTTCCAAGCCAAACTCGTGCTTAGAATCCGTATGTTGGTCCTGTATCTCCAGCACGATGCAAAACTCGCTGACCTTATTTCCACAACCGGCCAGGCCCTCGTGGCCGCCGGATCGATAATCGGTTTACCACTGGTGCCGGGACTGGTCGCCAAAATCGTTAGCATCATTAACGATATTCGCGACCTGCGTAGGCAGGAAAATGATATCGCCAACGAGTACCAGCGACTCACGCAACTGGAGCGAGTTGCCCAAGGCATGAGGGGTTTCAAAAGGACGATCCCTTCGATCATGTCAACGTTGTACGGCTACCAGAAAGCTCTGGTCAACATCGCCCCCACCATCATCCGCGAATCGACAACTGAAATCGCCTCGCAACATGAAGCGGAAGGTTTCGTGACTGGACAAGGCCGACTGCTGGCCGATACACCACTACCGGTTGAACCTGAGCCGGGTTACAGGCAGCTGCCCAACGAAGAACATTCCCAACTCATTCGTGCCACGTATCCTTGGGTGACACATTGGCGGAAACCAATTGGGCCTGTCCTGACGGCGATGTCACCGAGAAGTTTCGTGGCGTTGTTTTACGCTAACTGGACAGAACGGTACACGCTGCAATCGTGCGAATGGATGCGAACGCCGACCAGCCGAAAGTACAAAGACGAACTCACCTCCATCAACTATCGCAACAGTCGTCACCGTAGTCTGCCTACCGTTCTGGACGACCTATTGCGCAGCGTCAGTTCCGTCTTGACATTTGTTCTTGGCAAGCCCAGTCAAGGCAATGGCGAGAACGGCCGAGATATTCGCCTATTTGTGTTGTCGGGACTCAACGAAGTTAACGCAGCTAAAGGAAAAGAGGCCTGGAATGATGACCGCAACCGCCGTGACGCTACTTTGAAGGCCGACCATCTCTTCTGCCAGTTCGCTGCGGCGAGAACGCAGAAACAGTCCGTAGCGTCCGGCATGTTCTTTCGCCAAGAGAATCCCCAAGGCTTTGCGTGCGTCGCACAATCGATGGTTTATAACGCAAATGAGAAAAGCATGATGACCGGTGGCGGCGGTGTACTCGGCTTGGGCAAAGATCGCCAACCTCGTGTGACTTGGGACACATTGAATTGGGTCGGATTCGTCCCTGAATACGAAAAAACCTGGATCGCTACGGCCATACTCGGTTCCGTTGCTGACATTTTCCAACAAGGAATTAGTCAACCGGAAATTCGCTTGAATTGGCAGGCGAAGTTGACTCCGGTTACCCGAATTCGCATGGCTAGAGGTTTTGTTACCGCAAGGCAGTCCGACCCACAGAGCCATGAATTGCTCAGCGCTAGTCTGGAAACATTGCTGACTCTACAGAATCACTAGAAAGGTAGAACTCATGAGCAAACGCGTCAACGCACCGGAGTATAACCGCCGATTAATAACCAAACGTTTGTACCGACGATGCCGTGGTGCAGCGCCGATCGAATTAGTGATGGGACTACCATTTCTCCTGGTGGTCGTTGCATCGTGTTACTCGATTGGCAAGGCAGTGGTCGGCAAGCAAGTCGCGACGATCGAGGTGCGGCGGTATGGCTGGACACTAGCACGAGATCCTGAAAATGCAAACGCCAGCAGGAATCTGGTGCGTCAAGGCTGGTTGGAGGCATCAAGTCCTCAGTCCGCGATGACATCATTGAATCCAAAGAGTGATATCCGTCTGTTTGAAACTGAAAAACGAACACGGATCGCACGCTGGCTGGGTGATTCGGTGCGTCCAAGAGGGCGAACGGCAGTAGTCGTGGGAACTTGGGATCACGAGGACGTTCCAGAGATGAACCGATTGGCTCCGCACGTGTTCCTGTTCGGGAAGGTTGCTCGGCAAGGGATCTCCGGGGTTTCCGCGGCGGTCCAAAGCGACGTCCGAGGTCTGTTTCAAGACCTTGTTAACGGTATCGCAAGGACGATCCTCTAGTTCGAAAATAAAATATTTGTTTACTTGTTACAACATTAACTTGATTTAATTCGGTAGCCACGATGACACTGTCGAAACTAACAAGACTCTCTAGCCGTTTGGTTTTAATCACACTTGTCCTAGCGACGTGCGGCTGGATGCTTGGCTCCGATGATTCACCCTTTGGCCTCGGGCGGCGAAGCTCGTTTATAAATCCCGCCTCAGGCTTCAACGCCTCCGCCGGAAGGGAAAGCTCATCATCCTTCGAAACATCACCATTTGCCACAGCGTCATTTGTCCCTTTCGATTTCGCGGGAGCCTGGACCTTCGCGGAATTCAATTGGGATGTGTCAACAACCCCGATGAACGACCCGATCGAAGCGACTCGTCAACTGACGGATGCTGTGTCCGCTGATTCGGCAAAGCCAAATACTTGCGCGTCGAAAGACGAATCGCAACTGCTGAGGGATCTATTCCTTCAAAGTGGCGCCGACAAAGAAATGCTACACGAGGGTTTCCTGTTCAAACTCGAGGAACCCTATTTTTCAGCGGCATTATTTACAAAACTTGATGGAGACGTGCGATGTCTGCGAATCCTTACTGGAGCGGGGACGCAGTACACGCTGGTAACCCTTACGCCAAACATTGTCGCAAGTTCTTCGCAGGCAAACGGCTCGACGACGTCAAAGTCATCAAATCACATTAGTGACATTCCATGGGACTTGCAGTTGCCAGACGATGCCGACGTATTGGCGACTCGACGTGATCGCCGCGGGAAAGTGGACCTAGGGATCATCAAAACTCGCTCGTCCATCACGACGTTGTTGGATGAATGGGAGGCATCGGGATGGTCGATTCGTGCAAATGACGAGGTTGCCGGACAATGGGTCGCTGGTCGTGCCAACCAGCATTTTTCCGTCTTTTGCAGCCGCAGCGATGATCAGGGAAGCGAGATTCTCATTTCACGAATGTAGCCCGAGTCGCACTTCACGGGTCAACACTCAGGCGGAGGGAGAACGTTCCTGCAAAGGTTAATTTTATCACCAAGTCCCAATTCATAAGGTTCTTCGGCGAACGTGGCGACGTTTCCCGCTGACTCCATACAACCGATTAACATGCCGTGTTCGTCGCGTCCAGTGCTGCGAAACTGATACAGCGTTTGCGCAGTATACATCCCTTGATCATCCAGTCCTGTGATTTCATCAATCGAATGCACACGTCGTGAACCGTCATCGTATCGCCGCAACTGAAGCACAACATGAACGGCAGAGGCCACTTGACGCCGCGCAACGTGTATTGGCATATCGATACCAGCCATCAAGCACATCGTTTCCAAGCGAATCAATGCGTCAATGGGAGTGTTCGCATGGGTCGTCGTCAACGCGCCTGCATGCCCCGACAACATCGATTGAATCATGTCCAACGCTTCGCCGCGACGAACTTCCCCAACAACGATGCGATCGGGACGCATTCGTAGCGAATCAACAAAGAGGTCTTGAATTGATACTCGACCACGGCCATCCGGAGCGGGCGGCTGTGCTTCCAGATACACCGTATGCGGCTGATACAACTGCAGTTCCGAACTGTCCTCGATAACGACGATACGTTCATGCTCGGGAATCGAAGCCGACAAGGCGTTGAGCATGGACGTTTTTCCTGTCCCCGTTCCACCAGAGATAATCGTGTTTTTATGAATCATCACGACCAGTTTGAGGAACTCTGCTGCGGCAGCGCTGAGGCTGCCCCAGTTCACGAGCGAGTCAAGGTTAAACGTTGACTTTTTAAACTTCCGAATCGACAAATGCGGTCCGCCTCGAGAACTGGGCGGAATGATAACGTGGACGCGCGAACCGTCCGGCAGTCGCGCGTCCATACTGTGATGGTCGCGATCGATCACTCGATTGACGTATTCGGCGATATTTCTTACCGCTGCCATGAGGGAGGATTCATCAGGAAAACGGCACTCCGACAAATACAACCGACCGGCTTTCTCGAAGTAGATGGTCTGGTGTCCGTTAATCAGCACTTCACTGACATCCGGGTCCTCCAATAACGTTTGTATCGGAGCTAAGAAATGCCGCGTCGTTTCACGGTAGATATCGACTGTTTCCATTTGCGTTCTACAAGTGGCAGGGTGCTGTTGAATTCACCGACATGAGGCGACGCTGCGGCAAGACATCGCAGCATAACCCGCGAAATGACCACGCCGAAGCCCCGTTATACCCGAAATGCGTCCCGGAAGATCTTCTCCAGGATTCTGCGTGCGCTGCCGCTGCGCCAAACGTTCTTGCCTATGAATCCGAGAATTATTCGACCCTTCCTCTCGTGTCGAAACGCGTGTGAACTTCATGGCAAACCTCATTCGCATACACGGCCGAGGACGGCTCGCAACGCTGTACGAAGCGGAGACCCAAGTGGGAAAGCGAGTCGCCGTGAAGCAATTGCGAGAACATGTACGCGAAAACCCGAGACTACGTGATCGTTTGTTCCAGTCGGCACGTCAATGGGCGGCATTGCCTCATCCTTACTTATTGGACTGTATCGACGTCGACTCGGATCGCGGGTGGATCATTTCGGATTGGATGCCGACATCGATCTCTGCGGTGACGCCAGTTCTGCCTGTCGATGCGCTGAGGATCTTGACGCAATCGCTCGAGGCACTGCAATATCTGAACGAGGCTGGCTACTTTCACGCCAACATCAAGCCGAGCAACGTTCGTCTCTCGTCGCGCGGTGACGTGCGTCTGGCCGACGGGCTATTGTTAGCAATCGACAGCCCAGGGGTGATTCCGAGCATCGGCACTCCCAAGTACCTGGCGCCAGAAGTAACTGCGGCCGCAGCAAAGGCCCCAGGCCCAGGAATCGATTTGTATGCGTTGGGTTTGACCCTATTGGAATCCATGGTGGGCCAGGGCTTTGTCGAACTCTTTCCAGGCGTGGGGCGACAGGCAGGTGACGGCGACATGTCATGGCTGCAATGGCATGCGAATCCAGCCGCAATCCTGGCACCCACTTCGCAACTGGTGCAGAATTGTCCGCCAGAATTAGCCTTGGTCATTGACCGCATGCTGGTAAAAGATCCGTACCTCCGCTACCGATTCGCCGAGCAAGTGTTGGCGGACTTGCCACAATCCGTCGCCGCTTTGACTCAATCGCAGGACGTCAAACTCGAAGTTAGCCGTCAATTGCACTCTGGACCAGAATTCGAACACGTTGCCACAATTCCAAGCGTTTCGAATACGCGACGAGACTCTCAGCCAACTCCAAGGCATTCGGCAAAAGACATTCTGCCACGACCGTTAGGTGGAATCGCTATCGGCGTCGTCTCGGGTTCGCGCGCCGGTGCAACGTATGGTTTTGAAGCAACGGAATTGACTGTGGGCGTCGGTTGCTCCTGCGATGTCCTGCTCGAGGATGCATACGCTGGTGAGCCGATGCGAGTGCGAATTCAGCGACAGTCCAGCGGCTGGGAAGTTACGCCGGAAGCGGGCGTTGAATACCTAGCCATCAATCAAACCATTCACCGCACTACAGCAAAACTGAGATCCGGCGATGTGGTGCGTCTATCGTTGGAGGGGCCTGATTTTCAGTTCTATCTGCAAAGCGGGACTCCAACCATTTCGGAAATTGCTGCGAAACACTTGCCCACCACAACAGTCAATCGCACTTCGGGACGCCGCAATGCAAACGAAACGATGCGAAACCAAACAAAGTTACCACCGCAAGCAAAGCCGCTACCAAACAGCAGCCCGAAAAAGGTTTTACATAACCAACCTGCCGATGGCACGCGTCCGATGATTGCGGCCAATTCTACCATTCGCCGACCGGTGCCGATTCTTGATAGTGGCACGATTAGCCCATTTGCTCCGCTGCCCCCTGATGTCACGACAACAACATCGCCGCTTCATAAATCCGCGAACGAGACCAAATCAACAACACGTACCAACGCGGAAGCATTTGACGACGTCACAGAAGATCCAGCGCCAGCACCCAAATGGTTAGCACCACGCTCGTGGGATAAATCAACTCGCGACAAAGCCATGATTGCGCTGGCTGTCGCCGCAGCCTTGCTGGCGGTTGTTTTCATTCCGGCTGGAAACGGGGCCGCGAAAACTTCAAACGCCAACGAATTAACTGGTCAACCGTCCGTTTCCGCGGCATCCATCGATAGCAAATCCGTTGTTGTCCGAGTTTCTGGAGAATCGAACTGATGCCTCAAGTACGTCAACAAGTTGCCGTTGGATTTGATCTTGGAACTTCAACATCAATCGCGTCATGGATCGATCCGTCTGGCCAGGCACACATTGCCAGTGACCTAGGTGGTAAGCAGTTAATTCCCAGCGCGATCTTGTTTGGCGACGACATTTACATCGGTGATCAAGCCATCCAGCGTAGTGAGCAATCCGTCGAAAATTTTGCCGAAGGATTCAAACGTGATATCGGCAAATGTCACTATCGCAAGCGAGTCCGATTTTGCGATGTCCCGCCAGAAATTCTCACGGCAATGATTGTCGAGTACCTAGCGACTCAGGTGCGACGTGAAATTGGTGAGCTTTCGGAGATCGTGGTCACGGTGCCAGCATACTTTGACGAAAAGCAGCGAACGGCCACCCAGCGTGCTGTGACGATGGCGGGATTAAATGTTCTCGACATCATCAATGAACCCACCGCCGCAGCGATTGCTGCGGGTTACGAAACGATGAAAGCTGGAACCGTTAACGGCAAGACAAGAATACTAGTGTATGACCTCGGCGGAGGAACATTCGACGCAACGCTCCTTGAGATAGATGGCCGTGTGTTTCGTACTTTGGGAACCGATGGAGATATCTATTTGGGCGGACGAGACTTCAACGAACGAATTGTTAATATCATCGCCGATAGCTTCCTGACCCGTCATGGGCTCGATCCGCGGTGCGACACGCAGAATCTCTTTCGGCTCGAAAACTTAGCAGAAAAAGTCAAATGTGCACTGACCGTACAGCCAGAGTACCAGGTCTCGTTCCAGCATTCCGGGATGATCGACGGGATGACGCTGACACGTAGACAATTCGAACAGTCAGTAGAAATGTTGATCGAGCGGACAGTGATGACGGCACAAGCGGTGGTCCATGATGCTGGCTTGCAGTGGCATGATCTCGACCATGTCCTGCTTGTGGGAGGATCAAGCCGAATGCCCTTGGTGCGCAAACGACTGGAGGCCGAAACCGGAATTCCAGTTATTCTTTCTGCCGATCCCGATCGGATCGTCGCCAAAGGTGCAGCACTATACGCTGCGCTGCGCAGCCAAGATCAATACTTGGACGCAGATTCGCGATTCGAAGTGGTAAACGTCAATGCTCACAGCTTGGGAATTCAAGGAATCGATCTGCAAACGAAACAGCGAATTAACAAGGTGATCATTCCGCGAAACACACCGCTTCCAGCCAGCGCCACCTACCTGTTTACAACTACCGAAGACGGCCAGAAAAACGCTCGGGTGCGTTTGCTTGAAGGTGAAAGCGAAAACCCAGAATTCTGTTCCACACTAGGACAATGCGTGGTACGGCTCGACGAATTCTTACCGAAGGGCACCGCAATTCGGGTGAACTGTTGCTACGATGCCAACGGGACCATCTCGTTCGCTGCGCATGTCCCAGCGACGAAAGTGTCCGCAAGCGTCGAGCTTCGTCGCGATAGTTTCGCCGAACTCGAACCACTCGATGTATGGCGACAACGGCTGTCGACCGGAAATGTGAAGCATCAGCCTGATCTTCCTCGCGAAGTCCTGACTCCGCACGCAGAGTTGTCGCCATCGGCGAACACTCAACAACTGATTCGCCGTCTCGACCAGATTTGTGTCGAAGTTGGCCAGCGGCTTGCTGATTCAGCGGTCCCTGTTCGTGCCGTGCCAGCCCAACGCTTGCTCAAGCAAACTCGTACCGAACACGAGGCTCTCAGACGGCTCGTCGAAGTAATTAATAAGAAACAGCAAGCGGAAACGATTCCCTGCGAGCGAATGCAATTGCAGGGCCAACTGGCGCGTGTTCGCATGGCTTTCGACCAATCTCAAAAACTCTACCAACACAGTTGCCTTGTCTTGGGACGTGTCTCGTTGGACGAGCGTGGAGCCGACTCGTTGCTCGCCGATGAGAAAGCGGAAGCTGTTCGGCTAAGGCAATGGATCGATGCCAGCATCTCAATATCAAAGTTGTAAAACGGTATTGCCCAACATGACGCGTGATTCGATGGAAGGTGTTGAAATGTACGCTGCCTATGAGTCGAAGGGATTATCACCTTCACTTGGAGATGTTTATCATCAATGGTTAGGAATATCGCCAGAGGACCAGTCGCCAAGTCCAAGCCGATTGCTTGGTATTAGCGAATCCGAAGCCGACCCAGCCGTGATTTCGACTGCGGCAGAGCGACAAACAATGCATGTCCGCCGTTTGGCTCGTGGTGTTTATACGGATGTCGGCCAACAGCTACTCAACAGGATCGCCGCGGCCAAGTTGACACTGCTGCGAGCGAATCAACCGAATGCGCTGGTATCCAGGCCACCCACCGGCATCACAATCATCGATTGGCCCAACCTTCACGCGATAAACCCAACCGCAGATCGTTGGATCATCGGCTACCATCCCCAATGTGACGTTCCGATTCCCCAGCCGACAGTTTCGTCAACTCACTGCCAGATCATCCGGACACCTTGCGGTGTGTTCGTCACCGATTTGAAATCCACCAATGGAACTTTTATAAATCAGGCCCGAGTCCATACTCGCACACAACTCCGTTGGCCGGACCTATTGACGCTTGGTCGTAAACATCGTGTGGTTATTCCGCGAGCGTTCTTTGAACCAGAGCATCAGGAAACAAATCAGCCTTCCAGTCAAGTGTTGTTTGTAGGACGAAGTCAAGGCAATGAGATTCGCTTGTCGTCACCATCCGTTTCTGCGTTCCATGCACGTGTTGTGGTGAGGCACGGTTCTGCCATCATTCAAGATCTCAACTCGGCCGAGGGAACATTCGTTGCTAGTCCTGGGCAACCCGCTTCGCGAATTCGAGAGTTTCGCGTGCGCGGTCAAGAATTGATACGTTTTGGAGAAGTAGAAGTCGCTGCTCAAGATCTCCTTGATCTGCGTCAAGCCAACTAAGAACCTATCCGAAAACCGTGAGCCGACGGCACTAGCCACGAGAGTTTCTTCGGTTTTCGGATCTCTACCCTCACTTTGTGCGGAGTGACGCATGAGCCACACCTTAAAGCTTCTCATCGGAATCGCATTGGGAGGCCTAGCCGGAATTGTCAACTGGACGACCCTTTCACAGCGCACCAGGGCGGTTCAATTCGCGTCGCTCAGTAAGGAAGTAGCCGCTGGCGACATTATTACCACGGATATGATCGTGCCTGTTTCCATAGAGGCTGCCTATGCCGAGGAACTTCGACAGAGCGTTATCCCGTGGAACGACCGATCGGTACTGAGTGGCAAGACAGCGAACCGAACTCTTAAACCCGGTGTGTTGCTCCTGTGGGACAACTTTCCCGTGCGCGGGCCGCAATACGATCTTCGTGAAGACGAAACGGCCGTCTTCATTGATGTTTCAAGTAGTCCTGTTTCATCCGTCGCAGTAGGTGAAAACATTAGCTTTCGATTCACTTCGACAGGCAACCACGACATGTCAGATTGGGTAGGTCCATTTCGTGTCGTGACTGTCGGCGAAAAAAGAATTCCAGGCGAGACCGTCGATCGGGTTCGCGAACTCAGTGTTGCGATTCCTGAAAAGAAGTTCGAACGGCATCACACCGAACTGCTTGCCTATATCGATCGTCAGGCAAAAGGCGACGCCCTACCGCTGCAAATCCGAGCGCACATATCCGACTGATCCTAGCGATCATTGACCATGCTTCAGTGGAGCCTATCTCATGCGAATCAGTTACAGCCTCGTTGGCGACTCCAATCCCACCTACTTCAACACGATAGCCACCATCGTCCGGATTGGTTCAGACCCTCAGGCGAATGATATTGTACTGAGCAATCCATATGTGTCACCGACACACGCCGTACTTGCGCGGAACGATAACCACTGGGAACTGACACCGCTGGGCGACAATGACATTCTCGTCAGCGGCCAATCCGTGCGGATGGGAGAACGCACAATCTTGAGCCGTACGGAATCGATTCAAATTTTTCCGTTTACGCTACAGCTGGAGGATATCGAAACGGTTGGCGGCGGTACGGGCCGAATGCTGGATCGTATCTCGCACATGGTGTTGAAAATTCATTGCGATTTACTGGCTCGTCTTGACGTATCCGACACGGATGCATCACGTCGCCAATCCGATGAATTTCTTTTGCAACTGGAACGCGACATAGATGAGTTGAGTCGACTTTACGGTTTGTTCGATCCTGAAAACGCTGACTTGCTCGTTTTCGCCGCCTCACTTCGAACGCAAAGCCATTTGTTGAGCCGAATCATCGAAGGCAACAGCGGAGAAATCAAAGAGGAAGAACGTTGGACTCGTATGCTGACATTGAATTCCGATCTGGAGCGTAAGATGGTGGAATTGGTGGACGCGATCGAACTGAACCTCTCTCCGGACCGATCCGTCGATTTGACCAAGCGTATCGCCAATGTCGAGAAAAACTTCTCCGATCAATGGAACGCGGAGATCAACAGTCGCAGTCTGAGTTCGACAAACTCGCTGCTAAAATATCTTGCCGAATGTTACATCAAGAAGCAAGTCAAAGACATTCTGTTTGGGTACGGACCGCTGGAAGATTTAATACGGATGCCCAACATTTCTGAAATCATGGTCGTCAGCCGCGACAAGATTTACGTCGAAAAGAATGGTGTGTTGGAGAAGTCTGGGCGGCGTTTTGTTTCCGACGAAGTAACGGTGGCGATCATAGAACGGATCGTCAATCGTGTCGGTCGTCGGATCAATACCGCTGAACCACTGGTTGATGCAAGACTCCTCGACGGCAGCCGTGTTAATGCGGTTATTGCGCCAATCTCGTTGACGGGACCTTGTCTGACAATCCGCAAGTTTCCCTCGCGACGTTTGACAATCGATGATTTGGTTCGCCGGGGCGCATTGTCCGCCGTGGTTAAAGAATTTCTCAGAGCCTGTGTGGAAGTCGGCTGCAATATTCTCATTTCCGGCGGAACAGGTACTGGAAAAACAACCTTACTGAATTGTTTGAGTGATCTCATTCCCGACAAAGAGCGAATCGTCACCATCGAAGACACGGCAGAGCTGCAGCTACAAAAGGAGCATGTCGTGCGTCTGGAAACCAAGACCGCAAACCTGGAAGGTAGCGGCGAATACACCATTCGCGATCTCGTGAAGAATTCGTTGCGTATGCGTCCGGATCGGATCGTTGTCGGTGAATGTCGCGGTCCCGAAGCGCTTGACATGCTGCAAGCAATGAACACCGGGCATGATGGTTCAATGACAACGATTCACGCGAATACGGCGGAGGATGTCATCAAACGGCTTGAAGTACTTGTACAGACGGCTGCGGATTTGCCGCTCTCGTCCATCTACGGCCAGATCGGTTCAGCCATTGATATTGTGTTGCAATTGACACGAATGCGAAATGGTCGCCGCTGTGTGTCTCAAATCACTGAATTCGTGGGCTATGACGAGCGTGAGGGCGTTCTCAGAACCAAGGATTTGTTCTTGCTCGATTCGGAGTCGCCAAACTCGCGGCTAATGCCGACTGGCTCGCTGCCGACCTTCATGGGCGAATTGATTGAACACAATCTGATCGACTTATCCACCTTCTATCGGTAGTACCATGCCATTGATACTCAGCAGTCTTTGTTTGTTTGCCGCCGTTTGGATGATCACCGACTCGCTGGGCGCGGTTTGGGACCAGATAACCGACCGCTATTTGTCCGACATCAAACTTGGTCTGCGGCGGTTAGATATGGACGACAAGCAATTGCATCTCTGGATGCGTTGGTGGGGAATCAGCCTTGTCGGTTCTTTGGTACTGTTCGTTGTGATCCTGCAGATGGCCCCGTTAGCGGTCTTTGTCGTATTCCTGATTTTTGTCGCGCCGCGGTACATCATGGATTGGCTGCTTACCCGACGTCGCGTGTTAATTCGTGATCAACTGGTGCGTGTAACGGTGGGTATAGCCAATGGATGCCGCTCCGGAATGGCACTTCCTCAGGCAATCGAGAAACTAGCATTCGATGCTAAACCACCCATTTCAAAGGAGCTGCAACGAATTGTTCGCGACTACCGCGCCGGCCGTCCCCTGCAGGAAGCGATTCGCGACGTACAGTTACGTCTCGACGTCGAGGCATTCACCACGTTTGCCTCCGCAGTGATCGTCACGCTGCAGAAAGGAGGCAACATATCGGCATCATTGGATCGTATCAGCCAAGGATTGCAGGAGACTCAGCGGCTCGAACGCAAGCTAGAAGCTGACGCTGCAGCCGGAAAACGAATGGCTTTCATTCTCAGCATGTTCCCGATTGGGTTCTTGGGAATGTTCTATTTACTTGACCCTGTATCAATGAACGTATTGTTCGGCACACTGCTTGGGCAACTGGTGATCCTGACAGTGTTGGTCATTGTCTATGTTTCGTGGTTATGGTGTCTTCGTATTCTAAACCTCAATTTTTAGACAGCGCGTTCCTGAAGGAAGCCAGCTATGATTGTCGTCTCAACCGTATTGATTTGTCTAAGTTTTGGTGCGATCGCCTGGACAGTTATCGATGTCGCCACGGGCCCTCGCCAGCTACCAGTAAACGAAGGTCGATTTGAAGTGCAGCGCCGCGACCAACTTCGAAGTGCTTGCCGCAGCTATCGCTGGATGGAGCCGCTGATCGACGAATGGAGCACGCTATGGAGGTGCAAACCAGCACAAATTTCGAATGTTGACGAATGCTTGCATGCGGCAGGCGTTCGCGAACCCTGGAAACCTGTGGAATACGTTTGTGTTAAGCGAGCAGAAGGCATACTCGTCGCGATGGGCTTGGCACTGGTCGGCTCAAGCGTCCTGGGCATGAATCTACTCAACAGCATGATTGTCGCTGGTGTATCGTGTGTCGGTTATCAGTGGCTTGCTGTGCGAACGCTCAAGAGCCAGGCCCTGCTTCGTCAGACCGCCATGAAGCGGCGGTTCGCGAACGCGATTGATCTCATGGCACTGATGATGGAAGTAGGTGCAGATTTCCATGAATGCCTAGAAGTTGCCGCACGGGAAAACAAGAACTCACCGTTGGGCGAAGAACTGAGCTTGGTTCAAAAAGAAATCACCATGGGATCGCTGCGCAGTAAAGCGCTCAAGGGAATGGCCGAGCGCACTCGAGACATCGATATGTCAGAAGTCGTCATGTCGATTAATGAAGGCGAAGAGTTAGGAACTCCATTGACTAACATTCTTCGTAACCAAGCAGAACAGATGCGAAAGAAGCGTTCTCAATGGGCAGAGAAGGCTGCTGAGGAAGCCCAAGTTGCTATCGTCTTTCCAGCGATGTTGATCATGATTGCTTGTTTGCTAATTGTCGTCGCACCGTTCGTGGTAACAGTGATTTCGGGAGAGGGAACATGAGTTTTGAAGTATTGTTTGCCGATTCTTCTGGTCCTATCGCACAGGCAGAACTTAGCGAAGGGAAACATCAAGTCGGAAGTGATCCAAACGGATCAATCGCTATCCGACATCGTGAAGTAGCGCCACGTGCCCTTGCATTAGAATGCAGCGGAGGCGTAGTGTTCGTGGAGAATTGCAATTCTTACTCCGTTTACATCGGCCGCGAGCCTCTCGCGCCGGGCCAAATCACCGAATGGCGTGATGGCACGACTATCCAACTGACCCGAAGCGTCAGTGCCTCGCTACGTCACGTGGTTAAGCCGGACTCGATTATTGATGATGGCAGCGACCTGCTCGGCTCAAGAAAACAAATGGCAATACAGGCGGGTGTCATCGCTTGCTGCCTGTTGCTTTGTACCTGGATGTTGACCACCGACTCCAAATCCCGGGCGACAGAGGAGCAAACTGCCGTTACCTTCGACGAACTCGTCTCGCTCTACGAACAAGCTGGTGGAACGGAATTGGTTAAGTTGAAACACGAACACCGAATACTGCTCACCTACCTCACTGAAGCTCGCGGCCAGGAACTCCGTTGGCAAGGCCGCAACCAGAAACAAAGCCGCCAAGCCTATGAATTGATCTTGGCCTCAAATCTAAGCAGCAACCTAGGATCGAATGACCAACTGATGGATTTGACTCAGCAATACGCAGCCAGTCGTATCGCTGCGTTGGAATGACGCGGAACGAGTTCATTGTTTCGTGAGCGATTCGTCTTTACCCTTGCCCGCACGCAGACGCTCGGCCAGTTCCTCGACAATTGTCGCTTGTTCCGGTTGTTCACTCACGTTGAAGTTTTCCGCACCATCGCTGTGATGGTTGTACAACATCCTGGCGAACGGCTCGGAAACACGACGTGAATACTCGGTAAATCGAAATTCGTCGGTGCGAATCGTGTCGCCTGCCATAAATCGACCGATAGCTTGATCCTTCCAAGGCTGTGTCGGGTCCTTCATCAGCGGCACGAAACTACGGCCGTCGACATGCTCGGGGATCGGTATTCCGGCGAGTTCGCAAAGCGTTGGATAAATATCGATCAACTCAGTCAACGCCTCGGTTTTCTGGCCACCTTCGTACCCTGGCGCGTGGATGATCAGCGGCACTCGCATCGACGTCTCGAAACAACTGTGTTTGCACCACAGTGTATGCTCGGCGAGGTTCCAACCGTGATCGCCCCAAAGGATAACGATCGTATTCTTGGCAAGATCAAGTCGCTGCAGCTCGTCCAGCACGCGGCCAATTTGCGCGTCGGTGAAGCTGACACAAGCGTGGTAACCACGGATCAGGTTCAACGCTAATTCGTCAGGCAACCGCCCCTGTTTTGGTACGCCCTGATAAGCGCGCAGTTCACCGGAATTGTGGATTGCCTCGTCGGGGGCGTTCTCGGGGCGATGATGATTTTCCGGAAGCTTGATGCTTCGAGCGGGGTAAAGATCCCAGTACTTCTCCGGTGCAATGAATGGCAAATGCGGTTTGAAAAAGCCAGCGGCGAGGAAAAACGGCTGGTCCATCGCCTTCAAGCGTTGTAAGTCCGCGATCGTTTTGAGAGCAACTTGGCCATCGCCGAGTTCATCATCGGAAAGCGGTGAGATCGCGAATGGCGCTCCACGTTCCTTCTCCGGGTCCTTCGCCTTGCCAGTTGCTTTTGCATTACCAGGGGCCTTTGCTTTACCGGAGACCTTGGACTTGTTCGGTTCGCCCTTCTTCGGAGTTTGCTTTTCCGGCACGCCGACTCCTGGCTGTCCAGGTCGCCATGCGGGTTCGGACCAACCGATCGAACTGTCTTCGGGATGGTGAAGCACTTTTCCGTTGGAGATGGTGTAGTAGCCGTTTTGTTTGAGCACCGTGTTGAGTGTCGTGATTCCTGGTGCGTCTTTCTCGGCATAAGCGAGGTGCGTCACAAAGCGACTTGGTGCAGGGCGAATGCTGGTCATCAAACTGGCTCTCGACGCACCGCAGGTCGGAACCATGCAGAACGCTCGATTGAACATCAATCCGCTTTTCGCCAGTCGATCAATGTTCGGCGAGTGCACGTGCTCCACGCCGTAACAATGCAGTTGGGGCCGCAAGTCATCGACGGCAATGAACAAAATATTCGGACGCTCGGTCTGGGCAATTCCTGGTTCAGCGACGAACCAAATTGAAAAGGCGACCAACAAGAATCGCAAAGGTTCAAGCAAATTTACAGGGAACATCGAGAGCTTCCATCATGTGAGTTGGCTATCAACTAAAACGCCGGATTCGAACTTCGAGGCTACGTTTAGTAGGTAATCCACAAAGGGGTTTGAATCCGAAAAGGTGGCTTGGCCTTGGAGAGGGTAACCATTCAGCGAATATACAAATCAATCGATCCAGAATCAGGCTTTTCCATGGCAGCATCCGTGAAATTCGGTGCCGCGATTGTAGCGCGAGCATCATTGGAGAATCCGTAACGTTCTATCGGGATACCAATGGGATTCCGGTTCAACTCTGCATCGTCGTTTTCGTCATGAAACGCAGCAATTGCAAACTTTGCAGGAAACTCTTCGCGGCGGAACGTGAACACAGCCTCGTTATTGGTCAACACTTGTCGTGCTCGAAGCTTTGCTTTCTCGACGACATTGAATCCCTCTTCGGAGACATAAACCGCCAGGAGTATCGAGCCGTTATTACTCACTGCACCACTGACATGAATCTTTATTGCCTCAGCAGCCGGAATCGCGAGGCCACTGGCCAAATTCACCAATTCGGGTTTAGAACTCTGAATGATGCGCGCGTCGGGGAAACGCGGTGGCACAAATTTATTTTGGCGATAAGCGATCATTCCCAAGCCAACTGCGAAGATCGCCCCAGTCACGGCAAGGATTAGATTACCGTGATTGTCTTTCCAGAGCCCTTGGTAGTGCCCCCATCTGGAGGGAGATTCGTTTGCTTGGCTTAAACTTGTTTCGTCAGTCAGTTGCATGAAACTCGCTCGAGAAAATAAGTTGAAAAGTATTTTAGATAGAGGGCGATGAAATTGAAATAAAAGAACAACCCTCGACCTGAGTTCAACTTTACAGTATTCCACCACGTGTAAGGATGCCCCAAATCGTTGCACGATGAAAGAATCTTGCCCTGTGATCCGACGCGCCCCACCCAGGATGGAAATTCACGAGCTGTGCAAGTCATTCGGTGACTTGACCGCGCTCGCGAACGTCACATTCACTCTGGGTGCGGGTGAGCGATTGGCTCTTCTGGGGCCCAACGGTGCAGGGAAAACAACGCTTATTCGCTGTTTATCGGGGAGAACTCGTCCCGACTCTGGATCAATTCACGTCGAAGGCGCACCGATTTCGCTGGCCGGAGTTCGCGATATGCTGGGATTGGTCCCACAAGAGATTGCGGTTTATCGCGACCTGACCACGAGAGAAAATCTATCGGCTTTCGGACGATTTTATGGACTGCGTCGGCGCGAATTGCGAGATCGGATAGATTGGGCTCTGCAGTGGACAGGCTTACAAGATCGAGCGGGGGAACTGGTGGGCACGTTTTCCGGCGGCATGAAACGGCGAGTCAATCTCGCTTGTGGCGTCATGCACTCGCCAAGCGTGCTGCTTTTGGACGAGCCTACCGTCGGTGTCGATCCCCAAAGCCGGGAACGCATTTTTTCGATGCTCGATGAACTCAACAGTGACGGCACATCGATTCTACTGACGACGCATCATTTGGACGAAGCCCAGGCGAGAACCGATCGAATCGTGATCGTTGACAAAGGTCGAGTCGTTGCCAAAGGTACTTTTTCGCAGCTGGTCGACGAGACGATTGGCCGCTCGCGCATGGTAACGCTACGTATCGATCGTCCGCTCGCCGCACCGCTGCCGAATTTGACCTCAACGACGTCCCGCGACTCTACGATGGGAATATGCGGCGAGCAAAGCATCCAGCTGCGAATTGATGACGTAGCCAGCCAATTGCCCAGTTTGATCACGACGGTCCACGACTTCGGATATGGGATCGCGGACGTGCAAGTTGACTCGCCATCGCTGCATCATGTGTTCCTGCACTTGACCGGGCGAGAATTGAGAGACTGAACCAAGATCATGATTTGGACCGTTATCTTTACCAGCGTCCGACGGCTGTTTCACAATCGCCTCGAATTGATACTGACATTCCTAGTGCCGATTGCCTTCTTTAGTATCTTCGCCGTGATATTTGGTGGTGGGCAAAGTAGCAGTATCATTCCGAAAATCAAAGTTATTGCTGTGGACGAGGCGACCAACGCGGATAGCGCTAAAATCATTGAATCATTGCGAGAGTGTCCCAGCTTGAGGTTTGTGCGTGACCGCGACGACGAGGCAGTTTCACGCAGCGCTGCTTCCGAAATGGTCCGCCGCGGTATCGCCACGATGGCCATTGTCCTGCACGGTGAGAACAACCGAATCAACGCCGATCTTTTGGCTGACGCGTCAGACCAAGTCGCCGGTCAAGTCGTCACCGCGTTGCTCAGCCGCGCGATGGCGATGTCACTGCACGATCGAGATCCCAACAACTTGCCAGATTCCCATCATATGATCGCACCACCAAGTCCAATTCCCACTGTGCCAACCGTCACGGTGTTGGACATTATGGGTGAGAACAAAACGAATCCAGTCGTCAGCATGTATGCAGCTGGGATCGCCGTGATGTTCTTGCTCTTTGGCGCAACCGGTGGCGGCGGCGCATTACTCGAAGAACGCGAGAGCCAAACATTGGATCGTTTACTATCGACCCGACTCACCATGGACCAGTTGCTGGTCGGCAAATGGTTCTACCTCAGCGGCGTCGGAATCGTCCAAGTTACGCTAATGTTTGTTTGGGGACAAATTGTGTTCGGAGTCGATTTGCTCAGCCACATGGATGGATTCCTGATGATGACAGTCGTAACATCCTCCGCCGCTGCAGGATTCGGTTTGTGTTTGGCGACGTTGTGCAAGTCACGCGGTCAGCTCAATGGTCTGTCGTTGATCGTGGTCCTGGCGATGAGTGCGTTGGGCGGTTCGATGGTGCCGCGTTATGTGATGAGTGAGAATTTGCGTGAGGCCGGACTTTGGACCTTCAATGCGTGGGCACTGGACGGTTACGATAAGGTCTTCTGGCGCGAATTGCCGGTGTCGGAACTGTGGCCCCAATTAACGGTACTGTTGCTTAGCGGCGCGATATTCTTGGTCATTGCTAGAATTCTCGCTGTGCGCTGGGAGTGTGATTGATAACAAGCGCGTCCACGGACACTGCGTTGGACAGCCTGTTGACGGCATTCGCCCAAGACCCAAGATCTACTTTTTCGCTTTCTTCTCTCGCGCCGCTTTCTTCCATTGTGGCTTTGCCTCTGGCTGTGACGCCAAACGCTCTCGCATCATGTTGACTACGTCTGGATTTACCCCGGCAACGTTCTCTCGTTCCAGCGGATCTGACTCATAGTCATACAATTCAATTTCTGCGTTGTTGTCTGCTGCACCAATTTGGTTCCACTCGACCATTCGATATCGTGAATCCCGGATAGCGCGTCCCAGTTTGTCGCCGCGAGGATAGACATGCGTCACGTACTGGCGAGCCGCCAAGTTTGGATTCCGAACGGCTGCCGCAAAACTCTTTCCGTCAATCTTTGTGGGCGCAGTCAGTCCGGCTAACTCGCACAAAGTGGGATAGATATCGACGGTTTCAATCAATGCACCGGAGGCCGCTCCCATTGCTGCATTCGGAGCCGATACGATAACTGGAATGCGTGTCGCTTGTTCGTAATTTGTGTGTTTGCACCACATTCCGTGGTCACCCAAGTGCCAGCCGTGATCACCCCATAGGACAACAATCGTATTCTCCGCGAGTCCGTGATGCTCCAGTGCCGCTAGAACCTTGCCAATTTGCGCATCGGTATAACTCGTCGCGGCATAGTATCCATGGATCAAATGCCGCGTGGTGGCTTCGTCAATCGGCTTGTTACTTGACATATCGGAGTAGTTCTTCAGCTCTCCGAAGCTGGTTGCCGCGTAGCTTGGCGCTCCGGTGGGCAGCTTACTAACTTGAGGCATCGGCAACGATGCGGGTTCGTAGAGCGCCCAATACTTACTCGGTGCAACGAACGGCAGATGCGGCTTGAGGAATCCAACGGCAATGAAGAACGGAGTATTCGCATCCTTGGCCGCTGCAAGACGTTTCACTGCTTCATCCGCGATTTTTCCGTCGCCGTAGCTCTCGTCACTGACGTCAGCAGATTCGGTCGCTGGTCCGCGAGTTTTTCCAGACTTGTCTTTGGTTAATTGATCAATACTTTCCTTCAAGACATACGACTGACCCTTAGGACGCCATGACGGAACGCTCCATGAGGCTTGGTCATCGATATTGCCATGACCGACATGAAAAATTTTCCCTAACCCTTCTGCTTTGTAGCCATTGTCCTTGAAGTGTTGACTCAGCGTTGTGACATCGGGTGCAGCAAGTCGAAAGTGGGTCGGCAAGTCATAGATGCCGATCGATTGCGGGCGGAGTCCAGTCATCAACGAATTTCGACTAGGAGAACATACCGCTTGATTGCAATACGCCGCATCAAATCGAACACCCTTTGTCGCCAGCGCATCCATGTTCGGAGTCACCGCAACTCGGTCGCCAAAGCAGCCGATGGTTGGCTTCAAGTCGTCAATGCAAATCAACAACACGTTTGGCCGGTCTGCTCCGAAACACTGGGAGAGACAGGCTGTACAGACGCCAACAAAGGACAAGATCATTCGTAGCATTACTGAGCACCAGGAGAGGAAATTTGAGGGGAGAAGACCAGACGTCAGTTGCGCAGGACTTTATCGATGACTAGGCCGCTGATCACGAATTGATTCGCGAGCTCAGCTCGCTTTGACGGCGGAGAAGCTTTGGCTGCAATGAAGCGCCGTTTCCATGTTGGCACTGACTTCCTTGAGTCGTTCCAAATCGCCACCATCGACCTCAGCGGCGCACCAACCCGTGAAACCAATATCAACGAGTGCTTTCCGAACCGCGGCCCAATCAATGTCACCTTCGGTGATCTTCACGAACTTGTCCTTTTTCCGTGAAAAGCCCTTGATGTCAAGCTTCATGATTCGCTTATCAAGCGTCCGCACCCAGGAAGCCACATCACCGTATTTGTGGTGATTGCCGAGATCGAACTGCATGCCGACCCATGGCGAATCAAAGGAGTCAACAAATGCGGCATGAGCATCAGCCGTTTGATTGCTGTCGCCATTGTGGTCGTACATGAAATGGTTCCAGACGTTCTCAATTAAGATTCGTACACCATGTTTCTCAGCGTCAGGCAACACCATTCGTACTGCGACTTTGGCTCGCTCAAGAACCTCCCCTGGCGTACCGTCCTGCCCATGACCGGGCACAAGCAACATGGTGTCGGCACCGACCGCGGCAGTCGCTTGAATCCCTTGACGCAAATTGCGAATTGCTTCGGCTCGAACGTCTGGGTTTGGATCAGTGTGTCTAATCTTCCAGTGATACCCGCCGACCGTTCCGTCAATAATCAAACCACTTTCCTTCGCCGCCTTGTTTGCCTCGTCGGCATTCAGGCCCGGAGCGTTCAGCTCGATACCCTCGAACCCGGCTTGCTTACAAGCGATAAACTTCTCCGTCAATGACCCTGGAACATTGACCATGCCCACCTTCAGTGTTTTTCGCAACCACGGTTTTGTTTCGCCTTTGCCCTTGGCATCATCACCCAAACAATTCGGATGCACGGATGCTAAGGCCGCCACCCCCAATCCCGCAGAACTGGCTAACAAAAAGTCACGTCGATTGGTCATGATGGTTTTCTCTCGGAAAAACTGGGGATGCATTCCAAAGGTGGACGCGGTTCAAGTGGTGACTGGGTTGCGAATGCAATGGATTCTTCGGTGCCCGTCGATTTACACAGCCCCGCCGTCGTCACGGACAGTATAGAGTGTTAGCTGTCGCTTGTGCAAAATATTTTCAACGGGTCCGTCGATGTTCAGTTCGCTCCGCCGCATGATGCTCTGGCTCGCGCCGCTCGCTGCCGCAATCGTGTCCGCTGTTTGTTACGCCAGTGGGTTATCGTTGGACGCGGCACTCTGTGCGTGGGTGGCGATGTTGTGTGCGGCATGGTGGCTTTTTGAATGTTTAGACATTGCGATCGTGGGCCTTGTCCCGTTTGTCGCGTTTCCTCTATTTGGAATCCTGTCGCATTCGCGAGTCGCGACGTCCTATGGCCACACGATGATCTTGCTATTGATGGGCGGTTTTTTTCTTTCCGCGGCGATGGAGCGTAGCGGCGCTCATCGACGAGTAGCCGTGATGATGGTTCGTGCGGTCGGAGGTCGCGGCGGTAAGCGGCTGGTCCTCGGTTTTATGCTCGCCACCGCGTTGCTGTCGATGTGGATCAGCAATGCGGCAACGACGTTGATGATGCTGCCGATTGCCCTTGCGGTGTTGAGTCAAGTCAACGATCAATCGCTGCGGACACCGTTGCTGTTGGGAATTGCGTATTCAGCCAGTGTCGGAGGTATGGCGACACCGATCGGCACACCGCCCAACGTAATCTTCATGTCGATGATTCAACAAAACTTTGGCGTTCAAGTCTCCTTCGGACAATGGATGAGCTATGGCGTTCCGGTCGTCGTGGTGATGTTGCCCTTCATATGGTGGTGGCTGACAAGAGCGATGACGGACACCGGGCAAGTGGAGCTTCCGGATGTTGGGAAATGGCGGAGCAGTGAAGTGCGTGTGATGCTGGTGTTCGCGGCAACGGCACTTTTGTGGATCTTTCGCGCCTCACCTATGGGCGGCTGGTCGTCGTGGCTACCTAGCGGTGAGATGATCAGTGACGCAACAATCGCCCTCGCCGCTTCGCTGTGCTTATTCATTATGCCGGCAGGCGAACGACTGGGCGACAATCCGTCTTCAGCAGCACCGTTACCCACCGTACCCTTGTCAACGGTGGCTGCCGTCGATATGCCCACAGTTCGTTTATTGGATTGGCCTTCAGCGGCGAAGATTCCCTGGGGTATTCTTATCATGTTCGGCGGTGGGTTAGCACTTGCCGATGGATTTGAAGTGTCCGGTTTAAGTCAGGTGATCGGTCGAGAACTGTCTGTTTTTTCGGATGCACCGGTATGGGCTATCGTGTTGGCAGTGTGTTTGCTGGTTTCATTCTTGACGGAGTTGACTAGCAGCACGGCAACAGCAACGCTGTTGTTGCCGATCCTTGGCGAATTGGCCATTGCAACCAACGTGGATCCAATCACGGTCATGATTCCTGGCACGATCAGTTGCTCTTGTGCATTCATGTTGCCAGTGGCCACGGCACCAAACGTCATCGTATTTGGTGCGGGTGGCTTAAGGACCGACGAAATGGCTCGCACCGGGTTATTGCTGAACTTCATCGCTGCTGGCGTGATCACACTGGTCGCGTTGTTTGTTTCAGGAAACTTGTAGACTGAAATGTATGTTTAATTTTGCACTGATTTGGTCCCCGATCGACACCTGGATCATCGTGACGTCGTCGCTTGCCGCAGCGGCATGCGCGATCCCCGGCTGCTATTTGTATTTGCGAAAACAGAGCATGATCGCTGACGCGTTGACGCACGCCGCACTTCCCGGCGTTGTGGGCGCATTCGCGGTGGCTGGATGGCTGCATGCAAATGGCTTCGTCAGCGGTGATATGGAATGGAGTATACGCCAATTATCCATGTTTGCCGGAGCGGTAGTTGCGGGTGTCGCAACGACCGCGCTAACGCAATGGATTTCCATGAGCGGTTGGGTGCGCGGTGACGCGGCACTCGGCGCGGTGTTCACCACGCTGTTTGCGATCGGCTTGATCATGCTGTCGTTTTTGGCTGGACGAAGTGATGTGGATCTAGATTGTGTCCTCTATGGTCAACTGGAAACGGTGGGACTGTCACACCCTCGTGTGCCCTCCGAAGCTTGGGTGTGCTTGGTGGCGCTGCTGTTCAACTTGATGATGGTAAGTGTGTTGTACAAAGAGTTGATTATCACCACCTTCGATCCCGAATTAGCTGGTGCGTTGGGGTTTCGTCCGAAGGCGTTTCACTATGGATTGCTGGCGGTAACAACGACAACGCTGGTTACTGCCTTTGAAGTCGTGGGCAGTATTTTGGTGATCGGGATGTTGGTGATCCCGCCCACGACGGCGTCGTTCCTCACCCATCGCCTGCGACCGATGTTGGGATGGTCCGTCGCCTTTGCCGTCGCAGCCTCGGTACTCGGACACTTGGCGGCAATTACGCTGCCCGGGCCGATCACACATTGGGTCGGTTTTCCAGAAGTCGACAGTGTCCGCACGTCAGGCGCGATCGTGGTAGTTGCTGGCTTGATGCTCGTAATTACGATCCTCGCCAACGAGGGGATTGAGTTGCGACATCGTGTCCAAAAGCAAGCCGTGAAGCATGGTTAGCGTACCTACGATTGCAGGACGAATGTTTGCAGGATGGTTGGGACTGGCGATGGTGACGTCGACATTGCATGCCGGTATCACAGGCGACAACGTGATCGTCGTTGTGAATTCGGATTCGGTCACATCTCGCACGATTGCCAACCATTACGTCGAATTGCGGTCGATACCCAGCAGTAATGTGGTCATGCTCCAGGGTGTGCCGACAGGCTTGAAGATTTCGCTTGATGATTTCAAGAGCAAAATCCTGACCCCGATTTTGTCGGCGGTGAACTCTCGGGGACTTGCCGCCCAGGCTCGTGTGATTGCCTACTCGGCTGACTTTCCAACCAGCGTGGACATTGCGCCGCATCAGGCCATGCTGACGGACCCGATGCAGAAGAAATACCAAACTCCGATCGCATCCATCAACAGCGCCACGTTTTTCTACCGCTTGATTTTGGCTGACGACGCAAGCTACCTGAGCTGGTACTCGAATCTTTATGCACGAAGTAAGTTTGAACGATATTTTATTAACCCATTTGCTGGCGAGAAAGGACAAAGGTTTCATTCTGCGAAGTTGAGTCTCGCTGCGGGTCAACCCGCAGCGGCCGCACAAACGCTTCGTGATCTGTTCACTGAATTCCCCACTCTTGCTTCGATCGGTGTGATGGCTGCCGAGGCATTCGCCAAGGCGGATCATGACGACAATGCGAAACAGATGCTTGCTGCCGCGATTCGTAGCGGTTGGGCGTCGCGTAACTATTTAAACGATAGCGAGTACCTTGCTCCGCTACTGGATCATCCAATCGTTGCAGCGGAGGCGTCGCGAACTCGTGATTTCCCCACCATGGCACAGTATCCAATCGGGTTCTCTTCTACTAAAGGTTGGACGTCCTCTGGAGATCCTGTTGCGCACGATGCTGGCGGAATGCCCTACTTGCTTTCTTGCTCGTTAGCTGTGATTCATGAGACGGGCAGTACATTGGACCAGGCAATCGCCGTGCTGCAGCGTGCGGCGACAGCGGATCGAACATTCCCACAGGCAGACTTGCGATTTGCCAAGACATCGGATGTGCGCACCACAACGCGTTTTCCTGGAATCGCCGATGCACTCGTGTGGCTGGGAAATCGAAATTTCAAGACCGAAGTGTTCACGACGCCGATTTCCCAAACGCCGGGCGAGTGCGTTGGCATGCAACTCGGGTCGGCAACCTTGGATCTGTCCAGCACAAAGTTCAAATTCGTACCAGGTGCGATCGCCGAGAACCTGACAAGCCTCGGCGCCGCCTTTGAAACACCACAACAATCAAAATTGACTGCCCTGTTACATGCTGGAGTCGCGATGAGTAGTGGCGCTGTGGCGGAGCCGTATTCCCTGCAGCCAAAGTTTCCACTGCCGGTAATGTATGCATACTACATCGAAGGTGTCTCGGCGATCGAGGCGTTTTATTTGTCGACGACTTCACCGTACCAGTTGCTCATTGTCGGTGATCCTGTGACCCAGCCCTACGCGAAGGTCTCGGGCGATTTAGTCAGGATCAAGACGGACGGGACAGCACGTCAATTGAAGATTTCTCGCCAAGTGCTACCTGGACTGGACCCTGCAAAATACCAGTCGACTCACGGAATGGAGATTCATTTGAATGGCCGCTTGGTTGCTGAGTTCCCGCCCCAAGCGACAGTGAATGTAAATCTGCCCGAAGGACTGCGGGGCGTTGTGGACGTTCGGGTAGTGCTGGTCAGCGACCCCATCTTGGAATCACGAATCACGCATGATGCAAGGATTGAATTGCCGGAAACCGCAGTGCAGGCGACGATCACCACGCAATCACCGCGTGAAATCACAGTACAGGTCTCGTGCGATGATGCTGAGCAAGTCGAATTGTATCATCACGGAGAACGCATCGGGCATTCCAATGCTAACGCTGCGACATTCGAAGTTTCGCGAGACAAGTATGGCGACGGTCCCTTGCGTCTGGAGGCTGTTGCCATCCAAAACGGCATGCCGATCCGCGGTCAACGATTGGTCGTGTCGTACTAAGTTTCGAAAAGGGGGCTGATTCTTTTACGCGGAGAGGGTCAGCCCCCTTTGCGGTCAGGCACTTAGCAAACTGCTAATGAATGCGTTCGCATTTCCGCTAACGATGCCAGCACCTTTCGAGTTCCGACGAACGGACGACGGGCGTGCATGGCAACGGTGTTGTCCAGGATGACGATATCGCCAGCTTGCCACATGTGGTCGAACGCCAATTCTTCGGCTAAGTCCATCGCCACACGAACCGCATCACCATCGAGCTTCGATCCGTCGCCATGCCGAATCGCTTCACTGGGGTCATTTCGTGCATCCTTCCAACCACAATATGCCGCAATTAATTGGTTAAAGAACGTCTTCTGTCCCGGCCTTACCTCCATCACCGCAGGCAACGGCGGCGTCGTGGCTTTTAGACAACCGTTGTCGAGCCATTGATAGGAGTAGTTCAGTTCCTTCAATCGCGTTTCGGCGGCGTCCTTGGTCGATACGCCGAGCGTCTTTTGCCACGAGCGTCCCATACCGGAACTCGCATCGTCGCTGTCCGGCATCACGTTCGTATACCGCAATCCTTGTTGCTCGCACTTAACCGCAAACTCGGGACATTGCTGCTGCAATCGTTGATAGAGAATATCGCTACGGCAAAGCGGCGTCGCACCACCTTGTTCCGAGGCGACTTCACAAAAGAACATAATGTACTTGGGATAGAGCGGCGTTTGTGCCATTTCGTGATGAAAGAAGATCTGTACCTCAGGCGGTGCCTCGTTGGCGGAAAACACACGCGGAGTACGGTTGATGCGAACAGCGTTGGACAGAGACTTCTCGTAGGGAAAGTTCTCGAGGTCCAACTGTGTGACAACAGCATCGAACGCATCGGCCGACTTTGTGGGGAAGCCTCGCAACAGCACTCCGCCATGCTGCGTCGCTAAACGCAGCAATTCGCTGCGATTGGTTTGCACCCAAGCTGTAACGTCCTCAAGCGTTGCTCTCTCGTCATCGAGTGCGAACACATAGGGAAAGACCGAATCACCGAAATCTTGTTGGTGCGAGACGGACACGACGCTCGGCGAAATGGGATGAGACATGGGACAAACTCTTTACTCATAGATGGGAAAAAAGGTGTTGAACGCAGCCTCGGCAAAGTCGCCAGGGTCATTAAAACGACGCCCGCGATCCAAGCCATCGATTGATCGCATTTCGTCGTCGCTCAGTTTGAAGTCGAACAGCGATAAATTCTCTCGCAGTCGATCGACATGCGACGACTTGGGGACGATCGCGTTACCACGTTGGATGCCCCAGCGAAGTACGACTTGAGCTGGCGTGCGATCGTGTTGACGAGCAATCGACTTTACAACGTCTTGCTCGATTACGGCCTCGTCGGCATTTGCCATATTCAGTGAGAAATACGATTGTGCGCCTAGCGGCGAGAAACCCGTCACCGCAATATTCGACTCGCGACAGAACCGAACCAATTTTTCCTGGGTCAAGTAGGGATGCAATTCAATCTGTAGCATTGCTGGCGGAACCTTGGCATACGACATGATGTCGCGCAGCATTGTCGTGCCGAAATTGCTGACACCAATCTCGCGGACCAAACCCGATTGCGTTAGCTCCTGCATTGCTTCCCAGGTTTCGCGAATCGGCACTGGATCATACTTCATTGCAGGAGCCGCCGCTTCGGGATCAAAGAACCAACCGGGCGGGTAGCGTTTTTCGAAGGGGACGAACGCGAGCGAGATGGGAAAATGCACAAGGTACAAGTCCAGATAATCTAGCTGTAAATCACGCAGTGTTCGCTCCAGGGCTGGTCGCACATGCTCCGCTCGATGGTACGTATTCCACAGCTTGGACGTGATCCACAACTCGTCGCGTTTGACTTTGCCACTCGCGATTGCAGAGGCGATACCAGCGCCCGTTTGAACTTCGTTGCCGTAGTCGCAAGCCGAGTCCAAATGGCGATATCCGAGGCCGATTGCCGATTCGACCACACTCGCCGTGGTGGAGTTGTCGATCTTCCAAAGCCC
The DNA here is from genome assembly GCA_041751935.1 of Pirellulaceae bacterium. Classification (GTDB taxonomy): domain Bacteria; phylum Planctomycetota; class Planctomycetia; order Pirellulales; family Pirellulaceae; genus JBBSJZ01. The sequence goes on along the minus strand of JBGSIA010000166.1, from coordinate 84,271 downwards.
CAGTCCCACGCTGGGGAAGTGCGCACCGCTTGGCAATGTGATAAATTCGTGACTGATGGGAATGTTCCTTCTGTTTCGGTGAGCGCTTTACCATGCTTCGGTCGTTGCTGGTTATCATAGCGAATTTGCCGACGGCCTGTACCACGAAGTAGATTTTGACATGCAACACCTTACCAGCCGACGTGTGTTCCTGGCACGCAGTGCGACGGCGATCGCATCGACATCGATAGTTTATCCGTCGACGAGTTTCGCTGAGATTCGCTCAAAAAATGATCGGCCTCAAGTCGCGCTTATCGGTGCCGGTTGGCAGCCGCAAACCAAGCGTCAAGGTCGCGGAATCACGATCGGCAAGCAAGCCACAGCATTTTGCGACGTAGTGGTAATTTGTGAACTCGATTCCGTTGCCGCAGATTTCGCAAATCGGTTCGTCAGTGACGGTAAAGCGGAGCTGGTATCCGACTATCGCAATGTCATCGAGCGTGCTGATATCGACGCAGTGTTGATCGCGACGCCGGATCATTGGCACACGAAATTAGCTATCGAAGCCCTGCGAGCAGGAAAAGACGTTTACTGTGAAAAACCAGCGACAGTTACGATCGACGAGGGCAAGCAGTTGCGTGCCGCAGTCGCTCATACAAAGCGTGTATTGCAGATCGGCACCCAGCAGCGAAGTGAATTCGGCAACCGTTTCCTCACCGCGATCGCCATGGTACGTGATGGACGTATCGGAACTTTGCAACGAATCCGCATCGGTCTGGAAAAGGGCTGGCAGGGCGGCCCGTTTGAATCGTCCCCGCCACCACCAACGCTGGACTTTGAACGCTGGCTCGGCCCCGCTCCACTGGTCGACTACATTACCCAGCGAACCCATCGAACGTTCCGCTGGTGGTTCGAGTACGGTGGCGGTATGCTCTGCGACTGGGGAGCCCATCACGTCGACATCGCACAGTGGGCCATTGATCAAGCCGACCGTGGTCCAATCAGCGTTTCGGGAACTGGCACCTTGAACCAACCGCTTGTCGAAGGGATGCCAACGCGAAGCGACATGTACAACACGCCGATCGATTTTGAAGTCATCTGCAAGTTTGCCAATAACATTGAAATCGTCATTGACTCAGGACGCAATGGAATCACGTTCGAAGGTGATGCCGGGCGATTTTTTGTCAATCGCGGCACGCTTGAAGGGACTCCGGTGCAACAGTTGGTAACGCGGCCATTACCCGACGACGCGATTGCTAAGTTGTACGGGAATGGTTCCCCTGGATCGCACATGGGTAACTTTTTTGAGTGCATGAAGTCGCGAACAACGCCCATTTCCGACGTCAATTCTCACCACCGCATCTTGACGACGTGTCATTTGGCGAATCTAAGTTTGCGACTGGGGCGAGAGCTGCGTTGGGACAGCGAATCGGAAACAGTCATTGGCGACGATATAGCAAACCGATTGCTCAGCCGCGACTATCGAACAGGATTTGAGATCACATGAAGTCGGATGCAAGCGAAAGAACTCACTTTGGACTCGTCGGTTTTGGTGCCTGGGGAAAGCACCATGCCGACGCGATCAGCAAGGCCGCATCTTGTGGCGCCAAACTCGTAGCGATCGCCGCGCGGAGTGACGCTTCCGCCGCGGAAGCCCGCCAAGCCTATCCAGATGCCATTGTCACAACGAATTACCGGGATTTAGTCGCTCGCGACGACATTGATATTGTCGATGTCGTTGTCCCCAGTGACTTGCATCATGAGGTGGCCACAGCGGTGCTGTCCGAGGGCAAGCATTTGCTGCTGGAGAAGCCGATGGGAGTGACAATTGCGCAGTGTGACGCCATGATCGTGCTGGCAAAACAACAAGATCGATTGTTATGCGTAGGCCACGAGTTGCGGTTATCATCGATGTGGGGCAAAGCGAAGGAAATGATCGAGGACGGATTCATTGGCACGCCGCAGTACTGTTTGGTTGAACTGTCACGCAACCCCTATCGACTCGGTAGCGGTGGATGGCGATACGATATTTCACGAGTTGGAAATTGGATTCTTGAGGAGCCGATTCATTTTTTCGATTTAGCACGCTGGTACCTGCAGTCAACCGGTCAGCCAGAGAAGATCTACGCAACGGCGAACTCGCGACAAAAGGATCATCCCGAGCTGCAGGACAACTTTAGCGCGATCGTCCATTTTTCCGGTGGTGCGTACGCGGTGGTTTCACAAACACTGAGCGCGTTCGAACATCATCAAACGGCGAAGATTACTGGAACAAAAGGCGCCTTGTGGGCTTCCTGGAGTGGCGCGATGGATCGTACTCGGCACCCGACGTTCTCATTGCGGGCGTTCGATGGCCACGAAGTGACGACCATACCAATCGATAAACCAACGGGCGAGCTGTTCGAGCTGGAAGACCAAATCGTGCGCGTCGTCCAGGCGCTTCGCAACAATGTGCCGCTGCATTGTACCGCAGAGGACGGTCGTTGGTCGGTGGCCATGTGCTTGGCGGCATCCGAGTCCGTGCGGACGGGGAACGTGATCAGCATTTGATGCGAAAAAAGCCGAAAACAAGTGCCACACATCAACCCTTACCAACCGTCCAACGAACTGCTTGATAGCGAGGCAGTCAAAAAACTGAATCGGTTGGAAACAATAGTCGACATGGTCGACACTCCTGCTGTTTGTTGGAGAACCGTGTTGGCGATCACCCTGTCTGGAGCCGCGTTTGGTGGCTTGTTGGTTGCTTTTTTTGTCATTTCGGTTTTGGCCGCCATGATGGGGAGTTCCAACGGAGGATCGGAGATCGGCGAGACCGCTCTCGCCATCCCCTTGGGAATGCTTGTTGGCGGAGGTCTCGCAGGCATAGCCGCACTCCCCGTGGTGTTTTGTGTTGCGGCGATTTCGCGAATCATCAATTGGTCGAGCACCTGGAATCGAGTGTCAATTCGGAGATTCTCGCTACTGTGCGGTTTCCTCAGTGGGCTGTTGAGCGTCGCTGTACCAATGCAATTCCGGGTCCCCGAGATGCTGCTGGGCGTTGTTCCCGGAGCGTTCGGTGCCATTTTCACGTCGCTTGTTAACCGTTGGTTGATGCGTCAAGTTTATCTCGATGCCGAGTTAATACCCTTGCCGATCGAACCGGATAAGAATTAGGTTATGGAGAAGCTTTGGCGAGCGGCGGCGTGGAATCAATCGGTAGCGGTTGATGTTCATCGCGGGCTTTGTCATTCGCCACGAAACACGTTTTTACTTGCCTAAAAAGATCGAATTTGTCCCGATGAGCACCGTTACCGAAACAGTCGTTGTTGCTGACCCTTATTTTCAACAGTTGTTTGCCGATCGCATTGGCGGAGCAAACTACGGCAAGGGTACCGAGATCTACAAGTTCGAGAAAATCAAACGTGCGAAGCGACGCGCCCTGGCCGAGCATCCTGAGCGGAAACTGATTGACTTTGGGATCGGCGAGAACGATGCGATGGCCGATGCCGGTGTTCGCGAGCGAATGGCCGAGGAAATCAATCGAGTCGAAAACCGCGGTTATGCTGACAACGGTGTGATCGAGTTCAAGGAAGCGGCTGCTCGGTTCATGCAACGACACTTTGGCGTCGTGCTGGATCCAACGCTCCAGATCAATCATTGCATTGGCAGCAAGCCAGCGTATGCGATGCTGCCCGCATGCTTTATCAATCCTGGCGACGTGACACTGTTGACCGTTCCCGGTTATCCGGTGGCTGGAACACACACACGTTACTATGGCGGCGAGGTTCATAAACTACCGCTGTTGGAACAAAACAATTTTTTGCCTGACCTCGATTCAGTTCCAGACGAGATTTATGATCGCGCCAAGATGTTGGTACTGAATTATCCGAATTCACCCACCGGACGCACTGCGACGCCTGAGTTTTACGAGAAGGTCGTGGCGTTAGCCAAGGCAAAGCAATTCATCGTGGTTCAAGATGCCGCGCATATCATGCTGACCTTCGATGGCAAGCCGCGAAGTTTCCTGCAAACCCCAGGAGCGATAGATGTCGGAATCGAAGTCCATTCCATGAGCAAGGGTTACGACATGATCGGTTGGCGCATGGGCTGGGTTTGCGGCCACCAGCGAATCGTGTCGGCGTTTGCAGATGTGAAAGATAACAGCGACAGCGGCCAATTCATTGCGATTCAAAAAGCATCAGCAGCGGCTCTGAATGACGATTCAATTCCCGCACGAATCAATACCAAGTATCGACGACGACTTGAAAAGTTGGTCGCCTTGCTTCGACGTTGCGGCTTTGATTGCCAAATGCCGGGTGGTTCGTACTTTTTGTACACGAAGTCACCGATCGGTATGGGTGGCGAAACCTTTGCCAATGCAGAACAAGCAACGCGTTACTTGATCGAGAAACTCGGAATCGTGACCGTCCCTTGGGATGACGCCGGTTCCTATTTGCGATTCAGCGTGACGTACCTTGCCAACAGCGAAGCGGACGAAGATGCGTTGATGGCCGAGACAGAACAGCGACTGAGTCAGGCTTCGTTGAAGTTCAATTGATGCGAATCAAATATTGGCGAGGAATTAAACACGAGGGCGAAACGTGAAATTTTCGCTTTTGGAAAAGAATTCGATTGGATTATCGTAAACGACTTTGCGAATCATCGACTCGCTGTGCCCGCGGCGACGCAGTTCGAAGATCAGATCGGGGATTGCGGTTGGTTTACTTGGTCCCCAATCGCCAGCACTGTTAGCCAGCAACTGTTCGCCGCCGAACTGTTCGATCATATCCGCAGCTCGTTCGGGAGTGCATTTGGTAACTGGATACAACGTCATCCCAGCCCAAAAACCACGATCGAGAACTTCGCGAATCGTGTGCTCTTCAACGTGATCGACCAGAACACGCGAACGATCGATGCGAGAATCGTCGCATAGCATGTCCAGAATCATCCGCGTTCCCTGGTACTTGTCCTCTAAATGCGGCGTATGAATCAGGATCAATTGGTTGTACTTAATCGCAACTTCCAAGTGATCTAGGAACACGGTGGCTTCGTTCTTGGTGTTCTTGTTCAGCCCAATTTCACCGATCCCCAGCACATTGGGTGCGTGAATAAATTCGGGGATCATCGCGATCACGTCACGAGACAACGATACGTTCTCGGCTTCTTTGGCATTGATACATAGCCATGTGAAATGCTGGATACCGTACTGAGCGGCACGACGAGGTTCCACCTCGGTCAATTGGCGGAAATAATCGCGAAAACCGTCAACGCTGCCGCGATCGTATCCAGCCCAAAACGCTGGTTCGCTCATCGCGACACAACCCATCCGCGCCAGAGTGGCGTAGTCATCGGTCGTACGCGAGACCATGTGGATATGGGGGTCGATGTAGTCCATGCGGAGTCGATTTGTATTCGTGGAGGACGGGAGGATGTTTCTTTACATCACTAATATCATTAAGCATTACACGTTCATCGTCGTTCGCCAATCAGCCTGGTATTCGCGGGAAAACAATCGCTGCAATTGTTCGGCCCGATCGGGGTTCTGGGTCAGCAGAATCCGGATCGCCTCACTGACGCGCTCCCTGCGTGCCAAGGCATCCCCGGCCAAGGGGATACCTTCGACAATAGCGTGGTCGATGCGATCGAGCGTCGCAGCAATTTCAAGCAGCTTCGCTCGTACATCGAGAAACGATTCGCTCAAAATGGCGTCCGCTGATCGGTTGCTCATTGTGGTATCCAAGATGGGTGACGAAGTTATAGATTTGCTGCTCTATTGTACCTGAAAAGCCGGCGACAAATCGGCTTGGAATCAATTCCAATGAATCCTGTCGCCGAGTGGTTTTCGCTGGCAGTGTGACGAAAACTCTGAGATTGACGACTGCACCGATAATGCGGACTCGTTTGGCGGCCATTCGCCGAAGCAAATTTGTGATTCCCTCGGTTCTATGCCTTCGATCCAAGCTACGTTTCCTGTATGCCGAACCTGGAAACCACATTCGATACGCTCGCTCGCAGCGCCAACGAAGCCGCAATTGCCGTGCTGGCGTTCGCCATTAGCGCCGGCGAACCACTTGTTCGCGGCCGCGCCAGCATCGCCTTGGCCAGCCGGCGCGAACCACGGTGCGGACGGATCGTGTTGGAACATTGGTCCATGCTTGATGATGACTCATTGCGTCAGCTGGCGGCGGCGCCAGGCCAAATCGCGCCCACTATTCGCAGTATCCTCAACGACGGTGGCGACATGACGCTGACTGCGATCCAGGCAGCGGGCCAATTGCAGCTCGCTGAGTTGATCTGTGACTTAATCGAGCTTGCGGAAACTCATGCCACGCACACGATCCGCCAGTCGGCAGCCAAAGTCGTCGTTGAACTTGCCGAACAAATCGGAATCGAAGCTCGCGCAGGTCGCGAAAACACGCGATATCGCCCTGAGGCTATCAAGCGGCTGACGTTATCGCTTGAACAAATGCCAATCCACAAAACACGCGATTTAGCTGATGCGTTTTTGCTAATTTCTACTGCTCGTGACAATCACCTCATCGAACGACTCGCCGACACCTCACCGATGCAGAGCCAATTGGTTGCTCGGATGACCGTGCATCCCTCACCGGCAATGGCCGATCTGCTGGCCAGCTTTGTGCGACGAGCAAGATTGTCGCCTGTCATTGCCAAGGCGATCCGTGAACGCCAGGGAGATGAATTCCGGGCGGCACTGTTGCGTTACGTGGGCAGTGACCCCAGTGGTACCGCATTGTTTAATTTGAAAAATATTGGCAGCCCGATCTGCTGTGTTGACGCTTTCGAAACCGCTGTAGAGTGGCTTCCCGGAGAGCACGCGGCAATGTTGCATGTCGCTAGCCAGACGACTGAATCAGCCGTCCAGCTATTGCGTTTTTTGGTCGCGGCAATCAAACCTGGCGATGCTCATATTACCGAAGTCGCCGCCTCGTTGTTGAATCAAGTCCCACCCCCAACCACATCGTTCTGGATTCCTATCGCAATCCGTTTGGCCGCTGATTTTGATTCGCGCACCTCGCTCGATGAAGACGCGAGACTGTTAGGTGACCTCATCGATTTGCTCAGCCACCCAGATTCCGGTGTCGTCCACGCGGTAAACCATGTGCTGGCGTCACTGTGCGGGCCGTCGCTGATTCCGCATTTATCCGATCGCGACTCGGTATCGCGAGCTCGTTTGGGAAATATCCTGACGATGATCGATCCCAGTGCGATCGATACGGTTCGCGACCGCATGCGACACCCGGTGTTAAAGAATCGGCTCGAAGCCATCGCTGCAGCAGATTCATTAGGAATCGCTGATTTGCTCGCCGACTCGTTCAAGCAAATCGTTCGTAACGATCATCAGGTTGCACGCCAGCACGCTGCTCAGGTATTGGCGGGGGCAAACGGTGCCCAAACTTTTGCCTTGTTGGAAGAAATGCTGGCGATGCCCGAAAGCCTAGCACGTGACGCTGCGGTCGCCGCTCATGCTCAACGCACGCTGCGAAAGGAACTAACCAATGCACCCGAGTGAATTGCTACTGAGCAATCTGTTCATCCTTGGTGTAACGCGGATCGAGGAACTCGGTCGTGCCTATCGTGAGCCAGAGCCAGCGGGTGTTGCGTGGATGCAACTGCTGTGGCTGTTAGTTCCCGCCCTTGCGATTTTCGCAAGCGTGATTGTGTATCGGCTCTACGAACGAGCGGCGCGATCGCTGATAGAGGCTGACGGATTACTGGATGAGTTGTTCGTCGCGCATCAATTCCCACCGGCGGCTCGGCAGCTATGTTGCAAGATTGCTGATACATGTGACTTGAGCGATCCCGCAGTGATGATGGTCAGTCCAATGCTATTCGAGGGTGCGGTACGAAAAGCGAGTCAATCGATGACATTTGGCCGCCAACAACGCGAAACGCTCGATTGGATTCGCAAGCGACTTTTCGCGTCGGAATGAGCTGGGTGTGAGGTAGCAGCCGACTATCGCACGAGCATAAGCCGTTGGGGTCTAGGCTTTAGCCGATTCTTTCCCAAAACAGAACGCCTAAAGGCTGTACACCAACAATACGTGAGCATCGATTGTTCTCGGTTCGTGCCATTCGTAACAGCCGGAAAAAAGGCGGTTCCTAGGAGCCGAAAGGTCGATCAAACTGAATGTTTGAATGATCCAGCGCTAACCCACTACACGCCTCAGCAGTCGCACATCATTGGGGCCACAGAACATCATCAGGTACGCACCGTCAGCAGCGTAGTGCGCGAACACTGCTTCGAGAAAATCATCCTCTCCAGGCCAGGGGTAGGCGTAGATTATCGCGAAGTCATCCAAATCCAGCTCGAGCGTATCATACGCGTTTCGCTCGTCGTGTCCCAAGCTTGGTAACGTGGGGTCATCAGCAAGTCGATCTGCTCCATGTGGCAAAAAGTTGCCGTGGATCAGCTCCGCTGCAACATGCCAGTCAGCAAGCGTTTGCTGCCCTTGGGCGAACAATGTCGGCTCAGATTCGATGCCGATGGCATCCATTCCAAGTGATGATGCGAGTGCCGTGACGACAGCAAAACCGCTGCCCCACTCTAAAAAACGACGGCCTACAAGCGGCGGCCAATTAAAGGACTGTACTTGTAACAGATATCGGAGCGATTGGTATACGAGCTCGTAGTCGGCAGCAACAAACTGCTCGATCTTGTGCTTTTGCCACCGATCCTGGAACGTTTCGATCCGCCCTCGTGCGTCGCTAATCCAACACCGAGTTTCGCTTGGGATCGGTAGCTCAGCAACGACTGAGGGAATCACAAGTCGCTGTAATCGAGCACTCGGCTTGTTTGGTTTCGCCTGTCCAGAGTGTTTGCTCAGACGTCCGGAGCGTTTGCTCACGCGATTCCTTCGTCAGTACTGAAGTCCAATCGCCTATCGATGGCTCGCTCCCAACCGAGTCCGGCGACTTCATCGGCAGTCGCCCAATGACTGCTCGCACCCCACAACGCATCGCCACATACCGGGCAACGCGCAAACTCTGGGTCTGTGTATAAGTGATCGGTTTGGCAGTCTGGACTCAACCAGATTGCTTCGCATTCATCGCAAACGATTAGCCCATGACGAGTACGGCAATTCGCGGCAGCGCGCCGCTGTGATCGTTCGTCGGTCTCACAGTCTTCAGCACCGCATTCGTCGTCCTCGCAATCCTCAGCCAGAGGGCGAATGCGTATCGGGCCATCACAGACGCGAATGCCACACAAGCCGCCACCACAAATTGGGCAAATTGATATCGAATGATTTGGAGTCACAGATGAATACGGGAAACTGGGTGTAAAGACTTGGAAAATAAGAATCGTACCACCGGTCGGTGCACAGGCGGTAATCGTATTGGCTACTTCGGGTACGCGGTGATGACTTGGGTACCTTCCAGAACAATCATCACGCGACGAGCCATGGGGTTACGTTTGCGGGCACCATCGCGACCACCGACAAATCCGACTCGCTTGCCCATGTCGACGGTGTAAATCACACGATTGCCATCCACCTCTTTTGTCGTTCGCTGATTCACTTTCGCTTTTTCGTATGCTGAATCGATGGTTTTGAGTGCACCTTCCAGACCACCATCGAAGACGCCGTGAGATCCGGGGCGACCGGGATCATCTTCGGCATGACGACGAACATGCTCCACACGATGCCCCTCGGCGCTGCCGGGTGTGTACTGCAAACCTGCAGGTGATACGTATCGCTCACCTCCCAGGTCACGCAGCAATCCGTACAACAATTTCTTGTCTTGCGCCGCCGGTTTCGTTTCCGAAGTTTTCGCCGGTTTAACCGATGGCGGCGTGGACTTAACCGCCGGTTGTGCTGTTCCAGTCGGCTTTGACTCAACGATTTCCTTTCGTTTGCGTGCCGGATCTGGTTTGAGAACTGGCGTAAAAGTTACCGGCGACTTCGTTGACGTTTCCGGCGACTTGCCGTCGACCCATTGCGTCGACTCTGGCGGCACCTCGTGAATTTCAGATCCTGGAGCCGACTTGCTTTTCGCAGCCGATGTGTCCCCAGAGTGTGACTCGGCACGGACCACTTGGCCCGATGAATCGACCTTCAGATCGGGGAGCGTCCAGCCCATGCGCTCGTTAATCGCTGGTCGAGCGAATGCATACACCGCGACCAGAGCCATGAAAGTTAGCCCGCCGGCAGACGATTTTCGACCTAGCTTCTTTCTGGGCCGTTGCTGCTCGCCGTTGGAGTTCACGCGTAAACTCTCGCTTGTCGAATCGGAATGAGGGAGGTTGGAATGATTTTTCCGCAGGAACGGGTGCTGCATTTGCAAGCGGACGATGCCGTAATTCACCATCGCCCTGACGATACTGGTTATGAATCCATGCAATCGCAGTGGCAAACTGCCAATTCTAATGTACGGAATAATCGTTATCGTAGCCGCTTTTGTTGTAGCTTTGCAGCAAGGGGAGTTCACATGGGGCGATAAAAAAAGCTACAATTCTGAGGCAGTTTCTGACGACTAGGTAAAGCAGGAAGACATGAAACCAACGATTTACGCAGCAGCTTTAGTAATTTCATACTTTATGGGCTATACGGAGAACGTTTCGGCCGCCGAGCCGGGATGGTCGCCGGTGATTATCGCTCGCGGCGAGTACAAAGAGCAGATCAAGTCGCTGCCGATGGAACAACGCCCCTACCGACCGCTGCATTTCTACGGGAACACGGTACGCCGGATGCACTATCGCGGTACGCCGATGATTGCAATTCGCGATATCGTGAATCCGATCGCAGTTGGCGGAAACCGAGTGCTCGGACAGTAACGACTGCGTCGACTTGGCGGACCATTTGTCTAAAACAGTTCGAGTCACTATTTTCACAGGAGTTATTTCAATTCACTGTGGCAGTTTGACTCGGTACAGTGCCAGTCATCGCCGACCGGTCGTATAAGCAAGGGGGTTCTCCGGCATGCTCGATACCGCACCTTCCGCCGACACGACGTTTCCAGAATGGGTGGGCGATCGGGCTCAACGACATGGCGCGGCGCCCGCGCTCTCCTACGTCGCCGATGACGGAAACATCGCGGACGCCTGGACCTACGAAGAAATGTGGTCGCGAGCAGTTGCTGTCGCATGTGAATTGCAGCGCGTACGTTCGCAGTTAGCCGAGAATTCACAGTTAGCCGAGAATACACCATCCAATGGCTCGTCCACGTCCAGCGGATTGACTTCGGTCGGCGAAGCACAGCCGCGAGCGTTGCTGTTGTTTCCGCCTGGTTTGGAGTTCATGGCGGGGTTCCTGGGATGCCAGCTCGCAGGCTGGATTCCTGTCCCGACTTGCTACCCCAAACCCCATCGCTCCATGCCGCGACTCAATTCGGCGGCTGAAGATTGTTCTCCTGCGGCGATCCTATGCGTTAGCGAAACGTCACCTGGGATCGACGAGCTTCAACTTTGCCCAGCGGCCCGCGGACTTGTTCGCATCGAGACAGACACCGTGTTTGCCCTATCGACCGAACACTCATCGCCAATTGGAACGCATCCTAAGTTCGAGCTACACACCGCGGCTGGATCACCGGATGCGTTGGCGCTGTTGCAATACACAAGCGGCAGCACGAGTGAACCCAAGGGCGTGATGATTCACCATCGCAACTTGATGGCGAACTTGAATGCGATTCAAAAAGGATTCCGGCTAACGCTGCACGGTGACCATCCGAATTCTGACGCTGGCAGGCAAACCGTGGGAGTTTTCTGGTTGCCGTTTTATCACGACATGGGGTTGATTGGCGGCATATTGGCGGCGCTTTATTTAGGTGGTCACGCGATCCTGCACAGTCCCCGATCGTTTCTTCAGCGTCCGAGTCGCTGGTTAAAACTAATCAGCGAACACCGGGCAATTATTAGTGGCGCGCCAAATTTCGCTTACCAATTGTGTGTTGATCGGATACCGCCTGAGCAGACCGACTCACTTGATTTAACAAGCTGGAAGACCGCGTTCTGTGGCGCCGAGCCGATCCTGCCGCGCACCTTGAGTGACTTTGCAAACCGATTTTCCGCATGTGGTTTTTCCGACGCCGCCTTCTACCCTTGTTATGGCTTGGCTGAAGCGACGTTGTTGGCCGCCGGAGGCGATGGTCCGTCGATGCCCAAAGTGATCACGGTTGATCGAGAATCGCTTGCTGGGGGACGTGTTCGCGTGGTCGATACAATGAATCTTCGAAATGGTTCGCGATCATCGATCCAGGGTCTGGCGAGTTGCGGCAATGCGGCCGCTGGAATTCAATTGGCGATTGTCGACCCGACTTCAAAAAAGGTAGTCGCTGAGCGGACCATCGGCGAGATTTGGCTGCGTGGTACATCGATCGCATCTGGGTATTGGAATCGCCCCGACGAAAATCGCGAGCGGTTTGCAGCAAAGATTTCACGAAACGCTTGGAATCGATATTCTGCCACTGCCGAGCACGAGTACTTTCGCACCGGAGACATGGGTTTCCTCTGCGACGGCGAGTTGTACGTCACCGGCCGCTTGAAGGACATCGTGATCGTTCGTGGCCGCAATCACTATCCACAAGATATTGAAACGTCGGTGCGTGAGGTGATCGGTGAGAGGGCCGGCTATTGTGCCGCGTTCTCAGTAGCTGCACCGCGCGGCGAGTCGTTGGCGATCGTGGCGGAGATGGCTCGACAGATCAACACATCGACTGAAATGGCCGAGACCGTGCGAGCGATTCGCCGCGAGATCATTGATACTCACGAGATCGATCCGCGGCACGTGTTGTTGGTGCGGCCAGCAACCGTGCCGATCACCACGAGCGGAAAGGTCCAGAGATCGCTGATCCGCGAAAGGTTCGAGCACGGACAAATCGAATCACGCTATCGATACGATCGATCGAGTGCATCGGAGCAATCGCCGATTGCGCTGCCGCATTTACCTCAGCCAGCTTCTAATGAAGATCGCTCATTCATTGATAGTTCGCTGCAAGCGTGGCTTAGCGAGTGGCTTATCGCTCGCGCCGGAGTTGATCCGTCACAGATTGTTGGGGATCGTCCGTTCGCGGACTACGGGTTGGATTCGATGACGGCGGTCGAACTCAGTGGTGAGCTTGAAGAATGGGCCGGGATCGAGCTGACACCGATCATCGCTTGGAATCATCCAACGATCGAAAAGATGAGCGAATTCCTGACGGACCAACTGTGCGGCGGATCGCCATCCGAAGGCCAGGAACCACACTCGCCCGCGGAGCTTGCAGTAACCTACTCTTCGCGCCGCGAAGCGAACGAAGAATAGCCGAGCGGCGAGATCGTATTGCCGCATAGGCGAGATTCTGGGTCTGCAAACCTTGCGGAATCAACGCATTTGACTCGCAACCAACACCGCCGCCTCAATCGGATTTGGGCGCACGGGACGTAACTGTTTCGGTCTTATTCCTGGAAGGGAAGTGGTTTTAGTGAATACTGGTCGACGGCCAGAGCGGGTTATTGCCAGAATTTGCGACTTATGCACACCGACGTGGCTGAGACACACCGTCCACGTCAAAGTGGTTCCCACGAGGACAGCTTACACTCGCGAACATAGGCTGACGTTCACGTTCTCGACCCATCATGAATACCAACGAACTTTAGCCGCTGCGACAACATCGAAGCTGACACTTTCTCAGTCAGACGGTGAAGTTCACCACCAAGTGCTGCTTCCCAATTTTGCTGCCGAAAGTTATCTGCGATTGGCAATCATGGAGGATGAATGATCTGTCTTAGACGAACCATGGGAGATTAATCAGTCATCCTCGGTTAGAAACCAAAGCCACAACACAACCATTGGAATAGTGGACCCGAAATCGGTCGGAAGTAGTACGTCATTTCCTGACGTGCGTTCAATCGTGACGATATTTGGCAATGGTCAAGGCGAACTCGCACCGATTGCTGAAAATTCATCCGACTTGCGATACAGCGACACGGACGCGAGGCCATGGGCGATTCGTACGCATACTGCATTTGTTCAATTTCGGGTGCTTGAGCCATTGCCTAACCCGGCCAATTGGCTAAGTCTGAGCGACTTGGACTTCATTGTTGCACTAAATGAGTTTTGGACTCACCGGTCAGTTGGTCCGTTTTCGCATGATGCTATGCGACGTTGGGTGGCAGCCGGTGGTGTGCTGTGTAGCTGTGGCGACTCGTCAATGGCTTCGCCGCAACCCGAGAGTTTTCTTAATTCCCTTAAATTCGAAAAGATTGCAACAGCCAGCGTTCCTACTGGCAAGGCGGTTACGGACTCATTGCGATTAACTGAACTTAACGACGGCTCGATGATGCCCGTCCATTCGGCTTTGGCTTGTCGTCTTTCGGGCAACATGGATCATCACAATCACAACGACGGCGTTTTACTACGACGAGTTTGAGCCCATCAATTTCGGGAGTTTCTTGCTTACTGTGTACTGGTTGATTGTGGGAGCGATTCTCTTGACGGAGTCAACGGAAATGAGTCCCCGAGTTCGACGAGGGTTGCTATCAACGATTGCTTCGCGGGCGTTTTTCACCGCGTTTGTGCCGGGACCTTCGAGTGGCTATCTGTTTGCTGTACGCACAGGAAGTGTCGCTATCGTTGCACTAGGTGTATTCGGCTCAATGCTCCAGTCAAATAGTGTCACAACCGCGCCCATCACTTACTCGTTGATCATGTTCAGTTACTTAGCATGCTTTTTGGGGTTGACGCGATTGATGACGCTACCCTTCGCATATCGGCATACATTGTCGTTGCCCGTGACCATCGGGGTTCTTGTTGCTGTAGTGGTCCTCGCGTCTGTCACGCCCTCGGTGTTTTCGGTCGCCTTTACCGGCCGTTTACCGTCACACTACTCAGTCTTTGAGGTGGTTGACCCCGTCTGGACCTCCGTGGAGTGTTTTCAAAACGGACTTCCCATTTACTTTGCGATCGCCCTATCTTTGCTGGGCTAGGGATCACAGCCGTCAACTTGGGATTGATGAGTGAGCTGTACGAATATCGAAAGGTCGCCTTTCCCAGTCATGTGATTCACGACCGAGCCGTTCAAGACCAGCGAGTTAGTCAAACTACAGTTGTGAGGGCGCTCATTATGGACAACGGCGAAGATAAAGGAACGTGAGTAGTATCGACCTAAACTACCACCGTCCCAATGATTGTGTTCACTGCTACGTGTTACGATCTAATCTGCCACTCGCCTAGTGTTGGATATCTCATGCACCGAGTAATGTGGGTCGGTGATGCGTTGCAGTGATGTGTCATGTAAAATGACACTAGACCCGTCCCATTTCTCGCTTGATGTCCAATCATGTCCAATCCCTTCACGTCGACTGTAGCGATCGTCGCCTTACTCTCGTTGTCCACGGGAATCGGCAATGCAGCCGACGACTCGCCGGCTCCCAAACCACTTCCGATTATTTTTGATACGGACATCGGCAACGATTGTGACGATGTACTCGCACTTGGGATCATCCATTCGTTTCAGTCACGTGGGGAAGGCAAATTGCTCGCTGTGACGGTAACCAAGGACCATCCGCTGGCGGCTCCGTTCGTCGACGCCGTCAATACATTTTATGGTTACGGAGATACGCCAATCGGAGTCTGTAACAGCGGCGTGACGGATCACGAAGGCAAGTTCAACACGCTGGCAGAAGTCCACGATGACGGCCAATTGCGGTACCCTCACGATCTTATGTCTGGCAAAGACGCTCCCGATGCGGTTGCAGTGCTTCGTCAAGCACTCGCCGCAGCCGACGACAACTCCGTCGCGATGATTCAGGTCGGATTCTCCACTAACCTTGCCGCATTGTTGAACAGTAAGCCAGACGACCACAGCCCACTTGCTGGTCGAGAACTGGTTGAAAAGAAGGTACGATTGTTATCGATGATGGCTGGTGCATTCACGAAAATCAGGGGCGACAAGGGACAGCTCTATGAGCATAAGGAATACAACGTCGAGAAAGATATTCCGTCAGCCCAGACGATTGCAACGCAGTGGCCAACGCCTATTCTCTGGAGTGGATTCGAGATCGGGATCGCGTTGCCGTATCCTCACGAAAGTATCGAGAACGATTTCCAGTACGTTGCGCATCATCCCCTGAGCGAGGCCTACGTGCTGTACAATCCGCCGCCCCACGACCGACCAACATGGGACCTGACAAGTGTCCTGCAAGCCGTTCGTCCTAACCACGGGTACTTTGCTTTATCAGATCCTGGAACAGTCGCGGTCGCCGACGATTCGTTGACGACATTCACTCCCTCTGCCAACGGAAAACATCGCTATTTGATCATTCCCGATGCGAAGAAACTGCAGACGCTTGAGGCATTGCAACTTCTATCAAGTGAGCCACCGAAGTAAACGATGTCCTCGGTACCACACGTCGTTGTTTTGGGCAGCATCAACATGGATCTTGTTATCCGTTGTGCGATCCTTCCGCGGCCCGGTGAAACGGTCATCGCATCTTCTTCGATGCAAGTGTGTGGTGGCAAGGGTGCGAATCAAGCGATCGCTGCAGCTCGTTTGGGCGGTCGTGTCTCGATGATTGGACGGGTCGGCGACGACTCGTTTGCACGACGGCTGCTGCAAAATCTGGACGACGCTTCCATCGATACCACAAGCGTTCAACGGACCTCGGACTGCTCCAGTGGCTTGGCAGTCGTCGCCGTGGAGGATTCCGCACAAAACTCGATTCTCGTCGTCCCCGGCTCCAACAGTCACATGACGCCCGACTCGCTACGGCAATACGAACATTTAATCCGCTCTGCAGATGTGCTGGTGTGTCAACTGGAGCTACCGCTTGAAACCGTGCAGCGCGGCGTCGCGATTGCTCGAGAAAACAACGTGAAGGTGATATTGAATCCGGCTCCGGCTGCGGCAGTGTTTCCTAACGAGTTGTTTCAGGTCAACTTGATTTGTCCCAACCAACACGAGGCGAGCACTTTGTTGCAGCAGGATGTATCGTCGTTCGATGATGCGAAAAAAGCGGTGCAACAATTCGTAAGCCGCGGTGCCGAGAATGCAATTATCACTCTCGGGAGTGATGGTGCAGTGGTTAGCGACGGATTGCGGACTGAGTGGATACCGCCGTTCGTGATTCAGCCTGTGGACACGACGGCCGCTGGAGACGCATTCGCCGGTGCCATGGCGGTTTACTGGTTACAATTGGGCGACATTTTCCAAGCGGCACGTTATGCTTCTGCGGCCGGTGCGGTAGCGGCAAGTCGCGAGGGCGCCCAACCCTCGCTACCGACACGCGGCGAGATTGAATTGTTTCTCAACACTTGAGTGATCGTCTCCAGCGATCTCGACCATGCAAAATCCATCTATATTCTGTTCTCTGTTGGTTGCTCTTTTGACTTTCGCCGGTTGCTCGTCAAAGTCGGCGCCTCCAGCACCTGTCCCACAGCACGGTTCGGATGCTGGCACCGAAACGAGTACCGACAAGCCGCGCGTCGCCTTGATCATGAAGTCATTGTCCAACGAGTTCTTTTCAACAATGGCCGCCGGCGCCGAAGCTCATCAAGCCGAACATTCAAACGAGTATTCGCTCGTGTCAAATGGCATCAAGGACGAACGGGATCTGTCGCGACAGGTCGCATTGGTCGACGAAATGGTAGCCGCGGGAGTCGACGCGATCGTGATCGCGCCGGCGGACTCCAAGGCGCTAGTGCCCTCCCTGCGGCGCGCGATCGCGGCAGGAGTCGTGGTGATCAACATTGACAATCGACTCGATGCGGAAGTGCTTAAACACGAAGATGTAACGATCCCGTTTGTCGGCCCAGATAATCGAGCAGGGGCAAAGAAAGTCGGCGATTACCTTGCCACGAAGCTTAACAAGGGCGACTCGGTGCTTGTGCTCGAGGGTATCCGCACCTCGTTCAACGGCTCCGAGCGCCGTCTCGGTTTCGAGGCTGCGATGAACGAAGCTGGTATCAAAATTGTCGATAGTCAATCAGCCCAGTGGGAGATGAGCAAAGCGAATACGATCGCCTCGGCGATGCTAAGCGAACACCCAAAAGTAAAAGCGATCCTCGCGGCCAACGACAACATGGCCTTGGGCGCAATCGCGGCAGCCAAAAGCGTCTCACGTAGCGACGATTTGTTGATCGTCGGCTTTGACAATATCAGCGCGGTTCAACAAGCGATTCGCGAAGGCAAAGTCTTGGCAACGGCGGACCAACACGGCGACAAGCTGGCCGTCTACGGCATTGAAGCGGCACTGAAAATCTTGCAGTCGCGAGAGACTATCGTCGAAGACATCGAAACGCCGGTCGACCTCGTTACTGCGCAAACGCTGTAGCAAGTTCTGTTATTGCTCGCCGAGATGATACTTGCGATTGAAGATTTCTGGATCGAACGGATTGGCTACACTGGGCAGACGCATGACCGTTGGTTGGGATGCGTTGATCGGCTGAGCGAAACCAATGGGCTGAATTTCTAGAGCTTGTGTTATCGGTTCTTCGACATCCGCTGGTGGCATTGGTACGCCTGGTGGCATTGGTACGCCTGGCGGCGTGTTGCTGGGCATCAGCACCGGATGCGGCAGACTGGGTGTAGACTCATTCGACGTGGGAACGATGATCGACGATGCCGCTTGATGTATCCACCATCTCAGATTCTCGATCGCTTTCGCATCGCGACCATCCAACGGCGCATCGCGGCCTCCATGTGCCGTGATCGCTTTTGCTAATAAGAGGCTGGAATCCGGCGATTCTGGCGATACAAACACAATAGAGCTTTGCAGGTTCTCCCGCGTCATTCGCGACGATGGGCGAGCGCCTGGTGTTGGTAGGACCAACTTCCATTTTTGGTCGGTCGGTTCGCCATGACATACTCCACAGCGGTTCACGAGCATCGGCTGTACGCTGGTCGCAAACGATCTTAAGTTCGCTAAATTGGTCGGTGCCAAATCGATCGGTGTATCGTGAACGGATAGCTCCTGCACCCCATTCGACTTCAGCGATTCGGTGGCGGGAGTTGATTCGGTGGCTGGGCTTGCGGTGCTTTCCTGAGACGTGCGGCGAATCAGACGAGATTCAAGTAGCCTAACTTGTGAACTGCCTGGAGCCAATGTGTTCAACTCGCGGATCAATTCGTCAGCCGCTTTGAACAAATCGTGGTCGAGCGTCCAAGCAGCGTCAGCCAACATCGCTCGTAAATCACCTGGCGAGCGTCGATCCACGCGGAATTGATACAGATCCTCGATCGATGGTGCCCAACAGGAAACACTTTGCCGCGGCAGGCGAGATTCGTTCCCATCTCCGTTGCGAATAATCACGAACTCGCCAAGCTGTGTCGCGACACCGTACAACACGCTGTCATTGGTCAACAACACACAGGGTCGCGGTGCGCGACTAGACTCCGAGCCCGACAAAGCAACAACGCCCGCATCGGCGGCAGGCGCCGGTGCGTGATGACACAATAGGAGTATCGCGACAATCGCGGTCGCCGCGAACTGGGGCGAGCTTCGTAGTGTGTTTGACGGCATATGCGTGGGGAAGTACCACGTTATGTATGGCGGCGTCAAGTGAGACCCTGCCGCTATTGAACTCTGCTCGCACGTCGAATCGCCTCAGCCAACCCACTCATCGTGTACGTTTCGGCTTGGGCGGCGATCCGCATTCCCAGTGACTGCAGCGTTTCGCTTGTGACGGGACTAAGCGACGCGATGCGAGTGTGTCGCAGAGCAGGCCCCAACAACGACACAAGATTCCTCGCCGACTGGCTACTGGTCACGGTGACCCAGTCGAGTTTCCCGTCATCAAGCAACTTGGCAATCTCTGGATCAACAACCACAACGTCGCTGTGTTCGTAGGCGACAACCGTTGTGACGATTCCCCCAGCTGTTTGCAGGTCCCTTTCGAGTACATCGCCACCCCGGCTGGCACGGACCAGCAAAAACCGTTGCCCAGAGACTCTGCTATCGCTCCTGCTAAGCAGTTTTTTCACCAGCGATTCAGCACGGAAGTCGTCTGGCACAACGTCACATCGCAAGTGATAGCCTTCGATTGCTGCTTGCGTTTTGCTGCCGACCGCTGCGATGCACAGGTTCGCCATGGCCCGCAAATCCTTGCCCGATGACAACAACCGCTGAAAAAAAGAATGAACTCCGTTGACACTGGAAAAAACAATGGTGTCATAACAAGCGAGAGTCTCGATGCACGCGTCGACGGCCAGCCAATCACGCGGTGGCGAGATTTCGATCAGCGGCTGGTACATGACACTTGCCCCCAGTTCCCTCAGTGGAGCGGCAAGCTCTTCGGCCTGATCCATTGGCCGTGTTACAAGTACCGTTAGTCCAAATAGCGGGCGACGATCGAACCAGCTCATCGAGCTAGCCAATTCGGTTACTGGGCCGATAATGACAATCACTGGCGGTCGCATTCGGCTGGCCGGGGTCAGTCGGTCGGCGACCTCGTCGAGGCGGCAGTGGATGGTTAGTTGATCGGGATGCGAACAACGGCGAACGATGGCCGTGGGTGTAGCCGCGTCCTTACCAGCATGTAGCAAAGCCTGCATCCAGGTCGACGCAGTGGTCACGCCCATGTAGATAACGAGCGTTCCGGGAAACTTGGCTAACGCGTTCCAGTCGAGTGCCGATTCCGATTTGTGCGGCTCTTCGTGGCCGGTTACCAACGCAACCGCCGATGCTAGTCCACGGTGTGTGATTGGAATCCCTGCGAATGATCCCGCCGCAAGTGCCGCCGTGATTCCTGGAACGACTTCAAAGGGAATTCCCGCTTCTCGAACTGCATCGATTTCTTCAGCAGTTCGGGCGAACACTGCGGGGTCACCACCCTTGAGTCGTACGACACGTTTTCCGGCGCGTGCTTGACGCAGAATTTCAGCACATATTTCGGTCTGAGTCCAAATCCGACTTTGACCGTGTTTGCCGACGCAAATTTTCTCCGCTCGACCAGCGTGGCTGAGCAGGGCATCGTTGCTCAGGGCGTCGTATAGTACCACATCGCAATGCGCCAGCAGTTCAGCGCCGCGAAGAGTCAACAACCCAGGATCGCCGGGACCAGCGCCAATCAGATAGACAGTTCCCGTCATTGGATCACGACCACTCTTTCGTTTGGACCACTGAACTCGCCAAGTGTACCGTCGAGTTGGAACCGAGTGAGAGGTCAGACAAAGTTCGGGATCTGAGTCATGGTTTGCTAACCGAATTCAATCCGCTGTGAGCCCAGTCGTCCAGGGTACTAAATCGAGAAGCGTGAGTTCGGCTTGACCGAGATGTCGGAAACCTGTTAGTTGCATAAGGGACTAGGTGCTTCGGCATCGAAGACCGTTTTCTTGAGTTTTTCGAGGACGTTTTGCACAATATGCCGAGAATAAATCTCGTCAACGTTTCGCCAGCGGCAGTTTTCGCCCGCGGAGTACTCCGCGGCCAAATTGCCTGCGCGATCGCATTTTCGTGCTTAACGTCGTACTCATTTGCTCAAACAACGCGACTGCCCGGTGGCGGTACTGCGTTGTCGCAGGGAAATATCTCCCAAGGCGTCGTTGCGATCGACGTTCCACGCACGACTTTGACGCCAATTGGAGCGCCCGTGTTTTCGCCGCCGCCATCGTCGGCAACGTTGGGCAATCCGTTGTTTGATCCCTACGCTACTGGCAGTGCCGCAGGCAACTATCAACCCGCTTTGACTCCCGGGTCTCTACCGCCCCCATCGACGGCACCGATTGGCAGCGGTGGTCTTTTTGGTGGTTTGCTGTCACAGTCGGCATCATCGCCAAGTGGTTTTGGTGCTTATCCCCCGGCGAGTTATGGTCAACCAACCTACGTTGCTCCACCGTCGTACACGAGCCCGCCTAGTTTTGGAGCTCCGTCGAATGATTACGCTACACCCGCACCAAGCCCATCTTGGCAAGTATCGCCGTACGGCAACCCGCCAGCCTTTGCGACGCCCAACTTCGGCACTCCGAACTACGGTGCGCCGAATTTTGGTGCGCCAGGGCTTGGCGTGCCAAATTATCCGAGCACGATTTATCCCTCAGGAAGTCCATCCACCTTGTTTCCTGGAGGTCTTTTTGGTGGGGGAGGTGGTTTTGGGAGCGGTGGCATAGGTGGCGTCTCAGCAAACCGACTGTTGCAAGGACCTCGTTTGCGACACACGTTTATCAATGCTGGTGATGATCCGACGGACCTGCAAATCAACACAAGCGATGCCTCGATTGCTTTCGCATTCCCCAACTTCCTCTATTCCAACCAGCCTCTATTCGTCGTGCCATCGTTTTCGATTCACTTATGGGATGGGCCGAAATCATCGAGCGGATTTGACTTGCCGGGGCAAGCATTCGACGCGTTTGTAGATTTTGGGTGGCAGTCGGATCCGAACCAAATTCTTGGCGCGGAACTCGGTGTTCGCGTCGGCGTGTTCAGTGACTTTGATGCGATCAGCGACAACAGTGTACGCGCTATGGCCAAGGGACTTGTTTCGTTTCGTCTGACGCCAGCCTCAACGATCAAAGGCGGCGTTTATTACATCAACCGCCACGAACGTGACTTCATTCCCGCCATTGGTTTGCTGTACCAACCGAATCCGTACACACGATTGGACTTGTTCTTCCCTGAGCCCAAGTTTGCTCATTATTGGCGTACGATTGGCACGTACGACGTCTGGGGTTATGTCGCTGGCGAGTACGGTGGCGGTGTGTGGACGATCAAGCGTGCAAACGGTGCCAAGGACACCGTGGATATGTACGACTACAAAATCTCAGCAGGATTGGAGTGGGGCCAATCGAATGCGATCCGCGTGGGGCGACGTGCCGCGTTTGCTGAACTGGGTTACGTGTTCCGCCGCCGCGTCGAGTATGAGTCTGGAGGCGAGTTCAAACCGGACGAAGCCTTTTTCTTTCGAGCTGGGATCGGCTACTAGATTGCCAGCAGCCGAGTGCCGTCATGATTACAGCCAGTTTGCATCATTGTCAGAGTCAGTCGCATCTGATGTTGTTCGGGGTTAACAACGGGACGCACAACTTCAAAGGGACTCGTTTCCAATTCGATTCGTTCACCATCGCTGCCCAGCAACACAGGAAAAGCATACCCGGCGCGGGGACGACGAATAACCGTCGCGATGTCGCCACTATCGAGTTCAACACAACTTCCGAGCGGGAACAGAGTCTTGGCCGTTAAGAAGGCTCGCACGACTTTTGGATCATACATGCCTTGTGTCGCTTGATGCAAAATCAATCCTAACGCGTCATGCGCAACGATAGCTGCGCGACCGATCATGGGACGCGTCAACTGTAAGTACGTATCCACCACATTCAATATCCTCGCATGCAAATGGATGCGGCGACTGCTCAGTCCGCGCGGATATCCTGAGCCGTCGTATTGTTCGTGAACTTGCTCAATGGCTGATTCCACAGCTGCAGACAATTCGGTCGCTTTGTTCAAGCACCGTGTCGCGATCAACGGGTGTTTTTGGTATTCCCATAAATCCGCTTCTGTCATTGGTTCTGTCGGATCAATGAAACGTGGGTCCATGGAGAGCAAACCAACGTCGTGCAGTAATCCAGCGGTACCCAGTTCAATCGTTTGCGGCCCATCCAGTCCCATCTGAACTCCGACTGCCATGGCGATTACCGAAAGTTGGATGCTGCGATTGGCAAGATCTCCGCGAGGCGATGGCGTCGTTACGCTTCCCACCGTTTGGTCACAATCGTCAATCAATGCCCGGGCGTATTCGTCGGAAATGTCATTGCATGAATCGACCATCCCCGCATCAAGTTTTAAATTTCCAACGTTAAACGCCGATAGTGCATCGCGAGCTTGGCTGAGTGCCTGAGACAATCGCTCGGTACGTTCCGGATCGATTGCTTCGTCGTGGCGATCTACCAGGATTGACTTCAGCGGCTCTGCCGTGCGCCATCCAGATGGATTGGTGCTTTTACGAGTTGAAGCGGTTTTCTTAACAACGCGTCGCTGATCTTTCGATCTTAGCAACAACTCGTCACGTGGATCGATCTCCAACGTCGTGATCCCGCGTTGTCGCAACCCTTCGATTAACTGTTCAGTAATCGTCGAGGCAGCGCCAAGCAAGAGCACACCCGATTCATCGTTGACTGGGTGTGAGCATGTAACGCCCAACTGGATATCGTCGATCGAAAGCGTAATGGTGCC
Organism: Pirellulaceae bacterium; assembly: GCA_041751935.1. GTDB lineage: Bacteria > Planctomycetota > Planctomycetia > Pirellulales > Pirellulaceae > JBBSJZ01. The sequence goes on along the minus strand of JBGSIA010000166.1, from coordinate 60,216 downwards.
TGCCCGCGCCATCAGCTACTCCTTTGAATTTTGAATAGATCAGCATGCGGACAACAAGTCGCCGCTAAACCAACCTACGTCAAAGGCAATCCCAAGAGCGCCGAAATCGACGGTCCGAACCAGCGAGTTTCGGGAATCGTGTGGGACTTTGATCGCATTGCGACGGTTATAAGAATTGGGTCAGACGCAGGGACTAGTAGTCATACCAGAACCCCAATCCAAGTTGATGTTCGTGCTGGTTGAAGAACGAGTACTGCGAACTTTTTCCGTTGTAGTAGTGCAGGCCGATGCGTAGCATTCCCGAGTATTCCGATTGCCGCCATGCCCATCCGGTTTGAGCCGTAAAGTGGCCGCCAAAATCCAGTTCCTCCCGAAGGTGCCCGTGAATTGCCCAGAAAAACTCTCCTGTGGAAGGCGTAATGCTCAACGGAAAACGTTCGATTCCAAATTTGAAATCGATCGGCTCACTGATCTCCGTGGCGAATCCCCACGAAATCTCGCCATACAATCGATGCGCGTTCCAAAGAGAATACGCTACCCCGAAAAATAGGGCATCGCGACTGAAGTTGAGGCGTTCATACGTCGGGTTAGCAAGTTGAAACTCATCTCCCAAATGGCTGCTCAAGTGATAGTAGCCGAAACGTTGGTTCCAGCGACCTACTCGATACGCAAGCGGTAAACCCAATCGGTAGTCAGTTGAACGTAGATCAAAATGGTTGTCCAAATCGATTCGCAGTTGGGCTGAGCCTTCAACTGCGACTTCAAAAGCTGGTGTACCGAATTGCTGTGATAACGGACCGCGACGAAACAGTGCAAATTTCCCTCCCAGCGTCCCGTCCAGTAACGCCGAGCCCTGGTCGCTTCCCAGCCATCGCCCAGACATTCGAGACGCTTTTTCGTCCGCTAAGTACTCGGTGAAGATTGTTCCAGGTGGCAGCCAACCTTCGGTGTTTAAATGCGACCCGCTCACGATTGGCCCATTCACGATTGACCCATTCAAAATCGACCCGTTCGCGAAAACGGGAGGCCCTTGTGAAACTGGCACCGGAGACTGCAGTGGCAGCGATCGCTGGTAAGGATCGAAGGGAGTTTGCCCGAACAGTGTTGACGCGAGAAACACGTTGACCAGGCCGCTTAAGCAGACACCCACCTGAACCCCACGATATGGATTGTGGAATCTTGTCAGGAGTCGCTGCGCAGTTGCCGTTTTGTTCATCGCCCCAGTTGAGACAGGTTTTCATAGAATCGCTCAACTTCTACTAAAGTTTGTCCAGCTTGGACCAGAGCGATAGTAATAGAAGCGAAACGAAGAGAACGCTGATCGCTGGGCTCTTGTTAACTGGGCTGGTCCCGCGATGCGATAAACGAGCGAGAAAAACGAACGTCATTGGCTTTCTGCCGACGATGCGTCGGCTGAACACCAGCGCCACGATGCGCACCCGCTTCTTGATTGACCGTTATCTAGCGACTAACCAGCTTTGGCGGCGGTTCGGATGTTTCCACACTGACACTCGACACCGGTAATTTTAACCAATCTGTAATCAAAACTCGTTGGACCAGGGGTTCATCCAAATGTGTCAGCACAACATCCATCAAACGGTCACGCAACTGTGTTTGCGCCGGATCCTCCAGCCACGCCAAATCGACTTGTCGCAGAAGTTGTTCCGAGGCTTCACGGATTTCCATTTGCATCTGGGTAATTCGTTCTTCGCCGTGGTTGCGTTTGGAAGGATCGACCACTGCGTGAAGTTGAAAATGGAAGATGACCGACGGATCACTGATGGGTTGGAATCGGAAAGATCCGATGGCGATCGCCGAACTTTTGGCTTGGCTCAATCGGGCAACGCGACTACGAACGTATCCGATCACGACCGCATGGATCGCGACCATTGAAAGAATTAGCCCCACAGCCCAGTAGCGTTTGATAACGTTCACGCTCTACTCAGTATTGTCTTGTCAAATCTTTGGAAATGTTTTCAACCGGCAGTTCATGCTGCGGCCCCCTAAACGCTAGATTACGTTTCTTACACGTGTCGGAAATTTTCTTGTCCATGACGCAAAACTCGGCGATTCTCGACAACACGGTTACCGCCGCAAGCCAGGTATTGGTGCGCCGGGTGGTGATTGTCACGAGTCCGAAAGCTGGTAGCGGTCTGGGACAACATCAAGTCCAGCGGTTATTGGAGCAATTGGAAAAGCAATGCATTACGGCCGAAGCCACCCCCTCCATCGGTGAGTTGCGGGACGGGCTGCTGAAACACGAAGGACTAGTGACTGAAGGTTCACTGGCGGTGGTTGCTGCGGGCGGCGACGGGACGCTAAGTTTGGTGGCCCAGAACGTCCCTCCCCAGGTTCCGTTGATTCCGATGCCGCTGGGGACTGAGAATCTGCTTGCGCGGCATTTTGGATATTCACCGCTTGCCGACAGGGTTTTAGCAGCAATTCGCAGCGGTCGGACGATGAACATCGACGCCGGTCTAGCCAATGGCAGGCTGTTTTTGGTTGTAGCGTCGGCGGGATTTGATGCGGAAGTTGTTCGAGGCATGCACCTGACGCGTCGAGGCCACATTCGCCGCATCGACTATTGGCGGCCGATTTTTCGAGCCATGCGGAAATATTCGTTTCCCGACATTCAAGTGCGTATCGATGGTGGGTTGCCCATCGCAGCGCCCCTGCGATGGGCCATGCTGTTCAATTTGCCTCGCTATGCCGCCTCGTTGGCCATCGAACCGGAGGCGCTTGGCGACGATGGCCAGCTGGATCTCATCGGTTTTCAATGTGGGTCGGTTGCCCATGGGCTGCGGTACTATGCAGGTATTTTGAGCGGTCGTCACCGATCGTGGAGCGACGTGATTAGGCGGCGTGCAATACGATTCGAGCTGACGTCAGCCACTCGCGTACCGTATCAACTTGACGGTGATTACGTCGGGCGTTTGCCACTGGTAATCGACACTCTTCCTGGCCGAGTGCGGTTGTTACTTCCGTAACGCTTGTGTCGGATGTTGCGCCGCGATCCAATATCACCACTCAAGTTTCTCCTCATTTTCCCGACATTCGACGGATCATGAACTATTTTGAGGTGCATGAAAGCTTCGTGTATCTTACCGTTACTGCTACTCCTTTGTTTGCCATCGGTTGACGCTGCCGATTGGTTGACTCTGCCGAGCCACTACACACATGATCTGGCAACGGGATTGCGAGTCACCCAGTTCGCACCGGTCGCCAGTCCAACTGCCCCGATGGCTCGGGATTTTCGATCCAGCGGCTATGTTTCCACACGAAGTTCGCTGAACTACGGCCAGTCGGCGGACAACTACCACCGAGTCGAGCAGTGGGGTCCGCCTGTGCTGCCCTACGGCGAGTGGCGATTTCCGAATCGACCCTACAGTGCTCCGTACAGCCAGTGGGGGGCACCCTTCGCAGGATTGGGCAGTGTCTTTCCCGGTGTCGGCTTTCCTGGCTATGGCTTTCCCGGCAATCCTAGCGGGACAGGTTTTGCACCAGGCGGAACTGGCGGACTGCAGGGGGCTGGCGGTTACGATCCGTACCCGATCGCTCCAGGCTCGGCCTATCCGAATCCGCCATACTTTGATGGCTATCATCCGGTATATCGCGACTAGGTTGACTTGTGGTGGCAATTCAGCACGCCTTACAATGGTCGGTTTCTCATCGAAACCCGAACCACGACGCTTGCAGCCCATGATTTTCGATATCCAGGCGACCAGCGACCCCCGAGATATCGTTCATCGGACAGTCCAGGCGCTCGTTGAAGGACAAGTCGTTGGCGTGCCGACTGAGACTGTTTACGGGCTCGCGGCGAGCGCGTTGTCCGAGCGAGCGGTCGCCCAATTATGCGAAATTAAATCTTGCGGCGACGGTCAACCGTTGGCAATCGCCGTTCGCAGTCGCGAAGCCGCTCAAGATTTCATGCCACATCTTTCACCGCTGGGTCGACGACTGAGCCAGCGGTGTTGGCCAGGGCCGCTGACCTTGGTGGTTCCGCGGGATGGCAATGCCTCCGCCGCGAGCCAACTTCCCGCCAGCGTGCAGCAGCGGATTATTGGAAATGATGATTGTCTTGGATTACGGGTGGTGGACCACCGAATTTTGGCCCACATTCAACGTTATCTGGCAGCGCCGCTGGTACTGACAAGTGCCTGCGTGAACGGTCAATCGTTGCCCACCACCGCAGCCGTCGTCGCCAAGGAGTTCGGCAGCCGGTTGCCACTGCTGCTCGATGACGGCCCGACACGTTATGGTGGAGCATCAACAGTCGTGAAGTTAACGCGAAATCGCTGGGAACTATTACGCGAAGGGGTGATCGAACGAGCCGCAATGAATCAATTTGCTAAACCTGTAATCGTGCTGGTATGTACCGGCAATACTTGCCGTAGCCCCATGGCTGCGACGCTGCTGCGCGATCACGTGCGGCGTCGCCACGGCGACGAGAATGCAATTCAAGTAATGTCCGCTGGAGTCGCAGCTTCGCCCGGCGGTTTGGCCAGTACTCAAGCGGTCGACGTGATGTGCGATCGTGGCCTGGACTTGTCCGAGCACGTCAGCCGACCGCTGGACGATGCGTTAATGAATGTTGCGGACTTGGTGCTCACGATGACTCGAGGCCACCGCGCAGCAATCCTCGCAGCGTGGCCCGATATGCACGACCGTGTATTTACTTTACGTCGCGATGGCGGAGATATCAGCGACCCAGTCGGCATGTCCGTTGACGTTTATCGTGCCTGTGCAGATCAGATCGACGAAGAACTTGCCAGTTGGATGGATGTGCTCGAACAGGACTTTTATCCAGAGTCAAACGCGAGCGAGAGTTGAAAGCAAAACAATCATGAAAGTATCCCTAGGCAGCGACCACCGCGGTGTTCAAATCAAAGCGAGACTGATTCAAACTCTTTCCGCCAATGGTTTTGAAACGATTGATGTGGGCACGGACTCGGACGCTGCAGTCGATTATCCCGATTTCGCTCAATGCGTGGCAAAGCAAGTCAGTAACGGAGAAGCTGATCGAGGAATCTTGATCTGCGGTACCGGTATCGGCATGGCGATCACGGCAAATAAGTTTTGTGGCGTCCGCGCCGCACCGTGTTATGACGAAGTGATGGTCGAAATGAGCCGCCGACACAATGACGTCAACATACTCTGTTTACCGGGTGATTTAATCGGCGAACGACCAATCGATGAACTGGTTTTGATGTGGCTGAGAACTGAATTCGAAGGCGGGCGGCATGCGAAACGCATCGACAAAATCGTAGAAATGGAAAAGTTGATCATCGCTCCGAACGTACCATGATCAATACTTGGGATGAGTTAATCGGCCACGACAAAATCATTCACTGGCTGCGCACCGCTATCGAACATCACCGTCTTGCGGGTAGTTTCCTGTTTGTCGGTCCGGCAGGAGTCGGTAAACACACCGTTGCAGTGCTGCTTGCCAAGACTCTGTTGTGCGAACAAGTCGACGCAACTGAAATGTCTCCCTGCGGTGTGTGCGAAGCGTGCGTGCAAGTTACATCCTGCACGCATCCAGACTTCATCATCGTCCGGAAGCCAGAAGACAAGTCGACCATTCCATTGGATTTGTTGATCGGACGGCCCGAAGTTCGGATGCAAGAAGGGTTTTGCCGCGACGTGCGATTGCGACCGTATCGCGGTCGTCGAAAAATTGCCTTGATCCAGGACGCTGACTACCTGAACGAAGAAGGTGCGAACTGTTTGCTCAAAACATTGGAAGAACCGCCAGCCAATGCCGTCATGATCCTGATCGGAACCAGCGAACAAAAACAACTGCCAACGATTCGTTCGCGTTGTCGCACGCTACGTTTTGCGTCACTCCAGGGTGCGGATGCCGTTCGTTTATTGCGCACGCACTATGAGATCGAAGCTGACGAGGCCCAGATTTCTGCTGCGGTTGAATTGGCCGCAGGTGACATGCACGTTGCCGCTCACTTGCTCAGCGGTGATGGTGACGCGTTTCATCAGACGTTGCGGTCCAGATTGGCCGAACCGTATCCCGATCCCATTGTGCTGAGCAGGATTATTTCAGAACACATCGACGCGGCAGGCAAGGACGCGAACAAACGTCGTGATGCCATGCGAGATGTGTTTTCCATGGCGGTTCAGCATTATCGGGGCCAAATGCGAGACGCCGCAGCCGCACATGACATTTCCTCCGCCACGCTATCCCGACTCGATCGCTCAATCCGTGCCTTGCGAGAAGTCGATCGTAGCGCGAATCAAACCACGTTGATTGAATGCTACGCCGCAGACATCGCCACCGCCACAACTGGTGATCGCGGCGAGATCGGTTAGCGAGGATAATTCATCATCTTGATTATTGGTGTGGCGAGCAGGCTTCAATGAGGCCACCTTCGATAAAATGCTCGGGATATACCATGCGATTGTTGATCGCGGTGTTCACGACGGAATCCGCAATCAACGCACGAAATGACTCCATCAAATCCAGCGACAACGCCGGGCGTCCTGGCCTGGGCACATGATAGAAACCTAAATACGGATCAAATCCCACTGACGCTGCCACTACCGTGAAGTCTTTGGACAACAGTGTGTAGGCAAGCGACAGCCGCGCGTTGACAGGATCTAGTGGTGGACGACGATTGCGGCTGCGAAAGTGGAAATCGAATCGCGGCGGTTGCCCCAATGCAGCGTTCGTGTCGAGCGGCTCGTCGCCAAGAGTGAGCACTTAGGGCTGTTCACCAGCGGCGGAGGCGACTGCGAACGATCGGCAATGTCTCGGGCTAATTGGATCGCCGAATGCGTCTTATCAACGAGTGCCTCGTCGATCGGAATCCGCACATGTTGACGTGTGGTGTTGAAGTACAACACGCCTTCGTCGCACTGTAACCCATTCTCGCGAAAAATGTCACTGACTCGATCGAGATGACCGTTTGCGGCGACTGTAAGCTATCGCGACAGCGAATGGACGTTTTTCGAGTGTAAGGATCGGTGGACGCTACTCGTTCTGAGAGCTTACAGCGTACGAAATTGATCCTTGATTCTTCAATAAGTGATTCTAAATCCCATTCTGAAACCAAAGCCCGATTCATCGACGTACCCGAACATGTCCGAGGAGCAGCGCACGGGGATGTTAAAGTCGGCTCGGTCTCGATTGGAAAATGGTGAGGCGCCCAACTCGACGCTCGCCACGCTGCAGCGATACGCTGAGGCGATAGGCAAACGCCTGACAATTGCGATTGATGCGGACGAGGCGTAAACGCTCGTGGCTTTGTCAGTCTCAAGTAAGAGACACGATTGCCTACACCGGGCGCGGGAGGCTGCTGCCGAACGATAGCTCGGTTCATTGTATAGGTTCTCCCGTGGGTCGGGCTCAGCGGCAGCTTCGCGCTCACGTGGGTTGGGCTCAGTGGGAGGTTCGCACTCCGATTGCTCATTCCACGTGCCTCGGCATCGAGCATGCGGTCAATTTTCCAGGTGCGAATCTCGTCGTGATGACAGGAAAAGCCAACCACGTACAGATTGCCGCAATGCTCGGCGAGGGCATACGGATGAATGTCGTAGGTCACCGGTTCGGTGCTATTGGCTCTGTGGTAGGTGATGAACGTTGCTCGCGAATCTTCGATGCCCAGTGTGAGCGCTTCGATGACGTCGTTGTGGCTGTGGTAGTCGCCACCGACCACGCTGCGATGCAAACGCGGCAACATGCGGTCGAGATACTTTTTTTCCAGTGGCCCCAGCGCGACATGGATTTTCTCGAATGCCGTTTGCGAGGATTCTCTAAGCGACGTGCCCTCGTAAACAGAGGCCTGAGCTTGACAAAGCAATAACGCGAGGGCTTCGTCGTAGGTGAACTTGATTCGGGGGATGGCGTCGCGAGGGATGTCGAATGTTTTTCGACCATGGGCGGATACGCGATCTTGAATCGGGATGCCCAGTTCTCGCATGGCGGCCAGATCGCGACGGACTGTCTTGTCACTCACGCCCAGTAATTCAGCTAGATCTTCGACACCACGCTGGACATCGCCCAGGACGATTAACCGCAATAATTTGGTTTGCCGCTACGTTTGTATCGCCATCCCAAGCCCTGTCACGAAATGCTAATTCTTGCAACAGGACCCAATGTAATGCTCAGGCACCGCACGTTGGTGCAACGTTGGACAGCATCCGACCAAACTGACGATTATTTCCCAAGATTGCGGCGATCGATAAAAAGCGACAGTAAGGCTGACGATCCCAAACTGACATAGCTATCGTGGTCCTTGCTCCTTTTCAGCAGCCTGATTTTCAATAGTTTCGTTTGCGATACGTTAGCAATTGGTAGCCGCTTACTTCGAGTTCCGATTCCAGCCATAGGAGCGGCCATTTCCGCAAGTGATATTCGTCACGCTGTTTCGTTACGACAACCGCCCGGCCACCATCGACCAACAATCGCGCAGCGGTCGCGACAAAATGCTCGGCAATGGTGAAGTTACTGTAGTACGGCGGATTCAACAGTGCGACGTCGATATCGGTGATCTGTGGCAAGTCACCATCATGATTCAATATCGCGGTTAGCCCGTCGACGGCGTTGAGTTGTGCACCACGGCGCGTACACTCGATCGCTCGGGCGTTGCTGTCGACGGCGAACACCGCGCCGGTTTGCGAGCGGATGCCCGCTGCGATACCCACCGCCCCGCAACCGCATCCGAAATCCAGTACGCGATCTCCTGGTTGGACCTCACTAGCAACGATCAATTGTCTCGCGGCAACGTCCAGCACGCGGTGTGAAAAGACACTGGGGCGAGAGACCACCTGGAGCAGACGCTCGCCATCGCGAAACACAATTTCAGCTTCGAAAGATCGTAGCCGCTTGAGTGGGCGATGTTTAATCGCAGTATAGACCCAGCCGCCCTCGGATTGCTGGCAAGTGACTTTATCGAACAGAGTTTGCATTTGGTTGCGGAGCCACGTGTCGCGTGGATTGTTGACGCTGGCAACCAACACACCGCCGATTCGAAGTCGATCGTGGGCCTGTTGCAGTAAGTCACGTGTCATCTCGGCTTCGCCACGCTGTAGGACCGGGACCAGTACCACATCGACCTCGGCTGTGGGCAAATCTGCGGAACACACCACGTCAACGCTGACGTTGGCATCTTGCGCCGCCAGAGTCGCTTGCGCGGCACGGAATGAATCGACGTACCACGATGTGACAGAGGCCGCCGGGAATAGCGATTTGATTTGCCAACCCGCTTGGCCACGTCCAGGCGATATGACCAAGACGCGATCCAATGTCCATTGATCGGTCGTTTTATGATCGAGCGAATCGATCAGCAATTGTTCGCTTGGCAGCGGCGGCAGACTCAAGGCAATGAGCTTCTTGGAAGGGAAGGAAGTTTTTTCAGAATTCTTTTTTAACGTTGACCAGACGTGTCACTGGGGTCGCGAAGAATCGTTTTTGTCGGGTCAGTGATGTCGCTGGTCCGGCAAAACGAACGAGTCCAAATTTTGCTGGAGACTTCCCCATGACCCAATTGCTGCTGTTCGAGCCGACCACCACTACACCGGTTGCCGATGCTGTTGAGTTTGCCCGTGCCGCAAACTTGGCTGCGGCAAGCCAGACTGCGGCGGCGGATACCGAGCCAACTCAAAATTCAAACTCTCAAAATATACGCGGTGAGAACGCGACTCCTGGAATGCACCACATGGGGGATCTGGCGCGGCTCGTGTTGATGCGCTACGACCTAGTCGCCCGTCGCCGGGCCGCGTTGGCCGCCCGACACGCAAGCTAATCCGTCGATTCGATTGGCTCCACTTTTACTTTGGGTTTAGCCGGGGCGGTTTTGGAGCGAGTGCGGAGCATCCACACCGTGGTCAACGCACCAAACACAAAGCTAGCTCCGGAGGTTGCTAACAACAGCAGTGTCAGCGGCAACTCTCGCCTGAAAAATAATAGCTCCAAGGGTACCGGTTGGTCGTTCTGCAGCGCGATCGTGAGCACCACCAAGACGCCGATAATCAACAAAAACCAACGAATCTTTTGCAGCATTGATTTCTTCCTGACCGAATCTCTTAGATGATGTACCAAACAACACTTTTTGCTAGCATTGGATTGCTAGCATTGAAGCTCGGATCGACGTTGAAGGTTCCGAACTGGTAATGCAGGCTCATTCGTGACCGCTTCAGAGGCGCTAAGATGGCGATACAACAAACCTTCTGCTTTTTCGACGCCGCTACAGAAGTGGGGGCCGAGATGCAGGCAGGGGGACGAAAAAAGAAGCCAGCGGCGCGTAAAGTAAATGCTGGGAAGGCCAATGTAGCGGTTGAGCGGGTATCCGTCACGACGGTAAACGCGACAGTACGCGATACAACGCCAGGTAGCCCTGTAACGACAACTGTTCCAGTTGCCGCCCCGCCGCCCCAAACTCGCGAGGCTGTTTTAAACCGTCTACGTTCGCAGGCCGGTTGCATTCAACATGCCGACGTTACATCTCAAAAAGAAGTTTTTTCGGCTGGCTGTGCTGGCCTGGATCGTTTGTTGCCTAGCGGCGGATTAAAACTGGACTCGCTCACCGAGTGGGTGGGGCAAAGCGACTGCAGTGGGGCAGCAACACTTTCGCTGGCTGCAGTCGCCAGTGTGTTGACGCCATCGAAAGCAGATTCTTCCCAGTTCACTCGCACTGGGCCCGTTGTCGTCGTCGATTTGGAGGGAACGTTTTACCCACCAGCGGCTGACGCGTTGGGCATTCCCGCCGGACGAATTGTGTGGGTCCGACCGCGGCGACATGCCGACGCGGTCTGGGCAATCGACCAAGCGCTGCGCTGTGAATCGGTCGCTGTGGTGTGGGCGTCGGTCGGAGCTCGCTTGGACGATCGCGATGCACGGCGGTTTCAGTTGGCGGCAGAAATGGGACGTACGCCGGGGTTGCTCGTTCGTCCGGCTGTCGTGAGACGGCAACCGAGTTTCGCGGAAGTGCGGTTTGCTGTTGCCGCTCAAGCAATTCCCGATCCATCTGCAAACGCCTCGCCGGCTTCCAGGACGTTGTCTTCTCAAGGGTTGTCTTCTCAAGGGTTGTCTTCTCAGGCGCTGTCTTCTCAGGCGTTGGCGCGTCTGTGGCGAGTGACGCTTGATCGTTGTCGTGGTGCCAGTGTCGGCGCAGCCGTCTGGGTCGAAATGAATGAACGGGCCGAGCTTCGTACGCTGGTTGCTGCAGAGATTACCAAACATGAAAAAGCGTCTGCTGTGCATTTGGCTTCCCGATTGGCCGATCCAACGGCGATACCCAACTCGGCCACAGAGCAGCCTGCGACAAGACGACATCGAGCGTAGCGAAGGCCTGGCACGTAACGGCAACATCGTGCTGTGGCGTCAAGATCCGCGTCACGGTCGCGTCGTGATTGCTTGCGATTGGGTGGCCGCATCTTTGGGCGTCCGCAGCGGGATGTCGTTGGCCCAAGCCAGTGAATTGGCGACTCATGCAACGACACCTCCGCATGTTGAACAACATGATCCGCAGGCCGACAACATGGCAATCTTGCACTTGGCAACGAAATTGCTTGAAGCAATCAGTCCTATCGTGGCGATCGAGGCACTCGAAAAGTCACGTTGGGCGGGTCAGACACTGCATCAACCGCAATCGATCGCTTGCGATATCAGCGGCATCGCCCATTTGTTTGGCGGCGAACAAGGATTGCTCGATGCCGCGCAAGCGTTAGTTACTGAAGCCGGTTATCAAGCAAGATTAGCGATCGCAGACTCGTTCGCGTTAGCTTGGGCCGTGGCGCATTACGGACACCTGCTACCTGGACACAAGCACTCGACAACATTTAGCGGAATAACATCCAGTGGAATCATTATTCCCAGCGGTGCTGCGTTTCTGACACTACGTCACTTGCCAGTGGAATCGCTGCGGATCATGCCTGATACCGTGGCCACACTCGCACGACTGGGCGTCTACAGTATCGATTCGCTGTTGCGTTTACCGCGGAGCGGATTGGCGACACGATTGGGTGATCATCTTGTGCAGCGGATCGCCGCGGCACTGGGCGAGATCGATGAACCGCTCAATGTGTTTCGTCCACCGGCGGAATATACCGCCGAACATGAACTGGAGTATCCGACAGCGGATCGCTGCATTCTCGAAAACCGTTTGGCGGGCTTGGTTTCAAACGTTAAAGGCGGGTTGGTAGCAAGTGGACGAGGGGCACTACGCCTCACTTGCTGCCTGGACCTTTCAGCCCACCCGCCTTTAACGCTTGAAGTCGGTTTATTCGCCCCGACACAAGACGCCCAGCATCTATGTCAGATACTCGTTACTGCACTGGAAAACAAATCATTGCCGTCGCCGGTGGTACGGTTATCGCTTGCCGTGACGCTGAGCAGCTCGCTCCGCAGCACACAAGGTTCGTTATTTGCGAACACATCCGACGCATCTGCAACGGACGGTTGGAAGAACCATCATGCGACAGCCCGCTTAATTGATTCGCTCAGCGGACGACTGGGCCGGGAATCGGTACTCGGCATCATTTTGGGGACGGATCCTTTGCCTGAAAAATCCTATCGGACTGTGCCTCTGACGGGAAACTCAAAGCCTCTGACGGGAAACTCAAAACGCATCGGCGATTCTCCGCTGAATCGACGTGCGTCGCGTGGCACATTATTAAGACGCGTAAGTGCGCTCGCAATTACCGCCCTGACGCCACAAAAAAATCAAAGAAGGCCCATTCGCCTACTTTTACAACCTGTTTCGATTGCCGCCGAAATGATTTTTTCGGAAGATTGCCACGCGCCCCCTATACGTCTGTGTCACAACGGACGCTTCTATGATGTCCGGCGGTCATGGGGGCCGGAACGAATCGAAACCGGATGGTGGTACGGACCCTGCATTCGACGCGACTACTACCGTGTGGAGACCGATGCGGGTTGGTGGTGGATATTTCGCGATTTGACCACAGGCGATTGGTTATTGCATGGTCAATTCGCATAACACGGCTAAACCTTCAAGGTGCCGACGATTTCCCGGACACTCTCTGCTCCCAACTCCCCAAGTGCGGCTGGTAACTCGTCCAAGATTCGCATCGACGCCTGCGGGTCATAGTAATTCGCGGTACCAATTTGAATTGCTGAGGCACCCGCCACCAAGAACTGCATCACGTCATCAATGCACTGGATTCCGCCGATCCCAATGATCGGGATATCGACCGCTTGCCGAACTTGATAGACACATCGCAGCGCGATCGGCTTGATCGCTGGTCCGCTCAATCCGCCCATTCCGTTACCGAGCATGGGTCGGCGACGGCGCCAATCAACGGCCATCGCTAGCACCGTATTGATTAAGCACACCGCGTCGGCGCCACCCGTCGCCGCGCCGGAAGCGATGTCAGCAATCCGTGTCACGTTTGGTGTTAACTTAGCTAACAAAGGGACCGGACATTTATATCTCGCTTGAGCAACAACGTTTTCGCAAGAAGCGGCATTGGTGCCAAAGTCGACTCCACCACTGACGTTTGGACAAGACAAATTCAGCTCGATCGCCGCGACCCCCGCTTCGTTTCCGACTCGTTCGGCGAGATAAACAAAATCGTCAACGCTCCGCCCAGCAACACTGACGATGATCGATGTCCCGATCTGGCGCAAGTAGGGCAAGTGATGTTCCAAAAAAACATCCACACCGTCGTTGTCCAAGCCAATCGCATTGAGCAATCCAGCGGACGTTTCTACGGTTCGCCAAGGCGCGTTTCCGACCCGAGGTTCAGCCGTAATCGTTTTTGGTAACACACCTCCGAGTCGCGGTACATCAACGATGTTTTGCATTTCGCGTGCATAACCGAAGGTGCCTGAAGCCACTAGGATCGGGTTTTTTAATTGCAAGCGATTGAGCGAGACGGACAAATCCATGAACATTCGCAATGTTAAACGATAGATTTCAGAATCAAACGATTGTGGATTTCTAGTAAAATCCGGTGGGCGACCAGACGCTTTTCACCAGCGATATGACAAACAACGTTACCAGCCGAGTCGAGTATCTCAACATCGTTGCTATCTGAATCAATCGCTTGAGGGCCGTTGCTGACCATCAGATCACAATGCTTACGCTCTAGCTTGACAATGGCACGAAAGCGGCAGTCTTCGGTTTCCAAAGCGAAGCCCACGACCCACTGTCCCGCCCGCTTTGTTTGCCCCAAGCGTGCCACGACATCGGCAGTCTCGATCAGTTCCAGCTCGATCGGTGCGCCGGTCTTGGCGATCTTTTGGCTTTGAATTCGTCGCGGCATGTAATCACAAGGTGCCGCCGCACCGATCGCGCCCTCACAGGACTCGAACTCCCGCATCGAAACGTCCAGCATCTCGTCGGTGGTAACAACAGAAACAAGTTTCGCCTGTAATGGATAAACGACGGCGACTGGGCCGCTGACAATCGTCACTTCATGGCCCAGAGCGATCGCAGCTTGAGCAAGGGACGCTCCCATTCGTCCACTGGAGGCATTGGTTAAATATCGAACAGGATCCAGATACTGGCGCGTTGGACCGGATGTAATTAGAATTTTGGCCACGCTAACGATCAGCCGAAGGAAGAACTTCGCCAACCATGCGTTCAAGATCCGTACCGGTAAATCCCATCCGTACGGCGGCTAACGCAAACAGTCGTTTTTCACTTTCGGCTAAGCATCCGTCCGCTGCCATCATACGAATCAAATCCTTCATCAACGATTCACGTTCTGTGACTTCGCTGGGCAATTCCAAAGCGGCATCGTCGCTCAATCCGAATTCCATTGCCTTCTGCAAATCGTCCTCAAAGAGCCCAAGTTGTTCGCATCGATCAGCGACCAAGTTCACCTCGCGCTCGCCTAGTGAGCCATCGGCCAATGCCATCACGACGAGATTGCGAAGTTGACGCTGACGTTTAATAAAAGATTCATTTTCCATAGTCCACTAAGATACCGTAACGATTCAGCCCCTCCAAGTACGCTGCGCGGTCGACTACGTCCTTGATAATCTATAGCCGAGAAGGCTCAAACAGAAGTTCCGTGGGCTGAGCACGAGCGTGGCGATCAAGCGCAGTTCCGAGTTTCTCCACCACAGCCTGAATGGGTGCGGCCGCCATTGCCTGAGGGTCGGTAGCGAGGTTTCGAAACTCATTCGGATCACTCGCGTGATCGTAAAGTTCCACACCCTGCTGGCCACCATTCCATTGGGTATATCGAAAACGCTCGTCTCGAGCACTTCGTCCCATCACTGGCTGAGAGAACCGGCTATCTGCTGGACGCAAAACTTGTGTAATCGCGATGCTGTCCCAGTCGCGGATCGGATCTTGCAACAGCGGGGTCAAATTACGTCCGTCCAAGTTGTGGGGCGCGTTCAAGCCGCACACTGCGGCAAGAGTCGGAAAAATATCGACGAACTCGACAACCCGAGGCGAAGCCTGGCCGTTCCCCGCTGCACCGGGAACGCGAATGATCAAAGGAGCCCGGGCGCCCTGCTCGAACAGTGTCCGCTTCTGCCAAACTCCGTCATGTTCCCCAAGATGGTATCCGTGATCACTCCACAACACGACAATTGTTTTTTCAGTTAAGCCAAGCTCGTCCAAAGCACTGAGCAATCGTCCAACCTGCGTATCCACTAGCGAAGTGCATGCGTAATAGGCTTGTAGCGCCGCGAGCAAAGTCGATTCATCCAGCCCATAATTTGGCACCGGACAGTTGTGTGCGAACGCGGCCATCGGCACGTCGTCGCGATCACCACTTGGCGCATAGGGAAGCCGCAAAGATGACTTGGGGTAAAGATCAAAGTACCGTTTCGGCGCGACGTAGGGAGTGTGAGGACGAAAGAACCCGACGCCAAGGAAGAAGGGTTCGTGGCGGTGCTCAGCGAGAAGTCGAATCGCTTCCGTGGCGATCATTCCGTCGGTTTGCTCTTCGTCGGTACCCTCAGCCGCCAACCACGATAGCGCGCCACTGATCGCTCGATGTGGTTCAGCATTATAAATGAGCGATTCATCAATCTTGTCACGTCCCTTTGGATTGACCGTGAGATTCCAGGATGGCCGATCATCAAATCCATCGCTGCCAATCGCAGTTGGAACGTCATAATGATAGATCTTACCGACTCGCGCGGCGAAGTAACCGGCTTGCTGGAACGCTTGCGGTAAAGTCACCACCTCAGGCAGTGACTGGCGAAAGTGACGCGAAAGGTCATAGACGCCGGTGTGGTCCGGTCGCAGCCCCGTCAGTACCGATGCTCGAGAAGGATTGCATAAAGGAATTTGATTATACGCCCGATCAAATCGTACTGCTGTCGTAGCAAGCCGATCAATCTGTGGCGTGCGTGCCACCACATCGCCGTAGCAGCCAAGATTGACGGCCAAATCATCCACCGCGATAAACAGCACGTTCAATCGACGATTCCCGACCGGATCATCGGAAGCAACACATATGCAATGACAAGCCGCCAGCACCGCGATCAATAGAAACTTCCAGAATTGCGACATCATTGCTTCCTCCAGAAGAAAGTACTGAACGGCCGAAACTTGCTATAGATGATCACGACATTCAATACAATCTGGATGCAGAAATCTTCATCAAGACTCTAACGGTCAATCAACTCACCATTGTACAGTGATTCTTCGGTCGCTTCAGCCCAGCGAAACGCAAGTTCAGACCCTGCAACTGCAATTGCCACAAACATCACCACAGGAATGTCGAAAGCTTTAGATAAGAACATCGCTCCCACGAAAAATGCCCCTAAGGCAGCGATCATCGCCTCGGTCCACGACGTCAATCGCTCGGTAGTAGGCGATACCTCGTCATCCATTGTTGTTAGTAGCGCAGTTCGGCTACGGTATAGCCGAAGAAACGGCACTAGCATGAACCACAACCAAGCGCTGACACCCACGATTCCCAATTCCGCAGCTACTTCGACGATGGAGTTATGTGCGGCATACCAATTTGCCCCCGCTACTTGCCGATCAATATACTTACTGCCATAAACAAGTTCGAAGGTAGTAACGCCAGTGCCAGTGGCGAAGTGATCGATGAACATCCGCCCTCCCGCTTTCCAAACAGTCAATCGAGTTTGAGCACTCTGGTCAGTTTGAGCCGCCGATGAAATCGTCGAGTATCGCTCATATACGCTGTCAGGCATCATCGCGAGTCCAGCAGTCCCGAGAACCGCAACGACGCACAATCGTTTTACCAGCGGAGCTCGTGAGAGTATAAGCAGGATGAACGTCATCGTAATGAGTGACAGCAACCCACCACGAGATTCTGTGAGGACAATTCCAACTAGCATAAGCGTTCCGCAGACGATCCCAATAAGTCGGTGCAATCGCTTTTCGCCCCGAATAAACATCCACCAGGAAAATGGCAGGACGGCAACGAGTCCCTGAGCCAGTTCGTTGGGGTCCGAAAGAAAACCGCTTCCGACACCCACAATTCGACCATCAACTGCATAATTCCCCGAAAGTTTCGATTTGATCGCCAGTATCCCCAGCGCGCCACCGACAATGGTCATCCAACGAGTCAACAGAAAAAGCGAGTCGGTAGATATGACAAGCGTTCCAATAAAGGAAAACAGCAACAACAACTGGAACCACTTAACGGCAAACTCCAGGCTTTGACCATACCAATAGGAGGTGACTGTCGTTGCCATCATGGTCAGCCACAAAACTCCCAGCGTCCTTGCTAGCGGCAGTTTTAGATATTCAAGCTTGATCCCCGAGGCTAACATCACAAGCGTCAAACTGACGATGGCAAGAGTCACGGGGCGTAGCGGAGCCAACGCGGGTAGAAAATCCCAAGGACGTAGTATCAAACTGACTATGAACGCAACCAAGAGGTACAAAGAAAATCGCAGCTTATCAGGCGTGGCAACTAAAGATAAACCGGTGTCAGCATCATCCCAAGAATAATTCGTATCGATTTGATCGGAGGCCATTCGGTCGCTAGCTATGCTGGACAAGATAATCAACGCAGAAAAAAGGTACTGAAGCTGCCAAGCATCGGCCGTCCAGCGCTACTACTCCGTGCAATCGACAAAGGGCAAGGGCAGAAACGCATGTCGAAGCTGCTGTATTGCCCAATGCCCCGATGAGATGACCATGAAAGCACGATCATTATAATTGAAAAAGCGACATGACATACGGGGGGCGAGAATCCAAATTCCGGGTCGACCAGGAGCTGTTACCGTCTGCTGCATGCCACTTTGTCCAGCAATGCGACAAACCGTTGGGCCTGCAACGAGTGCGAAAAATCTCGGGCGACGCGAGACTTCGCCGTTGCAATCACGGTATTGCGAAGTGACGTATTGGTCAGCAGTTCTGTGATTTGATTCGCTAGCGAAACTGGGTCATCAACCTTCGCAATCAGACCATTGATGCCGTCCTCGATTACCTCTGGGACACCGCCCACCGGGGTTGCCACACTGGGAACGCCAGCGCCGAGCGCCTCTAACAAGATCACCGGTAAGCCTTCGGTCCGCGAAGAAAGCACAAACAAATCCGCTTGCGGCAGCAAACGATCCAAATCATTGCGAAATCCGCCCAATACAACCTGCCGCTGAATTTCAAGACCTGAGATTTTACTCTGCAGCGATTCCTCCAGCGGGCCAGCACCAAAAATAACGACTCCGGCGTATTTGTCACCCTGGATCACTCGCTGGGCCGCATCAATGAGCACATCGAATCCTTTTTCTGGACTCAATCGCCCTGCCGCAACCACAATTCGTTCAGGCTTGAATTGAAAAAATTGCTCCAGTCGTTGGCGATCTTCTGCATTTCGAGTTCTCAGTTCATTCAGGTCAATCGCGTTGTGGATGGCGACGACGCGTTTTGACTGGACACCCGAGTGTCGCACGCGAGCTGCCTGTGCTTCGCTGACTCCAATGACACAATCGAAGTATCGCATGGCACGCTTATCCACCCATTCGTTAATCCGAACTTTCCGAGTGGCCGAAGTCCACCCGTGGGCAATCGAAATAGCGGGAATCCCAGCGGCGCGAGCAGCGAGTATTCCGAGAATATCCGGCTTGTAACCATGCGTGCACAAAATGTCCGCGTCAATGCGGATTAGGTGATCCGCTAGCTCACGACGACAACGAAGCAGGTGTGGCCAATTTTCTTGCAACATCGTGGTTGCGAATCCGGCCGAGGCAGCACGCGACAAGAAATCTTGAGCCTTTCCGTTTTCGGCATACGAATAAAAATGTGATTCGATTTCATTCGGCAAGTGTTGGCACAATCCCAATGCCTGGCGTTCTGGTCCGCCGAAAAAGGGCGAGGCCAATAATTGAGCAACAATCACTTCGTATCGCTTCCCGATTGCATAATGATTTGTGCAAGTTGGGCTCGCGCGGCCTCCCAATGATCTGGGTTCGTCGACCAGCTAATGTCGGTTCGCGCCCATGTCGGATCGCTGACATCGTCGACGTCCACCTCCCACAGTACACGAGGAATCATTCGCTTAACAATTTCGCCTGCTTTGACGGGATCCACTCTTGATGCCAGCTGCAAGTACTCGTAGTCTTGGATTCCGCGACGCCAATGCTTCAATCTTAGTGACGCAATGGGGCCATCAACGTTATAGCTCTCTTCGGGATAAACTTTGTCGGCTCCCGGATAAAATAGTATTCCATCGCCATTGTTGTAATTCCATCCGGTTTCGCCGAGCGAGTCACTGCGAGATCCTTTCGAGCCGAACGTATGAGCGGAACTAAACAATTTTGTCTGGCCCATTCCACCTTGAAAATTGTTGTAGTAGGTTCCCGACCAAATGAACCAGCGGCTGACGCTGAACTTGAATTGACACCAAGGAAGCATACGAACACCGACGCCATCCTCCTCGATTGCCAAACAACCTGAGGCAGGTCGAGCCCCGTTGTACATATAGAAGTCCTTGCCAACGGATTTTTGGAAATGACTAACGGCCGTCTGCCACTGAGAAGTCATTCCCAGATTCAACGTGCTCATCGGTATCAATAGCGACGGTGTATGGGCTAAAGCGTTGGGCGCCGAGAGCGTTGCCAGCGATTTCAATCGATGGCCAGGTCCAGTTGAATCTTGTATCCATCGACTCCAAGACTCGATTTCTGAGTAGGCATCCGACTCGTCGATCAGGTACAAAAAGTAGTCTGTTGGAGTAGCGAATTGCTTGGAGTCAAAATACGACACCCATGAGTCCGCATTTCGTTGCATGGCGTCCTTACCGCCTTCTTTCCATGGCCAAAGTCCATAGGTTCCGATCGAGAAAACATTGTTACCTACACCAACGCCAATACCCTCATAGCCATGTTCCGGCGTGAATAAGGAACCTGACAAGCGGTCTTGCCAGACGGCATCCATCCGCTCGATTGGCGTATGATTTTGAATGAGCGACGTACGATGACGATGTGCCATTTGAAAATGCCGATTCATGATCAGTCGGGAGTGTTTCGCATTGGCCAGCGGCGCGTCATCCATGTAGGGCATGCCTTCATAACGTTGATTGATGTCCTCGTCGGACACATAAATCATTGTGCGACATGTCGGCAGTTCGGGCAGCGAAAATGGAAGTACTCTTAATTGCACCGGGATTTGCCGGATGACTTGGCTTGCCTCCTCGATGATGATTTCGCCTTGATACATTCCCGGCGGGGTATTCATCGGAACATAGATATCTATCCAAATCGCTTGCGAAGTTCCTTTCGCAATATCGAATGGCCAGTGCAGTTCAAGCGGTACAGCGATATCTGGATACGAACGATCATGGTCGGGGCGATCACTCCAACCCCCGTTTGCAGTACCATTGTCATCATGTGGTCGGCGAAACCGCTTCGGAACATGCCGTTCATCGTAATGCTCATAATTGAGAATGGAGCAACCCATAATTTTCAAATAACGAACATAAAACAGTTCTATGTTGCGACCACGGTAATCGAATAGATCAGCGGAAGTTGCTTGTCGTGAGCTAATCTCCACACCGCCAGGGCCAACCAGCTTTTGTAATCGAACCGTCAGGCCGGAAACGTCCTCTGTCGCAGCTTCAAGTACAAGATTCGTGCTAATTGTTTCATTCCGTGCTGCCAACAAACGAACGTTGTCTCCATCCCACAGACAGTTTCGCACGTCGCGTTTTTCAACGCTCAAACGCAATTCTTCTTGAGCGACCTTGTCCTCACCGTTATTGACCCAAACAACTATTTTGTTCTGGGCGAAGATCGGTCGAACGCACATTGTTCCCCACAGCAAAAAACTTGTGGCTACCTTATAAAAACGAAAAAGCATGGGCAAACAACTCAAAGAGATTGCGTGGTTCTGGTGCAAATCAGTGATTGCAGTGAACAAAATGTAGTTCAAACTGCGTCTGGATGCAAAAATACGTGCCGCGAGAATCAAATAGGGTTGCTTGAAAGAGTCACAACCCCAACGCGTACGCGAGGGGCTGGTTGCTCATTCAATGCGGCGATCACTACCTTTCGAGCGTTGTAGCGGGATCTACTTGGAAAGGTTGCGAAGAACGGTCGGAAGGATACCGCCATTGCGGTAGTACTGCAGTTCAACCGGCGTGTCGATGCGGACAGCACAAGGAAACGTTTTGAACTTGCCTGACGCGTCGGTCGCTTTGACCTGCAGCATCGAGCGGGGTTGAAGGTCGTTGGACAAGCCCTCAATGTCGATGGTTTCTTCGCCTGTCAAGCCGATTGACTGCCATGTTGCGCCGTTGGCAAACTCCAAAGGCAGTACGCCCATTCCAACTAAGTTGCTGCGATGGATCCGCTCGTAGCTTGCTGCGATCACTGCCTTCACGCCAAGAAGCATGGTTCCTTTTGCTGCCCAATCGCGACTTGATCCCGTCCCATATTCAGCACCAGCGATCACGACCAAAGGGACGCCGTCGGCTTGGTATTTCATTGATGCGTCGTAAATGCTCATGACTTCGCCGTCGGGCAAGTGCCGTGTAACCCCGCCCTCAGTACCAGGCGCAACTTGGTTGCGAATGCGAATGTTGGCAAACGTACCCCGAACCATCACTCGGTCATTGCCACGTCGCGAACCGTAGCTGTTGAAGTCACGAATCGCTACGCCTTGTTCCTGCAAATAGCGTCCGGCGGGCCCGTCGGATGCGATCGCACCTGCCGGAGAAATATGATCCGTGGTCACCGAGTCACCCAGCAACGCCAATATGTTCGCTCCGCGAATCGGTGTAATATTGGGAATGTCTTGTCCCTTCACAGCATCCAGGAATGGCGGATGTTGTATGTAGGTGCTGGAATCGTTCCAAGGATAGATTGCGTCCCCGGATACGCTGATCGCGTTCCATGGTTCATTATCATTAACGGCAGATTGATACTCCTCAGTAAACATCTCTGGCAGGATCGAGCTGGCGATGGTCTCGCGAATCTCTTCAATACTCGGCCAAATGTCTTTCAAATAGACATTGTTGCCTTGTTGGTCTTGGCCCAGCGGATCATTTACCAAGTCGATATCGGTGGTACCGGCCAGCGCATACGCGACAACCAGTGGTGGGCTGGCGAGATAATTTGCACGGGTCAAAGGATTGACACGCCCCTCGAAGTTACGATTTCCACTGAGCACTGCTGAGGCGACAAGATCGCCAGATGAAATCGCATAAGCAACGGCATCCGGCAAGGGTCCGCTGTTCCCAATGCATGTGGTACAACCGTAGCCGACCGTTTGGAAACCAAGCTTATTGAGACTTTCAGTCAGATTCGCTTTATCCAGATACTCCGTGACGACTCGCGAGCCAGGTGCCAGACTCGTCTTGACGTGCGAAGCAACTTTCAAGCCTCGCTCGACGGCTTTCTTCGCGAGCAATCCAGCACCGATCATTACCGAGGGATTGCTGGTGTTGGTACAAGAGGTGATAGCCGCGATCACCACGGCACCATGAGTGATCTCGCTGGTATGTCCGTTGTCACTCACGGTTCCCGTGTTCGCCAGCGATTCTTTTGTCAGTCCAAAACCAGTTTTGCCGATCGGTGCGGTCAGCGACTGGCGAAATGATTGCTGCATCTTGGCGAGGGCAACACGATCTTGAGGACGTTTAGGCCCGGCAAGACTGGGCTCGACGGTACTCAAGTCCAGTTTCAATGTCTTTGTATAATCGAGCGTTGGCCCATCATCGAGTCGGAACAAACCTTGCTCTTTGCAATACCGCTCGACAAGCGAAATGTGGTCCTTGCTGCGGCCGGTTTGCCGCAAGTAATCGAGAGTAACGTTGTCAACGGGGAAGAAGCCTATCGTGGCACCGTACTCAGGCGCCATATTGGCGATTGTCGCGCGGTCAGCGACACCCATCGTGTTCATTCCCAAGCCAAAGAACTCCACGAACTTGTTGACAACGCCTTCGGCTCGTAGGATCTCGACCACACGCAGCACCATATCGGTCGCTGTTGCGCCAGCAGGCAATTCGCCAACCAATTCAAAGCCGATGACTTCGGGCATCAACATATAAAGGGGCTGGCCGAGCATATTGGCTTCGGCTTCGATACCGCCAACACCCCATCCCAAAACGCCCAAGCCGTTGATCATTGTCGTGTGGCTGTCTGTGCCGACCAGTGTATCGGGTAGCGCTAGAGGACCAGCGTCGGTTTGTTGGATCGCGACGACGCGAGCTAAGTACTCCAAGTTGACTTGATGAACAATGCCAACATTGGGTGGCACGACAGTGAAGTTGTCGAGAGCTTTCTGGCCCCAGCGAAGAAACTCATAGCGTTCACGGTTTCGTTCGAATTCAATCTCAACATTCTTGGCCAGCGCAAAGTCGCTGCCAAAGAAATCGACTTGGACGCTGTGATCAATCACCAGATCAACTGGGATTAGCGGATTAATTTTCTCTGGGTCACCACCGATTCGTTGCATTGCCGAACGCATTGCGGCCAAGTCAACGACACAGGGCACCCCGGTGAAGTCTTGCAGGACCACACGGTAGGGCTTGAACGGAACCTCTTGCTTGGCCGGTTCGCTGGCTTTCCAGGCGGCAAGATTCTTAACGTCCTGTTCGGTTACCGCGAAACCATCGCAATGACGCAATACTGCTTCGAGCAGCACGCGGATGGAGAACGGTAGCCGACTTATCGATCCCAGACCCGCGTCCTGCAAGCGGCTCAAGCGGTACATGCCAGCATTGCCAGTGCCAGTTGAGAAGGTATCCAAGGCGCCAAACGGATCGAAACTCACGGCAGTCTCTTAGTCAATTGTTCGGAAATGAAACGGACATTTAATCAGGGCAACAGTTTAACGAGAATTAGGTGGGTTGTCTTTAGTACAATAAATTGCCGCAAGTGCGACCGCTGCGGTTTCGATACGGAGGATACGGCTCCCTAAACTGTAGGCGACGAATCCATGCTCCTGAGCAAGCACTACTTCCTGGGCGGTGAAGCCGCCTTCGGGGCCGACTAAGCCAGTGACCTGGGATGCGGGCGAGCCTTCTATAACCGCTGCACCGATATTCGTATGCAGCATCCATCGGTCGCCACTGTCGGGAACCGCAGTTTCCAAGTATCGACTCAAAGCGATCGGTTGGCGAATGTCCAACAGTTGATTGCGACCACACTGTTTGCTTGCCTCGACCACCACTCGCCGAGACTTCTCCAGAACGCTGGGGCTGATCGGTCGCTGGCATCGCTGGGTGAGGATCGGCGTCACCGATGCTACGCCAAGTTCTGTCAATCGCTCGATCATTTCCTTGGCACGATCGGGCTTGGGAAAAGCAATCGCCAGATGCAACTGAACCGAGGCTTCGCGCGATACCAACATTGCTGGCGAAGCATCGCACTGACAGTGTCGGCGATCTATTTGAAAGACGGTCGCTTTGGCTTCGCACCCTTGTCCGTCAAATAGCGTGATCTCATCGCCGACCTGCAACCTCATCACACGACTGGCGTGTTGTGATTCTTGGTCCGAAAGGGACACATGGCCACCAGCGGCAGGAAGTTCGTCAACAAAATATCGCTGGGTCATACCGATCCGGACTGAAGTTTGTGTGCGGGGTTTGCCGATTATCCCGATAGCTATTGTTTTGCCGACTGTACCGACCTAAAGCAGTACAGCCCTATTGAGCCTTTCCGGCCCAGTTGACCGAAGTCTCCACGGATCAGAGCCCGTCAATGGATTATCTACGTTATTGGTCGCTTCTGGAAAAGCCGTTCGGTCGCGACGCAGCGAAACGATTTTTCTATGGTCCACCGCAGCGTGAAGCAATTGCTCGGTTGCACTATACCGTGGCTGGCGGGATGAGCTGTGCGATTCTTGCCAGCCCGGCTGGATGCGGCATGACCAGCTTACTGCGGCACATCGCGAGAAGCAGTGGGCTGGGGGATTGTGCCGTTGAGATGATCCTCACTCGCGGTGACGCAGAATCACCAGCTGAGGTTTTTCAGTCGCTGGCCAGTTCTCTACGCATTGCATCGCCAACGATAAACGTCGAGGCCGACGTCCGCGCCGCCATTTCGGCCACAAGCCGACAAAACGTTCGTACCGTGTGGTTAATTGATGGCGCTCGGGAGGCAGTTGCTCGCGTAGCACGATCCCTCGTTGACGGCGACGATTTGGTGACGGTCGTTGCTGGTACAGTGCCGGAGCTGGCAACACGAATTGCAATCAATTTGGGTGCGTGTCCCCTGAGGATCGACTTACCGCCGCTGGGCCTGGAAGACACAGGGCGATTTTTGCTCCATTGCCTGTATACCGCTGGAAGCAGTAAAGAAACATTTGCCGATCCAGCAATCGTTCGCTTGCACGAGATCAGCGGTGGCGAAATGAAGAAACTCAGCCATTTGGCTGAGTTGGCATTGATGGTTGGTGCTGCCAAAGGCGTCAAGCGGATTCAATCCGAATTGCTCGAAGCAATTCATGACGAACTGATCAGCGCCGCTTAATATTCCCGATCGATCCTTGGTGTCACTCGATGCGGTAGATTGACTCTGCCGTTCGCCAAATCATGGCGCTATCGATCACGGCGGGAGATGCCATGATTTGGCTATCCAACTGGTTCTCGGCGACCTTCTTAAACACGTTGCCGGGTTCGATGACCGTGATCTTGCCTTCGTGATTCGCGAAGTAAATATGCCCTCCGGCCAGCAGCGGTGAAGCGGAATACGAGCCGCCAATTCGCTCTTTCCACACCAAATCGCCGCTGGAAGCGTCCAGGCAACTCGCCACACCGTTGTCGTCAACCAAGTAAATATGCTCTTGATAGATCAGCGGCGATGGTTTGCTGGGGATGCCCTGCAATGCCTGCCAAACGGCATGTGTGTCGGTTACGTCACCACTGCCGTCCACACGCACGGCCCACAATTGAGCTTTGCCAAATCCCGTTGAAACGTAAACAACGTCGTTGTGGAATACCGGACGTGGAACAACTGAGAACCCCTTGCCGTGGTAGAGTCGCCAAATCTCTTGACCGGACTTCGGCTCGTACGCGACCAACCACTGCGAGCCCATGCAGATCAATTGCTCGCGTCCTTTGGAATCCGTAATCGCGATCGGCGTGCAATAGGATTTCTTTTGATCACCGCTGGGCGCTTCCATCTCGGGGCGATCGGTTTCCCATATCGTCGTGCCCGTGTACTTATCCAAAGCCGTGACGTACTGGCGGTCCATTCCGTCTTGGATCAAGACAAGCGAATCGGCGTGAATCAGCGGCGAACTGCCGGGACCAACCGCGTGCTGCAACGGCAAGACTCGTTGCCAAACCACTTCTCTCGTATTTCGATCAAGACAGAAGGTGCCGAACGTCCCAAAGTGACAATAGATCTTGTCACCATCGAGCACGGGTGTCGGCGATGCATAGCTGTTGGTCGCATGAATCGCGTCCGGCTCATCGATCGTGGTCAGGTCGATGGTGTGCAGTAATTCGCCGGACTTGAAGTCCACGGCCAGTAGTTTCAATTCGATGGACTTAGCGATCGCGAGCTGATTGAACTTCTTTTCGTCGTTATCCGTTTTTCGAAGTAGAACCTCACGTTCTTCGGCCGTGGGCACGCGTTCGATAGCGGTTGTCAACCAAATCGTATTTTCGGCAACTACCGGCGACGACCACCCGCGACCGGCTAACGCTGCTTTCCAAGTCACGTTCTCAGTTTCACTAAACGACACCGGCGGACGCTGATCGAGCACGACGCCGTCCCCAGCGGGACCACGAAACTGGGGCCATTGGAGTTCGGCAGCCGAAACAGAGACGACGCTAAGCAGCAAAGCGTTTGTGAGTAAAAAGGACTTCATTGATTTCTCGAGAGATTGATGGCGGGTTCATGGTGGGCGGGAAAATGATTCTAATTCAACTCGATCCATTTTTGTCAGCGGTCGACTTGTCGCGAAAAATCGCTCGCGCAGCCTGGTACGCCTGTGGATCGGGCAATTCGACCTGCTCCGGAGTTTCCTCCTCCATCAACCGACGTAGAAATGGACGACACCAGCCACAGCCAGTTCCTGCGCCGAAACACTCCGATAGCTGGCTTGGTACCGTGGGACGATTCACCCGAATGAATTGGACTACTTTTCGCCGAGTGACGTGGAAGCACAAGCACAGCTCGTCGTCATCGTTCATGCCGTACCACCACTTTGCGTGCACAGACGGGCCGCGACTTCACAGGCCGTGCGAAACTCGGGCAAATCCAACCATTCGTCGGCGGTATGGATTTGGCGTTGACCACACCCGAGAGTGACTGCTTCGATGCCGTGTCGGTACAGCCAATTCGCATCGAGTCCACCATTGGAGACTTCTTTAAACGGCGACCGCCCAAGATCATGCAGTATTTTTTCCGCAGCGATGACGGAAGGATGATCGTCTGGGAGACGAAACGAGTCGTAATCCACTCGTGACTCAATCTCAATTCGACCCGTTCGCCCGTCCGCCGTGCTGACGTGCCGTGCGGCGTTCTCAAAGGCCTGGCGAATTTCGTCGACGATTCGCTCTCGCATGGTGGCATCATGGCTACGCGCTTCCGCACGCAGTTCGACTAGCGGCGTGATCACATTGGTTGCATCCCCACCTTGAATTACACCCACGTTGGCCGTTCCAACCCCGTGCGACTTCTCCACGCGTCCAAGCCAGCCATCGCGAGCCAATTGGCTGATAGCATCGGCGCACATCACGATTGCGCTGGCACCATCCTGCGGTGCGACTCCAGCGTGAGCGGGGTGTCCAAAAACGCGAATGGTCATCCGTTGACCGCCGATTGCACCGACCGTCAATTTTTCAACGCTTCCGCCGTCAAAGTTAAACGCTTGGTCAACTTTGCCGACACAGGTGACATCCAGATGTCGAGCACCGATCAGCCCGATTTCCTCTTGAACAAAGAAGCCAAGAATGACCGGTGAGAAATTTTCGTCGCCGCGCCGCAACC
Organism: Pirellulaceae bacterium; assembly: GCA_041751935.1. GTDB lineage: Bacteria > Planctomycetota > Planctomycetia > Pirellulales > Pirellulaceae > JBBSJZ01. The sequence continues at coordinate 31,910 of JBGSIA010000166.1, read as the reverse complement.
TCTCAATCGCTGCTGTCAACACCACAGCACAGCCACTGCGGTCATCTGCACCTAGCCCCGTCGCCGCTGAGCTGCTGACCCGATCTCCTTCTACCTCTGGGTGGCTGCCGATACAGATAGGTACGGTGTCCATATGAGCAGAAATCAACGTTATGGGTCCGCAGCCGTTTCCATGCAGCCGGACAATTAAATTTCCGCATTCGCCCCCAGGAATTCGAGTTTCGGCTGAGTCGAAGCGGATTTGCGCGGGCTTGACGCCAGCATCGTTCAGAAATCGGATAATCTGATCGGCAACAGCACGCTCCTCGCCGCTACGACCTGGAATGGCGGCTAAGGTCAAGAATCGTTGCAGCGCTTCATCGTGATTGACTTCGACATTTGACATGAGATGGGTACACTTGAGGTAAGAGACAACATCCCTTTATCGTACCGTTTTTTTGAGCGTCCAATTGTGACTTTACCGATTGTTGATTCTGTTGACCGCGAACTGCCGGAATCACGCGAAGTCTTTGGCGCGATTGAACCGAACCGTCAGCACTTGCTCGACGTGACCTACGGCGAATTGGTCGCCTGGCTGAAAGAGCATGGCCAGCCGACCTTTCGCGCTAAACAGATTATGGGCTGGGTATACCAGCGCCGCGCCGATGAGTTCCAGAAGATGAGCGATCTGCCGCTGGTGCTGCGGGAGAAGCTCGATGAACACTTCGTGATCTTCAAAGCAAAGAGTGCGGAAGCTCTGCATGGCAGTGACGGCACCGATAAATTGCTGGTTCGACTGGCTGATGGAGGCGAAGTCGAATGCGTGCTGCTTCGCGACGGCGCCCGACGGAGCATCTGTGTCAGTAGCCAAGTAGGCTGCGCGATGGGCTGTGTATTTTGCGCCAGCGGTCTCGACGGTGTGGATCGTAATCTGACTCGCGGCGAGATTATCGAACAGATGTTGCGATTACAGTCCTACCTTGACGAAGGCGAACGACTCAGCCACATCGTGATGATGGGTATGGGCGAACCGCTGGCGAATTTGACGCAAGTTCTCGCTGCTCTTGATGTCGCACGAAGTCCGGAAGGACTGGGAATCAGCCCTCGGCGGATCACCATCAGCACCGTTGGTTTGCCGCCAGCAATCGATCGACTGGCCAAGAACGAGACCCCGTATAACCTTGCTGTCAGCCTTCATGCTCCTAATGAAACGCTGCGCAATCAATTGGTCCCAGTCAATCGAAAGATCGGAATTGAATCCGTGATGTTGGCTGCCGATCGATATTTTGCTGCCAGCGGTCGTCGGTTGACGTTCGAGTATGTGTTGCTTGGTGGCATCAATGATTCACGGGAATGTGCGATCGAATTAGCAAGGCTACTTCGCGGTCGCGCGGCACTGCTCAACGTGATTCCGTACAATCCAGTCGCTGGACTGCCCTATCGCACGCCGAGTAAAGGTTCAATCGACGCGTTTCGCCAAGCTCTTGAATCAGGCGGAATCAATGTGCAATTTCGCGAACGCAAAGGCGGCGAAATCGATGCCGCATGCGGGCAACTGCGACGCAACCGCCAAGCAGCAAATTGATCTGCCATGTTCACGGCAAACAACGTTCTGCTCGATGTGAAACACCGCTTTTTTTCGAATTTCGATGTAGCTTTGCGGCGTCAACTTTCCGTATGTCAGAGCGGCCTGTGAACTCGTTTTCGAGAATTGCGAAAGGACTCGCCTCGATGATTCATCCTTCTAAGTATCCGTTTCTGCCCGTCGCACGTTTGCTCGCCTTTGGTTTGGCAGCGGTATTGCTTATCTGCCAAACCGGTTGCCTGGGGTTAGTGGCGAACCTAGCACACGCTGTAGGGGCTGATATGACCCCAGCAGCCTACAAAGACCTGAAGGACTCGCGCATCGCGATCGTAACGGTGACAGATAACAGTCAATACAGTGATGATATCGCAGCACGGCTACTGAGCCGTCGAGTGGGAGAAATTCTGCTCACAGAAGTCAATGGCTTGACTCTTGTGCGTGAAGACCAAATCGCTCAGTGGCGCGACACCAACGGGTGGGATAGCGTTGACTTTTTGTCAATTGGTAAAGGCGTCAAGGCCGACAAGGTGATTGGAATTGAACTCACCAATTTGAAACTGCGCGACGGCGCGACGCTGTTTCGTGGTCGTGCGGATGTGGCGATCAACGTCATCGACATGAAGTCGGGTGCCGTGGTCCACAGCAAACAGCTCGATGAATACACGTATCCGGTCAGCGCAGGTCAATACACTACCGAAACAACAGAAACGAAATTTCAAAAACTGTATTTAGGTATGCTAGCAAAGCAAATTGCCCGCGAATTTCATCCGTATGACTTCAATGAAACCATCGCTATCGACGCAGCGATTGCTAGCCAGTGATCAGCCGCCGGGGATGACGGGCATCAATGCGTCCATGACGGGCATCGCTGGTAATCCGTCGTCGGCTGCGGCAGGCGCAGGGGCGAGACCCGCCAGTTCTCTCAACACCGCGATTTGTGCCCGCAGTGCTTCCATGTACTTTTCGCGATCATCGTGAGTCTTGTCGTTCAGGTTTGTCACCACGTCGCCAATCGTTGTGACCCAGTTCTCCACCGTTACTTTGTCAGCCTCACCGGCGACCTTGAGCAAACCGCCAGCTTGCCGAGGAGGTCCAGCGACACCCGATCCAGTGACACCCCGTTGTAGCTGCTGCAGCATATAATTGAGCTTTTTGCGCGACGCGATCACTTCGGGGGGTTGAGGATTCGCTTCTGGCACTGCCATGCCGTAACCGCCCATGCCGTAGCCGTTCATCATTTCCATATCGTAATTCATGCTGTCGCCCATCATCGATTCGTCGTAGCCGGGGTCCATCATGCTACCTTCCATCATGTCCTCATAGCCTGAATCCATACCCATTCCTCCCATCGGTGATGTTACTTTGGGTTTTTCCTGGATCATCTGTTCAGGAGCTGGCGGCTGATCCGTGACAGCTACTGGGCGCGTCAAAGCGGTCAGCCTCGCAAGTTCAGCCTCAAACGCCTGCAATGCGCGAGCTGACCAACTTTGTAAAACGGTCGCTGGTTCAGGCACTTGGCCATCCAACCTTGGTAACGTCCCTAAGCGAGCTGCGGAGTACAGAGCGATCAAATCTGGTTGATCCTTCGCGGTGCTCAAACTAACCAACTCGGTCGCCAATGAATTATCGTTCGCAGGTGCGATAACATCCAAAATGTCAACAGCGTACCGCTGCATAAAGGCATGAGCTTTCGGCGAACGGCCAGCAGGGGTCGCTTCCTTGAGCAATTTCTTCATTTCTACTGACAGGGGCGCTTTCATATTGTCAGGGAGCAAGGGAAACCCGTAAGTCACCATTCGATGCACGCCTTGAAGGGCTGCCGCACGCACGCCATCGGGATTCTTGGCATCCTGATACAGAGCTAGAAGCGTCGAATACGCTCTGAAATAGGGAACGGGGGGGCCGTCGCTTGAAATTGGTTTTTGCTCAAGTTTTACCAGAACCAAGGTCGCATTGATGCGAGCTGCCGGGGAGTAATTGCCTGTCGCAATCTTTTTCATGCTCTCATCCAGCCACAGCAACATCTGATCGCCACCAGGATTTCTGCTTCGCTGGGCACGGATGTACAATTGGAGCGATTCGTTGACCAGCGAGCTGATTTCGCCACTAGCCTCCGGCTGAGTGATCTTGGCTGGGATGTAATTCAAGAAATAGGGCTTTGCATAACTCATTTCTGAGTAGCTCGCTAAGTCACGTTGGGTCACCAAACCCTTTGCGGCCCGTTCCATTCGTTGAACGATTTTTTCATCCGCAAAAGCTGGGTGCATCGCAATGACGTCGTATTTGACCGGAGCAGCAGCGGGGATCGGGGCTCTTGCCACTGGCTTTGCAGCAGGCTGCGCTGCCGCTGGCTTGCCCGCCGCAGGTTTAGCTCCTGCTTTGGGCGGCGGCTGCTGTGCCGACACGCGGGAGGCGACCATTGCCCCTGCCGCCAGAATGATGAATACAAACCAACTGATCACCAGAGCACGATGACGACGAACCGTTTCGGCCGCTGCGACAACATTGGCCTGGGATGGCGGGACGATGTTCTTGTTCATTGTCGACTTGCTTTTTGGCGGTAAGGTGGAATGGTTTGATGAGAAATCGCGGTTGCAGCCCTGCAGCGAGTAGTCCGCCAGCTTCGTTATATTTTAATCGCGACTTCACTCATTATCTTAGTAAAGGGACCGTCAAGTCAAATCGTTTTGTTCCACGAGGGGAAACTCGGGGGCGAAAATCGTTGAAATCAGGCCTTTGGAAACGCGTATTGGCCGGGCTGAGGGATTTCCGCTGCTGGCGGCATGGCGTCCCGGACGCAGCTTTCGGGCCGCAAATCCTGGGGACTCGCCGCGACTTCAGCATCTGACCACTGTGGGCTACTTCGCGTCCCAGAATCGCGGTTAGTGTACTTCGGCACAAATAAGTACCGTTGTTGATTCGGGATCGATCGCCACGGATTTCTTTGAAGAATTCATTCTGCTCGGCTTGGTGCATTTGCACGCATGGTTCCTCAAATCGCCAAGGGGATTCGCCGTCAATCTCGTGCTTACACAGTCCGGCGACTACCTTCGTCCCAAAAACGTAGTCCTCGGTCTGGTTGTAACAGCCGCTAAACTGGCGTGTATAGGCAAACGTTCGCGTCCCGTCGGCCCACTCGTAAACGATCGCAAAATGGTCATAAATATTGCCCTGGTTCTCGTCGCTGCGAAGCTGGCGACCGCCGATACCGTACGCTCGCAGCGGCGGATTGTCCTCGCGCAGCCACAATGTCTTGTCCAGTGAATGAATGAACTGTTAGACGATATGGTCGCCTGAGAGCCAATTGAAATAGTACCAGATTCGACCCTGGTATTGCATTTCGCTCTCGCCCAGTTCACGAGGTCGAACCCAGACTGGTCCCGTTAAGTAATCCGCCTGGGCCGAGACTATCGTCCCGATATCCCCACTCAGGACGCGGTCGATCGTTTGTTGGGCTCCGGTGTCGTAACGCCAACATAGCCCACTGACTACATTGAGCCCCTTTTGTTTCGCTAACTCACATGCCGCTTCAACCCGCCGTACCCCCGCCGCATCGGTCGCCCCAGGCTTCTCACAAAAAATTTCCTTCCCGGCGGCGACAGCGGCTTCGATATGTTCGGGACGGTAGTGCGGCGGCGGCGACAACAACACATCCACGTCCGATTGAAGCAGCTTTTCGTACGCATCAAAGCCGATGAAACAATGATCGTCGTCAACGGTGAACCGTTCCTGCATTGCGAATAATATCACGGCGATTGTTCCGTCCGATTGTTTCTGGATGCACCGTATCCTGACATCGCGTACCCTGGAAACCGACTCGACTTGACGTTCTCATGGGAAACCTAATGCGGATGGGGCGTGTATGAAAAAAGTCCCACGCGACCTGGGAATGTTTTTGCGGTGGAAAGACGAATCATGCGCCCGCGTGACCCAACAATTTTACAGGAACTTGCTGAGCGAATCAGCCAGCAAGTGCTCCCTCAAAGCGAAATATTGTCCCGTCAAGCGGCGATCCACCGCGAGACATTGATGCTCAGTCGCACGATCGACAGGCCCAATTTTACTCGCCTCAGTACCGACGATGTCGCTCGCATGGCGAAGTTGTACGACCATTACTTTTTTGCAGGTTCAATTTTGCCAGTGGCCCAGGCCGAAGGGCTTTCGTTTGGTGTCTCCAGTCGCATGACTCGCGTTGCCGGCAAGTTGGTCACGCACTATGGACGTGGCGGCAAAAATGCACCGCGAAAATTCGAGCTGGTGCTATCTTCAACACTGTTGTTCCAAACGTTTGAAGATGTCAATCGACCAGTGCTCGTCACAGGTCGCCGCTGCCGCGATCGCCTGGAAGCGATGCAGCGAATTTCCGAGCACGAGTTCACGCACCTGATCGAAATGCTCATTTGGAACTCCGGCAATTGTTCTGAGCCGAGATTTCAAAGAATCGCGCATCGAAACTTTGGCCATACCGACTACCATCACGATTTGATAACGCAACGAGAACGTGCTGCGATGCGGTTCGACATTCGTGTGGGCGATCAAGTTCGCTTTGCGACAGACCGCGGCTACCTCGTCGGTCGCGTCAACCGCATCACCCGTCGCGCGACCGTGCTTGTCGCCGATCCGCGCGGGGAGGTGTTCGATGACGGTAGTCGCTACCAGCGATACTACGTGCCGCTGGAGCGATTGACCAAACTCCTTTAAACGACCACTTTGCTGCTACCAAACGCCACTAAGAAGTCGTCCGCAAATAAATTACCAAATTCGATGTTAGCGGCAGGTCGCGAGCCCTCCGGTTTCATGACACCGGCGCGCTTGTGCCGTTCCGTTAATATTCGAATCTGTTTCGCGACAGTTACTTATCATGCGTGGCCAACGGTTGGCTTCGCCTTTCACTGTGTCGTGTTCATCCAGCTGGATTGCTGTCAGCATAAGCATCGTCGATGATTTGATTTGTCGCGCACCCCTCACGACCATCCACGCGGGGAGGTCTCGACTCACGAATGGCATCCACAAAATCGGCGATGAGCGGAGCGTTGTAGTTGTACACAGGCGGATGATTTTCCACGCTATGCTCGCCATCAATTTCTACAAACAACTGTTCTCCGTTAAGAGGCCGGGCGACCAATCGTCCTCGCGTGCCGATGATTGCGAACTCATCCGGATCGGTGGCACCGAAATGGCACTGCAGTGTACCCACCGCGCCACTTTCAAAGGCGAACAACAGCACTGCGGAATCTTCGACGTTGTACCTCGCCGCTACAGTCTTACAAATCGCTTTGGTTTGAGCAATCTTGCCAAACAGATGCAAGAACAGATTGATCCGATGACTGCCGACATCCATGAGTGCTCCACCTCCGCCGTCATCATGAAAGATTCGCCAGTAACCATCGTCGGTCGCACTCATTGCCAGCGGAGTAGCGGTGACGGCGGAGATTCCCAGCGGCATGCCAATGATTCCTTCTTGCAAGATTGCTTCGATGCGAGAAACCAGTGGATAAAAGCGACGGTAATAGGCAACTCCAAGTCGGACTCCGGCGACTTCGCAGGCACGGATCATTTCGCCGCATTCTTTGGCGCTCATGGCCATTGGTTTTTCGACCAAGACATGCTTGCCCGCCGCAGCCGCTGCGAGCGTCAAGGGCAAGTGCGATCGGACCGGCGTGGCAACGTACACCGCATCAATCTCGGGATCGCGAATCAAATCAGCTGCATCCGTGTAGCGACGTTCAACCGCAAACGCATCGCTGAATTCTCGCAACCGCTGTGGATTCCGTCGGCAAGCCGCCAATAACACACAGCCAAAGTTCTCTTGAATAGCGCGAGCGACGCGTTTCCGCGCGACATCGCCGCATCCGATCAAACCCCAACGAATGTTTTCCATCGACTTAGCTTTCGCATTGTTTAGCGAACAACCGAAGAAGCCCCCACCGTAACGATGGGCTCATTGTAAGCGGAACTTACTTGCCGTAGAGGGAGGGGGACTCTTTTCATGAGCCAGCCTATCACAGACACTAGGCGTGATCGATATCTGGGCGAGTGGTGCTGATTTCTTGCGGACAGGGAGGTAAGAGCGATGGCTCGTAATGAACAATTGATTCGCCAACATAAATTACTTCAGTTGCTAGAGTATTCTCGATTCGGAAAAACGTTGGAGGAATTGCGAGACGACTTGGTGGGTGACCTAGGTTTGACGACGCTCCACGAGCGTACGGTACGGCGAGACTTGGAAGCGTTGCAGGCCGCCGGTTTCGGGATTCAAAATGATACCGTCGAGCGCGGCAAAGTTTTCAAACTGGGGCGCAATACAACTTGTGTGCATGAAATTGGGATTTCCGCCACCGAACTAATCGCGTTGTCGATTGGCCGCGAGCTGCTTTTTCCCTTGCTGGGCACACAGTATTGGCGAGGAATCGAGACGTTTTGGAACAAGATTCGCGAGGCGCTGCCCGAAGGTGTGTGGGATCATTACCAGCGGTATCGAAAAACTCTGTATGTGTTCGGTTCACCGAGCAAAACCTACGAGCGACACGAAGGGATGCTCAAAACGATCAATCGTGCGATCGTAGAGCACCGAATCGTCGAAATCGAGTACGAGGCAGTAGGACGTCCGGCAAGTATTCGCAAAATTGAGCCTTACGGATTGGCTGTCTACCAAAGTAGTATCTACGTCGTCGCAGCAGCTCCGGAGGTCGAAGATCCGGCCGAACGATTGCGGAACTGGAAACTCGATCGGTTCAAGCATACCACGGCACTCGATGAGTACTTCAAACCAGATCCCAACATCGACTTGGCGGCACATCTAGGCAAAAGCATCGGAATTTTTTCAGGCGATTCCCCGACCAGCGTGAGAATTCGATTGGGCGAACGCGCCGCAGCTTGGGTGCGTGAAGATCCCTGGCATCCCGAGCAACAAATTGAACTGCAAGCTGACGGTTCGTTCGTGATGACGGTGCCTGCATCCCATCCACGCGAGGTGCTGCCCAAGGTGCTGTCGCTTGGTGGCGAAGCCGAAGTCTTGTCGCCCAAAGAGTTTCGCGATGCTGTGGCGGAGGCGGTAAAGGCTATGGTAGAGTTTTATTCGCCCTAAATGAAATGAATTTCGACCTAATTGCCCGGCCACCGCGTGAACGCATCTTCGTCCATCTGAATCTTCGTGAACCCGTCTTGCATTAAGTTGCCTGCGTAATGGTACGTGAATGCATTTCCAAGGGACCGCCCTTGGATGTTGAAGATCTCAACGATTTCACGCGTGTAAAGGTCTTCCAGTCCCGGTTGCTTGGTTTGCTCGATCGCATCGAGCACCTCCAGCACCGGGGGAAGCTGTGACGCGGCGTAGCACCACAATTCACCCAACACGCGATCAACACCGGGCGTCATCGCCGGGTAATCGTCGCCGCCAAACAAGAATCCACGTGTCCAGCCAACTCGCACGGAGGTTGGCGGAAGTGGCCAACAGGCCTCGCGGCATTGACCTCGCTTAAGTGTTCCATAGACAAACACGCCAAGAACCAAGCGTTCCATTGAGTTTAAACGCCAATCGTGACAGCAACGGTTTCGGTGTGTCCAGGCTCTATCAGCAATTGATTGGGCGTGACTCTCGCGGTTTCGATGCAGCACATTCGTTGATACTCGTCATCGCCAAAATCCGTCAGCCGCTTGCTCTTGTCGATCCAGGGATTCCAAACGACAGAGGAACTTGAGTTCAAGGGTCGCAAAACAATGGTACGTCCAGCGGCGGAATCAACGATCTTGATTTCGTCGGTGTGGCCGAAGTAAACGCGATCAGTCTCAGCAACAAACTGGATGGGCTCGCCGCTTGGTGGGTGCTCAACTTTGGTCAACTGGTCGCGGTAGTTACAGCGCTCGAGTCCAGTAACGACTGCCCTGGTCGCATCAGCCAAATTGAAGTACGTGTGCAGTGCCAGCTCACAGGACTTGGCGATATTACCCAGGTTCCTCGCTGAAAAAGCAAGTTTCAATTCGTCCCCAAATCGCATTTCATATCGCAGCTCCAGTTCGTCAATGATCAAACCAAGTTGTACGTCGACGACATCGCCAGTGAGCGAGGTATCCAGCATTTCCCAGGCGACCGTGCGTACCAATCCATGTGCTGGTGCGTCGGAATTAGTTGGATGGGCGCCGAACCAGGGAAAGCAAATCGGAACTCCCCCGCGAATTGGCTTACCACCAGCAAACACGGCTTCGCTACTCATGAAGATCAAATCACGGGATTGTGATTTCGGCCTGAATGACGCTAGGTGAGAACCATGCAAAAAGAAGCTAGCGGCGCACCGCGACGTATCAACGTTTCCTAGGACCAAGCCGCTAGGGTGTTGAGTAAACGTCAGTTTGTCTTCTCGACTAAATCGAGTATTCAGGGCATCAATCATGGAGCGATTGTCTCCTTGGCGGATTTCTGAAACGCAAGTCGCAGGTCGGAATTATCGGCGTTGGGCAATCCGGCCTGCTGGATCATTAGAATATAGGCGACACCGAGAGTAGGATCGATCCACGCCTGGGTGCCATAGGCGCCGCCATGTCCAAAACTGCCTGATGACAGCGCTGCCGATACACCTTGAGGTTCACGGACCACACAGACACCGATACCCCAGCCGTTTCCTGGAGTGAATCCTGTTTTTAAGTCTCCTGTAACGATCGTTTTCATTGTCGCAACGGACTCGGGCGTCAACAATCGAGTCCCTTCTCGCTGACCATCGCCGAGCAGCATTTGACAGAACTTTGCGTAATCGGGAGCAGTTGAGAACAATCCTCCATTGCCCGCCGGAAATCGGTCGCGGTCGGTCGGCGACTTTCCTGCGAGTAAGCGAATGGCTACAGGTTCCAAGCTTCCGGCATCATTTTTTTGGTAAGACGTTGCCAGACGCAAAATCTGTTTTTCCGACAAATAAAATGTTGTGTCGACCATTCTTAATGGATCGCAGATTTTTGTCTGAACAAATTCGTCGAACGAAATTCCTGATACCGCTTCGACGATCCTCGCCGCAGTGTTAATACTCGTTTGGCTGTACTTCCACTCGCTTCCGGGCGGAAACAGCATTTTCACCTTTGCATATTTATCCGCCGCCTCAGCGAGAGTTTTCGACGTGTAAGCCTCGGCAGCGTCGAGTTCCGCCATTCCCGATGTATGAGAGAGAAGTTGGCGGATGGTAATAGTCACCGGTTGGCCAGCGGCGTCACGAAGACTGGCCATTGCCGGCAAATGTTTGGTGATTGCATCGTCCAGCGACAGTTTGCCGGATTCCACCAATATCAACACTGCCGTCGCGGTCACGGGCTTGCTCATCGAAGCGATCCAGAAGATCGAGTCCTGCCTCATCGGTCTGCCGGACTCAATATCCGCATGCCCCAGGACGCTTTGGTGAAGCACCCTATCCTTGCTGACGACCATCGAAACGATTCCCGCGAAATCACCGTTCTCGACAAAGGGCGAAATTGCCGCAGTGACCGTCGGCAACTCGGGTGAGGAATTCTCTGGTGTAGATTCCTGAGCCTGTATGGACAGCATGGCAGTAAGAAAGGATGCGACTAAAAGTAACCGGTAACTCAAGGTGGAACTCCATGAAATGCGTTATTGTGGACGTTCCCGCATTGTACAGAACTTTGTTGCCCAGCGTTTCACGTGTTGATATTCGCCGTTTCTTTGTGGCGAGGCAATCGTCGAGCAACCTATGCGCTGGGCATTTTGAATCGATTGTTGTGCGGCACTGCTGATTTCAGTGGGCTGTGAAACTCGTCAAACGTTAGCTCCCAAGTGTTTCGTTCAGACCTCCAAGTTCGAAGTTCATTTCCGTGGAGACCACAAACTTTAACAAATCTGGCAAGAATCTCGGAGTTCTCTTGACGCCCTCGGACAAGATTCTTTACTCCCAGTTTGAAATCACCGCAACGGACGCGGTCGGATAAGATACGGCAGGGAGGCCGTAATGCAAAATCATCGTCGCCCGAGAAAATTGTCGCTGCAATCATTGGAGCAACGCCATCTATTGGCTGCCGCTGCATTCTCGCTGCAGTTGTTCGAGTCGACCGATGACGGTCCCGGTCAACCCATCGCTGCGAATTCGGTCCAGGTGGGAGAAGAGTTCTACGTCGAATTATCAGGAATAGAATTCGATTCGATGCGACGGGGAATCGGCGACTTCGCGATGAATTTGCGATGGAATCCTAACGATATCGCACTGGTCGAAGAAGACTTTGACGTCAACCAAATATTCACGTCCAACCTGCCGCTCTACCGCGGAGGAACGTACGACCAGTCAGAAGGTCGAATTCGCGATTTGCGAGCTTCACAGTTTGAGGCGATGGGTGCAGGCCGGCCTGTAGGCGATGGTGAACGAGAGGCAATCGCCTTGCTGCACTTCATTGCCATCGGCGAAAGCGAAGAAACTGAGATTTCAATCTGGGAGGGCGCTTCGGGAATCTACCCGGTTCCCTACGCCCAGTGGCGCCGCGGGGACATTCGGTTCGAACCGCAGAAATTTTCCGTCCAGCGTGCTCCTAGCGATATTCCGACGATCGAGACCGATCTGCAGAATCACACAAGTGATTCAGGTGATAAATTGCTGACGATTGCACCGGAGCCGGAGCAACGACCGGAGCAACTGCAGACGCAGCTAGAAGCGAAATCGGCAACACCTACAGCAACAACGATCACGGCCGACGACGAATCCGTTCCTGTGGCTGTGCCTAACGATGACGACGTCGCGATTGACGAAGCTGCCCCAGTGGATCAAGGTTCGTCGCTTTCATTTGACATGAACCGTGACGGAGTCTTCGATCTCGCCGACTTTGGATTACTGAACGTAAACGCTGAACAGGCAAGCCGGCCGCCCAACCAGGATGCAGGTAGCGAAACTCTCGAGTCGTCGGAAATTGCACCGACAGAGTCAGTACCAGTCGCAGAAATCACACACTCAACAGTCCACAGCATTTGCACGGCTGCACCCAGTGGCGATTCAGCCGCTGTCGAGTTGTGGCTGGATGCGTTGGCACAAGCTTGGATAGCGGATGCCGAGGCCCGCGAACAGCGTCGTCGGGGCAGGAATACCTGATCCAATTTGCATTCAAAAATTAACTCGAGCTATTCGACTCTCGCTCGTGAGCTATCGGACAATTTGATTGTTGAAACCATCCATGCCTGAACTAAACAAATTACTCATGTGGACCATCCTGGCAATGTCAGGTAGTTGGTGGGTTGCGCCGACATTGGGCCAATCACATCAAGTCCTTCGACAGCCGCGACCGACCGTTAACTCGACACAAAAGAAAGCAGTCTCTGAGACCAAGCAACCGTTGATCAAAAACAAATTTCGTGATCAAAGTTCTGCTCCTAGTTCCTCGTCAACAATGAAAGAAATCGACGTATTTGACATTGGTGTAACAAAGCCGCTGACGATTGTGGAAGTCGAACAAGTGGATCACGAAACAGTAGTCGACGACCGAGTGATCGGTGAGCGAACCGTTGACGCGCCGGCGGCAGCAGACGAGGGACTCGGCCCCAACGAGTATGTGGTCGGTGGTGGCGGTATTCCCACTGGTGTGATGCTCGAAAATGGCCAGTGGGTAGAAGACGGCGCCGTACTGGACGATGACTCGATGATGATGAATCAGTATGGCCAAGATGGCGATCCTGGCCCGTACGACGAATATACCCAGTACGTTGAGATGCTCGGAACTGCGCGACACGATTGCCCAACGGGAACTCCGGTCAGCCCATTTTGGGTGCGAGCCGATGCGTTGTTTTGGTCGCTTGATGGCACGTTTGTTCCCGCACTCGTCACCACCAGCCCCAGCGGCACCAATCGCTTCGATGCCGGCGTGCTCGGTTTTGTTGGAACTCAAACTTTGTTGGGCGGGGATAAACTGGGGGTTGATGGCCGAGCGGGCGCGAGAATAGAAGTCGGTGGCTGGATGCCATCACGAAGCCTGGGATGGCACGTGGCTGTGTTTGGGCTAGACAATGCAGCGGACAGCTATCAATTCGACGGCGGCACATTTCCCATTCTGGCACGGCCTTTCTTCAGCGTCGAACCAAACCAAGTGGGCCCAAACGCAGAGTTGATCGCACTGTCGGGACAACTCGATGGCAACATCAGCGTCAGCCAATCAACGTCACTGGATGGCGTAGAAGTCATGATGCACCGGATGCTCGCAGGTGATCGTCAGCGACAACTACAGCTTGTCGCTGGCTACCAACACAACACACTCGAAGATCGGTTGAGCATCAACGATTTCAAACGGATCACGGGCAGTTCAAGCGGACTGGCGATTGGTACCACACTTGCCGAACGAGATGATTTCCAAACGGACAATCGCTTCAGTGGCGGAGCGATTGGTGTGCTCGCATCCATGCAGCAGCAACGATTATCGCTGAGCGGTGGAATGCAAATGGCGCTGGGTAACAATCAAATGAAGGTTCGAATCGACGGTAGCACCACATCAAGCGTTCCAGTGACTGCGTTGGCTCGCGAAGTCGTCACCACTTCCGGTGGACTGTTGGCTCAACAAACCAATATCGGCGAGTACGAACAGGACACGTTTGCCGTTTTGCCTCAATTGCACGCGGATATTGGTTATGACTTGCATCCGGGACTGAGGCTAATGATCGGATATCGATTTCTCTACTGGAGTCAGGTCGCACGAGTTGGGGAACAAATCGACTCCGAACTCAACTTGAGCCAATTGGATCCAGCGGGATTGAACGGCTCACCACGGCCAAGATTTGATTTTCAGCTCAGCGATTTCTGGGCACAGGGGCTGAACGTCGGTTTGGATTATCGTTTCTAAAGATAATCGAAAAAGGTCGTTTACTTGCTGTTCGCTGATTCCGACTTCGTTCTCAATCGTAAGCACAAAACATCGGTATCACCGCGAACGATCACTCGATCTCCGATGACGATCGGCGCAGCCCAGCACGGATAGGCAATCGCGGGTCGAGGTCCAGAAGGTTCGGTAAGATCCCAAGTTGCAAGCACTTCCAGGCGTTCGGGATTGAGGCGAACAACTTGTAGTTCGCCACGTTCCTCGAGAACCAACAAGGCGTCGCCGACACGTGTGACGCTGGTGCGTGAGCGTCGATCATCGGCCCACTGCACTTTGCCGGTTGCGATTTCAATACATCGAAAGTCGCTGTCAGGCGGATTGCGACCACTGCAACCATAAAGGTAACCGCCAACCAACACGGGCGTTGACCAATGAACTCGCATCGCTTGTCGCCGTCGATCGCCCACAGGATCGACCCAAATTGTTTTGGCTGAGTCGAGCGAGACTTGCAACAGCGCGCTGCCGACATCGTAACATTCACTGATGAAGACTCGGTCCCTTTCAACAACTGGAACCATCGCATTGACGCTTTCCAGAATGTCCGCTCGATGATCATGGCGCCAAAGCACCCGCCCCCGTTCGGGATCGACCGCGATCAGCCCGCCCCGAGCGAACGCGAGCACGACGGTCTTGTCGTCAATTTGCATGGGGCGTGGACTACTGTAGCTCGCCAAGTCATCGCCACAGCGCCACAGCTCTTTCCCAGTGGCGCGGTCAAACGCGACCAGTGCACTGCCAGCGGGCGAGACTCGATCGAGGCGACCAGGCGCGATTCTCGCATCTTCTGCGGGACTTCCCCCGACCATAACGATTACTCGATCGCCAAGTACAAGCGGTGACGAACCAACACCAAAGAAGTTCTGTACGACGCCATACTCTTTGCTTGTGTCCACACTCCAGCGAAGCGTACCGTCGCGAAAAGAGCGGCAATTCAAATGGCCGGCGACGCCAAACGTGAAGATATCATCTGAGTCGGTTGCGGGTGTGCCGCGCGGGCCGGATTCATAACCATAGAGATCTCGGTACTCGACCGATTGCGATTGTTCCCACTGCATCTGACCGGTCGCTAAATCGAAACACCGAATCCGCTCTTGGATGGTGCGCCCGTCGTTCTGCCCCGCATCCATTTGTAAATACCGTCCAGCCGCGATACTGCCAAGTCCATAGCCATCGCCGACGGGAATCGTCCAAACGTGCTCAGGCGGTTTTGTAAAGTCGAATTGGGCGTCTGGCGTCGGGGCGACACCATCGTAGGTTGGACCCAATAATCGCGGCCAGTCTTGCGCAACAACATTGGCAGTGACCAGGAAGCAACACCAGCCAACGGCCAGCCAAAAACGATAGATTGGGAGCGTGCACATGTGATTCAATGTAAAACATTTGCATCGACTCGTGTACGACCTTGCGGGCCGAAACTCTGGATCAGATTCGCGTCCCAATAAGAATCACTAGTCCTTACCGTAGTGCTCGACCTGGGACCAGTAATCGTCGAATGCTCCTTCTTCGTGGAAATCTGGGCTGTTGTCCAAGTCATGGCATTCCATACAGCGATCTCGTGCCTTATCCAGAGGTAATCGCATCGATACACGCAGCGCATCACGAACCGCATCATCGACACCCCCGTTCTCGGCCTCGACGTGAGCGGAACCGGGGCCGTGACAGTTTTCACAACCGTTCCCCGTCAGGTGCTCATGATCCTTCAGTGACAAGTATCCTGAAACGTACGGTTGATACGTCTGCGGATTCCATCCAGTCACATGGCACGACAAACATTCGGGATCAAAGTGCCTGGAAACGTCGCCACGCTCGCCTGGATGCACCAAACTCTCAGTGGCCTCTGCGTGCGGCGTACCTTGCCAGATTGCGTAGGCCGTTGTGTGACATTCACCACATGTTTCGCTACCGACGAATTTATTGCCGCTTAGATGGGGAATGGGCTTGAGCCCTAAACCGTCGAGCCCCAGATCACGCAATTGGTTTTGATACTCCGCCATCAGTTTTCGCATTGCTAGAGCATCTTCGAACTCGTCCGTAAGCGGCACACGGGCATACCGCATCGGCGAGTCGCGGTAGAGTCCCACGAGGCCTGCGTACATGCCCTTGTTCCCCGTAACAATCATGCGAGTCTGGCTGCCTTCGATATTCTCCGCACGATAAGTTGGTTCGCCGTAGCCGCCAGCGACCACGATCAGGTCAAAGCCAGCAACGTCTTGCACCAATTTTTTCGCAGCTATTTCTTCGCCAAAATATAAAAGGACTTTGAAATCAGGATTGGATGGAGCCATTTTCTCCAATGCCGCACGGGTCGAAGTAGCGGGTGATTCAACACTAATTTCGTCGCTCGGTTTAACGGTTAACGACTCTGGTTCCAAGATACTTGTGATGCCAATTTTCAAGCCACCACTCTCGATGACTTTCTGTTGTGGCATCAATTCGGGGTCCAACAGTACGACGTTGGCCGAGACATAGATTGTTTTGTTCGCAGCATCCCCAGCGGCAACTGAGATCAGCTCCCCGACACCAAGGCGTAAGTCATCAGGCCCAAAACCCACAGCTTGATAACCCATCGTTCGCAGTGCTTCGGCGGTGCGTTGAAACTTGATCTCTGCTTGACGACCAAATCGTCGTACTTGGTTCCCACCGTCGATCGGCAGCAAGTTCCATCCCCGCTCACGTAATTGGTTCATGAACGTCAGTCGGCGAGCAACTCCACCTTTCTGATTCGCCAATCCAGTACACCCGCAAGGTTCGATGTAGCCGTGCTGCTGCCCAGTTACCACCAATGCAACATCGGGAAGCGGCCAGGTTGGATATTCTTCGGGTAGTTCCGTTTGAATCGTTGAAGCGTCAATCAAGGCGACTCGGGGATCGATCATGGCGTCTTTCGCAGGTTTTACCGCCGAGTTCAGCGACGGGCCTTCCAAATCAATCATCGAAGGTGGCGTGTCCACGCTCTTGGGTACCGAACTCTTAGGTTGCTCGCCCTTAGAACTGGCATCAGGCGACTTGGATACCATCGACTCGGGAATACCAAGTGGGGTTGGTACCAACTCCGCCTTGATCTCCGGTTGTCCGCGGGGAGTCGCGATCATCTCCACCGGTCCAGGCTTATCGGATGCACTGCCGCCGTCTTCGTCTTCGTCGCTACTAAAATCAGGCAACGGAGGAGCCTGAGCAGACGTGAAACGTGCAAACGAAGAATCGACAATCGAATTTACCTGGACGTCACTTTTGAAATCGGGGGAGTTCGTCGCTGTCACTGAAAGAGTCGGTGTCACTGAAAGAGTCGGTGTCACTGAAAAGTCCGACAGTTGCGGCGGCAGAAGAGGCGCGGCGATTGAACCGGGATCTCCGGGAGCAAGTGGCAAACGTACCGACAGTTCGTCATCGATTACAGAATTGCGGCGATGCTCTGAGCAACCCGCTGCGAGCACGCAAACCACGATGGCAACGGCGATCGTGATCGCCGATCCAATCACCAAGAAGTGACGATCGTCGGTTGCTTGGTAGTTGAAGGATGACGTTTCGCTGGTTGGATCGTACTTGACGCTCTTCATGAAGATTTCCGTGATTCGACCCACCGCCAGCGGCGCGGGGGTTTAGGATTTACCAGGTAAGGCGAACTTTACCATCAACTGCAGCGGCGGAACCTTGGGATTGTCCGACTCGATCCAGACCTTGCCAAAGTCGTCGTTCTTGAGACCCAGTCTGTCAATCGGCTTATCACCGGGCACAAGTTCAAGTTCAAGTGTGTAAAGCACCATCGACCCCCGATCAGTACCTTTTGCCAATTTGGCTCTAATTACCCCTTCAGGCTCAATCCTACCTATCCGCAAATTAGTATTGCCTCGTTCGCTGCCTTTAAGAACCACAAAAGCCTTTGCTGTTTTGGGATCATCTTCGTCCAACCGACCGAATTCATACGCGTAACCGCCGCCGGGGATACCCTGCAGTTTCGAGCCAACGATCATGCTCAGCGATCCCACGATCCGACCAGTTGTCGCTGCGGAATAGTAGCCAATGGAATCTTTATCGCCTTCGGGATGAACGACATTTCCGTCCTTATCAACGCGTTCGAAAGCAAAATTGAAATTCTGGGAAACTGGACCCTGCTTCAAACCAGGCTCGATCGTGACCTTAATTTTGAACGCTTGACGTGCCTTAGCTCGAGCCCCGTCGGATTCCTCGGTGGGCTGGTACGGTTGAATCTCGATTTTCGCGAGTCGATTGATTTCCTCATCGGAAAATTTTGAGTCCGCAGGACGGATATTATCTTCCATGAAATTGTAAATGGTCGACTCTAGCGCAATCGGTTCACCGGCAGCGACTTCGCCAAACGTCCACTCTTTGGGGTTCATTTCCATCTGACGGATAACGTCGCCCTCGATCTCAAACCGAATCGCTGGCCGGTTGGGGTCATTCGTGATTAGCTCCGCGGACTGACCAAACTTTTCGGCGTTCGTTTTCACGTGCCAAGTCAATTTTACTTCGGTTTGTTCCCCTGGAGCCAACTTGTTGTTCTCTAGCGTCCCGACAGTGCATTTGCAGGTGGAGGCACCGACTTTTAGAGACAAATCTTCTGTTCCTATATTCTTGACGACGAACGAATGCTCCCCTTCTTCTTCGGGGGCCATCACGCCGAAATTAAAGGTCGTCCCCCCAGGGACATCAGCCTTCGCGTAGCCACTGGGAAGCCCTTCGCTCATCGACGCGATCGCATTGGCGGCGTTAACTCGCCCATCCAGCGTTATCGGACCAAACTTCGCAACACGATATCCGTACAGCGAGTAGTTCATCGAGTATGCAGCTATCGTGCCGAGAACGAACGCAACTACCAACAAGAGGGGGAACACTTTCACGGCAATTGATCTCTCTGACAGTGGCGAATAAGAAAAAAAAGAAAAATGAATGCGAATCGAGCGCCCTCTATTCATTCTCACGCTGTACGCCGTTCGTGTCGAGTTGGTTTTGCGAAACTGCCAGTTGACTTTCTAGAAGTTCTGACGCTGGACGGAGAATCGGGCCCGTCGCCGCCGCCTCGCCTAGTGGTCGAACGTCCAGAATCGGTTGCATCCACAACCGGCGTTCCATGTTCTCGCCCAGTTCGGAAAGTCGAATCGCACGCTGGGCTTCGCTCACCGCCAACCGATCGTCCCCAAACTGCTCTGCGATTTCCGCATACTGTGCCGCCAGGGCCGCGTCCGTGGGCGAGGCCTCGATTGCCCGAGAAAATAATTGCTCGGCCAACTGCAAATCTGCGTCTTGGCCAAACCGCTGGTACAAATGCAGCGGCTGTATCGCAACGATTCGCATCAGCGCTGGGTCGGCCGGGAATCGGCCCAAGGTAAGCGATACTGCTCGCTGCCATTTCTCTCGAACAATATGGTCCGGTTGTCTCATCGCTTGCCCCAAGTACGATTGGGATAGCCGCAAGGCAGCCTCCGCTGACCAGGGATCGGCCATGATGGCCTGTTCGTAGTAGTCGGCCGCCCGATCGCCTTGGCGGTGGCTCTCTGCATACATCGCTCGCCGAATCAAGGCTCCGGCATTCTCGGTGGGAACAATCGACATCCACCGTAGCGTCGCCAGCAGCGCTAATCCAACGACAATCGGGGCGATCTTAAACGATGACGGCTCGCTGTACTGTAAATTCCGAAGCGGATACCGCGGTACTTGGATCGCAATCAATAACCATAACCACGTTGCAATTCCAGGCACCGACCAACCTCCCGAAACAACCAAGTGCAACAACAGTGCCGTCATCGCGGGTAGGGTAACGATACCAAAACGTTGACCACAGGTGATCGCATCAGGCGAAAACACGCTTGTTGCACGCCACGACAGGAACATCACGACGAGGGCTGCTGGCACCGAGAATATCTGCGATTCCCAATCTGGCGATTGTCCCGTCACTAACCCAAGCAACCATATCAACAGTAACGAACAGCCACCGCCCAGCCACCACCAACGGCCGATCTCATCAGGCCCAAGATCTTCTTTCATCTCGCGATGGTTTGCTTGGTGCTCCTGTTTACTCATCGTTTGCGTTTTGATCGTCATGACGATTGCAATAGCAAGCACTATGAGCAGAAATGCAGCAACGAACCCGCCGGCCGCCAAAGTCTCGAAGAAAAAGTTGTGCGGTTCGGCGATGGATTCAATCGCTGTCGATTCGCGATACCGTGGGTAGATCGCTTGGAAATTACCGGGACCGACACCCCACAACGGGCGGTCCAAGATCATCGCCCACGTCGAACGCCAGTATTGAAAACGAAATGCCAACGATGCGGGAGCCTGGGCGGTCCACTCCGCCTTTCCCAGTACGATAACGGCAAACGCAGCGATGAGGGTCCACAACGACGCGAGCGAACATCTCCACAGCAATCGCGACCGCGACTTGTCACTACCGCAGCGGGACCACTTCACGCTGAGCAAAAGGATCGTCAATACAGCGACTCCGATAATTACCGCAAATAGCCCCGAACGGCTGTGCGTGTAAACCAGCGGCACGAACATCCAGCCAGTTATCGCAGCACCGCCAAGCTTCATCCCGGGCGATAAGTTCTTGTAGCAAATAACGAATCCACAACCCAACACGAGATACCCGATGACGAGGACCGCGGCTAACGAATTGGCCAGTGCAAATGCCCCCGTCGGTCCTCCGTCGATCAATCGATTTTCGAAAACCATTCGTGCCGCTGAGCTCTCCGGTGCATCGATTTGCGCCAATTGTAACACACGATCTGGGTCGGCACGGTACTCGGCCAAGGTTCGCGGCAAACTGACCCATTGTTGGTGCATCGCATGCACGCTTTGCATCACGGATGCGCCGACCAAGAGCACCAACGCAGCTCGCTTTGAATGATCGTCAACCAACAAACGACGCATGGAAGTGAAAAGGGCTGCGGCCGTCACCCACCACCACGCTTCATTGGTCGCTTGACGCAGGTTGCCAGGCGGTGATGTGCTGAATGCCGCGAGCATGATCCAGCCCGCCAGGCTGATCATCGCTGCGTCGATTAGTTGGCTCCAGCGCGATGGAGAACCGGCATCCTTCGGTCGCGGAAGACTCCAACTGATCGTGGCGATGACCAACCCAAGTACCGCTGTCCATAAAGCATCACCTCGCTCGACTGAAACTGAATCACTGGTGAAAAACGCAATGTAAACGAGCATCCCCGCGAGCAATGCGTTTGCTACGTCTCGCGCCAAAGTCACCCCTGATCGCGGTGGCGACAATGGGGACGATTGGGCCAGAGGTGAAACCGGCACAGAGCGTGTTATTTGCTGTTTCCGTTTTGCCACTGTGTCGATTCCAAAATGATCACCAGCAGCAACATGCAACCAATGATCCCCAGCACCATGCAAGCTTGTAGCAGCGATACGCCGGTAAGCAACATCGCTGCCAATCCACATGTCGCTGTGACCAAGTGGATCGTGGCAACCGCCTGTGTCCGCGACAAACCGAGGTCCACCAAGCGATGCGAAAAATGACTTCGGTCGCCTTGGAACGGACTGCGGCCTTGTCGTAAACGAATCCAGATTACCGTCGACATGTCATACAGCGGCACCGCCATCGCGCACAATGGCGCGAGCACTGCATGGGGCCGAGGTTCGTCACCGCCCGCATAAGTCGCCATCAACATCGCCACCGCAATCAAGAATCCCACTACGTAACTGCCGCCGTCACCCATAAAGATCTTCGCCGGTGGATGATTGTGCCACAGAAACCCAAGCAACGATCCACAGACGACCCACAACAATAGGGCAACCAATAACTGTGGCGATTGCGTGCCTGGGTCCGGTGTTGACATCATTACAACAGCCATCGTGGCGGCAATGATCGCTGCTACGCCACCACTGAGCGCGTCCATGTTGTCAAGCATATTGAATGAATTGATCACTGCGACGATCCACACCACCGAAAGCAGTTTAGTTAGCCACGCAACTCCAATGTATGCTGTGAACGTGAAGTTCAATCCATACACAACGATCGACGCAATGACGAACTGCGCCGCTAGTCTGATCCACGGCGACAGTCCACGACGGTCATCCCACAAACCTAAACCAACAAGCACCGTACCGCATCCGAGGAGCCCCCACAACGAATCCAATCGTGAATGCGCGCCCTCCAGATGTCGCGTCCAGTCCGTAGGAAAGCGAGATACAAGTTCCGAGTTTTGCTGCACGACGATTGAAGCAATGGTGGCACCGAAGAAGGTGGCAATGATTCCGAACCAAATCCCGATGCCACCTCCCAATGGCGTCGGCACCAAGTGCGAACTGTGACCGCCGGGCCGATCGAGTAAGCCCAACCGGCGAGCGAACCAGCGAACAGGGTAGAGACAGACCAAGCTCAAACAACACGGTACTACGACAGCGATCAGAGTGAGCGTTAACAGTGAAATCGATATGCTATCCAAACGTCGCCGCCGTGTTTTACGATGAATGATTACCGTGCATAAAAATCAAATTTAAAGCTACGCCAATGGTGACGAGCAGCAATAGCGTAGCTACGCAGTTCATCGCCGGGGAGTGCGCCCCGCAGGAAAAACGATTTGATGATTCGACGAATAACGCGATTCTTGCGATATCTTTTACTAGTCTCAGTCGCTCTTTTCACTCAATCCGTTGATTTCCGAGTGGTTATCGCACAGGATTTGGTGCCGAACTCCGAGCAAGGTTTCGATCAACAGAGATCACCTAAAATCGATGTCGAAGCTCAAGTCTGGCCGATACTACGCGATCGCTGCCTGCGCTGTCACGGCGGCAAAACGGGCACCGGCAGCACGATCGTCGATGGCGGATTCCGGCTGGATACCCGCGAGTATCTGACCGCCGGTGGCCACACGACCAACAAGATGCTCGGTGACGATGGCGAGCTGATGCGGCGAATCACCAGCGACGACGAAGATTATCGGATGCCAAAGGCAGATATTCCGCTTCCTGAAACACAAATCCAGTTGATTCGAGCCTGGATCGTTTCAGGTGCGGAGTGGCCCGTTGGCCGTGTCTTGGAAATGCGGCCACAAGTCACCTACTCGCAAACTCGATCCACGAATCAAGGAGAGCAACAACTGACGCTCGATGATATCGTCGATGCGGTTCTCTCAATCCATAGCAAAATATTCGAGATTCAGTACCTGCTAATCGCGTTTCTCGTGGTGATGCTGGCGACTGAATATCGTCGCCAGTGGCTGCTGAAAAATCCATCAGCGAAACGGAACCCGGTAAATCGAATCGCAATGGCCGCATCGGGAGTTCATTATTTGGCCGTCTTTTTGACAATCCTGTTGATCGCCGTTGGCCTGTACCATGTTCGATATCGCCAGGAGATAATTGCCCAACTTCAAACAGCAAGAAAAGCTGCGGCTCCGTTGGTCGACAGGCAAGCGACGGCTCCCGCTAACATGTCCCCTGAACCTCACCGCCCCAAGCATCCGCCTCGTTTGGGCGGCGAATACTATCGCGGAAATGATGAACGAAGTGACCGACTTTTTAACGGCGGCTATTATCGGACTGCGACCATGCGCTTGTCGCTGAGGGACCAAAACAATGAGCCGATGCAGTGGGGTGATCGTATCCGAACTAGGCGAGTATTCGTCGGTTTGGAAATAGAGAAAGCCCCCTTTACGACAACCGACCTATTCACCTCGGCGATTCTCGAAAGCTGTCATTTATCGCCAGCCATTCCAGGCAATGAAACCATTCCAGTTGACCAATCGCCGGCTTATCTGAGCGAAGTTGAGTCGGGTCAACGGTGGTTCGCTCAATACGAAATCATCGACTTGGGCGATAACGATGACCGAGCCGCCAATGTCAATGCGTCAGGACTAATCTACCTCTACAACAATAGTACGGCGCACTTTGGCATCCGGTATGACGTGCATCTCCAAGACTCGATCATCACACACGATTCAGTCCTGTGGATGGGTGCAATTCTATTGCCCGGCGGAGCGGTCACGCCACCGCAAGACGCAATTACGCTAAGGGAGTGGTTTGATTTTTTGCCCATTCCCGAAATTACCGAACCGAATTCGGAGGATCCGGTTCTGCTTGGTATTCCCGAGCATCTACAGAAACAAAAAAAATAGCCAACGCTCGTGGCCGAGCTTTGTGTACTGAAGGGGCAGAAGCTAACGAAGTAACAGGAGCATAATTGGTGGCGCCGACTTTTAAGCGACGTTTCGTGCATCGTCGGGTAAAAGTCGACGCCACTGTCTAAGTCCGGTACATGTTGTCAGGCCCTTTTCCACAGACTCTAAGTTTTTTTTGCAAAGCAACTGAGCATGGCGGGTAGCAGGACAATGTCGGCAAACAGCGCGGCAGTGAGTGTGAGGCTACCCATGATGCCGAATAGTCTCGCGTCTCGCGCGTCGCCGACAACTGCCGACATCATCCCCGCGACAAGAACGATCGTGGTCATCAACAAGGCTGACCCGACACCGGTGAACGCACGACGAATGACGTACTGGTGATCACCGCCGTCGCGTAGCACTTCTTGATAACGCGTCAGAAAATGGATCGTGTCGTCCACCGCTATGCCCACACAAATGGTGAACACGCAAACCGTCACCATCTCCAGGTTTTGGCCGCAAAGTACTAACATTGCACCGGTTGCTGCGAGTGGAAACAAATTCGGAACGATCGAGATTAGACCGATACGAATGGATTGGTAGACAATCGTCAACACCAACCAAATCACTAGGCTGGCAGTGCCCAAACTCGTCGCCAAGTCGGTGACGATCTGGTACACATTTCGCCATCGCCACGGCGCGTCACCCTCAAGCGACAAGACAAAATTCGGGTGCCGCTGCATTACTTCTTCAAGTCCCTCAGTGACACGAGTGAAAGGCTTTCCGTACGCAGCAATTCCAATATCCGCAACACGAAACTGGATCGAAGCGAACCGTTTTTCTGGCACATAAAACGCTCGCTTAAGTTCAGAGGGCAGTAATTCCAGGAGCGTCATTCGCTCGCCAGCATCACCCTCACCAGGAAGAGCTGCGAGCAGTTCGTGCAGCCCCAGTGGATTTCCCAGTAGCGGCTCGTCTTGCAAGACTTTGTCGACTTCTTCCAGCACAGACAGTAGCTCGCCCTCGCTCACATTGTCATTCCAGTCCACCGCGACAAAACCAAACTCCAATCCACCAAGCGAACGATCCAGATGCCGGAGAGCCTTCGCCGCCTCGCCGGACTCACTCAGCCCGCTGTATCGTTTCTCGTCTGGCTCCAGTTGCAACGAAACGATCGCTAGCGTTGCGGTAGTTAGAATTGCTCCCCACGCTACCGCACGGTCATGCCGCAATACCCACAGCACTAGCGGGTCGATGCGCCGCAACTGTCCGTCCACCAGACTTTTCCCCAAGCCAATGTGCAATCGCCGTCCCAACGGTGAGCGGCATCCGAGCGGGATCACTGTGAGGACACTGATGAGAGTCATCACCACACCGAGAACACAACACCAACCGAAACTGCGAACAATCTCATGATGTGCCCAAGCTAGAGAAATGAATCCAATGGCTGTGGTCAAACTGGTCAACACGCACGCTAAACCAACACGAGCGATACCGACGCGTGCTGCGGCACGAGTGTCCAATCCAGCAGCTCGTTGATTTCGAATTTCAACCATCAAATGGACTGCGTCTGTCAATCCAACCAAACTGATCAACACCGGAACGATGATGTCGTTAAACGGATTGTCTTGTAACTCAAAAAAATGCAGCATGCCCATCGTCCAAAACACTCCGACCGCCGGAGCAATGGCGACAATCGCGACCGCGGCTAAGCCACGAAACAGTACTAGCGCCGAGAGCAACATGATGGCATAACCAATGAGTTGATACTTAACCGAATCAACGACATGGTTTTGAATTGTCATCAGGTGCAACGGGACTGGACCAGTCAACTGAAACTGGATCTTCGCATCCGCAAACTTTGCAGCCGCTTGTTCCGCACACTGGCGGATCTCGCTCGTCGCTGCTTCGTCGCTGGTAACGAAGAACCAATCTAGCCGCAAATGCAATACCAGCGTCTTGCCGTCGGCAGAGATCAACTGCCCCACGGCGAGCGGATTGCTCAAGACTCGTTCGCGCGCCGTCTGCATCTGGCGTGGCGAAGCGTTGGAACTGGGCAGCAGCGTCCCGCCGAGTCCAAACAGATTGAAATCTGGGACGTTATCTAGCCACAACACGCCTTGGACCTGAGGCAGAGCCAGAATTTCGTCGGCGACGTACCGCATCGCGGCTAGTGTCGAAGCGTTGAATAAATCAGTATCGGAACCCTCATCCATGCGAGCAACCAGAACACATTGACCGCCGCCAACTTGAAACGGTTGAATTTTTTCAGCCGCACCGTCCGCTCGCACGTTCTGGGGTGATTCGCGGCGCGCAGGTTTCTTTAGATTTGTGTCGGTCGATTCACTATCCGTGACGAACAGTCCACGCACGAGTTGTGGATCGCGGTAACCGACGATTGCGAGTGCGGATACCGAAAGCAACACAAGAACTTGTGCCGTGGGGTGATCCGCCCACCAGTAGAAAAACCGTGAGATGATCCCAAGATCTCGCTCAGAATCGTTCATAGACGACGTGCCGCATGGAACTCGACTTCCATACGATCGATTACCCGATCGTCGTTCCGATCCAGTTCACGAAAACCAAACTTCTGGAATGTCAGCGGAGCTTCTTCACGAGTGACGACACCGTCTCCGTCAACGTCCAATTGCGACAGAAAATCCTGCACTCGCTTATCAATTGCTTTCTGTTTCGCTGCAATATCCTCCGGTGCAACGACTTGCTTCTTTTTCGAAGGCGTTCGTTTTGTGCCCAGTGGTACCGCGACGTCAAAAAACGCGATCGCCATTTCCTCCCATGTCTGGTCTCCCCAAGTGACATAATCTTGCGGCGCCGGGTTGGCTGGATTGGAAGACGAGTTATCAAATTTCACGGACATATCGAGCGAATCGATGGTGTCCAGGTCAAGCGGTTCGGCAAATTGGTACCAGTGCTGCCAATTGAAATCGTAATGCGGAACACTGAGTAGCGTTTCGTGATCATCGCCACGACGAGCGACCAACTGAAAAGAAGCACCGCGAACGTGCATGTGGGGCGTCGCTCCAAGCATCTGGGCGTTGCGTGGGAACGAATCAAGTTGCATGTCGACAACAAAGTCTTTGGCTCCCGGAGGAATTTCGAACTCGTGGTTAATCGCGATGCTGGTAAAGACTTCGTGAGTCACCGTTTTCTGGTCCGCGAACCAAACACCGACGCGAGTGATGTCATTGGCGATTTTCCCAGCCGGTGTGTAGTGCATTTGAAAGACAAGCTTCGAACCAGCAGGAATCCGTCGTGCGTGTCCCGGCGGCAACATCGCTGCACGTTGCCCAGGAACGTACGCGCCCATCCAGCCCAGGCCGCGCGAATCGCTGCCGTCCGGCGGGCGGACAAAGACAATGGCATGATGCACGACCGATGCGTCGCCTGGGATAACTTGCGCGGCGCGTATCCAACGGTCCTCGGTCCAATGGGGATCAACAACAAAGTACTGGTACTCGACCGTTCCGCCAGCCGGTACAACGAACGGACGCTCTCGCATAGCGATCTCGACGTCGGGTGTCTGGGGAATGTGCCAACCATCGGGCCACGTGGGTGTCGCAGGCCGGTCCGCGATATTGCCCTCAGGCAGTCCGGCATCGATCCAGGCCGCAATGGTTGCACGCGCACTTTGAGTCATCTTCCGCTCGCCAACGAAGTGGCCGATGTTGGGATCCGCGTGCCAGGGAGGCATCCGCCCATTGTCGATCACCTCCAGCATCATTTGGCCCCAGCCAACGACTTCGTCATAGTCGGTCAGTTCAAACGGGGCGATTTCACCGTGTCGGTGACACTCGACGCAGTGCTCGTTGAGGATTGGAGTAATGTCACGATGAAATGTTACGGAACGGAGACTTGAATCGTGATGCCGAGGAGCAACTCGCGTGATCAGACAGCCAACTCCAGCAGTCTTGGCAACCGCCAACGGCTCTCCGGCAACTAACGATGTGATCGCATCGAACAAATCGTGTTGTGTTGGTTCGGCACGTGCGATTCCCGGTTCATACTGGTCATCAATGCGACCTTGGTATTGCACGATTCCCCGAGGGTCAACCACAAACACTTCCGGTGTCCGAGTGGCATTGAAAGCTTCGGCGATCTTTTGATCGGCATCTTTGACAATCGGAAACTCAATACCGAGCGACTTCGCATACTCATCGATCTCCGCAGGTGAGTCTTGCAGGTTGCTGTTCACTCCCAGAAAGGAAACACCGCGCTCAGCAAACTTTTCGGACATTTCTTGCAAACGCGGCCCATACAGCTTTGCCAGCGGGCATTCGGTACCAAGAAAGCAAACAACCTGCCAATCCGCCAAGGCAAGGGGCGCCAAATCACCATTGGTCATTCGCAATTGCAGCGATTCCCAAACGATTGGACCAGAAGCAGGTACACTCCTCGAAAGAATGAGGACGAATGACAACGCCAGGAATATGGTAGAGAAAACGGAGCAAAGGCGAAACATGCGGGCCTGCCGTAGTGAGTGAACAAGCGGTTTGAACGCAGACGATTCTAACGTGTATCGCCCTTTTGTTCGATACGATTTGAGGCATACGACAGAATCACGAGGGAACTTTGCAACGAAACGCTCACCGCACTTCTCGGTGGGCTCATCCGTCACCGTCTGCGGCGATGACATAGGCCGTCGCGTGAGTGCGACAGGCGCCCAGGCTGACGAGCCAGTGATCGATCCCGTATTGTTCGGCCCACAACAAGGCGACACCGCTAAGTAGGATGGTGGGGCCTTCGGCGGGGCTTGCCGCGATCTCGATCTGCGGCCAACGGATACCCTGTTGGTGACATCGCATGGCTTTCATCACGGCCTCCTTCGCTGCCCATCGCGTCGCAAAGTGCTGCATCGAGTTGGCTCGGTTCATGCAAAAATCGATCTCGCGGACGGTGTACACTCGCTGTAAAAATTGCTCGCCATGCGTTTCAATCATCTTGGCAATGCGAACGCATTCGACGATTTCCGTTCCGATTCCGATGATTGCCATAGCATTATCGTAATCCACAAGCGGTCTGGACGCGGTGCAGCACGCCGGCGGCGACCTCGCGAGCCCGCTCGGCACCTTGCCCAAGTGTTGTGTGGACGTAATCCAAGTTGGCTTCCAAATCCACTCGTCGAGCCCGTGCTTCGGCAAAATACGATTCGCTGACATCGGCGACCGCTTTCTTGACTTCGCCGTAGCCGAATCCACCCTGTCGATACTTGGCCGCCATCTGCGCGGTTTCTTCCTCCGTGGCGAACAACCGATATAGCTGAAACAAGTGGTCGTCCTCTGGCTCCTTGGGGTCCTCCATCGGGCGGCTGTCGGTGACAATGCGCATGATCTGTTTGCGAATCTGTTTTTCGTTCCCGAAAATGGGCAGTGTGTTGTCGTAGCTCTTGCTCATCTTCTCGCCATCAGTTCCCGGCACCTTCGCACTATGATCGAGCGTCTTTGCCGTGGGTAGAACAAATGTGTCGCCAAACGCGTGATTGAAGCTGCCCGCGAGATCGCGACAGACCTCGATATGTTGGACCTGGTCAGCACCTACAGGGACGACGTTTGAATCGTACATCAGAATATCGGCGGACATGAGCACCGGGTACGTGAACAAGCCAGCGTCGGCGTTGAGCCCCTTTGCCTTCTTGTCCTTATAAGCGTGACATCGTTCAAGCAGTCCCATCGGGGCGGCCGTCATTAAAATCCAACACAACTCACTGACTTCCGGAATATGTGACTGGATAAACAGTGTGGCCTTTTCAGGATTCAGTCCTAAAGCAAGCAAGTCGATCGCTGCATCCAGTACGTTTTGCTTCAGTACCGCTGGATCACGCACTGTTGTCAACGCATGCAAATCAGCGATGAAATAGAATCCATCGTTGTCTTCCTGAAGGTCGATGTATTGTCGAATGGCACCGAAAAAATTGCCCCAGTGAAAACGACCGGTGGGTTGGATGCCAGAGAGCACGCGCATGAGCAAAAGCGATATCAACGAGGAATTTGGCTTAGGAATCGCAATTTTACAATCGGTTCGCTCCGTGCGTAGTCCCCCAGCGAACCAAGCCAAAAACGAATCGAACTCGAAAAAGTTCACGTATCGGATTGCCGCATCACCTTACGCGGTTCACTGAAATCGCCGAAACGGAAGTGAATGAATGCGGTGAAGCGGTGACGACCACTCGCACCGTGTCGATCGAATACGCGCTGCAACAGAAGCTGCACACTGCGTTCAACGACGTAACGTCCAGTCGCCCACCACCAGGCATCCACAGTGAGCAAGTCGGATGAAATCGACGCTGCTGCAAGCCACAGAAACAAAATCAGCGAACAGTGGTTCAAGCTTCCGCACGCGCGGAGCTCACAATCAGACATTGAATCTACCCATATCCGGCATCGCACAGCCGACGATTACCGTTCGATCGAGTGCTGCGGACTTGATAAATAGCATCGCAGAATTCGAAACCACATCACTTCCATAAGTGACTTCAGGCAATCTGCCCCGGTCTCAATCGTCTTAGTAACCCAGATAAGCTACCGCTCCGTCTCGTCCTCCATACTCTCATCGCTACCTATTTCTTTAATAGAACTACCATCACTACCTATTTCTTTAATATAAAATTACCTGACGATCCGTTAAATAGCTTTAGTTACCCATGGGAGCAACTCTACCGTAAGAAATGTACTCACCATCGACATATGGAACAGTGCAATTCATAACACCGTCATCTTCAAAAAGGTCTGACTGTACATCGGAGTCAAAGGCAAACACAATTTGCTCAGCATTTGATTTTACTCCCCTACGTTCCACGATTGTCGGAACGTAACAATGCCCAATTTGAATTTCCATGTCTATCTTTACGCGAATAATTACGGTCCCGTCGAGCGTTGAAGCAACCTCCGCAACACACCCTACCGGATTCCCATCGAAAACCACTGCGTTGCCGGGCATGACACCACCACTTCGAGGGAATTCGATTGTCAATTCATACTCGCTGTTACTATTTGACCATAGAACCGTCAAGTAGCATAAACCGCAGAGTGCGATGCTAGTTGATGCAGTTAGAAGCAGCTTGATGCGTCGTGACTCGGCTATTTGACTAAGTATCATGGCTTGAAATCGTCTAATACTCTTCCCGCAAACAAAGATCCCTGCCGAGCTTAAAAGCCCGAAAGTCGCTGCTTCTTCTGCAAACCAAGGTGCAGTCCATAATCCCAATCGATTGCCGAAGTCAAGCTTCCAAAGCATGCAAATAAGAGCGGAACTTGCCTGCAAATGGACCAACTTACGACGGGTGCAGTCGGCTTGGTAGCAGGCTGTCCTGCGGCGAGATCACAGATTGCTATTGGATGAAAATGGCGTCCGTGTCCTAATGAATGTTTTTGGTTTCGCGGCCAAACAACTCACTCGGAACGGACGCCATGCAA
>JBGSIA010000165.1:0-120086 GCA_041751935.1 Pirellulaceae bacterium | reverse complement strand
AGTGATCCATTTGCATCACCGTCTTCAGGCTCCGCAGATTGAGCTCTGTTTCCCAGCGCCGGCGAAACAGTGCTGCGATGTCGTCCTTACTGTACTCGGTGTCGTCCAGAAATACAGTAAGCACCTGTTTCAGGCGAGCATGCTCCGAGTCCACGAGCGCATCGATAGGTCACGAGTTTGGCCACGGCGGCGACACACCCATGATCGATGGAGAGGACTTGGGACAAGAAAACCCACAGCGTCACAGCCGTGCTATAAATCCTAGCCGCATCGAGAATGCCGCTTGCCTGAGAGAACACCGAAAGGATAGTCTCTCAGTCAAGCAACGATGCGAAGTAGAGATCGCCATCCGTGCGCGCTTGGGCGATACGTCGACGAAATGAACTGAGTTCTGGTTGATACACGAGGAGCTTCCTTGCCAGTGAGTGAGTGATAAGAGCCTCACACACATCGCAATTGGAGCCCCTTGCTGTCAACAGAAGTTAACTGCCACATTGCCAAGCATTTAGGCGAATTAAGTGCCATTCGGGTATGTAACCTTGAGTTCAAGTCTCATGAAGGTCGTTTAAAGGAATCAGTATTCGCATCTGACAGTCTACTTGAAATCCTTGACGTCTCATCGCACTTCGAGGAGTTGCATAAATGATCGCATTTCGAAATTTAGATCTATGTATCCTTGAAGGATACTGCTCGAGTTGCAGGTGAGGGATTATTTTATCTGCCGCTCGCCTGATTACGATTCAGCGGCGAAATCGGCTCGGCTCAAACCAACCAAACAACATCTCATCGGTGGCGCGTTCATCATTGGTGAAATAGTAGCGTGTACGAAATGTCGAACTATGAGGAACCGAGTAATTGGCAAGCAGGCGATGGGTTTGATGGTAGCGATATTCCGTGAGGATCCGGTCGTGAACATCTTCAACCAGAGGGTCAGTCGTCAATTGTTGCTGCAGTTCGTCGCCTGCATACAAGTACAGACCTGGTTTTGATCTCAGCAGTTGTGCCGCTTGGTCGAGAGTGACGCCGCAGCCGTTAACGTTAATGAGTCTGAGCGTTTGGTTTGCGACAAACGAATCGAATATTGTAGGCGAGAGTTCATGGTCGGCATAGTTCAGGTGTTCCAGCGAGCTGTTCTGCAAGATTTCGATGAGTACATCCTCGGGAATTTGCACATTTGCGACTTCGAGTTCATTTAGCTGTGTAAACTTTAACAAGATTTTCGCTGAGTGACCAGGCAGCTTCACTCGGCTGATCGACAAGCGTCTTAGGCACTCAATCTCTCTCAGCCAATCGAGTGTATTGAGACCAATTTGGGTATCATCAAAATTAACTTCGCGAAGTAGTCTAAGTTCTCGGAATTTTTCGGTAACACTGTCGTCAATCGGAGTGCCGGGCAAAACGAGGGACGTTAGTTCAAAAAAACCACCAATGTTTCCAAGCAAGTCTTTTGAAATGGTCGGATAAGCGAGCATCAAGCGGTCAAGGGACTGGCAATACAGAATCTCGGAGAGAACATCGTCGTTCACCTGAGCTCCACCGGCAGCGAACCATTTCAATTCGCGCAGTCCCGAGATTTCTGCATTCTTCGGCCATGGCCCTTCAAGCCCCAACCCCGATAGCTGCGGCGCATCGGTGACCTGCAAACGATCGATCTCGCTACAAACATGAATTTGTGCATCGAGATTGGGAACTGATTTTAAACTCACGCAACGGACATTCTTTAGCGGTCGTGTGCGCACGGACCTCAGCAGTGGACGATGATTTAACGACAGCTCTTCAACTTCGCCAATATCGAATTCAAAGTCGCTTAAGGCAGGAAACGTTTGCAGCAGCCAATCCAAGTCGCTAGTATTGGCTTCGCACCAAGCCGCTAACAAAGTTTTTAGCTCAGAGAGCCCTTTGAGTTCGCGAATCTGATCGAAATTCAACTGGCAATTAATAAACCGCAAGTCACGAATTCCTTTGTTTTTCGAAATTTGAGAAAAGCTTACCTGGCGAAGATCGAGTTGTTCAAATTCGATTCGTTGTGGGCCATCACATTGAGCTAGCGAATCGAAAATTCGTTGTGCGTCTAACACGGAATTCGCGATTTCACTCATCGTGGAGAACAAATCCAAGTCGCCGTTAGCGACCGTTAGATGACGAAGGGATGGGCAATTAGAAACCTTGATCGACTTGATATCACGGGCAAAGCATCCCAAAGCGGAAAAGCTTGCGGCGTTTTCGATTTCGATGCGAGAAAACCAAGTCTGACGGGGAATTTTTGCATTCATTTGAGACAACATCAACAGTTGCTCGGTATTTTCAACAATTTCCGATAAGCGAGGTACATTCTTGGCAATCAACTCGTATTTCTGGTTGCGGTCGATCGTCAAGGTCCGGAGCATCGGAAGGTTGGTAAGTTCCAATCGAATTGCATTGGGAGAAAGTGCAACGGAGGTATCCGTCACGGCAAGTCGTGCTAACTTGGACCAACCATCCAATTGCAAACAATCACTCTGAAGTTCAACATCGCGTGGCAGTCGAAGGTCGATGACGGACTCTCGCCACACTGGTGATCCGAGATCCTGCAAACGCAATCGTGTATTAACAAAGTCCACGAATGTTAATTGAGATAGTTTGTCGAGATGCCTTACATATATGCGATCAAGATTCGTATGTGTCAAGTTGAGCATGTTTAATTGGCTGATTGCACCAATTTGGATATAGTCACGCTCTTCAAGTTTTACGGAATCAATGTGCAATGATGTAAACAGCGGGTTGTGACGCAGTTTGGCGAAATGACTGTACCTCGGTTGGCCGCCCAGGATTCGCAAACCAGTCAGGCTCTTCAATGCAGTGAAGTTGTCAAGCGTTTCATTCGTTGGGCGATACAGTTCGGCAACACGTATCCTAGTAAAAAACAATTTAGCAACGTCGGGAGTTTTTCCTTGGATGACGATCGGCACCTGGCAGGTTAAGAAGCAGTTTGTTGTATTGACCGTACTTGCAGCCAAATAACGATGCTTGGCCGTTTCTCGATAAAGCAAGGTGGCATAGAGAACGAGTACTGCTAGCGATCCAACGCCCAACGTCAAATCAAGTACTCGGCCTTTAATTTGATCGGCACGGAGGCCCGTTTTTAGTCGATAGCGATAAAGCGTTGCAGCATACGTGAATACAATCACGAAGACGACGACTACGGCATTAAAAATCAACTTGGGAATGGAAATTGGTCCAGTGAAATTGAATATCGCCTCACGATCGTTTCCGTCTTCAGCTAAAGAATTCACCATCGAGAGATTGTAAGTGATTGGGAAACCGGCGCGGCACACGTGACGCGTGTTGATGGAACCGGTCCACGTGGAGTTGGTGATTGCCGGCGCTGACCAGGCACCTTCTAGATCGGTGTAAACGTAGGGGAGATTGAGCGTAACTAGCACCATCATTGCTAATGATGCAAAGACGATCGCCGCCCAATGAGATTTTTGGTCGATCATGCCCGTCACCACTTTCTAAGAAAAGGAGTTTCATCAACTTAACTGAATCACCCCCCCAGTTCAAGTGGATTGCCTTGGTGAGGTGGTCAACCGGGATGCCAGATCTTTGCTGCGAGGAGTTCAGCGGTGACCGAGCCTTCCCAATCGCGATTGGCAGCGGGAGACGCGGGGCTGGGATGCAGGATTCGTACCACGGCGGGCGAACGATGGATAGTATTCGCCACGCGAAGAAAGGCTTTTTCGGCATAGGCACCGACACCGACCAAGTAATCGGGCCGCGCCACGCGAATAGCTTGGGCTAGATGTGCGTCGCAATACGCTTGCAGACGTTCACGCTCCGATGGCAGCAACTTGTCGGGCGTCCGATTTCGTCCCGATTCTTCCATAAACACCAACGGACAATAATTCATTACCAGGTTATCGTTGAAGAACGCTTTAGGACTTTTGTAACGCTGGCGAAACAGTCCCCAAAGTCGTCGGCCGCTGACTTCACTGCGGCTGCACTGCAGCCCTTCAATGGGGCGTTTGGGGTGTTCGTTTTTGGGTTTCCCAACTGGACTGTCGATACCAATCCAATCGCGTACAGCAGATACTTCTCCGAACGGAACGCCCGTTTGCGCCATTCCCCAAGGACCGGGATTCATACCCAGGAACAACACGCGGATCTGTTTATCGTTTGCTAACTCGAGATACGCTTGATGCGGAGCCCAGGCATAATGAAGTGGGTTGTACACATGCGTTACGGGATCGGCAAAGTGAAGTCGATCCATTTGTGTCGCGAGTTCTTTAGCAGCGGCAACCAAGCCAGCTCTTACCGACGTGTGTGTCGTGGCGAGTGAACTCATGCGGCGCCCCCACCAAGTGACTGCTCAGATTGTTTAAGTATCATAATTTTTTGCCATATCTTTCGACTCAGGCTGGTCGTGAGTTGTTCGACTTCGCTGACGGTGGCGACGGCAAGTGGGTCGTCAAACTGTCGCACATAAAGAGCAGCGATTTTTCCTGTTAGTGACAACATTTCGCTGCAGTAGTCCAGGTATCGATTCAACTGTAACGGCGTCATTCCTGGCCGGGGAGAATTTTCTGTACCTTGCCAACTACCCAGCGCGCGTTCAGGGTCTTTCGTCAGCTGGTGCATGTCGATGATGTGAGCAATTGATCGAAGTTCGTGGATCGCTGACAGTGCTCTGCGACGTTTGATGCGAGTTTCCAAGCTGACAAGAAAAAAGATCGCCGCTCCAAGCAGCACAGCCAGGCTCGTCGCCGCTTCAGTTGTTTGAACAAACTCCGAGAAGCTCCACTCCGCCGAAGACACTTGTTTTAGTTTCACTCCGACGCCAAAGATTAGGGCTTCGATAAGGACGGCCACGATCGAGAATGCCAGTAGATAACCAGAGATTCGAATCCAAAGAATGGGGCGACCAATCTGTGCACTTCGCTGAGAAGCGCGTCGTGAGATTTGCAGTAATTGACCGCACAACGTTGCCAAGCCTGCGCCGGGAAACCGCTCGTCGATACGCCGCTGGAGCTTGGCAACGGTTTCAATGATCTGGTCATCTCGCAGCAGCAGGATAAACTCTGGTGAAGCGGCAGCTGCAGATTTCTCGCTCATCAATGTCGCACTCTCGTCGGTACAGTTTCAAATGGCTAAGTATTCTTCGATCGCGTCGCGCAGCACATCCGGTGGCGGCTTTTTTCCCGTCCACGCTCGTAGACACGCTCCCAGGCGTCCAGCCTGTAACTCATCGGCAACGATGACGCGGTAACCAAGTTTTATTAATCGCTGCGAATCCGATGCGCCAGCCAGATCGATTACAAGTGTTGATGTTGTCGTCGGCGGCCAGGAATCGAATTTGGCGCCACTGTTGTCAAAGTCATTAACAGGTTGTGATCGATCGGTCATCTGCGATATAACGATGAGATCAAGGCTCGATGCTTGTTCAGAATCAAACGGCGTCACCGGAAGGAAGTCAACAAGCGATTTTGCTAGGCTCAGGTCGGAAGATACATTGCCCAGCCATGCCCAGCTTTCGATAGATCGACCAAGTGCGGAAAAATGTTCTCTCGTCGTCTCTACAAGAAACTGTCGTGTGGAATCACCGAGTTTCCAGGGTGTGTTTTCCGCAGCGGCGGCTTTCGGCGATGCGTGTGATACCGAGTGGTCTCGGTGCAAGAAATCGAAACGTTGCGGGTGAGGGGCGACACTGGTTTCAGATGTCGCGGCGTCGTTTGCTTCTTTGGGTAAAGTTGGTGCGTCATCGGTAACTTGATGAAGTGATATTGCCCAATGCTGTGCCGCTTCGTCGAGGCTTGCGTCGAGCAGCACACCCTCTACTCCAATCACATCCAATCCCGCGAGCGCAACGGGTAAATTCATTGGATCAACGTCGAACGACAACACGCGCCAATCCAACTGCAACGCAACGAATGCCCGCTCGAGAGCAAACTGAGCAGGATTGCCGGCAATCGGGTAGCCAAGCACTGCGATTACCGGTTCAGTGGTAAGTTCCATTGCCGCCACTTTTTATGTGATACTGGACAAGGTTGAAGCCGCATTGAACAGCCAACGATTGAACTCTTGCTAGGTGATCTTGCTAACGTGGCGTCGCACACTATCGCTCCTCGACTCGGGCTTTGCACCATCCTCACCGGCTGTCTGTGGTTGGTTTCGTTGGGACTATTGCTCTCATTGTTCGATGAGTCGGACTACTATCGGTCGCAAGTGGTAATGCTCGGCCAGGCTGGACTAATTTACGGTTTAGTTAGCCAAGCGATATGGATCAGCAGTGCGATCCGCTGCCGAGGCACACGGTTGGTGGCGATCACGTTGATCGTAATCATTGGCGCATTGCTACTGGATGTACAGATGGCGTCTGGGGATACGTTGCGGCACTTTCGCGATCGAGTCGCCGACGTCGGCGGGATGGTCATTGCTCAATCAATTATTTTTTTTCTGTTCGGAATCTCCAGTTGGCAAGCATTCGGCGAGGACGTCCTGCGTCCTCGCCGCCAGTTTTCAACGTTGGACATCGCGGCATTGACATTGATCACAGCGGTCGTTTTATCGCTGTCGATGAATCGCACTGCTTCGATCGAAATCACTGACTATTGGCTGGGGATGATCGGAATCTGGATCGGATTGCCCGTGTTGGTTGCTGTCACAGCGCAGGGGGCGATCAGATCCAGCAAAGCTTTCCGGTTGGCTGCCACAGTTTTTTCCGCGTTCTTAACTGTATTGGGCGGTGCATCTTTACTCGCGATGGAGTTAGCGCATCGTCAGTTGAGTAAAGAGGCAATTGATGTGTTCATCAAGACGTATGGTGCGTTTCTAGGATCGTTTTTTCTTTGTTGCTTGTTTTTTCCCTTAGCTGGTCGCGCTGATCAGGAAACGAAGTATGCTCAGAGGCGGAGCAAACGCAACGCTCAAGAAACCTCGACGGATTCTTTGGACGATGTCGCTTCTGGTTTCCCGCGCGAGGATGAAACCTGTCATAATGCCGAGCCGGTTACGAGAGTCGTTGACCCTGGGGTAGATTCGTCTGTGCCGGAATGAAAGTTGCTCTACGGTCGGGCTGGGGCGACCGCTTTTTGCATCCCCGTTTGTCTGACTTCCCCTTTTGGAGAACCCACCATGAAAACTTTGAATTCGATCGTTGCTCTCGCCGTTTGTATGACTCTTGGCGTGAACAGCGTTGCATTAGCTCAGGAAAAAACGAAGGCCCACGCTGATTCACACGGTCACGCTAACATGGAAATGCCGACGTTTGGCGTCGCGGTGATTCTGCCGACCAAAGACAGCAAAGTGCGTGGATTGTTGCGGTTGAATCAAGCAGGTGACGAGTTGCGAATCGTTGGCAAAATCAACAACTTAACTCCTGGCGAACACGGCTTCCACATTCATCAATTCGGTGATCAGCGGGGAACCGACGGGACTGCTGCCGGAGGCCATTACAGCGGCGATGGAAAACAACATGGTGCTCCCGGCCCGGACAGCCACGCAGGCGACTTGGGGAATATCACTGCCGGTGAGGACGGAGTGGCCAATGTGGACATCAAGACAGCACACACCAAATTGCACTTTGTCCTCGGACGCGCATTCGTGGTTCACGCGGGCAAGGACGACTTGAAAAGTCAACCGTCAGGCGATGCCGGTGGTCGTGTTGCGACTGGCGTGATCGGAATCGGTAACCCCGAGTTCAAGCAGACTGCTGCCAAGTAATCCGTTTGACGGAAGTTGATGCGGCATTCGCTACCGCTTTTCGGCGATGCTTTCTTAGCGTAAACTTCCCCTTCGGCCTGGATCGATTTGCATCAGTCGGATCGACTTCTTGCCCGGTGGTGGCGGCCCTTGCGATTGCGAGTCGTGAACCTGGTCAGGCCTTAACTGGAGCAGCCATAAGCGGTGTAGCTCTGTGTGAGGGTCGCCGCCACCGGGCAAGAGTTGTCGTGTTCCATCAATATCCCACGATCATTCATGGCTGATTCCACCGAACGCTCGACAGATTCTCAACAGGGCAATTATGTTGTCGTCGCCAGGCGGTATCGGCCTCGCGGGTTTGACGAGTTGGTAGGGCAAGATCCAGTCGGCCGGGCGTTAAAAAATGCCATTGAGACAAATCGTGTTGGGCACGCCTACTTGTTCACCGGCGCTCGTGGTGTTGGAAAGACCAGTACGGCAAGAATTTTTGCTAAGGCGCTCAATAACCCTAGTGGTCCAAACGCCGAACCGGACAACACTTCGGATATCGCCCAGGCTATCGACTCTGGCGAAGACGTTGACGTGATCGAAATCGATGGAGCGAGTAATCGCGGGATCGACGAAATACGGTCTCTGCGAGCCAACGTGGGCATTCGGCCAAGTCGCTCCCGTTACAAAATCTACATCATTGACGAAGTCCACATGCTCACCGGAGCTGCGTTCAATGCCTTGTTGAAAACGCTCGAAGAACCGCCTGAGCATGTAAAGTTCATTTTCTGTACGACGGACCCTGAAAAAATACCCATCACAGTGC
Organism: Pirellulaceae bacterium; assembly: GCA_041751935.1. GTDB lineage: Bacteria > Planctomycetota > Planctomycetia > Pirellulales > Pirellulaceae > JBBSJZ01. The sequence goes on along the minus strand of JBGSIA010000165.1, from coordinate 111,595 downwards.
TGAGTCGTTGCCAGCGTTTTGACTTTGCCCCCGTTGCAGTCAGTCAGATTGCTGAGCGATTGCGTGACATTGTCAACACCGAGTCCGTCGAGGCAGACGATGACGCCTTGGAGTTGATCGCGCGTCGGGCTGCTGGTTCGATGCGCGACAGCCAGTCGTTGCTTGAACAGGTCCTCAGTTTCTGTAGTGGTCGGCTGACGGCAGTGCAAGTTCATGCCATGCTGGGTACGGCGGATGACGTGCGACTGCATGCATTAGCGCTAGCAATGTCGGCTCGCGATCCAGCGGAGACGTTGCGGCAAATGGATGCTGCAGTGGATGCGGGAGTTGATGCCGGTCGATTGGCCGAACAGTTGCTCGGTTACTTTCGTGACTTGATGACTGTTGCCGTCGGCTGCGATGCAACGATGCAGCGACATACTTCGGCTGCGATGCACGGGGAATTGAAACAGCTCGCCGAAAGCTGGGGATTACAAACCGTGCTAGCGGTGGTTGGACTGCTTGATCAGACCTTGGTGCGAATCCGACACAGTGTTTATGCTCGGGTGCTACTGGAAGCGGCGCTAATTCAAGCCTGTCAGTTGCCGGATTTACAGAGATTGGTTGATCTTACCGCTGCCGCGAATGCAGTGGCATTGTCAAAACCCAACGAAAAAAAAAACGGCCACCCCTTAGCGGGACCGCACTTTAATCGCGGACCCGCTGCGTCATCGGCCGCTGCCGTGGCATCGCCCGCGCCCGCGATCGCCTCGCAAACGCTGGGAAACACGCCTCCTTCGGATCAACCTACTTCGGAACAACGCCCGGCATCTACACTGCTGCCGCCCTCGCGAGTTTCCAAGTCGTCAAGCGATTCAGCCGAACTGTCACCAGTCGCGTGGACTCCTGAAAAAGTTGCCGAGATTTGGAAGGCCAGTGTCTCGACGCTGGAATCGATGACTGAAACCATGGCTCGCGCGGTCGTGCGAGTGGAGTGTATCTCACCAGGCAGAATGAAACTGACGTTTCCTGCCAAATCCAAGCTCGTGTACAGTCGTTGTAATACTCCGGTGCATCGCGACGCAATCGCAGCCGCGGTTTCACGCATCAGCGGACAAAATGTGACGATCGAGCTGGGAGTTGATGCGGATGTGCCAGCTCCCGTCTTTGTGGCCAAGGTCGCCGCCAAGTCACGTATGCAGCGAATGCGGGAGCTAGAGAGCCACGAACTCGTTAGAACCTGTATCGAACTTTTTGAAGCTGAGATCGTTAAGGTCGACCAGCCGCGAATTTCACCTCCTACTTCTTAAATTTCGGAGACATTGATTCATGTTTAATTTTGGCAACCCGTTAGCGATGTTGAGCAAGTTACAAGACTTGCCTGAAAAGATTAGAGCACTCACCGAGCGGATGCGTAGCGAGACCGTTTCGGCGACCTCTCCTTGTGGCACGGTCACAGTCGTGATGAACGGGACCGGCGAAATTCAATCGATCTCCATTGCCGATGGGCAATCAGGGCAGGAACTCGAACGGTCGGTTCTCGATGCCACCAATGCCGCCGGTGCCGCGGCAAAACAGCTCTACGCGGATGGGATTGCGAACATGATCAGCGAGATGAACTTGAATATTCCAGGAATCGACGGGATTTTGACCAGTCTAGTCGGTGGTCGATAACGATGTCGTCCCATGCTGGCGCCGTATCGGAATTGGTCGAACAATTGGGGCGGTTGCCGGGAATTGGTCGAAAAAGTGCTGAACGCTTGGCGTTTCATCTGTTGCGCATCGGCGAGCACGAAGCCTTTGCTCTGGCCGATGCCATTCGTCGCGTTCGCACGGACGTGCGTTACTGTGCGATATGTTTCAACCTCTCGGAAGCTGAGCGCTGTGCGATTTGTTCGGCGCCGAATCGCGATACCACTCGGTTGTGCGTCGTTGAACAGCCGCGCGACTTGATGAGTTTAGAACAAGCTGGTGTCTACCGAGGCCTGTATCACGTTCTACTGGGTCGTATTGCGCCGCTGGATGGAATTGGTCCCGATGCTTTGACAATCGACCCATTGGTCCAGCGAATTCGGAAAGGCAACTTCGTTGAAGTCATTATGGCGACCAACCCAACTGTCGAGGGAGATGGTACGTCGCTGTACATTTCCAACCTGCTTAGTGAGTATCCAGTCGAGATCACTCGATTGGCTCGAGGGATCACCGCAGGAAGTGTTCTGGAATATGCGAATCGCGAGATGATTGCGGATGCACTGACCGGTCGACAAAAACTATAATGTGGGGAACAGAAGTTGCTCACTCGATCGAAGTGAGTTCCGGTGCGAGGTTTGCATCGGCAGGGACGTTCAATTAGTGAGATGCGACCATGCGGATGTCGATGGGCCTAGAAGCCCGCCAACTACAAGTTCAAAAGCTCGCCCCGCGGATGATCCAATCGATGGAGATTCTGCAGTTGCCGACGCTCGCCCTGCAGGAGCGAATCGAGCAAGAGATGAACGAGAATCCGTTGCTGGAACAGCAGGATGTGGATCCGCTTGCGCCCGACGAGGGAGAAGAAGATCTGCCCAGCAACGACGTTCGCAGCGAGGACGAAAAGGAACTGGTGGTCGACAACGAGCACGACAATCAGGATGATTTCGAGCGGCTGACGAACATGGACTCGGATCTGCCAAGTACCTTCGACGATTCGTTCAAGCGTTCTGCAAACCGCATGCAGGAAGATTCCGATCGTCGTCACGATCTGATGGCCAACGCGCAGTCTCGTCCAGAGTCGCTCAACGATTTCCTGCTGCACCAGCTCGCTGAGCTTGATATCGACGACGAAGTGGAACAGCTTGCCGAACGTATCATCAGTACGTTGGATGCTCGTGACGGTGGATATTTGCGAACACCGCTGCCGGACCTTTTGCCGTCTGGGCACAGCGCCGATGATCGTGCCAAGGCAGAAGAAGCTTTAGCAGTGGTGCAGTCCTTGGAACCGACGGGAATCGCTGCACGCAATCTCTCGGAATGCTTGCTGATGCAAGTAAAGTCCTCGTTGCCACACGCCGAAGAGATTCGGACGTTGATCAAGTCACACTTGGAAGACCTCGCGGAAAATCGGCTACCGCAAATTGCCAGGAAGACCGGTTACTCGATCGAGTTAATTCAAGAAGTTCGCGCCGAACTTCACGATTTGAATCCGAAACCGGGGGCTGCATTCATGGAAACGTACGTCCCCAACGTTACGCCCGACATCATTCTCGAGCAAGACGAAAACGGTGAGTACAAAGTGCGGCTGGATGACGACCGAATTCCGACGTTGTACATCAGCGAATATTATCGTCGTCGACTGCAAGACCCGAGTAGCACCGCAGAGGAACGCGAGTTTATCAAACGCAAGATCAGCAGCGCGCAGTGGTTGATCGATTCGATCGAACAACGTCGCAGTACCTTGACACGAGTTGCTCAAGCGATCGTGGAGCACCAAAAGAAGTTTCTTGATGAAGGGCCGGAGGCGATCGAGCCGCTGAAGATGCAGCAGATCGCTGATCGTGTCGGTGTTCACGTCACGACCGTTAGCCGCGCGGTTGACGATAAATGGATGCAAACACCGCGAGGAATTTTGCCGCTCAAGCGATTCTTTGTCGGTGGCACACAAACCGAAGACGGTGAGGACGTCGCCTGGGATACGATACGGCTGAAGCTGCAGGAGCTGATCGATAAAGAAGATAAGAGCGACCCCTACAGCGACGAGCAACTTGTCGAAGAGCTAAAGAAAGTTGGCATGACGGTCGCTCGGCGAACGGTTACCAAGTATCGCAAAAAAATGGTCATCCCCAGCAGCCGCCAACGCCGCGACTGGGCGCTGGTTAAGAAGTAGCTGCTCTCAATACAACAGGCGATTAAAACGGCCAGACGATAGGGATCACGACCATCGAAACTGCAAATACGATCAGGTTCAATGGTAACCCCAATCTCACGTAGTCTCCGATGCGATAGCCGCCGATACCGTAGACCATCATGTTGGTCTGGTAGCCAAACGGAGTCATAAAACTGGCTGATGCTGCGATCATGACAGCGATGACAAAGGGCATTTCACTGACCCCGAGTCCCTGGGCGGCTTTCCAGCCGATCTCGAACATTAGCACCGCAGCAGCATTGTTGGTGATCATTTCTGTGCAAAGCATGGTTGCCAGATAAATCGCCGCTAATGAACCAAGTGGATGTTCCTGAGCTAATGAAAGGAGACTATCCGCGATCCCGGCGGCGGCACCGCTTTTACCGAGCGCATTACCAATTCCGATCGCTGATCCGATCACGATCAACACCGGCCAATCGATACTGCGACGAGCTTCACGAGTGCTACAACAGCGAAGACCAATCATGGCAATCGCGGCCATAAAGGCTGCTGGCAGAATCGCCACTCGCGTGGCGGAGGCAAGCAGCACCATCGCTAGCAGGATAATAAGTGCCGTCCAAGCTCGCTCGGGTCGAAGAATAACAGCCTTATCGACTGCGCTGACAAGATAGAAATCATGTGACTCATTTCGCCGCGAGAGAAATCCGGCTGTCGTTTCCAACAGCAGCACATCACCGACTTCGAGTTCTACGTCACCAAGCTTGCCGCTCAGTCGGCGACTGCCACGTGCAACCGCGACCACCGCAGCGCCATAGTGTGAACGGAAGCTGCCTTCACGAATTGTTTTGCCAAGCAACGCACAGCGGGGGCTAACTACGGCCTCGACCAGCGTGCGATTCCATGCCGGAACATTTAACTTGCGAGACTGGTCGTCGGCTGTGATGAGTCCACGTATTTTTCGTAAGTCGACGACGCTATCCAGCGCGCCTACGAGAATCAAAACATCATTCGCGCGGAGTCGTTCGTTGGGCGCGACCGCAGTGATAACATCCTCTCCACGCTGGATCTCTGCCACGTACAGGCCCGGCAGGTTTCGCAGCCCTGCTTCCTCCAGCGTACTATCCACTAAGGGACCACCGGCCTCGACTTGCATCTCGACGGTGTACTGGCGAGGATCGTCCGTTGTACTGACAGCCGGCTTGCGATCAGGAAGTAACCACCTGGAGAACAAAATGATGTAAGTCACACCGATGACCGTTGCGGGCACTCCGACCCAAGCTGGAGCGAAGAAAGTCAGCGGCGTACCGGTTAATTCACTGTACTTGCCACTGACGATCAAATTCGTGCTCGTACCCATCAGCGTGCACATGCCACCGAGGATCGTCGCATAGGACAGTGGCAATAAAAGTCGACTGTTACTGCTGGCGATTCGTTTGCTCAGATCGTTGACGACTGGCAGCATCGCGGCCACAACCGGGGTGTTGTTCAGGAACGCACTTACCGCGGCCACCGGTATCAACAATCGCAATTGTGCGTCACGCAGGCTTTTTGCTTTTTTCAAGAACCAACCGGTGGCCAGTTCGGTGCCACCAGTATGTTCCAAACCGGCGACGACAGCGAAAAGTAACGCAACCGTGATCAATCCACTGTTTCCAAAGCCCAGCACCGCAGCTTCGGGATCGGGAAGATTCCTCGAGCCCGTTACAGCTTGGACGACGACTAAAATTCCCAAACAGGACAACGCCAAGAGATCCGTTGCCGCGATCCTGAGCGCTAGACTGACGAGCAACAAAAAGGCAACTGATATTGTCAGCCAGGCTTCCCAGTTCATGAAAAATGAGCGTAAAGGTTGATAGGCGTTGACGCAGTCCGATGATCCGTGCCGCGCCGTGGGAACTGTCTGATAACGATTATGACCGATCAGTCCTGGCTGCGAACAAACCAGAACCACAAAATTCCAGCACCGCCCAGCAGGATTATTAACGAAACGACACTGATCAGCAGCTCAATCATGCGAACGTTTTAACTCAATCTAAGCAGGAATCCGAAAAGGGGCATGACCCTCTCGCCTCCGAGGGGTCAAACCGCTTTTCGGACAGGATCTAGAACAACTGAATGGCGGTGCGTCGACGCAACTCATCGTCTTGGATCAAACCGGTAATCGCCCTATCGTAAGCTTCCGGAGCTGGCATTGCAGTCCCAGGTAAAAGTAAATCGGATTCTGTAACGAGCAATTCCCCGGAACCACCCGAGGTACCGTCGAAGTCTTTTAAAAACAACGCATTGATAACGGCCAACGCATCTGCCGCTGTGACACTGTAGTCACCATTAACGTCAATGAACACGCCTTCAGGATCTTGAGCGGGATCGAGTTGGAATGGGTCCATCGTCCCGCCGGTCTCGCCTGAACCACTCGAAGTCAGACCGTTACTGCGAATGAATAGTTCGTAAATGATCAGCGCGGCATCACCGGCTGTGACGTCGTCATTGCCATCGACATCGGCGGACATGTTTGGGTTTCGAAACTTCGGCGGTTCATCGTCGAGAATATCAATCGATGCAGTACCGCCGGTTGCATAGCCGCTCGCCGTGAACGTGTATGCAAGGCTTGTGGTCCGTTCGGGCGCTGTGTCGTTGGTCGGCGTTAGCGGAACAGTGACGCTACCTTGACCGGCGGGGATGACGATCGGAGAAGCCAGCACGAGCTGAGACATATCGCCGCCCGTGATCGCGACATCGAGCGGTTCAGTAGTATCGGTATTGCTGCGAGTGACGGTCAGCAGCAGCAAATCGGTCGCGGCGTCTTCCCGGATCGAAGCGACACCGAATGACGCCACAATCGATTCACGATCGGTCACTTTCAACGGCGTTGACACTGCCGCCAGTCCCAATGCAGTAGCGGAAGCTGTCAACATGAGCGTGATCTCGCCATCGAGCAAAAAGTCGTCAACGGCACGCACGTTGACTGTGGCCGAGGTTTCGCCAGCCGGGATGACCACCGTCGCTGGCACGGTTGCCTCAGTGATATCGCTCGATAGAAGTGTAATTGTTTGGGCGGTCGTTAACGCTGGGCCACTGCGTGTGATCGTCAAGGTTACCGCATCCGCGCCGGCATCTTCGGCGATCGTTGCCACGTCAAGGGCGAGCGAGAGCGTGGGTGGAGCCGTCACTGTTGCGGTATAGGTTTCAACGTCACTGGCGGTTGTAGTGACCTTGTCGGTAACGGTAACGCGAACCGTATAAGAGCCTGGTTCGGAATAGACGTGTGATTCGTTGAACGTCGTGGTCGCATCGCCAGTATCTGCCGTCGAAGCGTCGCCCCAGGCGATCGAGTAGGTAAAGGTATCAGCACCTGGATCGGCAATTTGACCAGTGATCGATAACGGTTGGCCGGCAATCACCGGCTGGTTACCTACGATCGTCAACGTCGGAGCCACATCGGTGATGTTCGCGCTTAGCGTCGAAACAAGTTCGCCAGATGCGCTGCGCAAAACAATTTCGACTGGAAAAGTGCCGTTGTCCGCGTAAGTATGTGAGCCTGTCACCGTTACATTCGTTACATCGACGTCCCACCCGATATCGTCAAGGGCGGCGAAGTCGAGTGGCGACAGCAAAGTTCTTTCTCCGCCCGGGATTGTCGGGTCCATCAACGTTTCGCGACCTCCGCTGAGAATGCCCTCGCGCCAGTGACTGCGATCGCCCGCTTGCAGTGACGCGTTTGTACCGCCAAAAGAAGCGACGGCCTTGGGACCAGTAAAGTTGCCACTGCTGGAGAGGTTTTGCCACGACGTCGGCGCTGACGGAGGCGTTGTGGCTGGCGGGTTAAACCCGAATCCAAACACGTGCGTCAGTTCGTGGGTGGCGACCGTTAAGAAATCGACTTGGCTACTGGTGATTCCCACAGGGTCGACACCGAAGTACCAATTTGTATCAGCATTATCGAACGTGACTGAACCGCCCCAGGGCGAGAAATCAGTTTGCGGGTTAGCCAATGCCCCAGCTTCACCGCGACTTTTGATTAAGTCATTCCACGCACTTGAACCGAACGACGTGAAGCCACCTGGGCCACCGAATCCGCGAGTATTTCCTGGCAAGTTGCGAGCGCCTGCGTAGATGATGATTTCATTGGCGGCAACGACTAAATCCTTTCGAGTTTCGATCGCACCACTGGTCGGATTTGAAAAAACCGCAGACCAAGTGTCTTGGTTCGCTGGTACCGAACTGGGAGTCGGCGCAGGTAGCGCCGCTAGGTCATCATTAAACCGCGAGACGATGGAGTTTGCAGCCAACTCCAAAATCGTCTTTCGTTCCTGCGCCGAAAAAAATCCGCTGCTATCCAGAGAGTAGTCAAACTTCACTCGGATCGGCCCGGTCGCTGGAAGTGGTGATACGGTGCCAGCGGACTGTGTGCCGTCGCCCCAGCGAATCGTTGACGTCAGTGCCCCAGTCAAACCTGCTGCATTGATGACTCGCGAGACGTCGAAGACTTCGCCCTCGGCGACCATCAATCTCCGGTCCTCAAGTTGCTCGGCGAACACTCGGCGACGAAGATCGGCTGGGCGTAATCTTTTCGAAGTTTGAAAAAACTCCCGATCAAAAAAGCGATCTCTCATCTGGAACACTCGAAACAGGTAGTTTGCATCAACTCAACCGCACGCCACGAACCAATGTCAAAGAAACAGCTTTCTTTTAATAACCATCAGGACATGGAAGAGGGAACATCGTTAAGACTTCAATCATACACGCCACTCCAAAGAGTGGGTAGACGGTTGCGCAGTTTAAATGTTCCGCGTAACAATATCAGTGCTGGCTCCATGTCGGTTACACTCGTATTCGCATTGCCGGGCCTACAAATACTTTAGTAACCGGCTGTTGCCGCGCTCGTTGCGGCGAAACTGTTCCACATCGTCCACCCCCCTTGCCTTTCACGATGTATCAAAAATCAATTCACAGTGTTACCGCAATTTTTATTCTCTGTCCCTGCGTCGTTTGGGCGCAGACGACATGGAAGCCAGAAGTCTTGCCTGTGGAATTGCAGGTCGGTTACGCCGTCCGTGTCTTGGATCTGTCCGGCGACGGTAAACTCGATATTGCCATCGTCGACAGTAAGAGATTTATCTGGCTAGAGAATCCAACATGGAAAGTGCATGTGATGCACGCTGATTCTTCAGCGAAGTTTGATAATGTTTGCTTTGCGCCTCACGATATCGATAACGATGGCGATATCGACTTCGCTGTCGGCCGTGACTGGCAGTTCAACAACAGCGACACTGGCGGAGAGATCGGCTGGCTGCAGTGCGGCGACGATCCGCGCGCGTCGTGGGCCTACGAGTTGCTCACGACTGAACCAACCACGCACCGAATGAATTGGGCTGACTGGGATGCCGATGGGGACCAAGAGCTGATCGTTGCTCCGCTCAAAGGGCGCGGATCGCGAGCACCGGGATTCGATAACACGGCAATCCGCTTGCTGTTACTTTCACCACCGAAGTCATCCGGCGCTGAATGGAAGAGCCAGGTGATCGACGATTCTCTTCACGTTTCCCATAACATTGATGTTGTTGACTTGGACAACGACGACCGCCACGACCTGCTGGCAGCGAGCTTCGAGGGTGTCACGTGGATGCGTCCTGCTGGCGACTCGATCGAGAAACGCCGTTTGGGCAGTGGGCAAAGCGGTACCGCGCCGGCGATTGGTGCTAGCGAAGTACGGCTGGGGCATCTCAACGCTGGAGAGAAATATATTGCGACGATTGAACCTTGGCACGGAGACCATGTGGTCGTCTACACCGAACCTTCCTCCGATGTCTCAGTGGAACACGAATCCTTGTGGACTCGCCATGTATTGGACGAACAGCTCAAGTGGGGACATGCCGTGGCCTGTGCGAATTTGGATGCCGACCCCGAACAAGAACTGGTTATCGGAGTGCGAGACGATGCTTCCACAGGCCATCGCTCAGGCGTTCGCATCTACGATCCAGTCGATGCCAAGAACGGAAAATGGAATCGTTCGCTCATCGAGCCTGGGCAGGTCGCCGTGGAAGACTTAGTCGTCGGTGACTTGGATGGTGACGGGGATGAGGATATTGTCGCCGTCGGTCGAGCAACACACAACGCCGTTATTTACTGGAACCAATCTCAGTAACAAGAGATCGTTACTTGAGATGTCAATTTGCCCGTTTCACTTCTGGAAAAAACACAATGAATTTCACGATTGCTTTACTTCGATGCGTACCGCTACTCGCTATTGTCACTTTGTCACTTGCCGCGGCGACCGCAGAAGATTGGACGCAGTGGCGCGGAACCGATCGAGCAAATCGTTCAGCGGAAACTGGATTATTTGGCACCTGGGGCCAAAATGGTCCGCCGCTGGATTGGGTCGCCACCGGGCTCGGCTCCGGTTATGCGAGCGTTTCGGTTGCTGATGGGATGATCTACACCTCCGGCAACTACGAGGACAGCCAAAGTGTTGTGGCGATTGATGCGACAAACGGAAACGTTAAGTGGAAGCAAGCGATAACAGCGGGGCCACCTAAGCATGGCTACGACGGTTCGCGAACAACGCCGACGATTGATGGCGATCGTTTGTACATGGTTAGCAGTGACGGCAAGATCGTTTGTCTGGAGCGCGGGAATGGGTCGCTTGTATGGCAACGCGACTTCTCACAGTGGGACGGGAAGATGATGAGCAGCTGGGGTTACAGCGAATCGCCGCTTGTTGATGGCGAGGTGGTCGTCTGTACGCCTGGTGGCAGCGGCGGCATGTTGGTCGCGCTCAATAAAGTCACTGGTGATGAAGTCTGGGCCTGTAAGATGCCCCAATACCCCAATGAAACAGGCCTCAACGGAAAAGACCTGAAGGATGGTGCTGGCTATGCATCGGCGGTGATCTCCAATGCTGGCGGAGTCAAACAATACATTCAACTGGTTGGACGTGGACTGATCGGCGTACGTGCCAGTGATGGAAAGTTCTTGTGGCGATACGATCGAGTAGCTAACGGCACAGCCAATATCCCCACGGTGATCGTCGATGATGATTATGTATTTACCAGTACCGGCTACAACACGGGTTCTGCCCTGTTGAAGCTGGTCCCTACAGCTGACAGCGTTAGTGCCGAAGAGGTGTATTGGCTCGAAAGCAATCAACTGCAAAACAAGCACGGCGGCATGGTTCTTGTCGACGGTTATATCTATTGCGGTCACGGCAATGGAAATGGACTACCGATTTGCGTGGAAATGAAAACAGGCAACATTGTCTGGGGCCCTATTCGGGCCACCGGTGATGGCGAAACCAGTGTCACGTATGCCGATGGCCACATCATCTTTCGTCGCGAAAGTGGTGAAGTCATTCTTGCTAAAGCAACGCCGGAAAAGTTCGACGTCGTCGGCACCCTCGTGCCTGAATTCCAACAAGGGAAGACTTGGGCACATCCCGTCATCTCCGGCGGGAAACTGTACCTTCGTGAGCAAGATAAGTTGATGTGCTATCGTCTGAAGTAGCCCTAGATCGTGCAGCCTACGATGCTTAGCTGCTTACTTCTTGTGCAGGCGATCCTGGATTCGCTGCAAGTACGCAATCGTGCTTGCAGCTAGAGTCACTCTAGCGACCGTTAATCGCTTGCAAGGCAAATTGGCCCGGTGCTCTTGAACTTTGTCCGCGATGGTCCCACTCGCGGCACAGCGAGTGCTTTTCTTTTCCAACGGAGTCTCCCCAGCTACTGAAACTGCCGCTAGAAACTCGGTCGATATTCCCGTGAATTACTACCGTCATACCAAGATCATCGCAACGCTGGGGCCCGCGACCCAGTCGGATCGCTGTCTTGCGAAGTTGATCCAACAAGGCGTTGATGTTTTTCGGCTGAACATGGCCCATGGCAGTGGCGAATGGGCGGCCGACGTGATTGCGAGGATCCGCCGAACTTCAAATGATATCGGGCGGCAAGTGGCTGTCATGATGGATGTCAAAGGTCCTGAGATAAGGACCGGTGACGTCGACGAGCCGATTGAACTGCCAACCGGAAGTGAACTGTATCTACAAACTTCGCCGGTGCCTGTACCAGTAGCAGCCGGCAACATATCAACCGACCCCGATCGCGCGATCGTCTCCGTCAACTATCCCGATCTAGCAAACGACGTCGCGAAGGGAACGACGATTCTGGTGGACAGCGGTCTAATCCGACTTCGAGTTGTGGACAAAGACACTTACGGCGTTCACTGTGAAGTTTTGACACCAGGTGTTTTGCGATCACGTCGCCACATCAATCTGCCTGGTATCCATGTCAATTTGCCGTCGATCACTGAGAAGGACAAAAACGATCTGCTGGCGGGAGTTAAAGCGGGAATCGATTTCGTCGCTCTCTCGTTTGCTCGGTCGGCAGAGGACGTGGTCACGCTGCGCACAATCCTGGATGAAATGGGTTCGCCAGCACGAATCATTGCAAAAATCGAGGAGCAAACCGGCGTTCGCAATATGGACGAAATCATTTGCCAAGCCGATGCATTGATGGTCGCGCGAGGTGATCTGGGAATCGAAATCGATTACCACAGGTTGCCACTGATCCAGACACAACTGGTCAGCGCATGCCAGGCTGCTGGTAAACCGGTCATCATCGCAACGCATTTGTTGGAATCGATGATTCATTCTCCGATGCCAACAAGAGCAGAGATTTCAGATGTCTGCAACGCTGTTCGCGAGCAAGCTGATGCAGTGATGCTGTCCGGCGAGACAACGACCGGTTCGTACCCGTCGGAGTCCGTCCAAGTACTCAAGGACATCATCGGAAGTATTGAACCAAGTGTCAGTCTGGCGTTGAACTCGCGTATCAAACTGCACGAACCCAAGTCCAAAATGCTCCGCTCGGCAGCCGTTCTGGCTCAGGAATTAGGACAATCGGGAATCATTGTTTTCACACGCAGCGGCTTCTTGCCTTACGTGCTTGCGGCACTTCGCCCGCGGGGTGTCCCAATCTATGCGTTCACAGACCTGGAGGACACGTTTCGGCAGTTGTTGCTGCCTTGGGGAGTTGAGCCGTTCTTGATGCAGTTTTCCGATGACCCAGAACAAACGATTGCTGATGCCATCGGTTACCTGAAAAAGAAAAGCTGGGCGAAACCGAGCGATTGGTTGGTGGTGATTACAAATGCCTTGGCTCACGGCAAAGTAATCGACGCGATGCAATTACGCCAAGTGGAATAAATTCAAATTTAGGAGGGAGACTTTACGATGGTAACTTCCACGCGAGCGACGGACAACAATTCCGCATCGCTTGAAGAATTGATTGATCGTGCCACTCGAGAGTTTAAAGAAAAGCATTGCGATGAAATCAAGATCGATTGTTCGTCGGTGACAACAGTGAAGAGTCATATGTTGGACCGGCTGATCCGACTGTACCTCGATGCTCGGCGACATCAAATGAGCGTTATTTTAGAAAATGTGAATGAAATGTTATTCGATGTGCTAACAATTACTCGACTGGACCGCACGATAACGATCCGTCGCGACGAAGCTCAGACGCTGCATTCCATGCATCGTCGAAAATAAACTGGGCATGGGTTCCAATCTTTACTTAGCATCGGGCAAACAAAAAGTGGTGTTACCAAGTTGAGCCTACTTCACTGCGTGCGATTGCAGCGATTGGGTTGAGTTGAGGATGAACCGTTTGTATGCCAACGACGGCAGGAATTCCGAGTGACTTTCCGAAGAACTCGTTTGCTGTCCAGTGGATGCCATCGAGGTCACAGCGGGCTTCGACAACCGCGTATTTCGGACACAGCACTTTGTTTGCTACGAACAAGGTTGCAACGGGTGCCAGTGACGCCTTGTTGTCATCACTCAAGCCGATCAAAATCGAACACTCGCAATCGACGATGGTGTTGCTTTCCAGGCGGACATTCCGAACTTGGAAGTAACGATTGAGTGGTGAGTTGGGAATTCCCATCATCAAACTGATTGCCGAGCGGGCATCGTCGCCAGTCAAATTCTCCAAGTAGTTGTCGCGGATAACGTGGTCTTCGCCGATGATTCGGATGCCCCCAGTTCCACTTGCTCGTCCACCGAGAAAGACGTTTCGTTCCACAAGACATCCGTTTCCATGGCGAAGCGTTAATGTTCCACTGACACTCAAAAACGTGTTGTCGCGATAAATATTGCCACAGGATTTATTGGAAATGCACTCCACTTCGCCGTTGCACGCTTCAAATAAGTTGTACTCAACGATACAAGCAGCGGCAAGCATTGATGTTTGACTATCGCCCACGCGGATCGTTTCACCGCCATTTTTTCCAAGCTTTTCTCGGGGCCCAAAATAGTTATGATCGATGCGGTGTTTACCTGGGCTTGTATCGCCCAGCCATACCACAAACGTCGCGCCTGTTCCCGACTTGCCCTGAAACGTACAGCGGTCCACACGATGCCCCTCGCCGTACAATCCGACCCACCGGCTCTCTTGCGAAACGATCGATGGTTGTTGGCTGATCACCGCACAATTCGTCATGCGGCAATCTTGGGCAGGTGTCTTTGAGTCCTTGCGAAACTGTATGAGATCACTTACTTCAGGGCTCGGATCTTTGAACAGCAACCCCGCAACCACCAGATTCTTTCCGCCGATCCGCAAGCTGCTCTTGCCCGTGAGGATCGTCATGCCTGGTACTGCGGCCATCAACGTGATTGGTGCTGCGGTGGTTCCTTCGCCAGTGAAAACAATCTGTGTGTCTTTCCACTCACCCTCGCGCAGTACAAGATTGTCGCCAGGATGCGCGGTGGCTACAGCTTGCTGCAATGCGGCCACGTCCGCGATGGGAATGTCGATACCAAACGCGGGAAGTGACACGGCGAGAAACAGAAACAGCGTCCGCATTTGACGACTCCCAATGGTGGATGCTAAGTTTTGGGCGATCGAACTAGTAACAATACAGCGTCCAGCATGGCGACAGTTTACGCCGCACGGCGAACCACTCCATGTTCATTGACAACGACGGGAATTACGTCTGTCCCGACGCCGTCCGATATTTTAGGGCCAACTGGCTTGTGCATTGCGACACCCATTCCACTCCAGCGACCGAACCAAGTGCTGTGAACCCAAACCTCGAACGTCACCAACGAAATGGCGATTGCCATCAAGTACGACAGTAGAGCTTTCAAGATAGCCGGTGCCGTAGGCAGCAACCACTTTAAGTCTAAATGGATCAGGGCAAGTAGCGGGTGATGCACCAAGTATATCCAAAATGACGCCGCGGCGAGGTACCTCAACGATTTCGGCAATCGCGTAGTCGACTTCACTGAAACTGCGATGCCAGCCAAAGTTACCGCGGTCGCTGCGGTGACCGTTAATCCAGCCAACAATGCCAACGCTGTACGTGTTTCCTCGACATTCGCCATCCTCGCTTGCAAATGCCATCGTCCCATCAAGACCGCCGACAGAACAGCTACGATTGACAGGACAATGGATTGCGAAGTGGCGAGCAACGAAAGCTTTTGCAATTTAGGATCATGCTTGGCCCAAACCATACCGGCGAGAAAAAACATCAGGCTATAAATCCATTTACTCGGCACGGGTTCAAATCGATGTTGAAACCCCCAGACCACTTCGGGACGTATGCAAAGCGTTACCATGGCGGTTATGGCTAAGCAAGGAAGGACGATAGCTGGGTGCGACAGTCGCTGCAGATATGTTGCCAACCCTTCCTTCCGCTTCGCGAGTGCTACGCCACCAGCAACGATTGCAACATAGGTAATCACGTACAGCAGAAACCACAGATGGCTCAATCCCCACAATCCATCATCCACGCCTGGATCAAACTTCAAGCTCTTGAGTTTGACCAGCGGAATCTTGTTCTCACAAACCCACCCGGCGAGCCAAAGATAAAGATCAATAGGCAGAATCACCAAGATGCCAAACAGCAGCGGGCGTCCAAGTCGTTGCAATCTTGCTTGCAGAGTTTGCCATGGCCCACGAGACTTCAGCGACGTATGCAACAAAAAGCCCGCAGTCACCAAGAACACTGGCATCACGAAGAGTTCGATTGACCAGAACACCCAATCCACGATTTCGCTGGTCGTATCACGTACCGGCCAGGTCAAGCCGGGCATGGGATGTCGCAGGTACGGGACGCAAGCGTGCAGTAGCACCACACAGATGGCTGCGACGCCACGGACCAAATCTAGCCCGGCGAGATGGTCGCTCGTATTGAGGCCAGTAGGTTCCGGGGAAGCGGGAGAAATACGGTACAGTCGCAATGTGTTCATAATGCAAGCGCTGTTACCAAATTCCGCCGACTCCGGAAATAGCAATCTTGCGGGTTATCTGGCCATCCGATTGTACGGCCGCGCGCCCATGCGTGACCTAAAGTTTTGTGTCACTTCGTTTCGTACGTCCCAGCGAAGTGGCTCAGAATCTAAGTTGCTCGCCATTACTCCGCTGTTATTTGAACATGATTCACGTCACAGGCCTACGAAAACAATACAGTAGCTTCATCGCGGTTGATGATGTCTCGTTTTCCATTCAACCGGGCCAAATCTGTGGACTGGTCGGCCACAACGGGGCTGGAAAAACGACGACGATGCGTTGTCTGGCGGGGTTGCTGCGACCGGACAATGGCGACCTCCGTGTTGCTGGTTTCTCGTCCCTTGAAAACCCGGTCGGATTGAAGCGAAACGTTGTGTTCATTCCCGATGATCCACCACTGTTCGATGACTTGAGAGTGCAAGATCATTTTGAGTTCATTGGCCGCATTTACGAAGTTGAACACTTTCGCGACAAAGCGGCCGCACTCTTGGATCAATTCGGACTGACAGCGAAAAGGAATGATTTAGCTGGAGCCTTGTCGCGTGGGATGAGACAAAAGCTTGCAATCTGCCTAGCCTATCTAATCGATCCCCGTGTGCTGCTTTTTGATGAACCGATGACGGGCCTGGATCCGCCCGGAATCCGCTTATTTCTGCAAACGTTGTGCGAGCGAGCAGCGTTAGGAACTACTGTTCTATTGAGCAGTCATTTACTCGCCATGATTCAAGACGTGTGCAACACCATAATCATCATGCACCAAGGGCAGTTGCGATTCGTGGGTCCGGTCGACCAATTACAGCAAACCTTTCCCGGTTCGCTTACTCTTGAACAAGCTTTCTTTGCGGCGATTGATGACCAAGTCGCTGTCGACTCCGATGCATTGGCTGGTGAGGCAGTAGCGTGATAACGTCGACCTGGGACTCGCCGACGGTCTATGCACACTTGATTGATCTGCAATTGCGACAGGTTCGTTCTCGCTTGATGGCCGGGCTGCGCCGTGCGGCATCACCAAAACGAGTGATCGCGACGGCAGTATCAATCGTTTGTTTTGTCGTTTTTACCGTTGGTGCGGTCACGGTCTTGGCGGAACGGGAACCGGTTGGGCCGCAACAGCTCGAACTGTGGTTAGGCGGTTCGATGGTACTGTATTCGTTGTATCACTTCTCTCGCCAAGTTTGGGTGCGAGAGGGACTCGACGCTGAGTTGACTGATGCTGCTCGGCTGTGGATTGCCGGAGCTCCAGTCCAGCGTTCTTCGGTGTTGATGTATCCATTGCTCAATGCAGCTACCGGCGCGGTGATCAAGACAAGCTTGCTGGCATTCATCCTGGTGCATGATGTCGCGAGGATCGAATTGTTTCTGATCGCAATGTGCTGCGGAGTATTGCTATTGGAAATCGTCCGTCGAGTCATTGACCGAGTCATTGCATTACTCTCCCCGGTTTCACTGGTTCTGTGTCGATTCGCCGTCGCCATTGCAGTGTTGTCGTTATTGATAACTATCGGAACCAGCGCCACCCATTCAGTCCCACTACATTCGCCCACGAGCATGTACTTAATCGCGTCGTTGCGATCGCTGGGGGAAGTGGCCTCTTCACCGCTGGTTCAGGCACTGGCAACACCCTGGCATATCACCTCCGCACTCGCAACGAGTGGTGCCTACTCTCCGATGACGATGGTGCAACTGGTGGGATGTTTGTGTCTGTTACTTCTAGGTATATTGATCCTGGTTTTTACCGATCGAGAAGCAATTGCTCGACAGCATCGAAACAGTTCGATAAAGTTATTATCGAATCGCAATGAGAAGAAGGCATTGATAAACCTGTTTCGATTCGATGCGTTGGATCGACTTAGCTCCTATTGGCCGACAACGATTCGTTTAGCTGTACCGCTCGCTTTGCGTCAATTCCATACGCTGCTGCAACATGCATTGACGGTTGCAGTAACTTTGCTTTTACCAACCCTACTCTCGCTTTCACCGTTACTGATCGATACAACCACTGAGCAATGGTTGTTTGTCGTCGGTGGAGTCACGCTTTCGACAATGCTTCTGGCGCCACCGGCGTTGCGACTGGACTTCCGCCGAGACCTGCGTCGAATGTCGATTCTTTCTGGATTGCCGCTTGCTCCGCGTACCGTGGTAATCGGCCAATTGTTAGTGCCGGTCAGCTTGACCATTGCATTTCAATTGATCGTGTTGACGCCTGCGGCCTGGATTACGAATCAAAATGTCATGCAAACAGTACTATGGATGGGCATACTACCGGCTTTTGCTGTGATGGTTTTCGCCGCTGAGAACGCGATCTTCTTAGATTTTCCACATCAGGAACGCGCCCAAGGGATCACGATGCTGATTCGCACCAAAGTAATCTTCATCGTAAAAGCTGCGACGCTTTTAACGTTGCTTGGGTTGCTACTATCGTGGGCCACGGTGCTAAGACTTATGTTTCCTGGTAGCCTCGTCCCACCGCTGTTTGTGTTCAGCAGCATCGCGGCTGCTGCGGCTCTTGCATGGATAACGCTTGGCTGGACAGCACGGGCTTGGACGCGATTTGAACTGACTGAGCAAGTCTGAAGTTCGCTCGGGTTGCGAATGCCACCGTCATCAGCGGACGGTGGGCATAAATGAACACCCGAGTCGGGCGGTTACTTTGCTGCGGCTTCGTCAGCAGGCTCTTCGGCGGGTGCCTTCAGCTGATCCAGGTAGGCCTGCATTCGCTTCTGTGCCTGTCCCGTACTCGCCGCGACCGCTTTCTCTTGAGCGGCGATTGCTTCAGGCAGCTTGGCTGTTGCTTCGTAAAGCTGTGCAAGTTGCATGAATACCATGGGTTTAATTTGATCTGGCGCAGATTCTGAATTCTCGGACAATGCGGCGATTGCATCGATGGCCAAGTCGCCGACATCCGCACCGTTTTCCAAACCAAGGTGGATCATGTATGACATTTGGCCAAGTTCCATGACGTTCTTTGTCGAAGCGAGTTTGTCTTTGAAGTAGCTTTTCACTTTTTCGTCAACCATGCCGCCATTGAGCTTTAAGTTGTAGAGCAACATTTCAAGTTGACTCTTAGTCGATGGTGACTTGGTTTCGTTCATCTCTTTTTCAACTAAGCCGGCAGCCTCCTCAAATTTCTCCGTTTGTGCCAACTGTGCGATTTTTTGCATCAATTGTTGCAGCCGCTCCTGCTCTTTCATTTGCTCCTTATACGCTTCACGGTCCCATGTTCCATCGGAAATCTTCGCCAGGGGGTCACCGTAGTCTTCGCCTTCCATCGTCATCGGATGGCCGTGCCACTCGATTTCGCCGGTCGTACCGACGATGAATGCGTGCGGAATACCGCCCTGTCCAGCGGCGTCCATGTAGTCGGCATACACGCTGCCATCGGGATCTGTCGTCAACGAGTAAGCAGCAGTGATTTCGCCGAAAGTTTTTGCACCTGGACCTTCTTGCTTGAGAAACTCGGTTACTGTTTCCAGGTCCTCGTTGGAGATGCTGATAATGCGAACTTTCTTATTGCGATACTTATCTGCCATCTCTGCCAAGTGCGGCATACTGCCAACACACGGTCCGCACCACGTAGCCCAAAATTCTACGACGTAGATCTTTCCAGCTTCGAACTTGGTCACTGGATCGGCCTTGCCTTTGCCGCTGTCGATCCAATGTTCCACATCGATTTCGGGGGCCTTGGAGCCGATCCCAAAGTCTTCGGCAGACGTGTTTTGAAAAGTCAGCAACGCGGACATGGTGAGAACAGCGGCGGGCAAAATTCGTTTCATGAGTTTTCTTTTTGGGGGAAGGGTGAGTTGTTACGCCTGTATTGTCGCGAATTTAGGAATTGGCGGGAAGCGATGATTTTTCACAACTCCTAAAGCAAATTGAATCAATTGGAATCAGGGCAAATTGCGAGTATTTCGCCCTGCCCACCTACCGAAAAATCGCCTCGGCGAGATTTTAGGCCCCCCGATGCTACTCGCTCCAACAACCGACATGCGGCTCGAAGTCCCGTAATTTCTGGTGTCAAATGGGCTCGAAGAAGAGCAACCATGGGCGACTCCAGAACTGACGGACGTGAGAACCGGAGGGGGCAGAAATCAACATGGGTTTGTAAAACCAGTGTTCCACGACGCATTGCATACGCGGCTTGAGCCAAAAAAGTTCCGGAAACGCACACCGTACCAGCAATCATTTGGCTCGCTAGCGCTACGCCCGCATTGCCGTTGATCACCACCGCGCCTCGCCGCATCCGATGACTAGCGTAATCGCCAACATTGCCGCCAACTGTGATCAATCCGCCACTCATGCCCGTGTGGCTTGATGAACAGGGACCACCGACACCGTTTCTCGCGTTGGCATCAATTCGAATTCGTCCGCCGCGCATCATCGCCCCAGCACCATCACCAACATTCCCTGTTACGATCAGTTCACCATCCCTCATACCCAAACCTACCCAATTGCCTGCAGAGCCATCGATTGCAAATCGTCCTCCGCCATGTCGAGCGCCCAAATGGTGAAATCGCTCGACGTCCCCATTGATCTCAATGCAATCGATCGAGTCGTTGGAGGTCGAATGGCGTCCGACGCGAAACAAATCTCCGATTCGAACGGTAGGTCCCATCCCAGTTAGTTGTACTCGCTCGATGTCGGCAACACTTCGAGTGGCAAATGACTCCAATGAAATCGGCGACGCATCAACATCGTGCGTCAGCGGTTGCAAAAGCGACAACGTCCAACGTGTCATCGAAGCACCTCCGCTAAATGGAAGTGATGTCGCCCCAGCTTGCCGCCATAATTGCCCGCTGTTACGCCAAGCAATCCGTTGCCTCCGCCAGCTCGACACGCCGCTTGTATACCGACGCGCATCGCTCGCGAAATGCAGTCACCATCCATCCCGTCGATCACGACTTCCAGCACCGCGTTGACGTTGTCACGAAGCAACGATGGCGCGACATGCTTTAGCGATGGACAGAAAGCTTCGTTGGTGCTGGCAAAGAGAGCTTTGTATTTGGAGCCGACCTTTGATCCGCTACGTGTTGCGCCACCGGGAAACGGCGTGATAATTCCAGGCAGCGGTTGCAGTGCTTGGATCGCCGCACGACAGGCCAGAGTGACTGCGGCTATCGACGAGCCCAACAGCAGAAAATTGCCGCCACCAATTCCATCAACTCGCGGCACATCGTGTTCACAGACGAACTCGCCGTCCATGACTGGAATGCGCCAGTACCGTCGCTTATCCAAACGCTTAC
The DNA here is from genome assembly GCA_041751935.1 of Pirellulaceae bacterium. Classification (GTDB taxonomy): domain Bacteria; phylum Planctomycetota; class Planctomycetia; order Pirellulales; family Pirellulaceae; genus JBBSJZ01. The sequence continues at coordinate 90,251 of JBGSIA010000165.1, read as the reverse complement.
TGATTTGATGTCCATCTCCAAAGTAGCGTAGCGATTTTCCCAACGCAATTCGTTTCGGGTGCATGGATTTGTCGCCAACAATGCCGGCGTACAGGGCTGTGGTCGGACACGTCAGCACACATTGACCGGCGCGTCGAGGGATTTGTTTTTCCAGTTCGCTACCACTAACAGCGAAGGCTAGAATCGCGATGCCAGGGCGACCGTCCGGCGTTTCGGGTTCGCTGAGCTCGACTTCGACGGCGATCTCCAAACCACAGGCGATCACGCTGGTGCCGAAACCTGTCATCGCTTTCGCTGCCTCTCGTGCCCACTGCGAATCATCTGCCGTGATGATCAGGCGAGTCGCCTTCATATCAAAGGCTTCGGCAAATGTTGCTTCGATGGGTACACCATTGATCTGCATTTCGTCACTCATCGTACACGCTCGCAGGCGTTGCTCTTGACGCTGCACGAACCTAAGACCGATTGCATCTCGTCATCACTGATCCACAACCGATGCATCACATGGGCGGCGAACTCGTCGTACTTGCGCGCCTGCCCAAGCACAATGGATCGGTCAAATGCTGGGTCAGCGGCCCGCGTCACATGGGCAACGGTACGAGTATCAACGGCGCCATCGCCGCGAACAATCGACCCGCGACGAATGACCATTCGCGGCTCGCTAAACAACCGTTCCATGTTTTCTTCGTGGGCGTCATAAATCACGATATCTGCCAATGATCCCGGTCGAAGGTTTCCAATATCGTCCAACCCTAAGATTCGTGCGGGAGCTTGTCGCGTCATGATCGCAATCTCATCCAATGTGTACTCTCGCGAATTGCCTTTTAGGGAACTGCTCGCTGCGGCATCTGGATGAATCTCTGCTAACGCCGTTTCGCGGAAACTTCGATCTGCCAACAGGCGAATCAGGTGAGGATATGTTGTAAAGGGTGCTCCGTTGGGATGGTCGGTTGTGAGGAATACTCGCGACGGATCGTCTACGGATAAAAATAGCTCTAATCCGATCGCCCACTGCAATGAATGAACGTAACGCTTGTTCTCATAGCGAAACGGCACAACGCCACAGCCCGCTTCGCATTCGACGTCTACCAACGCCGTGCGCCGTGGTTTGGCGTGCGATCGATTGGTGAATTGATGTTGGCTATCGGCGCTAATCGTCACGGTTTGTCCGAACATGATCTGCCCCACGTCGATGGTCACATTCGGGTAACGTGCGAGCGCTTCGACTAATTTTGACGCTCCCGATGAAATGCCGTGCGGACCGTCGTCGCCATAGCTGTGGAATTGACAGTGCGTAAGATGAATCGGCAGCCCATCCGCCGCGAGAATAGTTGCCAAGGTTGATTCGATGTTTCCTGCCGCGCCGAGATTGCTGCAGTGAACGTGAAGCGGATGTGCCAGACCGATTTCATGCACGGACCGCGCCAGAACGCGAATGATGCTTGCTGGCGTAACACCGTACTCCGCATGCGGAGTGTCGACGTTCAATGATCGTTGATTGAACTTAAAAGCACTGATTCCCCCGGCGTTGACGACTTTCACCGCGATGCACTGAGTCGCCGCAACCATGTACGCAACATATTCGTTCACGATCTGCTGATCACAACCGTCAGCGATCATCCGTAGCAGGCAATCATCGTTGCCGAGCAAGCAGTAACCGCCGGTATCCAACCCACACACATCGGCCATTTCCGCGTGCGCCGATCGCGCGTTGCTGGGAATCACCGCAGGCTCAAAACAAGTTGTGTAACCCATGTCGAGATACCGAGCGGCGGTATCTCGCGCGGTCGGCAAGAACGGCTCACGATTACCGGCCAACTCCGTTTCGAGCAGCATTCTTGCCAGCGTGATTTTGCCGCCCCCGATGTGCGTGTGCAGGTCGATACCGCCAGCCATGACGATGCATCCGCTGGCGTCGATTTCACGATTTGGACGAACGCTCGTACCCTGCGGCGGGTCGATAATTCGATCGTCGGCATACCAGATATCGCCGACTTCAATCGACGGCGCAGCGGAAGTCGTTGTCGCAGTCGTGTTCGCGGATTTCGGATCGACGATTTTGCCGCCGTGGATTCGTGTCAGCATGCGGTTTTCGGGTGTAGGGTCAGACCACCGATGAGTATATCCGGTTCGCTCTCAATCATTCGACCCCCGGTAACGAGGGAGTAATATGAGGTACAATTCGCCTCATGAAAAAGCAAACTCAATCATCAGAATCATTGCCACCACGTGTCACCACCCGAGAACTTCGTCGCATGCGTGTCGATGGGCAACGCATCAGCATGCTCACGGCTTACGACTTTCCTACTGCCCAGATCCTTGATGCGGTGGGAATCGATGTCCTGCTCGTCGGTGACTCGCTGGCGATGGTTGTTCAAGGTCACGAAACAACGCTGCCGGTGACGATGGACCAGATGTTGTATCACGCGGAAATGGTAGGTCGCGCGGCCCAGCGAGCGATGGTGGTCGTTGATTTGCCATTCCCCGAAGGCCAATGCGAAATCAGTCGTAGCGTTGCATCGGCGGCAAGGGTGCTTAAGGAAACTCGTTGTCACGCAGTCAAGCTGGAAGGCGGTGCCGAACAGACTGCCAGGATCGAGGCGATGGTCATTGCGGGCATCCCCGTTATGGCTCATGTAGGATTGCGACCTCAAAATGTCTATGTGGATGGTGGATATCGAGTCCAACGTGATGCTCAGCGACTGGTCGAGGACGCAAAGGCAGCCGAGTCAGCTGGTGCGTTCGCGGTACTCGTGGAATGTGTGCCGACCGAAATCGGTCGCGAAATTACCGAAGCCGTCTGTGTTCCCACGATCGGAATCGGTGCCGGTCCGCACACAACCGGCCAAGTGCTCGTTGTCAATGACATGATTGGACTGACTAGCGGCTACTTACCGAAGTTCGTCCGCCAATTCGCCAATGTGAAAGAGCTCATTGCCGAGTCCGCCAAAGAGTTTGACGCCGCAGTGAAAGAAGGCGTTTTTCCTGGCCCAGCGGAATCGTTTCGATAGCAAATGCAGCGGATGAAAAGCAAAAACCGGCGAAGTCACTGTAGCAGCAGCTTCGCCGGTTCCGGAAAGTGGACGGGATTGAATCGAATCAGCAAGCTGATTTCAATTTACTTCGCGCCGACTAGTTGTTGTTTCTTCTTATCCTCGATGATCTGTTCTTGGATGTGAGTTGGTGTTTGACGATACGTCGCCAACTCCATTGTAAACGTTCCTTGGCCCTGCGTCATACTACGAAGATCGGTTGCATAGCCAAACGTTTCTGCCAACGGTACTTCAGCTTTGATGATACTGACCGAGGCATTGATGTCCGTGCTGGTAATCAGGCCGCGGCGAGTGATAACGTCACCCACGACGGTTCCTTGGTACGATTCTGGGCATTCAATTTCGACGTTCATAATCGGTTCCAAGAGCACTGGACCAGCTTGTTTGAAGTATTCACGGAAACAGCCTTGGGCACAGATGTAGAACGCACGCTCGGACGAATCGACGTCGTGATAGCTTCCGTCGATTAGTTCGATCCGTGTTCCTACCACGGGGAACTCGGCGACTGGGCCTTTGGTCAGACTATCACGGAAACCCTTCTCCACAGGCGGAATGAATTGTTTTGGAATGCGACCGCCAACGATCTTTTCCTCGAACTCGAAACTACCTTCAGCACTATTTTCGATCGGCGACAGCGTGCCCTTGATGTGCGCGAACTGACCCGAACCACCCGACTGTTTCTTATGTTTGTAGTCAAAATTAACAACCTTGGTCGGGCTCTCACGATAGCTAACCTTGGGAGCACCCACAGTGACTTCGACACCGTACTCGCGGCGCATGCGCTCGACGTAGACGTCCAAGTGCAACTCACCCATGCCGCTGATCAGAATCTCATTCGTTTCCTCATCGGTAAAGACGCGGAAGGTCGGATCCTCCTTGCGGAATCGCTGTAGTGCCTTGCCCATTTTGTCGGCATCAGCGCGGGAACCTGGACTGACCGATACCTTAATCACTGGCTCTGGGATGAACATCGATTCGAGCGTTGCATAATCCCGTTCAGCGGCATACGTGTCACCACTGGCCGAATCGATACCCATGATCGCCACGATATCACCAGCCGCAGCACCGTCGATTTCCTCACGCTTGTCGCTGTGCATTCGCACAATACGGCTGAATCGTTCTTTGCGGCCGGTACGCTGATTAACGTAGGTTTCGCCCTTGGCAATCTTACCCTGGTAGATTCGCATGAAAGTCAACTGCCCAAAAGGATCTTCGACAATCTTGAAGGCCATGCCAACGAACGGTGCAGCGGGATCTGGTCTCAGCTCGATCTTTCGCGTCTCGTCCTTCGGGTCTCGCCCGCGAACTTCCCGGTCCAATGGACTGGGCAAGAATCGAATCACGGCATCCAGTAGCGGTTGGACGCCTTTGTCCTTGAACGCACTTCCGAGGTATACCGGCGTTGCACCTGCATGCACCGCATCGCGAACGACCTTGTAGATCAATTCGTTTGGCACTTCTTCTTCGCTAAGCAACAACTCCATCATGCCGTCGTTGTACATCGACAATGCTTCGAGCATCGACGCCCGCGCTTCCTCGGCTTCATCTTGCAAATCGGCCGGAATCTCGCCTTCGACCACTTGCTCTCCGTCATCGCCCGCAAACGTGATACCCTTCATTTCGATCAAATCGACGACGCCACGGAAGTTTTCTTCGATCCCGATGGGAATCTGCATTAAGAAAGCGTCAGCGCCTAGCTTGTCACGTAATTGCTGAACAACGCGTGTCGGATTCGCACCGGTACGGTCCATCTTGTTGATGAACGCAACGCGAGGAACCTGATATCGTTTCATCTGGCGATCGACCGTAATCGATTGACTTTGAACGCCACCAACACTGCAAAGCACGAGCACAGCGGCATCGAGCACGCGAAGTGAGCGCTCCACTTCGACCGTGAAGTCGACGTGACCCGGCGTATCGATCAAATTGATTTTGAAGTCCTTCCACTCGACGGTGGTTGCGGCGCTGGTAATCGTGATGCCACGCTCTTTCTCCAGCTCCATGTGGTCCATTGTTGCTCCGTCGCCACCACCCTTGACTTCTTCGATTTTGTGAATTCGACCGGTGTAGAACAAAATCCGTTCGCTCAGCGTTGTCTTGCCCGAGTCGATGTGGGCACTGATACCGATGTTTCTTGTGTTCTCAAGACTCATACTATTTTCTTACCTAAACGCTTTTTCAGCTAAACGGTGATGGCTCTTTACTCAATCTCGGGCGACGTGACGAACGAGTCGCGTCAACTGAAAGGGTTCCCAAGATAGCGCGAAGCCGACACTATTTAAAGTCATGTAAATTGGTGAGCTATTTGCAGCGTGAGGGTTCGGTCCGAGTTTGTGCTACATACCACTTAATAGCGGCCTGAGAACTGGTACGGGGATTGAGCGTATTTGGCTCACCGAAAACTTTACCTAACTCCACACGTAGAAAATATGGCAAAGGTTTGCGGAAAACGAAAGGGCAAATCGCTGACTTTCGGGCTTGTCAGGTAGATCAGACGACGACATACTCTCGGACCATTCAATTTTTTTGCACCACCCCGGTATTTGAGTTCGCAATGCCCCCGCGTCCGATGAGCACCCGGAGCCGCGCCCGCAAACGGTCGCGAGTCCGGTCCCGTACCAAAAAGAAGGATCCAATTTTCGTCGATGGCCACAGGCCGCGGCCAATGTATGTCGATTACAAAGACATCGAGCTGCTGAAGAAGATGGTCAATCGCCACGGAAAAATCGTCGGTCGCCGCAAGAGCGGCTGTACCGCAGCCAGCCAGCACGCGGTGACCGCTGCTGTCAAACGAGCTCGCTTTATGGCTTTAATGCCATATGTTGGCGAATAATTAACCAGTCCGGTCGATCTCAATCCGGATCGAGTCCAGTTCTGATCGAGCAATAGTCTGGCCTTGAGCGGCAGGCACCCAGCGATGCTGTTCATCACCACCCGCCGCGTCGAGTTTCGAGATACCGACGCGGCAGGAATTGTCCATTTTTCGGCATTCTTTCCGATGATGGAAGCTGCGGAACACGAGCTTTTGCGTTCATTGTCGATTCCGATTCTGCCTCGAAATGACCAAGGTCACTCAGCGTTAACTTGGCCTCGAGTTGCCGCCGATTGCAACTATTCTGCGGCCGCTCGGTTCGAGGACGTGTTGCGAATTGAAACCCAAGTTTCCAAAATCGGTACGTCCAGCGTACAGTATTCGTTTCGTTTTTTGCGAGATCCCCAAGGACTCCAGGCGGCTCAACAAACGCCCGTTCTGGTTGCGATGGGTACATTGACAGCAGTGGCTTGTCGACTCTGTCCCAGTGGCGGCTTGGTAAAAGTCCAAATCCCAACGGAAATTCGCGATCTGCTTGGCAGATACTCGCCCCCTCCCCATTCGCCAGACTAGACCGTCTTGTCCACAACTGCCCAGTTCGCATTCGTTTGCTGTGCTCACGGAGCAGAAGTCAACGTAAAGAAAGAAGTGGCTCGCGACGGCTGGCGATTAGCATTTTCTCGTCCCGGTTTTGTCACGCTCAAACGCGAGCCAACGCGAAAGCAGAAGGCAAACGAGCTTCCGCAAGGAATCTTCGTGCGAACCGCATCGCACTCACTGGGCCAAGTACTGGGCAATACGGAAAGTGGATTCGCGAGAAGTGTCGAATTGCTTGACGGGCTAATCGCGAAGCTGGAAAAATCGCCCGCCGCCGGACAGCCTTTTGACCAATTGCACGTCTGGCCCAAAGACCGCGCGGCGATTGGTCGTTTCGACTTCGAACCTGGCATTGATGAGGTCTCGCGGGCCGTCGCAGGCGAAATCCATGCCAAAACCCAAGGCCACTTCGTCAACTGTGCCGCTGCCAATCGCGTTGCCGAGCCTGGACAACGAGTGCTGGATATTGTGCTTGTCGAGCCATCGCATTGGTTCGTCGGCCACCACGAAGCAACGATTTGGCCCACTCGTTGGCCAGGTGCCGTGCAGCCGATCAAACTGGCGGAGCCGCCGATCTCGCGAGCATATTTCAAGGCGGCAGAGTCGATTCAGTGGAGCGGATTCAATCTTCGCCCCGACGATCTAGCGATCGAGATTGGTAGCGCCCCAGGTGGCGCTTGCCAGAGGCTCTTGGAGATGGGATTGCGGGTCATTGGTATTGATCCGGCAGAGATGGATGAGACTATTGCGGAACACCCACGGTTCCAACACATTCGCGCACGAGCCGGCGACATCCCGCGGCGGGAGTACCGCGGTGCTAAATGGCTGTTGGTCGACAGCACCGTGGCTCCGGCACAAACGCTACAAACCGTTCAAAACATTGTCACGAACCAGCATAGCGATTTGGTAGGACTGCTCATCACGCTGAAGCTGGGCGATTACGCGGGCGCCGATGCAGTGGACGAGTGGTACGACAGAATCGCGGCATGGGGCACGAGTAGGATTCAAGTTCGCCAACTCGCAAGGAACCGCTGTGAAGTCTGTTTCGCCGTGACGCTCAAGTCGCAGAAGCCTTGAGAGCTGCAGGCACAAAGTGAGTTGCAGGAAATTGAGAGGCTGGGGCCGTTGACTTCGCGTCAGCTTTTGGGAAACTTTGGCCACTGCAGTACACAGATAGCGACACGACAAAAGCGGCCGTGGCGGAACTGGCAGACGCGCAAGGTTGAGGGCCTTGTGGGAGTTAATCCCGTGGAGGTTCGATTCCTCTCGGCCGCATCAAGAAAATCCGGTAAATCACGGGGTTTTTTCGTTTCTGGGACCTCTAATTCCCCTTCGCCAGTCGCTGCCCCAGCCTGCTCAAAGTGACTTGACTTGACGTTATTTGACAGCAGCGGCCTGCAGTTGGTGCAACATTTCGCGACCTGTTTACCGTTACTGCGTCGTCATCACCATGTGCGCAAACTTTTTCAGGTGTTCTGATTTTTCAGAAACCGCAACCCCAATCTTGCTACCGTGCGAATGATTGAATCGATACGCTTTGATGCTTCAACCGATCCAAACGAAAGGAACAGTACGCCAGGTGCAATCGGTTTGGAAGTAACAGATGACAATATTTTCAGTACGGTCCTCGCAAACACTCGTACTCACAGTTGCTGGTTGCTTGCTCGCGTCGACGGGTTTCACGCAGACGCCTGGAAGACAGGAGTTGCCAGAAACGATAGTAGAAGCGGAACCCGCGACGCCGCCGACTCCACAATCTATCGCCCCCGATGGTCAGCGACCGATGCAGGCGCCGATGCCTGTCCAGCCTCCGCTGATCGACACGGTACCAGAAAATATTTCGAAGTTACCCAACCCGATCGTGCTTCCGCCGGAATTCGACGCAAGTAGCGACATTGAACAACCGCTACCAAACCTCAACAGGGGAAGTCGTGCGAGCGCTGCTGCGCCAGGGTTCAGTCCGTCGGTTGTTCCAGGACGAAGCGATGATCTTTTGGGCGAAACGTCTACGGCGTCGACGGGTCGTTACGGACAAGCGGACCTTGACTTCCGTCCGATCAATCGCCCCGGTGACGTACTGGAATTAATTCCGGGTCTCATTGCGACACAACACAGCGGTACAGGAAAAGCAAACCAATACTTTGTACGAGGGATCAATCTCGATCACGGAACCGACTTCGCGCTGCGAGTTGACGGCGTGCCGATGAACTTGCCGTCGCATGGCCACGGCCAAGGATACCTGGATATCAATTGGTTGATTCCGGAGCTGATCGAATCCGTCGACTATCGGCTCGGTCCTTATTCCGTTGACGTGGGTGACTTCAGCTCCGCAGGTTCGGCGGATATCCATCAAACGCGAGAGTTATCACAAGGCATTGCCTCGGCGACAGCGGGTTCGTTCGACTACTACCGCACCCTCATCGCTGACTCCAATGATTTTGCAGGTGGTACGCTGCTGTACGCGTTTGAAACAACCTTTTACGACGGTCCTTGGGAAGTCGCCGAAGATTTCGAGAAGCTCAACGGATTGCTCCGCTGGTCGGTAGGTGATCGCGATCATGGCTTCTCACTGTCGACGATGGGTTACCACAGCGACTGGACAGCAACGAATCAAATTCCGCAGCGAGCCGTTGACGCCGGTCTGGTCGATCGGTTCGGTTCGCTTGATCCGAGCGACGGTGGCAAGACCAGCCGTTTCGGTATCAACGCAGAATACTGGCACCATGACAATGACATCACGACACGCGTCAATGCTTATACGAGTTATTACGATCTCGATCTGTTCTCGAACTTCACATTCTTTCTGGATGATCCAATCAACGGGGATCAAATCGAACAAATCGATAACCGTTGGTATTCGGGCGTCAATGCGAGCCAAACGTATCACCGTCAATACGTTGATCACACCCTTGGTTTTCAGTTTCGCAATGACAATATTTACAACTTGGGCCTCAATCGCACTCGACAGCGAGAATTGGTTTCTCAAACGCGTAGCGACAGTGTCGACCAACAGAGTTATTCACTTTATTATGCCAACGATGCATCGATTACTGAGTGGGCAAGAACGTCAATCGGGCTTCGTGGGGACCTGTATCGATTCCACAACCGATCAAACTTAGATCCCGCCGATACGAATACGACCGACGCTGGAATCTTTAGCCCGAAGCTTGGTTTGGTACTCGGTCCTTGGAGTGACTCGGAATTGTTTCTCAATTGGGGACAAAGCTTCCACAGCAACGATGCACGCGGCATCAACGGGTCGATCGATCCAGCCAACCCGCTGGTGAAAAGCGAAGGAAGTGAAGTTGGATTACGATCAGATCTGACCTCCAATTGGAATTCAACGCTCGCACTTTGGTACTTAGAGATCGACTCCGAACTGTTGTTCGTTGGCGACGCTGGCACCACCGAGGCTGGACCTCAAAGTCGCCGTGGGGGGATAACCTGGACGAACTATTACCGAGTCAATGACTGGTTAACGGCGGATGCGGACTACGCGTATGTGCGTCCACGGTTTGCTGGTGGTGATCGCATTCCCAATGCCGTCGAAAATGTACTGGCCACAGGATTCACCGCGCGAGCTCCGCATTCACCTTGGTACAGCACGTTTCGCTTGCGGCACTACGGGCCTGCAGCGCTGATCGAAGATAACTCAGCCCGCAGCGACACGACGACGGTAGCCAACGTTCAACTCGGTTATCAAGCTCGTCACACGACGGCTGCAGTCGACGTGTTCAACGTCTTCAACAGCAAAGACAACGACATCACTTATTTCTACGAGTCCCAACCTGCTGGGCTTCCCGCGGCCGAAGACTTTCACTTTCACCCCGTCGAGCCCTCGATGGCCCGCGCTAGTGTGACCTGGAGATTCTGATCTCCGGTTGGTGTGCTAAGACGAAACGCTTGAGCACCAATAGCAACTCTCGTTAGTGGGCGTCGCCTCAATGAGCACGATGATCGACCACCAATCTCCGAATGATCAAGCCAGTGCAGCCTGTCACATTGCGACTTGACGAACTTGGAGATGGGAGTATATTCGCCGCTGTTCAAGGTGACTCTGTTGGCAACCAATAGAGTGAACAGGGAACTCCGGTGAAATTCCGGGACGGTCCGGCCGCTGTGTGCCGCCCGCGATCTTAACACGATCGCAATTGTTGCTCCTTTCTGTTGAATGAGCCATTGTCTGCTGTTTGAGCGGATGAGAAGGCTGTGAGTGAACAATAAGGCGGTAAGTCAGAAGACCTACCTTGGGCAAGACGATTTTGTACCTTCCTGGATTGGGGTGATCGTTGCAGTTGATTGTCACTAATTGACGCGTTCATCGCGGTTAATGCCAAGCTTCTGATGTGTGGCCGAATCTGTATTAGCCCAATCCGACACGATATTACCTGGCAAGCGTTTTCGTTGTATTCCCCATAGTGAATCAACGAATTTGTTGATCAGGTGATGCGCTGCGGCTCAGGCATGCGCAGACGTTTGGGAGATTGTCATGGAAGGTCAGATCGCGAGCCAAGAGGTCGCATCGCCTTGCAATCGAGTGTGCCGTTTGTCCCCAACCAACATTTGCGTCGGTTGTGGTCGAGATCGCTCGGAGATCGCAAACTGGTCGTCACTGGACAACTCATCGAAGCAGAGTGTGCTCAGTCAGGCGGCGTCGAGGCTTCGCAGGATGCAATCGCTCGAAGCATCGCAGGGCTTCACTCTCGTCGAGTTGTTGGTGGCGATGGGAATCATTGGTGTAATTGTCTCGATCGTATTGCCGGCAGTCCAAGACGTACGTGAGGCGGCCCGGAAGGTCTCGTGCAAAAACAACCTCCGGCAAATTGGAATCTCCCTTCATAGCTACCACGATGTTCATGGTTCTTTGCCAGCGGGGTGTATTGAGTGGAGAGCGTGGAATTCTCCGCCAACGCATCGACAGTTTGCTTGGTCGGCGATGCTACTACCGTTTATAGAACAACAGAATCTGCACCAGCAAATCAACTGGAGCAAGCCCTACGATGCAATCGAAAACTTGGTCGTCTCCAAGGTCGACTTACCTATTTACTTATGCCCGAGTGAGCCGGATTTCACACCTGACAAGGGTTTGATTAGCTATGGCGGAATCTTCGGTGAGTTGATCATTGATCGCGAACAAAACGATGGCCTATTCGTCTACGAGCGTGCATTCCGAATTCGAGACGTGCTCGATGGCCTGACCAATACGCTTGCTGTGTCGGAGGACGTCGGTGGGCCGGACAGGGAATGGATCAATGGCCGTAACGTTTTCGCCGTGGCGCATGGCATCAACGACGCAACTGCCTGGGCAGGAGACAACGAGATCCGTAGTGCCCACGAAGGAGGTGCAATGTTGTTGTTTGCAGATGGCCGAACTCTTTTCGTTTCCGAATCCATCGATCGACAAACTCTTGGCAAGCTTATAACGCGTGCCAAGCATGAAGTCGTCGAGTTGCCCTAAAACCAATTTAAATTATTAAGAGTTACAGCATGAAGATACTAGTTACCATAATATTACTTTCCAGCTTTTGCAGTGCAGCCAAGGCTGCGATCGTAGTCGACTTTGAAGAACTCACGACGTTCACAGGCGCCAGCCCCGTTGGCGGTGGTCAGTTTTACAACGGAAACGATGGGACGGGGACCACCAATAGCAATGGTTGGTCAAGTGACGGAGTCTTTTTTAACAACAGCTACAACGGACTCTTCCTGCCGACCTTCGACTTTTGGAGTGGGTGGTCGTACAGCAACGTTGTGAATACAAGTTCTGCTGGATTTATGAATCAGTATGCATCGTACCCGGGCTCGGGCGCATTGGACTCAAGCATATATGCTATCGCTTTTACTGGTTCAGACGTAACGTCAAGCGGCGCGCCATTGAACGCTTCAACGCTCAATCTACCAAGTCGATCGGTGGTCAGTTCGGTGGACCTAGCCAATGCAACTTACCCGGCATTATTTGCTGGCCAGGGAAGAGACGGTTTTCCTCCAGAACCGGACGCGGTTCATTTGTTTGGCGATGGAGATTTCTTCAGGGTCTCGATTAGTGGATACGAGGGACTTAATGGAACGGGTGTCTTGTCGGGGTCACTCACCGTGGACTTGATCAATTTCGGAGGTGCTGGAACTGCGGACGATTTCCTGCAAGACGACTGGCGGACAATCGATTTAACAAGTCTCGGGAGCGTACGTTCACTCGCATTCTCTACGTCTTCTTCGTTGTTCCAATCGTTCGATTTCGGAGTCACATACTCTAGTGATGTCCCCGCGTACTTTGCGCTAGACAACCTAACCATCACCGCCGTTCCCGAACCGTCGAGTTTGGCAGTTCTTGGTATTCTTGGAACGGGAGCAGCATTGTGGCGAAAGCAACTACGAATTCCTAAAGTCCGCATTCAGAGTTAACTTACACGACGACTTCGAATCGCACTTTAGTCGTTGCGTTCTTAAATGTTCTTGTGAAAGCCTGCATCCCGTCAACGCTTCGTCGCTGCATTTTTCGCTTGCGTGCCTGATCCTTGCGTCACAATCCGGTGCTCACTCGAAATCCCTCATTGCACGCATGGATTGAATTTTTAGTAAACTCCAATACACGAGTAAAACGCTGTGGTTTTTCAAGTTTTCTCGAACACAAGTCAATTCAAGCTTCGCGTGATCAAGGGCTAGTAGCGATACTCTAACCCAAAATGAATGCCATGAACAAAGAAGGTTTCGTAGCTGAACTGAGTAGCTGGGCGCAATTGACCTGTCGGTGTCGGAGCACTGTTCACCGCCAATTGTGGATCGACGGTCCTGAATACTCGTAGAGCGTCGCTCATGGCAACCACATGATACCCGCAAGTCACATCGAATCTGGGAAAGCGATGCCAACCTAGCGAAGCGTCCAGTTCAGGAACCCATCCGAATGTGCTGTCGCTGGTTCTCCCTGAGTTCGTGCTTTGGACCAAAAAGCCTTCGTTTGACAGATCGACATCATTTCCCACGGTTGTCGTCGTTTGCCCGCGCAGATTCGCCCGACGAGTCACTGGCCCGAATCCTGTCTTGATCAATCCGTTGAATGACCAACAGTTTTCGCGGTAGCGCGCCGCGAGTCCTATTTGACCGCCATGAAACTCATTGTCCGCCTGGAATGAATCCAACACCGACTGAACGGCTCCTACGGGCGTAGGCGGATTGTTGATCGCAACCGAGTTGGTTGCGATATCAAGTGACTCGTCGAGTCTCATATACTGGTAACCATACAACACATCGACGGTGGCACCCAATCCGCCGAACCAAAATTGCCGAACGGCAATGTCTCCACCGTAGACCGTGCTATCAGCGTTAACTTGGATATCGCCTTGAGTTCGGCCAGGAAACGCGATCAAGACGTTATTTTGAGCTGGAGTTTGCGCATCGGTCACATCAAAGAACGGTCGCACGATCACCGGAGTTTGTGTGCTGTCCGTGGCAAAATCGAATGTCTCTCGACCACCAAACCAACCGCGAAAAACCAAGCTGCGACATTGCGAATGATCTAGCCACGTTCCGAGCGTGAAACGTCCCCCGACCGTCAAATCAGAAAAGGCGTTCGCATTGCCGACTAGAAATTCTGTTGCGGGATTTCCTATCACACCTGCAGTGGCGGCATCAGTTGACGGACCCGTCGTTACTAATGCTGGTGGAACAATACCATCGCGAAACATAAGCAGCAGCTCAACGCTGCCGAACCATTCGTCTCGGTTCACGCATAGTCTCGCGTTGCCACAATTTGCATCGATTGCACAGCAACTATCGCAGCCGAAGCCTCCATCGCAGCATCCGCTGTCGCAGCACCCCATCGAGGAGCCAACGCAGCTCTCGCAGCCGCATCCGACTTCTTCGGTATACACAGGTTCATCGTCATATAACGGCGGTCCCGAAGGATATTCTGTCGGGAAGGACGCGTTACCCTCCCACACCACTTGTCTAGAAGTTGCTCCAAGATCGATATCAGCCGCTGGTTGCTTTTCATGCAGTCGTTGAGGAGTTCGCTTTAAAATTACTTCGCTGTGGCTGACCGGTTGTAGGTCGTCCAGAGCTGCGTCGATCAAGGGGCCACCGCGCAGTTGTACTTGTTCACCCGCAGCATCATCGGATTCGCTGGCCTGGTAAACGGCGGTCGGCGGTTGGTACACGCGACGATCGGGCTTTTTGGAGCGTACGACTTGTGCGTCGGAAACGGAGGGATTCACCCCATGAGCACCAGCGGCGATTAAGGCAGCAGCTAGCAAGGCTGAGCGAAAATACGGCGACCAAGAGTGAAGTAACATCGAACCACCGAATGTTTAGCGAAAGTCCTGCGAGCCGCTTAGAAAACTTGCGGCAGGGTGCAATGGCAACGAATGCGAGGCGCCCAGGAGTTTATTCGACTATTCTGGCTGCGGGACTTCAGCAAACTCGGCAAGATTTAACGACGACTGCCGACAGAAAATTTATCGCAACTGCCCGTCTTGCGAAGCTTGCCAAATCGTCCGATTCCGCAGATCCATGGCTGTCAACCAACCTCCGCCATAGCAGTAGGTGTCAAGGCAAATCACATGGCCGTAGTCTGCGATTTCGCCGTCGCGATTTGCAGTATGGCCCACAACAGCGATTTTTTCATTCTGATGCGGAGCCGGAACGCCCTCACTGAGCGAGTACCACCTCAAAAGGTTAACAGGTTGGTTCGCTAGAGGCAGATCGGGATCGTAGGCAGCGTGCGTAAAGAAAAAGTTTTCGTACTCGAAATAATCGCCCAGCGACGCGATGAAATCCAAGTGTGCCGGAGGAAGAAAATCCAATTGCCCATCAAAATTATAGCTTTCGAGTGTCTCGACCCCCCCATGCCTTAGCCAAGCGTGATGGGTCTCCACGCCTTGAACGACCGCCATCATCATTTCTTCGTGGTTACCCAAAAGCCCTACCAATTGCGTTTTTCTACCTAATTTGATCAGTACGTCGATCACGCCACGCGAATCGGGGCCGCGATCGACGTAATCGCCGAGAGTCACAATGATATCGGTCGGACCAGGCTGAATTGCCTGAACAAGTGTTTCAAGGGCGATTCGACAACCATGGATGTCGCCGATCGCGATCAATCGGTTACTCAAAACGGGGCCGCCAAATGAGAGCATATCGAAAATAATCGAGCGTGATTCGCCCCCTACCGTTGTCCGAAAATAGTTCAAGTTTGGACAGCCCCCTAAAACGCGATGCGAACCGGATATCAGGTCTGCTCCAAATCGCGGCTGCAGGGTCAACTCACCAGGTTTGTTGGCAGCGAAGCAGCTTATATTTAGCTGCCCAAGTACAAAACCCGTTCCAGGGCGTTCTGGAACTTGCAACCGAGAGAACGAGCATTCAATCGCTGTCTCGGTTATGATAAGGTGTGGTACCCCCTCACTGTTGGTCACTTCCAGCTACAAGCTGTCCCAACTCCTCCTCCCTAGCAGTCGCCCGCATGGATTCCGTATCGAGATTTCAAAACGACGAATTCGGCAACACCGACGATTTTGGCTTGGCTGATCGCTCGGAAGCGGTTTTTGTTGGCGCCCAGCCCGGTGTCGCTGACCCCCAGCGCATTGACTCGCACAGCCACGTGGATCGGCCACCGGCGGCAGACACCGAGGTCGATGCTTGGAGCGATGAAGAACTCGAAGAGGAGTCCATACTGTATCGTTCCGAAACGACCGCAATGGTCGGCAGCATGCTCGTTCATTTGATCGTGATTTTGGCGTTAGCGCTCGTACCGCTACGTCTGGACGTTGACCCGGAAGCGGTCGTTATCGTCAGTAACCCTCCCGACTACACACAGGATCGTGTGGAGTTAATCGAAGAAGTTACTTACAGCGATGTTCCACAAGAAGCTGTTGGTGCAAATTCGCTTGCCGAATTCGAGATGGCCGAAGCCTCGGCCGAGACTTTTGCCGAGGTAGCTGAGATACCCAATCCAATTGAGATGGAGTCGACTGATTTCGGCGACATCATGGTGAATAAAATGTTTGCCCAGGCCGTCGCGCCACTGGATCGATTGGAAAACCAGAAAGGTAAGGTTGGTGAAGGTGCTCTTGGTGCTGCTGGTGCCGTCGATCGAATCACGTTTGAAATCGTCAAGGCGCTTGAAGAACGGCCGACCCTTGTCGTGTGGTTGTTTGATGAGAGCGGTTCATTGCATCGCCAGCGCAACGAAATTCGCGATCGTTTCGATCGCATCTACAAAGAACTCGGAATCGTCCAGCGAAGTGGTGGCAAGGCGTTTCGTCACAACGATAATGACATACCGCTTTTAACTAGCGTGATCGGTTTTGGCAGCGATGTGAAACTCTATACCGAGCAACCGACCGACAATCTTG
Source organism: Pirellulaceae bacterium (assembly GCA_041751935.1). GTDB lineage: Bacteria > Planctomycetota > Planctomycetia > Pirellulales > Pirellulaceae > JBBSJZ01. The sequence goes on along the minus strand of JBGSIA010000165.1, from coordinate 73,443 downwards.
ATGAAATCAAAACGATTGTTGATGGAATCCAGATTGATGCATCGGGAACTGAGCGTGTTTTTACTGCGGTCGAATCCGCAGCGGACCAGTACAAATCGTTGCGTCGTCGACGAGGTGATAACCCACCTCAGAGGAACGTCTTATTTGTCGTTGTCACCGACGAGCGAGGTGACGATACCGATCGCTTGGAACCTGCCATTGGAGCTTGTCGTAAGTGGGGAATTCCTGTTTATGTGATCGGCGTTCCGGCTCCCTTCGGCCAAGAACACACTTTGGTCAAGTATGTGGATCCCGATCCCAAATTCGATCAAACGCCTCAATGGGCTCAAGTCGACCAGGGTCCAGAAACCTTCTTGCCCGAACGTGTTCAAGTTGGTTTTAGTGGCGATTTTAAAGAAGAGCCCGTTATTGACAGCGGCTTCGGTCCGTTTGGTCTGACCCGAATGTGTTACGAGACGGGAGGGATCTATTTTACAGTGCATCCCAACCGCGACGTTAGCAGGAAAGTGAATCGTGGTGAGATCGAACCCTTTTCGGCCGATATCGAGTACTTCTTTGATCCCAATGCCATGGCACGTTATCGTCCGGATTATCTGTCGCCGCAAGATTACGTCGAGCGAGTGAAGTCCAGTCCGTTGCGTCAGTCACTCGTCACTGCTGCACAAATGCGTCCAGCACAGGGCTTGGCGAGACCTAGAACTCGTTTTGTAAAAACCGACGATGCTCAGCTTAACGGTGAGTTGCAAAAGGCACAGCAAGATGCAGCAGTACTCGAACCGATGTTGATTCGCATGGCCGACATTCTGGCACCGGGAATGAAAGTTCGGGATGACGAAACCAGCCTGCGGTGGCGTGCCGGTTTCGATCTAGCGCTTGGTCGCGTGCTGGCACAAAAAGTTCGCACTGAAACGTACAATGCAATGCTTGCGAGAATTCGTCAAGGAGTACCCTTCAAGGAACCCAAAAACAATACTTGGGTATTGCAAGCTAGCGATGAAGTGACTGTTGGCAGCAAATGGCAGAACGAAGCAGACACCGCCAGAAAACTGTTGCAAGGTGTCGTTGACGAGCACGCGGGGACACCCTGGGCATTGCTTGCCAAACAAGAACTCGAAGTGCCGATTGGCTGGACGTGGAAGGAAGAGTACACCGACCCCAACCCGCCTAGACCGATGGGCGCGGGAAACAATAACAATAATAACGTCCCCAAAGACGATCAGAAAAAAATGCTTAGCCAATCGCCCAAGCGGCCGATACCAAAGCTGTAAGCATCCTTATTGAAGACGCCGCAGCGGAAGCCTGGGAGTGTTGAGCACGCAGTTAAACACGCGTAGATGTTTTCACTACCTTCATCAGATCCAGCTCACGTCATCGGATCGAAAACCGAACGCTCATTATCAGTGCGTCGTGCCGGGTTCAAAACGGCTTCTCAGCGCTGAAAGGTAGGCATCGCAAATATCACGACGACAGGATAGGATCGCCCGCTGGCCCTGCTTACGAGACTCGATCAACTCAGCAGCAACCAGTTCCTTCAGATGATGCGAGATGGTTGCTTGCTTGATGCTCAATGTCGCCACCAACGTCTTGCAAGGCAACTCGGCATGTTTGGCGATGCTTTCCAAGATTGCAAATCGTTGCGGGTCAGCAATCGCTTTCGTGATCCGCTGCACCTGGTCGTCGTTGAGGGCGTGATTTCCGTTGGCTCCGTTTACAAATTCGGGTTCCAAGCCACATTGGCCTGTGTACGTTAGGTCACCGTCGATGCTTTGTACTTCAGAGCGCTCACCGACAGGACGGGATGTGGAGCGGTGCGGGGCGTGAATTTGGATCGCGTTCATAAAATTCCAACAAATGAGGGGTACTCAAACACTTTATTTGCGCATGCCTCTACATTCCAACTTTTTGTTGAAGAATTTGAATCCGTTAATACCCTACCGTCGGGAACGCTCTATCGGCATTGCGGACGGTCGTTGCCGCAGTCGCTACACTTTAGGTGCACGGGGCCGGCCCGCTATCATCATCCCACCCTCCAATTTATCAGGCAATTTGCGTGGATGAGCCCAGTGATTCGACCGATCAAACGCCCGACGATGTATTTCGTACTGCGGTGATATTGGAGATGGGGCTCGGATTATTGGCAATCGTCATCGGCTGGGTGATCGGACCAGATCCTCGCGCTTACGTGCCGAAATGGGACCCCAGCGATTATGCAGCGATCGGCTGGGGCGTTTTGTACGGATTGGCGGCAACCATTCCATTGGTTGTGTTTGTGGAGGCGTTCAAACGAATTCCCTGGAAACCCATCCGAGACCTGGAGCTTTTGGGAAACGATGGCCTGCTCAAGTCGCTTCTGAGCCTGAGCCCGTTGGAGCTGGTACTGATCAGTCTGTGCGCAGGAGTCGGTGAAGAGCTGTTATTCCGAGGCTGGATGTTGCCGTGGATGGCGGGCGGGTCGATGCAAGGTGCGGTATCCTTGTGGCGATTGCCCGATGTGGAAACTGCGGAGCTGTGGGCGGCGATCATTGGTTCGTCAGTTGCCTTTGGGCTCGTTCATCCAATCAGCAAACTGTACGTAGTCATTGCTGGACTGATGGGCTTGTATTTTGGCATCTTGATGGTCTGGTCGGGCAATCTACTCGTCCCGATTATTGCCCACTCCGCGTACGATGCCGCCGAATTGCTACTTACTTCCTGGCAATCGAAACGGCAACCCTCTTCGTGATGGGACGTGTATTGGCGCCGATCGCGTAAAGTCTCTTCCGAAAAGGGTTTGCGCAGTTTGTTGAACGCCTCGCTTGGTTACCCCAAATATTCTTTTCAAAATATCTCGGATTTCGTGTCGGCAATTGCGTCGCAATTTGACTCTACCTCTTAGAAGGCCAAACCCAAATTCCGCAGAGCGGGGCTTCAATCTATGGGTGTGGCCTGTGCAGGGGCACCATTACTCATTAGCCAGTAGGGGATGTACAGGCTACACTCATATTTTTGACTGACAGTTAATACACTGTTGAGTTTTTGACTGTGACCGTTATTGTTGCTGGGAAACGTATCGAGACGTCTTTCCAACGACATGTGCTGTGACGCTTAATCCCCTTTCATCCCCTGACGATCGTGCCGCGTTAGGTAAACTATCGTATTCCGATCGTTCACTGGTAGCGAGGGTGCGCGATGGGGACGAGCTTGCAGCGACCGCACTTTATGAGCGGTACGCTCACCGTGTGTTCGAATTGGTCGATTCCAAATTGGGAGCCCAACTCAGAGCGACCACGGAACCCGAGGACATTGTGCAGTCGGTGTTCAAGAGCATGTTTCGCGGTGTGCAAGCGGGGCACTACATGGCACCACCAGGGAGCACCCTTTGGAATTTGTTGGCTGTCATTGCCGTAAACAAATTGCGACGCAAGGCTACGTACCAAGCGGCTCAGCGACGCGATTCCCAACGCTCTGAAGTCCTGGAAACCGAGGACAACGCATTGGCCGTCGACGAGTCGGCCGCAGATTTCCTTGCGCTGTGCGTCCGCGAGACAGTCGGATTACTGCGTCCGCTGGATCGTGAAGTCCTCTCGATGCGAATTCAAGGCCACAGCATTGACGAGATTAGCAACGCGATTGGTCGCAGCCTGCGAACGGTCGAACGCAGCCTTCAACGATGTCGCGAACAACTAGCCGAATTGTTGCTTGACGACAATTAGGCGACGACGACTCAACCTGCGATCAAAACTATCTTAAGTCTTTTTTTCCGAATCTCGAAGAAAATCCGAAGAATACGTGTCGGCATCTCGGTCAAAATTTGACTCCCCTTGAAGGAGGCCCGTAGTCGCCTCCATTGTCGACGAAATAAGGACTTGCTCCACCCGGAGGATGATATCGACATGTTCCATCCCACACAAATTGATCCGCTCGAAGACGCAATCGATCAATTCGAGGAAAATTGGTCCCCAGATTCGTTTGCGAATATTCAATCCTTATTGGACCAGCATGATTTGCAAGGAAGAGCGCTGGCCATTACAGAATTCGTTCGAGTCGATATCGAACTTAAAACAAAACGCGGCCTCACGGTTGATCTTGATAACTATTTCTGCACCTTTGCGGAGCTACTTGAGCACTCAGAATGTGTATCGCAAATCGCGTTTGAGGACTATCGAGCTCGCTCAGTCGCGGGCCAACCGTTGCATGTATCACGTTGGCAGAACTTACCGGGTGTCAGCGACGCACCTTGGTTCCAAAGTTTAGTCGAGTTGTCATCGTCATTGCTAAGTTGTCAAGGAATCCAGAAACACTCGATCACTAATTCCGAGATTGTTGAATCGAAGCTTGCGAACACGCTGCATAGGATCGGATTTGAAATAATTGACGAAATTGGCCAAGGCTCATTTGGCAGCGTGTACTTGGCGATCCAAGCGGAACTGGCGAATCGCTATGTCGTGCTGAAAGTAATCGACACGGCGATTGCTGAGTCACAGTACATGGCGACGCTACAGCATACAAACATCGTTCCTATCCACTCGATTCACAGCATTGGATCGCAATCCGTGATTTGCATGCCGTATGCTGGCCGAGTGACGTTGGCTGAATTCCTCAAAGAAATAAATTGTGGACTGGACCGATGTGGCGAGACTCTGGCGGCAACGGTGCGAAAACGAGTTCAGGTGTCGACAATCCGAGCGACAGACTGCGAATCATTGTCGGATCAACGCACACCTTTACTTGTGCCGGCTGCGGATGACGGTGCGGTGTTGAAGCCATTAAACGATCTCGTACAACTCGGTTGTGGCGACTTAGCTACATGGATATTTAGCCGGATAGCGAGCGCGTTGGCACATTCTCATGCGAGAGGGATTTTGCATGGTGACCTGAAACCCGGCAACGTTTTGATACGTAATGATGGTGAACCGGCGCTACTGGACTTTAACTTGGCACAAACGATTGGGCATCGAAAGCCAAAGTACGTAGGTGGAACGCTGCCATACATGCCACCGGAATCATTAAGCGACCTGATGAAGACGGGATCTGACTTGGCGCCTCGTCATCCTTCCGCGGATCTCTACAGTCTGGGCGTGATGTTGTATGAGTTTGTTACGGGGAGACTTCCTTATCCATCGCCCAACTCCGTCGCCCCTATTGATTTGGCACCGGCCTATGCTGCACGAAAATCGTCTCTGGATTGGCATATCGCTGACGAAGTTTCGCCAAGCATGCGATCGATTATCGGCAAATTGCTTGAGTTCTCTCCACAGGATCGATATGAAACTGCGGAGCAAGTGCACGAGGATCTGGTTCGCGAGCACCGAGGAGAATCGCTGATAACGGCTCGCGAGCCAATGACGCATCGAATGCGCAAATGGTTTCGACGAAATCCTCATTGGACCTCCGGTGCAGCGATTAGTTTGTCTCTTGGCACCTTGCTCCTTGGTACCGCTTGGTTCGCGTATACGACGCATGCTCGATCTGACCAACTAACAGCGGCCGCTAAGTTCAATGCGTTTTCAGCAAAGTCGTCGTTGGCTCTAGCGTCAGCGATGGCTGACCCGCTACGCAGTGCCGAAGACGGCATTGCTGCAGCAATGCAACCGCTCGAAGAGTTTGGTGTCTTGGAACCGAATGTAGTCGACGTTTTCGGCTTGGACCGTCCTGGCGTCGATGACCCAGATTCTCGACGTGAGGCGTTGTTGAGACACATTGTACAAACAGGCGTTGCAGAATCGGTCCAACTTCGCAGTACCTTTCGAAAATCTGCTTTAGACAAGACACAGCTCGCTCGCTTGGACCAATTGATCGAGGCTGCAGCTCGAATTCGCGGTCCGAAGACTTCGCGAGCGTGCAAATTTCTCGAAGCAGAACGAGCCCGTCTGTCAGGACAGAAAGAAGAATTCAACACGCTTTTCCGCACTGCATTACGATTGGATTTTGACAGTGATACGGAGCTTTACCTCGAAGCGGTTAGATTGGTTTCGATTCGTAGATGGCAGGACTCTGTCGAGTTATTGACGAAGTTGTCTGATCGCGCCAGCATCCCATCCGCGCTTCGCTGGACAATGTTGGGACGATCACAATACAACCTGGGCCAGTACGAGAATGCCAAAATATCGTTCACGCAATCCATCGAGCATGCTCAAACCTCATCACGACTGCGATTGCTGCGGGGTCTTTGTTACTTCAGACTCGGTCAAGGAGACCTCGCGGAACAAGACTTCACTCGAGCATTCGAGTTCGAACCCACACTTACTTCGGCACTCACTAACCGTGCACTCATTCGACTAGCACAGGGTCGGACCGACGAAGGCTTGGCGGATCTTTCTCTGGGGTTAAAACACTCGCCCGATAACGTTGAGGTCTTACTGCTTCGTAGTCGCGCTTATCGCAACCAGGGGTTGAATGATGAAGCGGACCGAGATTTTGCTTTAGCCATTGCTCAGAAGGATGGCCTCACGGCGTCCGCATGCATCGCTCGTGCATCGGCACGACGTGACTTAGATCCTAACGCGGCCCTTGAAGACCTTCGTCGCGCCGACGAATTGAATCCCGGCAGCAGTGTTATTCAAGTCAAGATTGCTAGTCTATTGGCGATCAAGCTTGATCGTCGCGAGGAAGCGATTGATATCCTTGGTCAGGTAACACAGAACGAACCGCATTATGAACGAGCATTCATCGACCGAGCGGTATGGCTGGCACAACTGGAACGTTTCGAGGAAGCAATTCTTGATTTAAACAAAGCGATAGAGACACCCAACTCGCCTCGCACACTGTATCAAGCTGCGTGTGTCTGTGCTTTGATGCCAGACGAATTCAATCATCGACGCGCCGTTGGGTTTTTAGCACAGGCGCTGCGTGCGGGTTACGAGCCGGATCAACTGGCAACCGACCCCGATCTGAAGAAAATTCGTAGTCTACCGGGATTTCTTGCAGTACAGCGGACCTTCATGTTGGGACCGAAGACATCTCAAGAAATTTCTCCGTTGTCACCGGTCGATAACCAAATCGAATAATCCGGTGCAATCAAAGAGCGTCCTTCGATTGATAGATCAGTGGTACTCAAGCGCGAACAGGCTGCCCGCTATCGATGAAACCTTGGATCGCCACCTGGCATCAAGGCGCAGCTTTGATGCCAGAGTCTTACGTGTTTTTTGTTCCCGTTTGTCGACTACCCGAGAAAATGTTTATGAATCGTAAGAATCGCCGTCGCAATGCTGCTTCGATCAATCTCGAAGGCTTGGAAACTCGAAATTTACTAGCAGCGTTTGGAACGCCTTGGCCCGAGCCTCGTGATTTGACCATTAGCTTTCCGTCCGATGGGGCTGGAATCGGCGCTTACACGAACAATATCTCACAGACGCTTGATACGATTACCCAACGCCAGCAATGGCAAGAACTGGCTCTTCGAGCTTATCAAACTTGGGCAGTACACGCGGACATCAATATTGGCTTGCGAAACGATCACAATCTCGACTTTGGCGCCGCAGGCTTCCTGCAAAGCGATCCACGCTTTGGGGACTTCCGCATCGGCGCGTTCCCACAAACTGGATTGGTGGCTAACTCATTGCCATTCCAATCGGTCGCTGGGACTTATTCAGGCGACGTGATGCTGAATTCGGACCAGCAGTTCCAATACCACGACTGGGCTGATGAGATTGCGCCGGATCCGGCAACGCTGGGTGTCGGCGACCGCGACCTGTTCAGTGTCTTGTTGCATGAGACGGGGAACACGCTGGGCGTCGATGACAACGCGTTGGACTGGACTGTGATGTTTCGACAGTACACGGTGCCCAAAGGGATCCTAACGCAAATTGACATCGACGCTCTACTACAGATCTATGGGGCACGGACTGACCCTTATGAACCAACGGACAATGGACAGTTGACGGTTGCGACATTGATTCCAACTCCGGTCGGATTCATGGCGGATTTTGATGTCATTCGGACACGTGGAAGTTTGTCAAATTCCGCTGACATCGACCACTACGAAATTGTTCCGTTGACTGGTCGCGACGACGTCACGATTCGCGTGCGTACCGCAGGTGTCAGTCTTCTTAAGGCTCGGCTGGAAATTTTAGATGCTACCGGGCAAGTGCTCCTGGACGCCGAGTCGGCATCGGTATTTGACAATGACATTAGGCTTCAAATAAGTGATTCGAATAGTCAAACTCCCCTTTATTTACGAGTGTCACCATCGGATCCTTCAGATATCTACTCCGTTGGCGACTACGTGTTGGAAGTTGACTACCGATCCGAGGTCGTCCAGGCAAACGATCCTGTGTTTAGCGACTACGATGCTGGTGCGGGTGCACTGCAGACGAACTATTCGCTCCAGGATACCGAACTGGGCGCGAATGACAGTATTGCCGATGCGATTTCGCTCAGTCCCGAAACGCTTGATTCCGGCACGCGATACGAGTTACCGTCGTCGGTCTCTGCGGCGACCGATATTGATTATTTGAAAATTACTTCGCCAGCGGACGCCTCGCACCGACTTGTCGTCACTGTGGTTGGCGTCGGACTGGACAAGCCACGTGTGCGAGTCAGTTTGGTCGACGCCAATGGTGACAGTGTTGGTGCGTCGGGACGACTTCATGGTGACGGAACCTGGACACTCGAAGTGGCGCAACCGGAGGCGAGCAAAGACTACTACATTCGCATTAGTGTTGATCCCGGTTCAATTGTTAGTGTCGGAAATTTTGTCGCTACGGCTGAATTTACGTCGCCAAGCACTCAAATGAACTTATTGACCACTGGCGACGTTGACTCGTCGGTCGATGAATTTGTGCGGTGGACCGCTGCGAAAACGAAACTTTATCGCTTCGATCTCAACGCGTCCGGCGGAGAGACTGGCGAATCGGTGAAACTAACGATTTATGATGCGTTCACTCGCGAAGTGCGAATGGTAATGGCGTCACCTTCGGATGTGACGCGGACTGCTTTTGCTTGGCTACCACAGGGCGAATACATCCTGAGATTGACGTTGTTGTCGCTGCCGGAAACGCCTGACGTAAATATGACTTACACGGTTAGCGTCGATGGGTTGTCAGATGATCAAGACGAAGATGACGAAGATCCAGAAGTGGATCCTGATTTCGATCCTTACGAGTACTACGAATACTCGGTCACCGATCCTAGTACGTACTATGAATATGAACCGATGTATGAATATGACTATTACTATTACGAGTACTATTACTATTACGAATATATCTACTCACCGGTGTAACAGCCTTTAATGTTAAACAACCAATTTTTCGACCAGTTACTACTGGATCGGCTATTTGCGGAGGCGGCTGAGCGAGTTCGTGTGGCTGCGTTGCAGTCTGACGATTCAATTCTGCAATTGGCCGCTCGCCGGCTAGCTGAGAATCACGAAGACGTCGATTCACTGTGCGTCGTCGCTGCTTCGTTTTTGCAGCGACGCCAACCACAACGAGTTTTTGAGGTTCTTGGGCGTGATCGGGCGATACTCGCAAACAACGCAGTTTGCAATCGTCTTGCGGGCTGCGCAGCCTTGATGGGTCAGCATGACGAAGACGCACAGTCGTACCTCAGCAAGGCCGTCGAGTTGGACCCGTGTCAGTTCGATAGTTGGACGATGCTCGGTCGCATAAGCGAGACAACTGGAAGAACAGACTGGGCGATTAAATACTATCAACGAGCAATGGTATTCGATCAAACATGTCATGACTCGGCGCTTGCCCTTGCGCGGCTGCATGCCAAGCGGCGTCAGTTCCAGGAAGCAATCCACGTGTTGCGAGTCTCCATTTTGCGTGATCACCGTTCCGCGAAACTGAATATTTGCTTGGGCAGGTTGCTGGAGCGACGTGCGACGATTGTGGGTCGGCGGCAGCATCGTCGACTGCAGCAGCAATTGCTGGAAGAAGCTTGCCGTTGCTATGAAACTGCAAACAATTCAGCGCCAGCAGCCGCGAACTATGTTTCTCAAGGTCTCGTTCTGCAGCGAATGGATCGTTTCTCGGAAGCGGCGACCAGTTTTTCCAATGCTGTCCGAATGGACCCGAACTCGGCGGACGCGCTTACTTATTTGGCGAATGCAAACGTTGAAGCGGGCGTCATTGAGGAGGCTCTTAGGCAGTACCAATGCGCATTGGCCCTTGATCCTACGTCACCGTTAACTCATTTTCGATATACAAGGGCAAAGCGATTTCGACCAGGGCCAGAGACAGATCTCTACATCAGCCAACTGATCGGACTCGTCGGGGATTCGCAGAATCCGCCGCACGATCGAATCCGACTCTATTTTGCGTTGGCCAAAGTGTACGATGATTGTGAACGGTACGACGAAGCCTGGGACTGTTTTGATCGTGGAAACCGCCTTAAACGCGGTCATAGTCAGTCGTCGCGTCCTCGTCGAGTTGGAAGGAAACCGAAAACCGATCGACCGCCGCCCTTGACCGATGTTACCGATCGAGCCATTAGATTCTTTACAGTGGATTACTTGGCGCACCACGTTGCGGCATCACCGATAGACTGGCGACAATCGCGGCGCGTGACGCCTATTTTCATCGTGGGGATGCCGCGGTCTGGGACCACGTTGACCGAACAAATCCTCAGCAGCCACCACGACATCGCTGGTGCTGGCGAGTTGAAATGGATTGAACGCATTCGACGCGATATAATTGCGGAACAGCATCAGATTGCGAAACAGCAAGCGGGAGTTGAACGTGGAAAGTATCCCGAGTTACTGGCGTCGATCGATACACAGCGATTGCGTGAGCATGCGGACGAGTATCTAGGGCACTTGGAAAAGCATCGCACGAACGAATCGTTTGTCACGGACAAGATGCCCACCAATTTCATGCATTTGGGAATGATCGCGATGCTGTTTCCGAATGCAAAAATTATTCACTGCCGACGCGATCCGTTGGATGTCTTCGTTTCGTGCTACTGCCAGAACTTGAATGCCCCGTTTTGCGATCTAGAAAAGCTGTCGAACTATTACAGCGAGTATCGTCGGCTGATGGAGCATTGGCAGCAGGTTCTGCCGATGCCGATCCACTCAGTCGACTACGAAGAGCTGGTTACTGCCCCAGAAAGAAATGTGCGAGAACTCATTCGCTACTGTGAGCTCGACTGGGATGAGCAATGTCTTGCGTTTCACAACAACTGTCGTGCCGTTCATACACCGAGTAAATGGCAGGTTCGGCAACCCATGTATTCCTCCTCCGTAGGAAAATGGCGGCGATTTGAATCTCATCTGTCACCGATCGTAGACAAATTAGCCACGCTCGTACCTTGATGGTATTGGTCCCGCCCCAGCGTGAAACTAGCGACTTTCTCTTAACACAAACTGAAGTGGAGACTTGTCCACAAGCAATCGCCCGTTAATTATGGAAAAGGCGGCATGCTCGTTTCGATGCGGGTGATTGCTACATGCGGATGAACCGGCAGAATCGTTAATGTCAAGATCAGCCTTGTCCGATACTGAAAGCTACTGAGATTCTCGCTCGCTAGATAATAGCACGTGAATCGCTATTGATGGCTGTCCGACGGTGGGGCAGCTAACTGACAGATGCTCGGACGCTGGGGATGCGGCATGCGTGAGAGAATGACTAGCGATACTCGACGGCGCCGAGGCGGGCGGCGAGCCGCCATAGTCGCGGTGATTGTCGCGGCCACAACACCAACAATTGCCGCTTCGAACAGTTGGGCTGGCGAACCCGCCACCATTGCGACGAGCCCCATCGCTCCCTTGCCGTTGTCGGCTGCGGGACCGACGATTCGAGTTCAAGGCAATCCGTTCTGTGAGCCGGTTCTCTCCCTGGTAGAGAATCCCAACATTCGACTGGCGTCCGATAGCCAGGTTCCCATGTTGCGGCTGAAGCCCATCGGGGTCGCCGTTGGGTTGCGGAATATTGGAGAACCCGATTCGCCCTTGGCGCCCGTGATCACCATTGATCAGGTGGGTCCATCACCGATCCAATCCAATCCGCTAGTCACTTCACTGCACCATACGAACGAAGACTTGGCGGAAGTCGCCGTTAGCGACGTTGTCGTTAAGCCGTTGCTAGAGCAAGTCAAAGACCCAGCACTTGATACAATTCAGCCGATTCTCGAAGCCGTTCAACCGGTATTGGAGGCCGTGCAACCCGTTCTTGAGAGCGCGGTGCCGAAAATTGAGATGGCTGAGGTCCCCAACGAGGCAACTGAAGTACCGACCGAGCCCAGCGAGGAAAACGTAGCGGACAACGACGTTGCGATTGAGCCGGAGGCAAGTGTCTTGGAGTTTTCGCTTTCAGATAACGATGCGAACCGTCTTGTTGACATGTCTTCTGGATTGGCGGAAGCGACACCCATCTTGATCGAACTTGCCGAGCCCTTGGTTGCGTTCGACTTTGCTGCCGCACCACCTTCCTTGATGCCGCAAACTTCGCAGCATCAGCACAGTACTCGCAGCTCATCGATTCAAACCACGTCGGGTTACGACAGTGACAACGCTGTGAGCAGCATTGTTTCGTCGAGCAATCGTTATCGCCCGCCGGTCGATGTTGCATCAACGCCACTTCCGATCAAACGCAGTGAATCGACAGACGGCATTGCAATCGTCCGGCCTGCGGTTACCCGCGTCGAGTCGATACAACTTGTTGATGAGCCATCGCCGTCCACTCATTTCAGCGATAGCAACCATCAAAAGCCACAGACCGCTCCGCAGATTGACTTGTATATGACAATGGCGCAAGTTCGTTCGCTAACAATGGGCGGAAAGGTCCATAAAGTGACGGTCAGCGATCAAGCGATTTGTCAAGTTGTCACTTCTGGGAGCAACGAGCTGAAGTTGATCGGTACGGGCCGAGGCGTCACGCGGCTGTCGGTCTGGGGCGAAGACGGCATCAGTAGCGAAACCAAAGTTCAGGTGTTTCGCATACACGTCGAGGGCGCCGTCGAAGTGACGGGCGAGGCCGTCGGTGATACTGCATCCACTTTGAATCAATCGATCGCTCGGGCCTTTCCCAGCAGTCGAGTGAGAGTCAGTCAACGCAATGGTCAATTGATCGTTGAAGGCAACTGCGACAGTGACAAATCTGCGTCACAGATCATTCGAATGGTGCGTAAAACGTGTTTGATTCCGGTTGTTGACGAACTAGTCATTCGCTGATTTTTGTCACCCTCCGTTCAATTTGTAGCTTGTTCCTTGTTTCCAAAAACGATTTCACTTCCTGCGCGGTTGACCCATACCGCACCGAGAGTTCAACGAGGTTTGATCATGAAGATCTATTCGATCCAAAAACGATTCAGCAAGCGTCTTCGTGGCTGGCTGGCGTTTTGTGGAGCGGCAACGCTCGGTGCTGGAACGACATTGTGCAGCGGCAATGCCTATGCACAGTCCGATACTGCACAGGTGGTGCCCGCGGCGTGGAGCCAGTCAACCGGCAGCAGCAACGAACCATCTCAACTGAATTTCGATGGCACATCCTATCGCGTGGTGAACGCAGCGTCGTTCCAAGCCAGTGACAGCGAGACCGGTCGCGTGATGCGTGCAAATGGGCTAGCCGACTCGAGCCTCCTTGCTCGCGGATCAGCGGTTGTCCCAGTGAGCTATGACGGTGGCTGTCCAAGCTGTGGTAGCTCGGCCTGTGGCGGCAACTGCGGAGTGGGCGTTGGCGGTGGAGGCTACACCGATTTTGCCTCTCCGAACTATCAACCACGCTTCGGAGCCGGCGCACCGACCGCGTGCGGTACTCCTTGTAATCCTTACCAGTACGCTGCCATTGAAGGCGTTTACGTACGGCGAGCTGGCGACCAAGGTTTTTCGTTCAGCCCACAGTTTGCCATGAACCAATTCGGGTACGAGTGGGCACCGCGGATTACGATGGGTGCCGTACCAGACTGTTTCCATGGTTATGAAATGAGTTTCATTGGTCCCCTTCGCTGGGACTTGCAAGCTAGTCGTAACGATGCCGCCGGTGGGATTCAAACGTTTCTGACACCAGGTTTGCCGGTTGCTGCGGCCGACTTGACAGCGTTTTCCAACGCCGAAAACCAATCGCAGTTCTACAACGCCGAATACTTCAGCCTTGAATCCAGCCGCACGCTGGTCGGTTGGCAAGTCGCCAAGGTGCTGTATGGTTTCCGTTACATCGATTACCAGGAAGACTATAACTACTTCAGCAGCAACACGACTGCCGGACGTGCGGGGCAATTGACGTCCAACACTGAAAACAAGATGTTTGGTGCCCAAATCGGTTTGGATCTGTTGTACCCAATGAGCTGTCATGGCTACGCAGACTTCCGTGGTCGGGCCGGTGCGTACTTGAATCTTGTCGACGACGATGTGCTCCTGATCAATAACGGCAATACAATCTTGTCGACCAACGATAGTGATTCGGAACTTGCTGGATTCTTCGAATTGGGTTCTGGCGTACGCTATGATCTTGGTGAAGCGTTGTCGGTTCGAGCGGGTACAGAGTTCTGGTACTTGAGCGGAGTCGCCTCGGCAATCGATCAAGTGCCTGCGTTAGTCACACCCAACGTCGGTCGCCGAGTGAATGCCGATGACGATGTGTTCTTTATGGGGCTGACTGTGGGCGCGGAATTCAAGTACTAAGAACGCGACAAGTTAAAGAACATCAGGATGCCTGGGCTCGTACAGCGAGTTCAGGCATCGTTGCTTTCCGGTGAATCGCAGCTTGCATCGTCATTGATCGTATTCTCAATGATCCGAGTTCTCGGTTGCTGCACTTGAGAACGACATTTGGGGCATTCACACGGCACCGTCTCCAGCAGCGAATCACAGCGGGGACAGTAGCTCAGGATCGTCGGTCGCATCGCAGCCTCGAACAAACCGCCGACCTCGCTTGCCTGCAACCACGCCATGTCGTCTTTGCGAATCATGGTGGCTGGCTTGACCACACCGGATCGAACCAGAGTCAGTAACTCCGCCGGAGACAAAGGGCCGATGACGTCCCCAGATCGCTGCACAAACCATTGGGCCATTCGATTTGACCCTAGATCCATTCGCCGGGAAAACGCGGACAAGAGGTTTTCCGAGAGCGATTGTTTTCGGGTGGCGATTGAATGAAGTGATGCCTCGCAGGTACAACGGATGGTCGATTGTAAGCAGCGGGCGTCGGGAATATCGACATCTGGATTCCTTGGGAAAGCGTCCTAGGGACGATGAGCGAGTTAGCGGTCTACGATAATATATCGTTTTGCAAGCCATCCGTCATTTTGGTTACGTCATGCGTTGTCCGTACTGCCATAGCGACAATGACCGAGTACTTGACACGCGAGCCGCGGAAGATGGTTACATGGTACGCCGAAAACGGATCTGCCAGTCGTGCCAGCGGCGGTTCACAACCTTGGAAAAGATCGAACAACTGAGCATCCGAGTGGTGAAGCGTGATCAAACGCGAGAGCCGCTGGACCGAGAGAAAATACGTCGTGGAATCGAACGGGCATGCTCGAAACGCCCAATTAGCAGTCCTCGGATCGAGCGAATTGTGCAAGCGGTCGAGAACGACATTTACTCAAGCTGCGATACAGAAGTCACTACCTCTCAAATTGGCGACTTTGTTATGCAGCATTTGGCGCCCGAAGATGAAGTCGCCTACATTCGTTTTTCTAGTGTTTACCGTGATTTCGACGACGCCCAAGATTTCGTTCAAGCGATCTCGAAAATGATGGGTCTCAAGAGCGATTCTGCAAACAAACCACTCGACGATCCGCAAACCTAGTCATCGTTCGCGAAACAGTTCGCTAATCGATTGATCATGGTGAATTCGCTTAATCGCCTCAGCTAATAACGGTGCCACGGAAAGCTGGACCAGATTCGGTAACTGTTTCTCAGCCGGAATGGGGATCGTATCGGTGATCGTGATCGAGTCGATAGGCGCTTCTCTCAGTCGCTCGATCGCTGGGCCACAGAGAATCGCATGCGTACAAGCAATGTGAATTTCGGCGGCACCAGCAGCATGAACCAACCGTGCGGCGCCACAAATTGATCCAGCGGTACTGATCATGTCATCAAACATCAGTGCGATCTTGCCCTCTACCGGTCCACCAATAATGGTACTTTGACGCACTTCCGTTGCGCTTGTTCGTCGTTTGTCGACGATTGCTAGTTTGCCGCCTAGGCGTTTACCGTGACCGACAGCTCGTTTAATACTTCCCTCATCGGGGCTGACCACGACAATATTTTCGTCGATGAAGCCGCGGTTACTGAAGTGATCGTTGAGCACTGGAGCGGCGTACAAGTGATCGACGGGAACATCGAAGAAACCTTGAATCTGTGCCGCATGTAGATCCATCGTCAATACGCGATCGGCGCCTGCCCGAGTGATGATGTTGGCGACCAGCTTGGCCGTGATCGGCACACGGCCCTCGTCTTTGCGGTCCTGACGAGCGTAGCCGTAATACGGGATGACCGCTGTGATTCGCTCAGCACTGGCTCGTTTGCAACTGTCGATCATGATCAACAATTCGAGCAAATTGTCATTAACCGGCGGACATGTCGGTTGGATCAAGAATACGTCGCGCCCACGAACGTCCTCGTCAAGTTTGCAATAATTTTCTCCGTCGGGGAACTTCCCGAGCGTAATCGCCGCCGGTTCGAGGTGGAGATGCCGACAGATCTTCACCGCAAGATCTCGGTTCGCCCGCCCGCTAAAGATCTTCAGTTCACGCATAGCCCATCGTCCGCATCGCCTGGTCGACGATCCGTAACTCCTCAGGGTTGTTGATCGAAAGTGATTCACATGGCTCAAGCACCGGTAGTGCTTCAACTTTCTTTCCCGACTCGCGCAACAGCCGCGCACAATCGGTCAAGTAGTACTCGCCCTGTGCATTCTCATTGGACAGTTGCCCCAGTGCATCGAGAAGATCGGGGTTTCTGAAGAAATAGGTGCTCATGTTCACTTCGCGAATCGTCCGCTGGGTTTCGCTGGCATCTTTGTGTTCGACAATTCCACAAAACTCGCCCGCCTCGTTACGGACGATTCGTCCCAGTCCCTCGGGTTGGTCTTTTTCCAAAGTTCCGAGCAACAACGCGGGCTGATTCTCTACAAAATATTTCTTCAGCTTTAGCAAGCTCGATGATTGTATCAGAGGCGAATCGCCGGCAACGACCACCGTCAGCCCCTGATGCCCGGCTAGCTGGGGGACTGCCATTTGGACGGCATGACCGGTCCCCAACTGTTCGCTCTGTGTCACGAACTCCACCGCAGGACCACGACCGTACAGTTCTCGCTTAACTGCGTCACCACCGTAACCGACAACAATGATTTGCCTCTGAATTCCTGCTTTCTCCAAAGCATCGACAACGAAATGGATCATTGCCCGGCCACAAACTTGGCACAACACCTTGGGCAAATCACTTTTCATCCGGGTTCCCTTCCCGGCAGCCAACACAACAGCGCACGAGTCACTCATCAATGATTCGATCCAAAAAAACGAAAAACTAAGCCCGAGTGATGACAATCGTGTCTTGTTCAAGCGAATCAAACAAGCCGGGCGAATTCATCTGCTCCAGACTAAACCATGGCCGGACCGGTTTCAGTGTTCCACTGGTGCCTGAGCGTCGGTTACGATCCGCTGAGCCTCGGCAGCGATCCCCAGGCCGCCGAATGTTCAATCTTCCCGGCTGCAGGCCACAAAAAATGCCCCCGGTGTCACCAATTCGCCAGTTTATTCGAGAATTTCGCCCTCTCGTCATTGAGTTCGCAGCATATGCGTTCGTGCGCATGTTGATCGCGTTCGTTCAAGCTATGCCCGTGGATATGGGTGACTCCCTCTGCCGAAATATGGCATTCCTCGCGGCTGGGCCAATGCGACTTCGCAAAAAAACGACAGAAGCGAACTTGGCCCAGTGCTTTGCCAACGCTTCCCCAAAAGAGCGATCGAGGCTCAGCACCGCGATGTGGCATCATCTGCTGCTGATGTCCTTTGAAATTGCCTGGGCACAACGTCGACTGCATCTCTGCAACTGGAATCAACATGTTCGTTTCCGTGAGAACCGACGAATTCTAGAATATCTGCTAAGTAACCGCCCCACTGTGTTGGTTACCGGACATTTTGGCAATTTCGAGATCGGCGGCTATGTCATCGGGCTGATGGGATTCAGCACGACGTCAATTGCTCGACGTTTGGACAATCGTTTTTTGCATGAATGGGTACAGCGATTTCGCGAGGCTCGAGGCCAGTTCATGGTTGACAAGATCGGTTGCGCTCCGCACATCGAACAACACCTCCAGAATGCAGGCACGCTCTCGCTGCTGGCCGACCAACACGCAGGTGAAAAAGGTTGTTGGGTCAATTTCTTGGGTGCCCCAGCATCCTGTCACAAGGCCTTGGCGCTGTTCACCATGTCCAGTGGAGCCCCCATGCTTGTAGGATACACGAGGCGAATCGAGGGCCAGCCGATGCAGTTCGAGTCGGGATGTATCGCGGTCGCCGACCCGCAAAATGATCGCGATGACGTCTGTGCCAGCGTCGTGTCGTTGACGCAGTGGTACAACAAAGGACTCACCGCTGCGATTGGCATGGCGGTAGAGCAATACTGGTGGCTGCACCGTCGTTGGCGAACACCTCCCGAACGAATTGCCAAGCGGTTTGAAAAACAGCGATCCCAACCGACGTCCCCAGCAGTCCCCGCCCACGCAGCGTAAACGCTGCTACACTTGCTGACCTCGACGTTGAAGTTTGTGTTTCCCCTACAGTGGAATTGAGAGCGTGGCGAGTGGTTTGTTAATGCTGTTGGACGACATCACGTCCATTTTGGATGATGTTGCAATACTAACCAAAGTCGCAGCCAAAAAAACGGCTGGCGTTCTCGGCGACGATCTGGCTCTCAACGCACAACAAGTTACGGGTGTCGATGCCAGTCGCGAGTTGCCTGTGGTTTGGGCGGTCGCTAAGGGATCTCTCGTGAACAAGGCAATCCTCGTTCCCGTGGCCCTCGCCCTAAGTACGCTGGCACCGTGGGCGATCCAGCCTTTGCTGATACTGGGCGGTCTGTTTCTCTGTTATGAAGGTTGCGAAAAACTTGCACACCGGTATTTGCATCCGGCCGAGGATGACGAACATCTCGAAGAACTTCACACGGCAATGGCCGATCCGAGTATCGATCTTGTTGAAGTCGAGAAAGGCAAAATACGAGGTGCCATTCGCACCGATTTTGTTCTCTCAGCGGAAATCATCGTTATCACCTTAGGGACGGTCGCCCAGACATCCTTCATGATGCAAGTCGCGGTGCTGGTGTCGATCGCCCTTCTGATGACAGTAGGCGTCTATGGATTGGTTGCGGGGATCGTCAAACTTGACGATCTCGGTATGCGGCTGCTGCGGTCCAATACCGGTAACAGTTCGCTGACGTTCAAACAGAGTATCGGCCAAGCGATTTTGACCGCCGCACCCTACCTAATGAAAACGCTCAGTGTTGTCGGCACAGCGGCGATGTTTTTGGTCGGCGGCTCGATTCTTGTTCATGGCGTTCCGCCAGTGCATCACGCGATCGAAGCAATTGTGCATCCAGTCGCGAATATTGTCGTGGTGGGAGGATTCATGTCAACGATTCTGAACATGGCGTTGGAAGGGCTCGCGGGACTTCTCGGTGGAGCGATCGTCCTCGCCATCGTGACGTTGGGTTTGCGTTTGTTCAAGCGACAAACACCAGGAACACCAACTTAGGCACGTCCGGCCGGTATAACAGGCCAATCGAAAAACGCGAAGGATCTCTCCTCGATGTATGGTTTCAATACCAACACGTCGCAGTATAAACTTTGGCAATGCACACGATTCGATCTTTTATCGCGATCCCCCTAAAACCGCCGATCCTGCGAGCAGCGGCCAAACTGGTGGAACGACTTTCCGAGGACAAAGATGGCATCAAGTGGGTGCCCAGCGACAACCTACACTTGACGCTTAAGTTTCTTGGCGACGTGGATAATGTTGAAGTCCCAAAAATATGTGATGTGATCGCTCAAGTCTGTGACCCCATTGAGCAATTTGAAATTTTGTTCACTGGCATTGGTGGCATGCCCACCGCAGAGCGACCAAGAGTGATTTGTTCCACGGTCGATGACGAGACACAGTCACTCAAGCGTCTGGTCTGTCAGTTAGAAATTCGACTCGCGGATTTAGGATTCAAGCCCGAGCCACGAGAGTACGTGCCGCATTTGACACTCGGACGGACTCGCGGTGGCAGCCGTTTTGCAAGCGAAGCGGTGATTTCTCGGTTGGAGAAAGTGAAAACGAATCAGTTCGGATTGATGCGCGTCGACAGTGTACAGCTAATCGCCAGCTTTCTTGAAAAGCGAGGCCCCAGCTATCAAGTCATGGCGACAGTGGAGTTGTAACTATCGCACGATTTCATAGGATATCGCAGCTTGGCCGAATTTCTTGCCCGTGATGTCTTCGAGCGTCAACTGCAGCCGGTATTTGCCTGGCGGTAGTTCCTTGGGCAAGTTCATTTGGTAGGCAATAAAGTAGTCACGCAGATAGTTGTTGGAGACTTGACGGTCAGCGGGCAATAGCTGACTAGCGACCTTTTCGCCTGTTTCATTGAAGACGTCATAACTGCCTTGCAGATTCGTTTCGTAGCCGTCGTTGACTTTGACGGCGACAAAGTTTTCGATCTCGCAGTACAAAATCACTTGCTGCCCCGCTTTGAATCGTGTGCTGGGGAATTTCTTGATCTGTCCATACGATTCAATTTCGGTGCAGAATGCGAGCGACCGGACTTCAAGCGAATCGGTGGCGGCAGATAAGTGGTTGGTTGCTTGCCGCAATTGTGGCAGCGCCGCCGTGAATCGTCGACCGGGAACCGGGTGACCATCGGGATCGATGATGGTCCATAAACCAAGCAGTTGGTGTCGCAAGTATTCCTGTTCTTGCTCGGGCATTTCGTCAATGCCACGGACGGCGTCGTCGACGTTACCCGAGAGTACCATCAAGTGACGCAGCGTGACGAGTCGGCGACTTCGATCGGCTGCTGATTCGTCGGCGTTCGCTTGACTCAATCGATTCACCAACTCGTTGTAAAGAGCCGATTCAGAAAGCGTTTTGACATTTGCCGTCTTAGGACTCGGTGATTCATCGTCAATGATCTCCGGCACCGATTCAGGTTCACTTTCCGCGACCGCTCGAGACACAACGCTTCTGGGAGCTGGAACCTGATCAGTTTGCGAATGCGACACTTGCTGGATCGCGGCATCGCGTGTTGGTGGTGACAATGACGCCGTCGCCGTTACTGGCTGCGATACGTTTGCATTCGTGGGTTCAACCTCGTTGGAAATCTGTGCAGGTGCTTCGGTTGGCGGCGAGTTGCGTTGGGGAGGCAATTCGTGTGCATCAGCGAGAGACTCTAGAATTGCGGTGTCGATACTGCGGGGTCGTGTGGTCGACTCCGCAGTACGAGTCGCCGCGGCGATCAATTGCCGCAAGGCCTGCTGCTGCACTTCCGGTGGACTGTTCTTGAATGCGTCGAGCATCTCGTTGGCACCGGCCGGTAACTTCGCTAAATCAATCGGCTCGTCGTCCGCCGAGCGATGACTTAGGGACGTCTGGACGCTGGCGGTGCGTAATTGCAGATCTTCGATGTTCGAGATTGTATCGGAGATGTGATGCGCGTCCGGTACCGTCTTGCGAGCGGCTTCAACTTGTGTGTTTCCTTGGCGAACAATTGTCCGGTTCGAAACAGGCATCGAATTGCGAGCGGGTGTCGTGATTGGTCTCTCGTTCGGAGCGATATCACTGGGCATATCGCCGACGCTGTATTGTGATACGGAATCCGATTGCGGTGTACGACGGTTGTCCCGCATTCTTGTCTGGGGACTGTTATGCGGAGATTCTTCCTGGTGCGCCACCGGAGCAACTTGCGACGGCAATTCGGAGCCGACTCGGGGTTTGGCCGTTGCCAGTCGTTGCGGAGGTGCGTCAACGTCTGGCGCATCCAAACCCGGCTCGCGTGTCACTTGGACCGACCGGGCGAGAGGATAGGAGCCGCGGCATGCTGGCAGCATACCGAGGGCCATGAAACTGAGAATCTGCCATAACTGAGGGCGAGAAAGCATCCCTGCCTCGAGATTTAGTCGTGCAAAAAACGGCGAGCGGCTACGGATTCGCTCTACTGAGTGCTGCCCCGATTCCTTTCGGGACACCAACTAAATCGCATCCTACACGTTTCCAAAACGCCGCGGCAACGTCAACTCGCCAGCAAAAAGAATCACAATATGGCGAAAATCGCGTTCGATTGCTCAACTGCACCATCCGCCCACGAACCCTGCGTGCAACCACAGTAGCCTAGACCACAGACATCGACGTACCCATCGTGATTCCCGGCGCTGGAAGCTGGCTGTCTCCCAGCAGGTACAAATCAATCGCTCGCGCGGCACCACGACCTTCGTTGATTGCCCATACCACCAGGCTTTGTCCGCGACGACAATCGCCTGCGGCAAAGACGCCCTCAATGTTCGTCGTAAACGTACCGTGAACAGCCTGAAAATTACTTCGCGGGTCACACTGCAAACCGATCGATTGCGCCAGATACTGCTCAGGACCGAGGAAACCCATCGCCAGCAAAATGAGTTGTGAAGGCCAATCCTTTTCGCTGCCAGCAACTTCGCTCATTTTCCAGCCGCCATCGTCTCCCTTGGTCCATTGGACGTTTACCGTCTTGATACCACGCAAGTTTCCGTTCTCGTCTTTGAGATACTCTTTGCTCAAAATTTGGTACTCGCGCGGGTCACGACCGAACTTGGCTTCCGCTTCTTCGTGCCCATAGTCCACGCGGAATGTTCGCGGCCACTCCGGCCATGGATTATCCGGCGCCCGATCGACCGGCGGTTGCGGTAACAATTCAAAATTGACCAGACTACGACAGCCATGTCGGATACTAGTTCCGATACAGTCCGTTCCTGTATCCCCACCACCAATAACAATGACGTCTTTTCCCTCGGCGCTGATGAAGTCGGCACCAAGTTGATCGCCGTGAACCGTTTGACGCGTATTCGCTGTTAGAAACTCCATGGCGAAGTGGATTCCCTTGGCATCCCGATTGGGCGCAGGCAAATCTCGCGGCTTCGTTGCCCCACACGCCATCAGCAAAGCGTCGTTCTCAGCTTGCAATTGCTTTACGTCAAGATCCTTACCCACGTTGACACCCGTGATGAATGTCACACCTTCAGCGGTCATCTTGTTAACACGTCGTTGGACAACGCCTTTGTCCAGCTTCATGTTGGGGATTCCGTATTGCAATAATCCGCCTATCCGGTTGGCCCGTTCATAGACGGTTACCTTGTGACCTGCTTTATTCAGTTGGTCCGCAGCGGCGAGGCCCGACGGACCACTGCCGATGATCGCGACGCGTTTGCCGGTCCGTTGCTTGGGAGGCTGTACGACGATCCAGCCTTCTTCCCAAGCGCGATCGACAATCGCATTCTCGATATTCTTGATCGTCACTGGTGGACTGGTGATGCCGAGAACACACGCACCTTCGCAAGGGGCAGGGCAGGTACGACCGGTGAACTCTGGAAAGTTATTCGTCTTGTGCAGCCGCTCGATCGCTTCTTTCCAGCGATTGTTGTAAACGAGGTCATTCCACTCGGGGATCAAATTGTCAATGGGACAGCCGGTTGCCGACTGACAAAACGGTACACCGCAATCCATGCAACGAGCGCCCTGCTCCCGTAATTGCTCAACGCGTGGCGCTGTATAAATTTCGTCATAGTCATTGATGCGAACAACTGGCAAACGCCAAGGAACTTTTTTGCGATCAAATTCTTTGAAACCGGTGGGCTTTCCCATAATGCTTTCTTTCAGTGATTAACTTTATTGATTTGATCATTCACTTCCACGCATCAGTCGTGCAAGCGAGACAGGAACGACTATACAGCGACTTCTTCTTCGACTTCCAAATTCTGCAATACGCGTTTGTAATCCGTCGGCATCACTTTCACGCACTGTTCTAAAAATCCATCCCAGTTCTCCAAAATCGACTCGGCGACGGAGCTACGAGTGTATTCGGCATGCTTTTGAATCATCGCGCGAACTTCGTCGTCTTCTTGCGACGAATCAATTTTCTCCAGTGCCACGGTAGCTAGATTGCACTTCATATTGAAATCGCCGATGCGGTCCCAGACGTATGCGATACCGCCAGACATACCGGCTGCAAAGTTTCGTCCCGTGGTACCGAGGATGATTACCCGACCGCCGGTCATGTACTCGCAACCGTGATCCCCAACACCCTCGACAACCGCGAACGCACCGCTGTTCCGGACACAGAATCGCTCTGCCGCACGACCACGGAAATAAGCTTCGCCGCTGGTCGCACCATACAAACAAACGTTACCCACAATCAGGTTGTCTTGAGGAGCAAAACTACTCTCACGCGGTGGGAACACGATCACTCGGCCACCGGACAAACCTTTGCCGACGTAATCATTGGCATCGCCTTCGAGTTCAATCGTGATGCCGTGAGCTAAGAACGCACCGAGACTCTGACCGGCGGAACCCGTCAGCTCAATACGAACTGTATCATCAGGAAGACCAGCTTGGCCGTAACGCTTGGCAACCTCGTGCGACAAGATCGTGCCGATCGTACGATTGATATTCACCACAGGCGAACGAATGATGACGGCCTCGCCCTGCTCCAGTGCTGGGCCGGCTTGCGGCAATATCACCGTCATATCCAATGATTTTTCTAATCCGTGGTCTTGAGCACGTTTGCACGTTACTTCGACCGCATCATGTGGTTTACGAGCCGGTTGTAAAATCGGCGTCAAATCGAGTCCGTCAGCTTTCCAATGCTTGATCGCCGCATCAGTATGCAGCAGGTCGCTACGACCCACCATTTCTTCGATCGTACGGAAACCAAGCTTCGCCATGATTCGCCTTGCTTCTTCGGCGACCATGAACAGGTAATTTACAACATGCTCGGGTTTTCCGGTAAACATTTTGCGAAGTTCTGGATCTTGAGTTGCAATGCCAACTGGGCAGGTATTCAAGTGGCACTTGCGCATCATGATGCACCCGAGAGTCACCAGCGGGGCCGTAGCAAAACCGAATTCTTCGGCGCCCAACAACGCTGCAATCACGACGTCGCGACCGGTTTTAAGACCCCCGTCAGTTTGCAGTACGACACGACTACGAAGGTCGTTCAACACCAAAACTTGATGTGCCTCGGCGATCCCCAATTCCCAAGGCAATCCAGCGTGCTTGATACTTGTGAGTGGTGATGCCCCGGTACCTCCGGTATCGCCAGCGATGACAATATGATCCGCATGTGCTTTGGCCACTCCGGACGCAACTACACCGACTCCGACTTCGCTTACCAACTTGACGCTAATCCGCGCCGAGGGGTTGCTGTTCTTGAGGTCGTGTATTAGTTGGGCCAAATCCTCAATTGAATAGATATCGTGATGCGGCGGCGGTGAAATCAAACCGACGCCAGGTGTGCTGTATCGAATCCTGGCGATATTTTTATCAACTTTCTTGCCCGGCAACTCACCGCCTTCGCCCGGCTTGGCGCCTTGCGAAATTTTGATTTGAAGTTCGTCGGCGTTCGCCAAGTATTCAATCGTGACACCAAAACGGCCCGACGCAACCTGCTTGATCGCGGACCGTTTGCTGTCTCCGTTCTCCATCGGTTGAAAACGAATCGGGTCTTCGCCGCCTTCGCCCGTATTGCTCTTACCGCCTATGCGGTTCATCGCAATCGCCAATGTTTCGTGAGACTCAGCACTGATACTACCGAAGCTCATCGCCCCCGTGCAAAAACGCTTGACGATCTCCTTGGCAGTCTGCACTTCATCGAGGTGAATCGACGGATTGATATCCTCACGGAAGTCAAGCAGTCCACGTAAAAAGCAGCGACTGCGGCTTTCCGAATTGATCGTATGTGCAAACTTCCAATAAGCGTCTTCATTATTATTTCTTGCGGCAACTTGCAGCGAAGAAATTGCTTGCGGGCTCCAAGCATGCTTTTCGCCTTCGGCTCGCCAATGATATTCGCCCAAGTTCGGCAGTTGTGTCAAACGGTTATCGACTCGTTCGGGATATCCGAGCGAATGACGACGCAGTGTTTCTTCGGCGAGTACATCAAACGACACGCCTTGTATTCGGCTTGCCGTGCCCACAAAGCACTTGTTGACAATCTCATTTCGCAACCCGAGTGCCTCGAAAATTTGGGCTCCCTTATAGCTCTGCAACGTACTGATGCCCATCTTCGCCATCACCTTCAAGATGCCTTTGGCGACACCCTTGCGGTACGCGGCGACAACCTTGTCATCTTCGTCGAACCTCTCCGGAAGCAAGCCATCATGTCGAGCTTGCCACAGCGACTCAAACGCCAAATATGGATTGATCGCATCAGCGCCATAACCGACAAGCAGGCAATGGTGATGCACTTCGCGAGCCTCACCCGTCTCGGCAATTAACCCAACGCGAGTTCGTTTGGCTTGCTGGACCAAATGATGATGAACGGCACCCACCGCGAGCAACATACTGACGGGTACACGGTCCTTGGAGATCGAACGGTCACTCAAAATCACCAACTGTATCCCAGCGTCCGCAGCAGCCTCGGCTTCGGCGGCTATCCGATCAAGGGTCTTGGTCAGCCCTGATTTGCCTTCGCTGCGATCGAATGAGATGTCGATTACTTTGCTTTGCCAGCCGGCGAAATTGATATGCGCCAGTGCGGCAAGCTCTTCATTTGTCAGGATCGGATGATCGACAAGCAGTCGATGACAATGCTCCGGGGTCGCCGCAAGCAGATTCTCCTCGGGGCCGATGTAGCACTCCAGCGACATGATGACTTCTTCGCGGATCGAATCGATCGCCGGGTTGGTTACCTGGGCGAACAATTGCTTGAAGTAATCGTAAATCATCCGCGGCGAGTCGCTCAAACACGCCAGAGCGCTGTCGTTACCCATCGAGCCAACGGGATCTCGTAGTTCCTGTACGAGCGGTCGCAGCATGAAATTCATGGTCTCGGCCGTGTAACCGAAAGCTTGCATCCGCGGCAGCAATGTTTCGCTGTCAAACCCATGCGGTTCGGCCGTTGGGTTCAAATCTGTCAGCCGAATCCGCTGCTCACGCAACCAATCGCCATAGGGCATGCGGTGTGCGAATTCACGTTTGAGTTCCTCATCGGGAATCAACCGGCCTTGCTCAAAATCGATGAGAAACATCTTTCCCGGTTGCAAACGCCCTTTCTCCTTGACGATCACCGGATCGACTGGCAATACACCAACCTCGCTGGCCATGATGACGCGGTCATCGTGAGTGATGTAGTAGCGACTGGGACGCAGCCCATTGCGGTCGAGCGTTGCACCTATGTAATGGCCGTCGGTAAAGACAATGGACGCCGGACCATCCCATGGTTCCATCAGACACGAGAAGTACTCATAAAACGCTCGCTTCTCTTCGTCCATCGTTTCATGTTTTTGCCACGCTTCGGGGACCATCATCATGATCGCTTCCTGCAACGTGCGACCATTCATTAACAGAAACTCAAGGACGTTGTCGAACGTGCCGGAGTCACTCAAGTTGGGCTCAATCACGGGGAACAACTTTTGAAGTTCATCACCATACAACTCGCTCGCAGCACTGCCTTGCCGAGCACGCATCCAGTTGGCGTTACCACGCAAGGTATTGATCTCGCCATTGTGGCTCATGAATCGCAGCGGTTGCGCACGATCCCAGGAAGGGAATGTATTGGTAGAGAAGCGACTGTGGACCATCGCCAAGTGAGTTTCAAAATCATCGTCGCGAAGATCAGGGAAATAGGGCATCACCTGCGCTGGCGTTAGCATTCCCTTGTAAATGATGACCTTGGTGCTCAACGAACAAACATAGAACATCAAGGCTTGCTTGAGTTCCTTGCTGCCGCGCAGTTGGTGGCTGGCTTGTTTGCGAATCAAATACAACTGTCGCTCAAAGGCCTCGCCTTGCAACCCATCGGCAGCGGCGACGAACAGCATCTCGATGAATGGTTCGCTGCGCAGTGCGGTCGGTCCAATGTCGGCCAATTCAGCCTCCTGAGGCACATCACGCCAACCGATAAAGCGTTGCCCAGTTTCGGCAATTAACCGCTCCATCGTCGCTTTGCAATGTGCACGTTCGGCGTCATCCTGTGGCAGGAAGATCAACCCGGCGGAAAACTTTCCCGGCTCAGGTAAATCGACACTGAGATCACGCTTGGCGACCTTGGCGAGAAACCTATGCGGCAGACCACAAAGAATCCCAGAACCATCTCCGGTATTCGCTTCGCATCCACAAGCACCGCGATGGTCCATGTTCTGCAGAATCGTATCGGCGTCAACAACGATTTGATGGCTGGGCTTGCCCTTGATATGAGCAATGAAACCAACGCCACAAGCATCTTTTTCAAACTCTGGGTCGTAAAGCCCTTGAGCTGGCGGCAAGTGGAAGAGTTCGTTCATCGGAGTCATGGTTGTATCCCGTTCAAATTCAATACTTAGTTAGCGGAGCGGCACGAACCGCCCGAGGAACTACGCGACCACGGAAACACCGCGGGCGCTCGATGATTTATCTTCCACGACAGCTTTACCGCTGCCGGACTTACTTCGTTTCTCCGCTCCTAGCGGTCGGCCCAATAACAATGAACCAAATTCATCCGCCGCTCGGCTGAGCGAGCCACTGCGACGAAAAATAATGCCCAATGGCCGGACCATCTTCAGCTCGCGGCAAGCGACAACTTTTAGCGATCCGTTGGCGGTCTCGCGTCTAACCGAGGCTTCGGGAACGATTCCGATCCCGCGATGAGCCTGGATCGCTCGCACCATTGAATCGGCGTTGTCAAACTCCATCCGCACATCAACTGTCACGCCAGCCTTGGCGAGACACTGGTCGATCTCCGTCCGCAAAACTAGGTTGCGGTCAAAGCCGATCATCTCGATACCCTGCAATTCGCTTAGGGAGATCTCAACGCGACTGGCCAGAGGATGCTTGTCTGAACAGATCAAACGCATCGGCTCCTTCTGCCAGAGAACGTATCGCAGTTGTTTGGTGCTGCGGGGGAAGCTGACCAAACCAAAGTCGACTTGCCCGTCAAGCGTCATCTCGACAACTCGCTGGCTGTGCCCGAACTCGGTTCGAACTTCAACTTCGGGGTGCATGGTAGCAAATTCAGCGATCGCGTCAGGCATATAACTAAGCCCAACTGAGTAAATCGCCCCGACGGTAACTCGACCACGCAGTCGCCCGGACATTCCCCGCACTTCTTGCTCAAGCCGCTGGTAATTACGAACAATTTCTCGCAGCCCCTTGAGATAGACACCACCGGCCTGGGTCAGCATCAACGGTCGCTTGCTGCGATCAATCAATTGCACGCCCACCGATTCTTCCAGCTGGTGCATTGCTTGGCTGACGGCACTTTGAGTCAAATGGTGATCGGCCGCAGCTTTAGAGAAGCTGCGGTGGTCGGCAACGCTACAGAAAACCTCGAGTGTCCGGAGCTGCAATTTCGCATCCCATCATCATAAATAATCTTAATACTGCGGACTCCCCGACAGCAAAGTTGTTTATGAAACCTAAAGGCAGGTCGGCACCAAGTCAAGAGGAACACGTGAGTTTTGCTAGCGAATCCGTGAGTCGTCGGCCCTTAGAATTGTCGTAACGGGAGAAGTTGCGTGCGAGTACGCGTGCGAAACTTACTCGCCTGGTACCGTTCGTTCAGCACCACATTTTTCGCAGGCCGGGAGCAGGCTATGTCGAACTTCCCCACATTGTTCACAGCTCTCGAATAGGCGAGTCGCACAGCAGGGGCAGACGTACGGCCGATCGCCCTCGTTTGCGGGGAACAAACCTGCCATACTTAGGGAATGCTTCTTCAAACTGCGTCGTGTCCAGTAAGCAAACTTCAGCGGTCCGCGTTGAACGGGGTAGGCACAAACCGGACAGAAAAAGCTCGCGTAGGCCTCGCGATACTGGCTCAACAACCAGCCGCGACTGGGCCGGTCCAATAGCCGTAGCAATTTGACGAGCACTCCGATCGCGATCGCCAGCGAAAGTACGATGAGAATGTACCGGAAATAGATCGCTGGAAAATGCTCATGCATCACCAGCAATACGCGGGCAGCCACCGCACCAGCCAGAGCGTAAACGAGCATCGCGTACGTGCCGCCGGAATGCCGCACGAATAACCAGCCGCAAACCAACAACAGCGGGATCAATAACCCCAATTTGTAAGCGGCTAATTGCCATTGGTGACGCTGATACAATTCATTGTAACGTTCCTGAATCGGCACACTCACGGACGTGATCGCGGACGCATTTGCCTGTACCTGATCGCGCAGGTCGCCCAGTTGATCATTTAGCGTCGACAATTCGCTGTTTAGCTGCTGAGCCTGGCGCTGGTTCTCCAAGAACAGTTGCAGGTTCTCGGTCAGTGCCTGTTGTTGCTCTGTGGTTAGGGGCTGTGACTTCTCATTCGCTAGCCGCTCCAACTCCAACAGTTGATTGATCGTTTGCTGAGAATCACCAGTCGTCTGCGCTGTAAGTCGTCGTTTTTCCTGTGCTGATTGGATCTTTTGATTGAGTTCAAGTTGTCGCTGCTCCAACTGATCACGCTGCTCGATCAATTGCTGCGGCAATTCGGCTTCGAGCATTTGGCTGTAGTTTGGCCCGTCGATACGATCGATGTCTCGCAAGACATATCCCAGCAACCAAAAGGCCAGTACACCCACAGCGATGCTGAAGCCAAGGACCATCAGACGCAAGAAAAACGAGCCGCGGTGTTTCAGAGTAGTCGTTTGCACGAGGAGATATCTGCCATGAATAAGAAAGAGGAGAGCAATTGCAGAAAAACCGTAGACTAACAATCCAGAGCCTGAGACGTTCGCTGCGCTGCGCCTTGAGTAAATAAATCGCTACAATTTCCCAGCGGTCAGAGATTTTTTCGTCAACTCTTTGCAATGTCCAGCACTTTGAAACCGACGCCGTACATATCTCAGCGACCTACGTTTCGAGTGGCGTCCTCGTTTAGGACGGAAGGAATCCAGGAGCGACTCGCTCGGCTAACGCTACGAGCGCCACTTCTGCCGCTTATTGTCGCCGCAGTGATTGGAATTCTGTTGGATCATTTGCTACGGAGTCAGGTGGCGAACCTTGCCGCGATGTGGTTGGTCCTGACGAGCGGATTAATCGCCGCTTATTTTATTTGCTCAATAGAACGTCGATGGTGGATCTCACCACTGTTGATGATACCGATGTTCGCGATACGACATTCGGTCGAAGAACAATCCTATGATCGTGCGTCGATCGTGGCATTGTTGGGCAATGAAGCTCAACCCGCGATTGTTGAAGCGACGATTGATGCACCTGCAACATTGCAACCACATCCGCTTGCTAGTTACGGCATGCGCCGCGACGTTTCAAAATGGCAAACAGAATTCGCGTGCCGACTGGATCGCATCCGTGTGGGTCAGGAGATGGTCCCTGTGTCCGGCCGTGTCGCGGTGATAGTCGATGGTGAGTGTGTCGATCATCGACCGGGCGAGTCAGTGCGGTTGTACGGCACGTTGCGTCCCCCGTCACCACCGACCAACCCTGGCGAGCGCGACGTTGCCTCGTACTTTCGCCAACAGAACTTGCACGCGAGGATGACACTTGACAGCGAGAACGATATCGACGTCTTAAAGTCGGCACCGTGGTCCTTCTTCGCTTGGACCGCGACGATTGCCAATCGTGCTCGCGAAACGTTGTTGCGGCAAACTGCGGACTCCACAGGCGGACTCGCGGTTGCTCTTGTGGTGGGTCATCGCGATTTCGTCGAGCCTCCGACGCGTGACCTGCTGCTGGTTACAGGCACGGCCCACTTGCTCAGTGTAAGTGGACTGCATCTAGCGATCGTCGTCCTCTTGGCACGCTACATCGGTATCTTGCTGCGTCTATCGCCATCGCTGCAGCTCGTTCACATTATCGCCGTAAGTGTCATGTACGCGGCCATCACCGGCGGTCGACCACCGGTGATGCGGGCGAGCATATTGATCGGGTTGTTTGTTTTGTCCATGATTCTGCGGCGCCCCAACCAACCCATCAACACGTTATCCTTGGCTGCCCTGCTGTTACTGGCATACAAGCCGAGTTTGCTGTCCAGTATCGGCGTGCAGTTATCGTTTCTCGCAGTGGCAACCTTGATGTTGTGTGGTCGTCGCGGCGGTGATAGCTGGTCGTCACTGGAGCAGATCACAGAACAAGATGAACGACTGCGAGAACTTGCGGACAGTGCATCACCGGCGTTATGGCGATACCTGCGATGGATCGGTTGCTGGATACGTCAGGCCTCATGGTACAGCGGTTGTGTCTCGGCGATCAGCATGCCGTTGGTATGGCATCAATTCAACGTTATCTCACCCATCAGCATTCTTACCAACGTTTGTTTGAGCATCCCGTTGGCAGTCGCCTTAGGTACAGGCATTGCGACGGTAATCGTCGGCAGCGTTTCTCAAACATTTGCCGCGGTCCCAGGGTTCTTTTGTGATCAAAGTTTGGCCCTGATGTTAGCGATGATTCGATTCTTCGCGTCGATACCCTATGGACATTTCTGGCTTCCTCCGCCACCAACGTGGGCTGTAGTCGTTTTCTATATCGGGATCGGTGGCTCGTTGATGCTGCCGGCGAAACGCAGTGTTTGTCGGGCTCGATACCTTTGGATTGTTGGTTGGCTTGCAACGACCTTTTTTCTAGCAACACGACCGGCTCCGCTGGAAACAGATGCGATCGAAGCAACGTTTGTCGATGTCGGGCACGGAACCAGCGTCATCTTGCGATTTTCGCAAAGTGATGTCTGGCTGTATGACTGTGGACGGCTGGGGAATTCTATTGGCAGCGGTGCTGATATTGAAACCGTATTGTGGTCTCTTGGCGTGACGCGGCTTCGTGGAGTGATGATCTCGCACGCTGACATTGACCATTACAACGCACTTCCAGCACTGCTGAGTCGATTCCAGATCGAAGCGGTGTATTCGCCGCCAACCGTGTTTGCGGATCAGGAAGAATTACTGAGCAACCTGCGACAAGAAATTGAGGCTCGTGGGATTCGCCGTGTCGACTTGAAAATGGGAATGAAGATGCAATCCAGCGGCGCGACCGTGGACATTTTGCATCCTCCCGCTGAGCGGCTCCGTGGCAGCGACAACGCAAACAGTCTTGTAGCTGTCATCTCCAAGGGAACGAGAACGCCATTGATCTTGCCCGGTGATCTGGAGCCGCCAGGAACGGAAACCTTACTTTGGCAGCCGCGCCCGCCCGCTGGTGGCGTGTTGATGGCTCCACATCACGGCAGTATGCAACTGCCGATGCGTCCGATACTCGATTGGTCACGCGCGTTAGCAGTCATTGTCAGCGGCGGCGACCGAGCCGCGAAACCCGAGGTCTCTGCGGCCCTGTCCGTTACAGGTGCTGTAACGTTTGTGACTGCCAAAGTAGGTGCAATCCGTGTCCGCACCCATCCTGGCGGTAGGCTCGAAATCCGGTCCTGGGCAAACGCTCCCTGGTGAAGACAGCGGTGCGGTATGTGTCACGGTGCGGTTTGATATAGAAACTCTCACCAATCGGGATGGTACTTCTGTAGCCACGGATCTTCGGTTGCCACCAAACGCTCCAGCAGCCGCTTGGTCATCTGCACACGGCGATCACTATGCAGCGGATCACTTGCTAAGTTATGAAGCTCCCAGGGATCGCTTTCTAAATCGTAGAGTTCGAACTTGGGACGATGTAAAAACTGGTCTACGGTGCGAGCTCCGATCATCGTTTCCTTGTCCTCGAGGATTCCCTTCCAGAGTCGCCTTCCGAAAGTATCAACCGGCACCGGATACTCGGCCTGCCAAGTGACATTCCAAATCAGTTTGTAGCGACGGTCGCGCAAAGTACGCATCGGATAATACGAGAAGATCTCGTGCGCGATGTGACTGAGCAGGACTTCATCCCAACCACTGACGCTGGGCTTGTCCAAGATCGGCAACAAACTGCGACCATGAAGCGACTTTGCTGGTTCGCTGACACCGGCCCAATCCAACAGTGTCGGCGTGATGTCGGTAAAGGCGATGACGGCTTCATGAACTAAACCCTGTGGGCCGCCAGGTCGTCGCAGGATGAACGGTGCACGCACACCGGGATCGTACTGTGTTCCCATCGCGCCAGGCTCGGACGTGCCATGATCGGAAATAAAAATCACCAGGGTCTCGTCGTATTTGCCATGGCGTTTCAGCGATTCGACGAGCAGTCCCACACCATGATCAGCACGACTGACCTGTTGGTAGTAACCAACCAATTGCTCGCGAACCTCGTGTGTGTCCGGCAGAAAACCAGGCACCGTGATGGCAGCGGGATCATAACGGACCGGTCGATAACCGGGCGGGTCACTGTCTTGCACACCCCAAGCGACACCATCTCGAGAATTGGGATGCGGGTCACCCAGCGAGAAGGTCAAAAAGAAAGGCTGATCAGTCTTTTCGGCGACAAACGCATCGGCTGCTTTCGCCATGCCGAAAACGTCCTTGCTGGCGGCTCGCTTACCATCGACGCCGGTCTGGGGCGAGAAGTCCACAGAGTATTTATCGAGCGGTTTGATGTGTGTTTTGCCGATGAGCGCGGTTCGATAGCCGAGATCCTTCAAGCGAGCGAAGACCGTCGTGACGTCGTCGCGAATCTGTTGGTTGTGCTCAGCATGAGGATGCGCGTACTGGCCATTACGATGAGTAAGAAGCCCGGAGTAAATTACCGCTCGACTGGCGCCGCACGATGCAACGGTTGCGAATGCTTGGCGAAAACGTACGCCTTCGCGAGCCAGTTGATCCATATTCGGTGTCTGAATCACGTCGTTACCATAACAACCAAGATCAAACCAATTTTGGTTGTCGGTGATGATCAGCACGATGTTCTTTTTCGGATTCGCATGGTTCGTTTGCGAGTCCGCGCCCCGAGCCAATGATGAAACAGTCCATAGGATCAACCACATGAGCGACCAGTTGCACAACTTAAATTCGTCTTTCATTTGAGTTTGCCTTCAAGCAGTGTGGTTGCTTGTTGTTCGGCTTGAACAAGAACGTCAGCGATCAGCACAGAAGCCCCATTCATTTCTTTGCTCACCGAAGCCGCTTGCATGAACGCATATAGCTCGATCGTTTCCCGCGGCTCAATCGGCACTTCGCGGCTGCGGAAAAATTTGGCAATTTCGATGACCAGCGGTTGATAGCCGCCATACGATCCAACTTCAGTAATACCGCTTTCGCCAAACGCAGTGCCTCCGTAGCCGCTCTTACCGCTTTTCACACCTCGAAACGTTCCCAGGCGACCACCATCCCACTGTCCGATAGCGAATTCGTAGTCCTTGGTCGACGTATGGGTAACGGTTTCGCATCCAGGCCCCATGCAGGTAAACAACGTTTCAACACCGTGAATGCCGTACCAAAATAAATCGACGTGGGTAGGTTCGATTGAACAGGGACTGTACGCATCGCATCCCAATACGCGGCCGACCTTGCCACCGTGGATGGCTTGCGCGCCTTCGGCATAGCGCAATGACGAACTAGAGAACATCGGTACCTTGAAGTGTTCTGCGGCACGGAAAATCGCTACGACTTCGGCTAAATTTGATCCGGTTGGCTTGTCGATGAATACGGGCTTTCCAGCACGAAAGACCTCGAGTGCCTGCGCTAGGTGCAAGCGACCATCGTTGGTTTCAAGTAAGACGCAATCCACCTTCGCCAGTAAGTTTGATATCGAATCAGTGATCTCGACTCCGAGTTCCTGCATTTCGGCCGTGTACTTGGGAATTCGGCTGGCACTGGACTCGATGTCGGCGCTGCCGTGCGGATAGGCAGCGACGACGCGAAAGCCCGCGAGCAACTCATCAACGGGCGGTTGCTGGTGAAACGCTTTCGTGAATGCTGGAACGTGCGACGTATCCAGACCAATGATGCCAATTCGGATGACGTTGGACTCCTGGCTATGACCTAGAGCCTGCAAACACAGCATCATGAAACAGCAACAGATAAATCGCACGGTGGGACTCCAAGGAAACGAGAACGGCGGGCTGGATGGGACCAAACGGTCGATGCAAGGCGCCAGTATATCTGCGTGGCAGGAGCCAAGTCGGTGTTCGATGAATGTCAAAATAAGCAGTCTTTTCTCACGCCGGCAACCCGCATCGGAACAAAAACAATACTCGCGTAGCAACCAGTGACTCAACCGTGTGAGGCTGAACGGAGAACCAATCGCAACAACCAACAGCATGGAGATCTGGGGGCACTGAGTCGACTTTGCCTGCCGTTGAAAGCGGTCTGTAGCCCCTCGAACGGTTTTGACGATCGTAATGAGTGAAGTGGTTGGGTCCAAAGACTCACTTCGCACCGATTCTGATGAGTTGTCAACGATCGGTCTGGCTCAAGATTCAAAACTAAGACGAATCAGATGCGACGAAAACTTACACGATCACGGAAACTGGCCTCACTTTTGAGCCTCATTCTTGCCTCAAATGCAACTGCTGAAATCGTTGAGCTATCGACCATCCCGATTGACGCCAGCAATGCCGGGACGTCTGAGCCCCAACCAACGATGGATTTCAATTTTTCCGACTTTCGCGGCGAAATCGCGGCAGAAGAATCCGCGGATAGTGCAGAGCTGCCGCTTGTCGCTCTCACTCAAGCTCAGGTGCCTGCTGCCCAGCCGCCGGCCTTGGCACCGCCAACCGCTCCGAATCTGCCGACGTCACCCAACGTGCCGATCAACCAATTGGCTCCACCCGCCCTGCCTCCGACAACAGGGAATTTCGGTGGAGCCTTGCCCACGACTTTGGGTGCGACCGCCGGTTCATACTCAGCAGCGCCCAACATGATCGGTGATATTTTTGGAGGCGGTTTTTCCGTTTTTAGCGGCTCACAAACAGTCAACTTCGCCGATTACGCGGCAGGCACGATCTTGAACCAGGGTATGGGCGGCGGCCCAGGATCGGCGAACTCAATATTGGCATTTGAGTTTGGTACCGACATTGTGCCCAATGATATTTTCACGACGGGAACTGGTTTGGATACAGTCGGTGGCGGTGACGGCGCCGACACATTCAGTATTTCTGAGCCGATCCCGCCGAGCGACGCGATGACGGCGCCTGGCCCTGGGTTCGTTTTCGATGGCGGTACTGCGGTTTTCACCGGAGCTTCCGGCCCGACAACTGCTCAGGCTGGCGTCTACAATGATGGGGATCTGTGGTACATCAAATACAGCTACACCAGTACGATCAACAGTGGCAGTGGTGGCTCCAGTGGTAGCGGCGTCCGCAGTTTTATCCCTGTTCCTGGTCCCGGCGTTTCGGCGCGGCGCGTGAAAATCTCCGAGAACTTTAGCCCCGAAGTGCGGGATCGCTTCTTCCTCAGCTACAGCTTCTTCAACGATGCTTTCGGTGGTTTGGGTGATATCAGTCGCTACATCCTTGGCACTGAGCGCGTCTTGGTTGATGAGTTAATTTCGATCGAGGCACGGTTGCCCATGGCTGGGACTTACGGAAGTTTTCAAGCAATCGATCGCGCAGAAAGCCGTAGTTATGAACTCGGCAATGCTTCGTTAATTGCCAAGGCTGTTCTGCTTCGCAATCAAAGGTTGCTGCTAAGTAGCGGCGTCGGCATGACGATACCGACGGCCGACGACACGATTCTTACTGCAGCGAATCGTGAGATTTTGCGAATCGAAAACGAGACCTTTCATATATTGCCATTCCTGGGTGTACAACGGCGGATGAGTGAAAAGTCGGCACTGCAGGGATACCTGCAGTTAGATATCGCTGCTAATGGAGATCCCGTGCTCGCCAATCTTACGGGCGGTACGTTGGCGAACTTGGGCACGTTCACCGACTCGACATTGCTGCACGCAGACGTTGCTGCGAATCGACGCATCTATCAAAATCGTCGCGCCAACTTTCTTCGTGCAGTGATTGCGAACGCGGAAATTCACTACACCGGGACGCTACAAGATTCGGACATCGTATCTCAAGGCGGGTTGAACTACACGAACTTGAAATCAAATTTCAGCATCGTCAATACGACGCTCGGATTACAGTTTCAATTGGGTGACCGTATGATCGTTACACCAGCCTTTGCAATTCCACTTCGCACAGGCCTGGACCAACAATTCGACTACGAAGCCATCGTTCAACTGAACTACCTGAGATAGTTCTTCGACAGGTCATCGCTGGGTCGAGCCAGCCGATTCCGCAGGAACAATTTCGCTCAACTTGATACGGGATCTACCACCGTTTCTGGAACGCCGACGGGCCGACCGATGCTGTGGTACACAAAGCCATGGTCGGTCATGCGATCGGGTTGAAATAGATTGCGACCATCGAAGACGACGCGACCATTCATCCGTGTCCGCATCTCGTCAAAATCGGGATTGTGGTACACCTTCCATTCCGTGTTGATCGCCAGTGCATCGGCACCGTTGAGCGCGTCCATCGCCGATTCACAGTAAATCAGTTTGCCACCGTAAATCTGACGGACATTAGCCGTCGCTTCCGGATCATGGACTTGGATCACTGCACCTTGCTCAAGCAGAAAATCAATCAAGGTCAGTGCTGGAGCTTCGCGAATGTCATCGGTCCGCGGTTTGAATGCTAGACCCCAAATTGCAAACCGCTTGCCCGAGAGGGTGTCCCCAAAATGTGATTGCACTTTCTGCAACAACACTTTTTTCTGCGCCTGGTTTACTTCGTCAACAGCATCCATGATTCGCGGCAACAGCCCATGATCGCGTGCCATACTGGCCAATGCGCGAACATCTTTCGGGAAACAACTGCCGCCGTATCCCACTCCCGGAAATAGAAATGCAAACCCGATTCGTTGGTCGTGTCCAATGCCGCGACGGACATCGTTGATATCGCCGCCCATCCGCTCACATAAGTTTGCCATCTCGTTGATGAACGAAATCTTGGTACTCAAGAGTGCGTTGGCGACGTACTTGGTCAATTCGGCGGACTGGGGGCTCATCGTCAAGAACGGGTGATCGGTTCTCAAGAACGGTGAATACAGCTGCTGCAGCACCTCGGCTACCTCTTCACGACGCACACCGACGACGACCCGGTCGGGCTTCATGAAGTCGTCGATCGCGGCACCTTCCTTCAAGAATTCGGGGTTGCTGGCAACATCCACATCGCGTCCCAGGATGTTTTGCAGCCGCTCGAAAATCCACTGGTTCGTACCTACCGGAACCGTACTCTTGGTGACGACGATCGCATCATCGGTTAGATGCGGAGCGATCGAGTCAATGA
This sequence comes from Pirellulaceae bacterium, assembly GCA_041751935.1. Taxonomy (GTDB): domain Bacteria; phylum Planctomycetota; class Planctomycetia; order Pirellulales; family Pirellulaceae; genus JBBSJZ01. The sequence continues at coordinate 34,229 of JBGSIA010000165.1, read as the reverse complement.
CGGTTCTCAGTGCGGTCAGGTCGGCGGACCCGTCCGCAGCCGGCGGTGTTCCGACGGCTAAGTAGATGATTTGCGACGCCTGGACTGCTTCACCCAAATTCGTCGTAAAGGTGAGTTGGCCGTTCTCGCTATTACGCAGAACGAGTTCTTTCAAACCCGGCTCGTAAATTGGAATTTTTCCCTCACGCAGATTGTTGATCTTCTTTTCGTTAATATCGACGCAAATCACGTCGTTGCCGCTGTCGGCGAAGCAGGTACCTGTCACCAGGCCGACGTAGCCGGTTCCGATCATTGCGATGCGCATGTTTGCAGTCTCACTTGAACGTCAATCGAAATCTCTTTTTCATAACGTCTCGATTGTAACTGCGGCAGCGAGAAACCAAATCGCGACCGTTAGAATTTTCCACTGAGGAACTCACTGCCGTCATCACAGCCGTTAAAGTCATCCAGCGCCGCATAACCCAGCCACCTGTTTTCCCAACTATTTGCTGGGCCGCACCAAATTGGCTATTTCAGATTCCAAATCTGCAGATCGTCAATCGCCAGCGAATTGCCACGCATCACAAACCGATAGTTCGGCTTGGAAGTATCCAATTTCGGGTTGGATGCTTCCACCGTCGCACCATTATCTGTTTGAGCGACAACCCTATCACCCAGCATTTCCACTTGCATGGTGTACCACTGGCCTCTTTCAAACGGACGCTTGGCCTTGCCCATCACCATTGCCTTGAAGGCAGGATCATTTTTGTCTCCGTCTAAATTGAGGGACAATGCGTCCGGCGTCACAACCACTCGAAACAAGTGCCCTTTGGCATAATTTAGACTGAAGTGCAGCCCATGCGTGTCTTCGTCAAATTTGAACGAAAACCGAACGACCGAGTTGTGGTTATTCTTCTGCAAATTCATTACCGCTGCGTGCTTGTCGGCAGCCAGTTCCTTGGCGACAAGGACACCGTCAACCAATTTCCATTCCCCCTTGACCCCGCCCATCGACTTGGGCAACTCCCCGTCAAATGACTCAGTAAAGTCCGGTGAGCCAATTTTTGCCAGTTTCGGTTCAATGACTGCATTCTTCTCAGCCAGACATGCGGACGCCGAGACCATCACGAGACAAATCGATAAACCAAATGAACGATACATGACGATATCCAAGGGAACGAGGGCAAGTTTCCAGGCAGCGGACTGCTGCAATTCGAAATGCAGACAGGCTTTCGAGTATACCCGAAATGGTATCGATTTCAGGAGTTGGACAATTTTCTACCTCACGTCAACCCGTCGATAATCAAATTTCCTGCCAGCCAAATAAATCGATATTGACTTGGCGCGAGCCAATTGATACCTAGCAACCGTCACCACCGGGTATCCCGCTTTCGGGAGATATCAGCCCGCGAACAGGGTGGCTCCCTATCTGAGCAATGAACGGAATGCGAATCCAATGCCCCCTTTCGGCTGAACAATCGGAATGCCTGGAACGACTTCGCACGACAACACGCTCCGAACTGATGCGTTGGTTTGCCTTACTCTCGCCACCAAAAATGGAAACCTTTCGGGGTGAGTACGATGCGGAATTGCTTAATCAAGGCAACCGTTTCGCAGAAAAACTTACTCACGCGATTTTTGGCATTAACGGTGTGTGGACGGGCAAAGCTTTTCTTCCAACCAACGAGAGCCAAGGCGTTGGATACAACTGTTTTCTCGATGGGGACAAAGTGATCTGCAAGCTGCCTATGCGAACGGAAATCGCCGACTCAAGATTGGATACCGGGCGATCCTTGTTCATCAAATACAACGAACTCAATCGCGGCGCTATTCGTTGGCTGATCGGTGAGCTTCGCGAGGTAGTTCCAACGGTAATCCTTGGCTTCGGTACGTTCGGTCCCAAACTTGGATCTCGCGATTTTCTACGACGCAAGATCCCTTTTGTAATGGTTGGCCCGCAACGGGAATACCAAGTCACCGCGATGCGAATGACTCTCCAACACGAACCGCAATCCCTTGCGGGATAATTCGCGACCACAAGCATTCGACGTTTGCTCGTCGAAGCTTGCTATAGTCGAAGCTTGTTATAATTGACTGGACGGTTCGGTCGCAGTTGGCGACTGGATGCGTTGTACAGTTTTTAGGATTGAGCCGACGGCCCAAGCCGCAGGTTTCAGCCGAAAGTGCGGATTACCAGCGGATGAAAGCATCTTGGCGACATTGGTTTGCATCAACTCCTTCGGAAGGCGACGTCTTCAGCATTGACGATTCTGTTGCTGAAGATATCGAGCAACTTCGTCAGCGCGCGGCGATTCCCCGTTTGTGGTTGTTCGGCAAGACCGGCAGTGGCAAAAGTAGCGTCGTGCAGTTCCTGACCGGTGCTGAAGAAGCAACGGTCGGTGAAGGATACCGACCCGAGACGCGGGCATCGCGCCGTTTTGATTTCCCCGACGCCGAAGATCCACTACTGACATTCATCGACACGCGAGGACTCGCCGAAGCCAAGTACGACCCTAATGAAGACATTGAACGGTTTTCTTCGTCAACTCAATTGATGATCATCACGGTTCGCGTCAGCGACCACGCAATTGAGAGCGTCGTTGGACCGTTACGTCAAATTCGTCAATCGTGTCCCGAGCGACCGGTGCTGTTGGTGTTGACGTGCCTGCACGAAGTGGCCGGTGCTGAAAACATTTCTGAGAGCGACGATCCCTTTGAACCATCGAGTACCAGTCGTCTCGTCATACCACGCCTGTTGCAAACATTGATTGAAGAAAAGTCAACGCAATTCGCTGGACTGTTTGATGCCGTAATTCCCGTGGACTTTACACGGATCGAAGACGGTTTCGCCGAACCCAATTTTGGTGGCTCGAGGCTGAAATCGGCTATCTTGGACCAGTTGCCGCACGCGTACCGACAAGCACTACTGGCGCTCAACGAATCGGGAACCGCAGCGATGTCAGCACGTCAGCGACGAGTGCATTGGCAAGTACTCGCTTCGAGCGCCTTGGCCGCTACAGCAGGTGCCGTTCCTTTACCTTGGGTCGATATTCCCGTTGTCCTTGGCATTCAAACGCACTTAGCGATGCGCATTGCGAAAGTATACGACATGGAGATCACTCCAGCACGCTGGGCCGTCCTCAGCAGCGCTGCTGGAGGACGGATTGCGATTCGGCTCGCGATTCGTGGGGCATTAAAATTCATTCCCTGGGCGGGTATGGCCGTCGGTGCGGCCAGTTCGTTTGCATTCACTTATGCTTTGGGAATGTCCTGGGATTGGTACTTCGCCGACCTGCGACGAGGACACATGCCAACCGCTAATCAACTGCAGCAGATTTTTGCTCAGCAACTGCGTCGTGGCCAGGAACTTTGGAAAGCCCAATGAAAACTGGGAGAGCACCGTGAAGGGAGGTTATTGGTTCAGTCTGCGAATGTTCGTATTGCTCGCTCTGTGGGCACTGCCGGTACTGTTCTACGCCGTCGTCGGCTCAATTGCACTTTATCAGACCGGTTGGTTCCGCTGGATCGTCTGGGTGCTGCCCGCGCTTTGGACCCTCGCTTGGATCGTCGGCAAACTGTGGTCTCCGCCACGCTTGCAGCACGCGGCTCATCGAAAACCAATTCATGCACCTGAGTTTTGGTCGCCTCAGGATGAAGCCGCGATTAGCGTCGTTGACCAATTTCGCGAATCGGTGGCGGATGTAAGTTCGCAGTCCCTACCCGGCATGGACCGTTTTCTTGCCGATGCTTCTGAGTTGGCGCGACGACTTGCCGCACATTATCACGCGGCAAACGGTGGTGGCGAAAGCGACGGATTTCTCAATCGGCTCACTCTCGTCGAAGTACTGGCCGTCATCCATTTGGCCGCCGAAGATCTGGAGGATTGGACGCTTCGCAAGGTTCCCGGAAGCGAATTGGCAACGATTGGACAGATCGGCCGAGTGCCCGGTTACATCAACATCCTCGATAACCTACAGAAGGTGGCTTACCTTGGCTCAGCAATTCTAAATCCGTCGCGACTTCTATCTTACCCCTTGTGGCGAAAGTCAGGCCGCGTGACGGTCGAAATCCAAAACGAACTGATTCGCGCGTTCTACGGTCGATACTTGCGGCAGGTCGGATACTACATGATCGAGATGTACAGCGGACGCCTGCGGGGCGGATCACGAAACTATCGTGAACAATTTGGACGAATGGCAAGTGCCGTGCACGCTGCGGGCGGCAGCGCCGATGCGTTGTCTAGTTTGCGAGATGTCGCAACAACTATCGCCGTGATGGGTCAGGTCAAGGCCGGCAAGTCCAGTCTGGTCAATGCCTTGGTTCAAGAAAACGTCGCTGTCACCAGCGTGCTTCCACAGACGCGCGAAGTGGCACGGATCGAGTTCTTACTGCCGGGTTCAAGCAACAAGTTGACGTTACTGGACACTCCCGGATACTCCGAAGCTTCGGTAACGCGAAGGCAACAACAAGAGATTGAGACCGCCGCAGAAATTGCCGATATCGTGTTGCTGGTAATGGCTGCCAATGTCTCCGCAAGGGAACCCGACGTGCAAATTGTGCGGCAACTTGGTGAGCACTACCGCACAAAATCGCACCTAAAACCACCAACAATCATCGCGGTATTGACGCACATCGATTTTTTACGTCCGGTACGAGAATGGTCGCCACCGTATGACTGGCGACACCCTACGCAGTTGAAAGAGGAATCGATTGCTGCCGCCGTTGCTTACACAAAAGAACTGTTTGGCGAGGCGATCGCCGGTTACGCCTGTGTCTATACCGGTGACGTTCATGATGCCCCAACAAGCGTTGCCGACGAACTTGTACCCCAACTGCTCGAACACCTCGACCACGGTCACAGCGCCGCGATTTTGAAGGCATTCTACCAGCGACTCAGCCGACAAAGGTACGAGAAACTGGCGAATCAATTGATCGGTTTAGCGAAAAGCGTTGTTCTCGGTCGCCCGTGAGACTGAGTTGCTCATCAACAGTGCATCGTTGCTAAACTTTTTGGCAAATTTGACTTTTGTCGTCACGAATTTAATCCGCTTCGAATTGCACCATAAAAAAATGTGGCGATTATCACGCCATTTCAAAACTCGACTTTCTTTCGTCAAACTCTATAAAAATGCCGTCTGGTGAGCCGCAGGACGCCGACTTGCATGCCTGCCCAACTTGGGTGATTTAAGAAATTTTGGCAATCAGCAGGACGCTTGGCTCAATCGTTGCTAATGCGTTGATTCGGCTCGAGACAAGAATCTTTGACAGCGAGTGTTGCTCATGTGAGTGACTAGATCGTTTGAACTCGCCTGTTATTCGCGAGCCGAGAACTAGATGAACGTCCGTTGGACTTGGAGAACTTGATGAAGCTACTATTGAAAGTCGTTGTTGCGGGTGCAGTCGCGGTTGCTACGATGCAAGCGGATGCTCCCAATGCGGATGCGGGCTTGTTCGCGAAGTTGTTTAAAGGCAAATGCTGTCAAGTGGAGCCCGAGGCTGAACCGGTCTGTTGCGAACCTGCACCAGAACCCGAGCCCGTTTGTTGCTGCGTCGAACCCGAACCCGTCTGCTGCGAACCTGCGCCAGAGCCGGAACCAGCCTGTTGCGAACCGGTACCGTGTTGCGAGCCAGCGCCCGAGCCAGAACCCTGCTGTTCCTCGGCTTACTCCATGCCACCCCTGGCTGCAGGTGAGGTACTTGTTTGGATTTCTCCCCTTGTGTCGCCGACTCAAGTAGCGGTCAAAGCACAAGTGCCTGCACCACAACCAGTAGTCGGCAAAACTCAATTCACATATACGTCCGCGCCTAGTCGTCGTTGACTTGTGGACAGTATTGTTAGCTAACCTGTGTTTTTCGTTGTGGGAGTGTGTGGACGGAGTCGCCGGAGTCTGAGACGCGAAAGCATTTCAGCTCCGGCGATCCGACTTTATACAACCAGTGTTTTTCTGCAGTTCGTTCGATTCAACAGCCATCTGCTCAGCGAATCTTTTCCCTTAAGACACGCCTTACGGTGTGATCGTCTCCGCGGAATATTTCATGGCTCGCTATCGTCCCAAACATCAACTAGAAAGCAAAATCATTTTACGGTTCAAAGGCTGTCGAACAGCTAAAACCGGCCCCTAGTTGCAAAGGACACACGTTTGACTGAACTGCTGGTGCTATTGAGCGTGATCGCCATCGGTTTGGCATTAGGTCGACTGACTCTGTTTGGTATCTCTTTCGGCACTTCCGCGATTTTGTTCGTGTCGTTGGCCTGTGGGCATTTTGGGTACACCATTCCGACCGGGATCGGCACTCTCGGCTTAGCGTTGTTTGTTTACTGTGTAGGAATTTCGGCGGGTCCGACGTTCTTTCGCGGCCTGGGGTCCGGTGGCCGAATCATGGCCAGCCTCGGTGGATTGATTGTTATCACTGGCGTTGGGGTGACATGGTGCATCGCCAAACTGATGCACTTACCAGCCGAACTAGCCGGAGGGCTAATGGCCGGGGCAATGACCAGCACCCCAGCGCTGGGAGCCATCTCGGAATCGGTCGCTGATCCAACAGCAGTCGCCGTTGGTTTTGGTGTCGCCTATCCGATCGGCATCATCGCCGTTGTACTTTTCGTTCAATTGGCGATGAAGTTTTTGGCAGGTCACGACAACGATTTGCCAAACGTATCACCAGATCCATCCAGCCAAGGCAAGCTAGCGATCGGTCGCCAGGCGATTGAGATCGCTAATCCAGGCATTGTTGGACGCCGACCGAGCGAAGTCGCTGTGTTTTCAGATTCACCATGCCAGATTTCGCGTCTGCGCATCGATGCACGTTGGCGACCATTACCAGCAAACTATACTTTCCAGATTGGAAATCAACTGCTATTGGTTGGACAAGCGGATGACATTCGACGCGTCACAGAAACGCTTGGTAAACTCTGTGCGAATGACGATACGATCGTGGATGCTGATCGCGAACGCAAAACCCTTGTCGTGACTTCGCCGGATATTTATGGCCGCACATTAAAAGAACTCTCTTTGCGTTCGCGCTACGGTGTCACAGTCGTACGAATTCGTCGTCATGAAATCGAATTTGTACCTTCCGGACAAACTCGAATCGAATTCGGTGACACGCTAACTTTGGTCGGTGAACCCGAAGCATTGTCAAATATAGAAAGGGTGGTCGGCCACCGGCCTCGTGCACTGAATGAAACCGATTTGATGTCGCTCGTCGGAGGAATCATTGCCGGAATACTTGTCGGCTGTGCTTCGTTGGATTTCGCTGGTATCTCGGTGTCGCTAGGCGTTGCTGGTGGTCCACTGTTGGTCGGTCTGGTCCTCGGACACTTTCGTCACATAGGGCCAATTCGCGGATCATTTCCACCCGCGGCACAATTGCTAATGACCGAAGGCGGACTGGCATTCTTTTTGGCCGATGCCGGAATCAACGCTGGTGCGAGCGTTGGACCGGTCCTGATCGAACACGGGGCGCAACTCGCTGGTGCAGCGTTAGCGATAGTGACCATTCCACTGGCAGTCGGATTCGTCATGGCAAAGTACTGGTTCAAGTTGACGTTGCTGCCTTCGCTGGGGGCGACTTGTGGGGGCATGACATCTACACCTGGACTGGCAGTGCTGACCGGCGCAACCGAGTCGAGCCAACCGGTAACAAGCTACGTGGCAGCCTATCCCGTAGCACTTGTCGTGATCACCATCGCGGCGCCACTGCTAGTCAAAACGCTGACTCAAACGCAGTGAACACCGCCAGGAAAAACGGCACCAGTTTCAAACAGTATCCAGTCCGAAACTCGCAACTTCAGTTTCCGGGCAGACCGGGAATGCTATTGAACGGCGGCAAAGTCGGTGACGCGGCGTCGGCGTCGTTGGCCGCGGCTTCTTTGGCAAACAGCTCTACGCGGTTCACTCGCAGTTTGCGGTAAGTGTCCTCAGCTATCACGTAGTACCAATCAGAAAAACGCGCGTTGAGGTCACGTACGCGTCGCTGGGCCGCTTCAATTTGATCCTTGCGAACATCGATCTTGCGCTGGTTTTCCTTCGTAATTTTCTCTTGTTCGGCTTCCAGACGTTCCTGCTTTTCCTCTTCGGTAAGCTCCTCAGTTGCATCGCTTTTTGCTGGAGCGTCCTTCATTTCCACAGGCTTTGCATCCGTAGCGGCTTTATCGGAAGCAACCGGCCTATCTCCTTCGGCTGGCTTGTCAGTCGCGTCTGCGGGTACCGACTCAGCGGGCTGAGCGTCGGTTTCCGTCTTTTCTTTCGCTTGCTCAGGGGCATCGAGCGAGACAACTTCCTCGTCGTCGTCTTGGGTAGCGACCAACACCACACCATTACTTGCAACAACCGCCGATGAATCTTCGTCCTTCGGCTCAGCGCCCGCCGAGTCTTCAGGTTTCTCGTTTGCAGCAGGTTCTGCTTTTACGTCTGCATCGGCTTCTACCTTCTCTGCTGGCTTCTCTTCAACGACTTGTTTTTCCTTGGAGTTCGACTCGTCGGCCGGTTTCTGGGCAGATTCTGGATTGTCAGATTCCGGCTTATTAGTCGTTTCCGCAGGAGCGTCCCCGCTTTCTGCTGCTGGCTTTTCTTCCGACTTCTTCATCGGCTCAGTATCCTTCGCCTGCTCACCCCCAGCATCCTCGGCCGCAGCCTTTTCTTTCACTGGTTCCTTCTCTACCACTGGATCCACAGGCATCACGGCAGGTTCACTGACTTGCGTTGGCGTCGTGGCATCAGCATTAGCGGCTGCTTCCATAGCCTGCAGTTCTTCCAGTGTCTGGGGAACGGATTGCAAGTCCGGCGGCGGAAAATGGGCTTCGTTCACACGTGTGGTCACCAGCAAGTACCGATTGGCGCCACCAAGCGTCGATGTTTCTTCGGCTTCTCCGTCAGCCATGTCTTCGTCTTCCTCATCGCTAACTCCCGAAACGTTGCCAAATCGCAATACGTACTCGACACCGTCTTTGAGACCGACCGTCAACTCGCCGTTGGCCGAAAGTACCTCGATCTCATCTTGGGCACCGGTGGTGACCGGAATAAAGCCGCGTGACATCAACGATGTGATCGCCTCGTCGTTGGATAGCAGATCTTTATCTGCTCGCAAGTTTGCACTCATCCCTTCGGGCTTACGAATGACGTTGACGATCTTCAAATCGTCCAGCGCGTTCTTCATCTCGTTAAGCTTCGTCGCGTTGAGTTCCTGGTCAGCAGCCACCTGGACTTGCTGAGGTTCAGCAAGAGGATTTTTTGCGTCGTATTCGAGCAATTGACCAAGCTTCCACTGTGATCCGTCCAGCTTCACCGTCGCGGCATAATTTCGATTAAGCGAAACGGCTCCTCCAACATTTATCGCGGCGTTGTAGTCCTTGATCTCCATTTGGTCGATATCGATACTACTTAACTGCAACAGGTCATCCTCAATCCAATCCTGGAACTTGGTTGTCAGTGGCGACTCGTCCAACTTCACGACGTAGACAGGGTCTTGACCCGGGATGCGAACGTAAATTTTTCCTTGCTCGTTCTCCAGAGTATTACCGATAATCAGTGACGCGACGGTCTTCTGATCATTGTCCTTGAACGTCACCAAGCGACCAACACCTTCATCGCCGACTTCGAGTTCCTCAAGTTTCGGCTCAACGACGCCCAAGTCGTCGTGGTCTTCGGCATTCTCGGTTTGGATATCAAGAATTTTCAAACCAACCAGTGAATTAGCCGCGTCACGCATATGCTCGACAGCATCGGCGGGATAGCCGTTGCGAGAGGGAATCGTCCACACACCGCTTTGTCGATCCTTACGAACCTCAAACGTATCGAGTTGACCTTGCAGTTCGTCGAACGTCACGATCTTCAAGCTCGACGCGACCAATGGATCCTTGAACTCTTCAAACAGTGGCTGGCCGACTCGCGTCGTGCGTTGACTTTTGGTCGAGACGGGCCATGCCACAAGTGCCGCGATGCCCAACGTGACAACCGCCACACCCCAAAAAACGCCTGTTTTTGTTGTTTCGTTCACAATGACTACTGCTGTTGAAAATTGTCGGTTGATTGATGTTACTACGAGCCGGCTCTACTTCAGTCGACTCTTGCTGATGTTTTCTCGTTCGCGAAGTCGTCGCGAAGCGAACACGACCACACCGATGATGAGAGGCGGGATACATGGCAAGGCGACCGCAAACGCCTTCACTTGGTTTTGGATTGCTGTCACTTGTTGGTCCGCTTCTCGCTGGATCTCACGAGTATTGCTCTCACGCTCACGTTCCGTTTTTTGTTGTTTAACGTCCAGGTTCCGTTGCAAGTTCTCTTGTTTGATTTGGAACTGCATCAGCTTCTCCTGCAACGCTGCTCGCGGAACGCGTCCGTCGGCATTGTCTTTCTGAAGCTTATCCACTTCTTCCTTGAGCGTTTTTAGTTCCTTATCCATCTTCTCTTGCGCTTCACGGATCGCCTCGTCGGACTGCTCCTTGAACTTATTACTCCGCAACCGCACTTCGGTGGTCGCTTCTTCCTTGACGGAGTCGATCATCTTCAAGCTCGCGAAAATCGCTTCGTGCTTACGAACGTTGATAAACTCTGTTTCACCGGTCAACCAATCGATGGCGTTCAGCAAAAACGTCACGTTCTGAAATTGGAACCGCATGTCGGTCGCCTGATCGGGTTCAGCACGAAGCTGCAAAAACACAGGCAGCATCAGATCCGTGTCGGCGATGTAAACCGCCCGGATGTTGCCAGCGGCCGTCGTGTCATTTCCCTCCGCATCCTTGGTGGTCGCGGGCTTATCGCCCTCAATTGTCATTGCCAAGATTTGATTCGGATTGAGCGTGTCATTCTGGCCAACAAGAGATGACTGACCACTGAGGAACTGCTGGATCTTGTCAAAGCTTAGCAGTCCACTTACCGCACCCGTGCGCAACAGTGGCGTGTGCTTCAGTGGGCTATCGGCCTTGGAACGAACCGCACCAGCATACAATGCCAAGACTTCTCGCAATCCCGAAGTGATGATACTGTCGTTGCTGAGCGCCCGTCCCTCTTCGACTCCTGGTGCTTCTTCGCTGATGAACGACCACAAGTCGTTGACGTTCATCTGTAAGTTGGGATACGGGTTGTACTGCTGCCAAACAACATCGGGCGAGTACAGACCTTGCATCCCCGCGCGTCCTGGAGCCTCAATTCCCAGCGCATCCCACAGTTGACGAATATCGCCCTTGGGCATCGGACCTCCGCCACCGCCGAACATTCCTCCCGGTGATTGTTTTTGTTGCCCCGTGGCGGTGATGTATTGGGCCGCGAATGGTAATGGATCTTCAAAGATCACCGTGGGAACTCCCTCCTTGACCGCAGCAACCAATCGGTCGAATTGTTGTGGCGCCAGCGACGAAGGTTGTACTGCAACGAGCGCCTCGTACATGTCGGGTGATACCGGAGAATTCAAGTCAACCACTTCGACGTCGTATTGTTTAGCCAATTCATCGACCAGTGGGTGCTTTTCGATTCGCTGCATCTGCATTCCTTGCATCGACATTCCGCCCATCAATTGAGCTTCGGTGGCGACAATGCCGATTCGTTTTCGTTCTCCGCGGGCAACGGTGTTGATCGATCGCACCAGTTCGTATTCCACCGGGATGCCGTATTCAAAAACCGGTACCGTGACTTTTTCCAAGCCGCTTCGAAATGCAGCGCCCATGATCAACTGTTTTTGTTGAAAGGAGCCCTTCTCCCGAACCATCCGCGTGACCGGTTCGATGCCAAAGCGCTCAGCCGCCAGTGCAGCGTCCTCACTGAACAACTCGATGTCGTCATACAAATTGACTTCGATCGTGCGATTATTCTTGGCCGCTTCACTGCGGAACTCTTTCAATAAGTTCACCAGCTCGTACCGGGTGCGAGCATACAACTCGGGAACTTCGCTACTGATAAAGGCATCAATCACGATCGGTCGATCAGCATCCAAGTTCGCGATCAAGCCGCGTGTACCATCGGCCAACGAGCTAACTTGGTTTTCGGTAAGGTCTTTACGCATCAGATCCTTATTCCGCAGGATCACCACGGCGGCGCAAGTGATCGCGACCAGCGCTAATGCCCGAGCGATGTAATGCCAAGCCATCGTGTTACCATCTTTGCCACCGGTCCAGTGACGACGACCGATGAGGACCATGCACACATAAAGTGCGACTGAGGCGACTAACACGAAATAAATGATTGATGACGAACTAATCACTCCGCGACCAAAGTCATCAAAAGGGCGAGCAATCCCAGCACCGGCCAACCAAGCAGCGATCTTTTGCGAAGGACTTACTGAATCGGCGAGCGAAGCGAACGCCAACGGCGCGTTGAACAGGGCACCCAGAATGAAACCTACCGTTAGATTCCCTGTCAAGAACGAAGCCACCATGCCGATGGCGATCATCGTCAACCCGACAAACCAGTACCCCAAATAGGTCGTGAAAATCAGTCCCGTATCAACGCTCCCTTGCGTCAGGATGTCAAGAGTCACAAACGTACTAAGCTGGCTGAACAACAACGACGCCGTGAAAATAGATGCTGCCGCCATGTACTTGCCAATGACAATATCAAAATCGTCCGCGGGCAGCGTCAGCAGCAATTCGTCGGTTCCTTGACGTTTTTCTTCAGCCCAAATACTCATCGTTATCGCTGGGATGAACACCAGCATGATCAGTGGGTACCAATAATTCAGTTGGTCCAAAGTCGCCAAGTTCTGATTAAAAAACTCGTAAGGCCAAAACGCCGCCAACGATGTCAGAAACACAAAAATACACAGGAAAACATATCCCGTCGGGTTGCTGAAATACCCCACAAAGTTGCGCTTCATTACCGCGAACGCCGCTTGCTTGGTGCCTGCCAGCAACGCAACTAGTGCGACCAGCAATAATAAAAAGATGGCGTCGTAGGCTAGTAATGAGGCCAGCGCCCAAAGAACATTTTCGAGAACCATGTTGCAGTAACGTCAACTAAGAGTGGAATTTGGGTGAACTAAATCGTCGCGGTACCGGTCAGATCGTCGCGCCATGGGTCAGCGAGTGGAACGCTTCGTCGAGGTCATTGTTGCCTCGATCACGCAACCCCTCGACACTGCCGTCGTAAACTAATCTTCCTTCGTTGATCATCACGACGCGGTTTGCCATCGCTTCGACTTCTTGCAGAATGTGCGTGCTGAGCAAGATCGTCTTGGTCTCGCTCAGTCGCCGCATGGTCTTGCGAACGCCGCGAATTTGGTTCGGGTCCAGGCCCGCAGTCGGCTCGTCCATGATCAACACATCGGGCTCGTGCAGCAGAGCTTGTGACATGCCCACGCGCTGCTTGAAACCCTTGGAAAGCTTACTGATCGGCTTGTACATGACCGTCGACAGATCGCAAATTTCGACCACTGCCTCGATGCGATCTTTCTTTTTGGCTTTGGTCATCCCCCGAGCTTCGGCAAAGAAGTCGAGCATCCCCAGCGGAGTCATTTCGGGATACAACGGGCCGTTCTCGGGCAAATATCCCAGGCGACGACTACCTTCGATGCGGTCTTCCATCATGTTGTGACCGGCGATCCGCGCGAAGCCTTCGCTAGGCGCAATGTATCCGGTCAGCATCTTCATGGTGGTGCTTTTTCCGGCACCGTTGGGACCAAGAAAGGCAACCAACTCGCCTTCGCCGACCGAAAACGTGACTTCGCGAGCGGCGGCGAAGGGTCCGTAAAACTTGCTCAATCCTACCGCCTCGATCATCGGGCGGCGGGTCTCATTGGAACTGGTCATTACGTGGGGGATCCGTCGATACCGTTGTTTTTGAATGATTAAGCCAGGAAATATAGACCGTAATGGCGCTATAGCTCAAGGCTACGCCTAGACCTTTATTACGGTTCACTGCTACTGGGCCGCCATTCCCAGCCGCTTTAACCAAGCTGCACACAGATCGGGCCACTGTGCCGCACCGGGAATATCCTTCCCCAGCCCGATCCCGTGCCTGCCTTGGGGAAACAAGTGTAACTCTACCGCCACGCCATTTTGGGCACAGGCCAACGCGTAAACGAGGCTGTTTTGAGGCGGAACAGCTGTATCTTCAGTCGTATGGAACAAGAACGTCGGTGGCGTCTGTGGTGTTACCTGTTTCTCATTGGAAAGCGATTCGATCAGTTCTTGGCCGGCGTCCTCACCAATCAAGTTTCGCTGGCTGCCCCTGTGCGTATACGCCTGATTGAATGCAATCACGGGGTAGCAAAGAATACTGAAATCCGGCCGCGAGGACACCTTTTCCAGTGGGGCACTCTCACCAGGCTTTGCGTCGGCAAAGTGCGTCGAGACCGTCGACGCCAGGTGGCCGCCCGCCGAAAAACCAATGATACCGATTCGTGCCGGATCGAGCTTGAGTTCGCTAGCATTTGCCCTCAAATAGCGGATTGCTGCTTGGGCGTCCTGCATCGGAATCGGATGCCGATAACCTTGTCCCGCGTTTCCCTTGCCCTTCAGCCGGTAAGTGCAAATCGCCGAGCGAATCCCCAGCGAGTGCATCCACTGGGCAATTTGGTGGCCCTCGTGGTCCATCGCCAAACCGTTGTAGCCACCGCCCGGAAGAATTACGATTCCTGCCGACAAATCCGTTGCTGGACTCGGCGAAATCAACAATTGCGGCCGGTCCCCGCTATCGGTGGCCTTGTCGCTAGTGTCTGGCAATAAATCAACTGCGGTGTACTGCAGCGGTTGTTCAGCAGTTGCCGCAAACGGGACGCATAAGAACAACAAAACCATGCCGCCAATCATCGTTCGCATAAAATGTCCTCAAGAGTGATTCAAGGTTTCGATTCATTCAGCGGTCGATTGTACTCGACTCACCTCGCCAAAGTGGGGGCCGCACAGTATTACATTGTTCATGTCTACCGGAACTTCCTTCGTCGACCGACCGCCCAGTGACCAGGGCCACGCCCAAGACTCTGGCATTGCCTGGAGAGTCTCGTTGTGGTGGATGATCTTTCGGACTGCGTTGGGCGAGCGGCTTGTTTATCGAGGCGACTTTGCCCTCGGAACGTTGATGAGATTCCTGCCCATCATCACTCAAATTTTCCTGTGGTTCGCCGTCTTTGACGCCATCGGGACCGCGACTGGCGAGAGTGCCGCGCGGTTGGGCGGCTACAACTTTGAGGAAATGGTCGCCTACTATTTGCTGACGATGATCGGTCGTGCTTTCTCCAGCATGCCGGGCTTGGCCTCAGGCATCAGTCGGCAAATTCGCGAAGGCGAGATCAAACGCTATCTGATCCAACCGATTGATTTGGTGAGCTTTTTGTTGATTACTCGCATCGCTCACAAAACGGCCTACTACGCCGTAGCGATCGCACCCTTCGCATTGGTGTTCTATTTGTGTCGAGGCTATTTCACGCAAGGATTCCCGCCCACGTCCGTCTTCGTGGCCTTCCTCGCAACGCTGGTGATGGGATTCATGATCGGCTTTTTTATGGAAGCAGCCATCGGCATGATCGGCTTCTGGTTCTTGGAAGTCTCTTCATTACTATTCGTGTTCATGCTGTTTACGTTCTTTTTGTCAGGCCATATGTTTCCCTTGTCACTGTTGCCTCCGGGCATCGAAGGCTTGGTGCAGTTCTTGCCGTTCAAGTACTTAGCGTATTTCCCAGCCGCCGTATTCTTGCAAAAAGTTCCCGAAGATCGGTTGTGGTTGGAACTTGGCATCGAAGCGATTTGGCTTATCGTGTTTATCGTTGCATCACGCGTTGCGTATGCTCGCGGCGTTAAACGATACAGTGGCTACGGGGGATAAGTCCCTTTTCCGATACGTAGATGCACACCATGCCAACGACTCCGACACGACCGAACTACTTGAAAGTCTTTTTGACGTTTGCCAGCAATAGTTTGGTTCGTGACATGACGTTTCGAGCTAATTTCTTTTTTCAATGCGTCAGCAGTTTGGGCTGGACGCTGATGAACGTCGGCTTCTATTTGATTATTTTTCAATACACCGCGTCGATCGGCCAAGGCACGGGGTGGGACCGCGATCGCTTTTTCGTCTTCATCGCGACAACGTGGTTCATCAACGCTTTGGTACAAGCGTTCTTTATGCCCAACGCAGAAGAATTCAGCGAGCTGATCCGAACCGGCGGACTCGACTTTGCACTCCTTAAACCAATTGACACCCAGTTCCTGATATCGTTTCGTCGCATCGACTGGAGCGCCTTATCCAATTTTTTCGCGGGCTTTGTGATCCTTGCCGTATCGCTTGTTTCGTTGGCAACTCGCGACGTCAATCCTTATGTGCCATCACTTGGTGCGAGTGTTCTCTACGTCGTATTCATCCTTTGTGGTGTTGTAATCCTATACAGCTTGATGATCTGCTTGAGTGCGACGAGCATTTGGCTGGGACGCAATCAAACATTATACGATTTCTGGTTCTATATCACTAATTTCAGCCGTTATCCGATGGAGATCTACAACCGTGGCTGGGGACAACCGCTCTACGGATTCTTTACCTTTGTCGTCCCGGTCTTGGTCGTTGTGAATGTTCCCGCAAGGTTGCTGGCTCGCCCCATTACGCCGCGGCAACCGTGGGAATATTGGCTAGTCGGCTGGGCAGTGATCGCAACACTGATGAGTTTACTTGTCAGCCGGTTCATATTCCAGCTGGCACTGAAGAGTTACCGTAGCGCGAGTTCGTGAGTCCAATGGGTCCGTGAGGCACTCTTGATCGATCGGATGCTACTGCGCAAACAACTCAGTCGTTGTTCATTCATGGCTACCGACCGCGACGTTTCTTTTTTTCGCGTCTTACGGATTTGCGTTTTGGCCTAGCGATACCCTTGCCAGCGGATCTTGACGCCGTGGCGTGCCCGCTGCTTGTGACACTGTGATTCTTCACTGCTTCCAAATAAAGTTGTCGACCTTGCAGATCGACTTTGGTGATTCTGACCGTTAACGAATCACCGAGCCGATAGCGATGACCTTCCTTGAAGCCAACCAACATCTGGCCACGGCGTTCAAACCGATACTTATCACCGGGAAGCGTGGTGGTGGGGATGAATCCGTCAACCGGCAATCGCAAGCACCTCGCGTGAATCCCGTCAGCAAACACACGACTGATTACTGCTTCCAGCGTTTGCCCGATTTGCTTGCTGAGGAAATGGAGCAGTTTCAACTCGATGAGATCACGTTCGGCACGCTCCGCATTGCGTTCCATGTCGCTTGTGTGATGTCCCAGTTTGAACAAGGATTCGAACGAGTCGTCCGGCGTCTTCTCGCCATCAATTAATCGCTGGACTAAACGATGAACTGTCAAATCCGGGTAACGTCGAATGGGACTCGTGAAGTGACAATAATGCTCCATATCCAGGGCGTAGTGTCCCTCGACCTGCGGTCCATAAACGGCTTTGCTCATGCTTTTGAGCACAGCAAAATTCACCGCGTTTTCCAGCGGTGTGCCGGCAACCTGATCCAACACGGACTGAATTTCAAAGCGACTTTCGACAGTTTCGATTTTCAAGCCAAGATCTTTGACGAACGTTTCCAGTTGGCGCAACTTTCGTCGATCCGGTGGGGCATGAATGCGATGCAGGAACGCAAGTTCTTGATCATCAAGCCACGTTGCGACGGCTTGATTAGC
The DNA here is from genome assembly GCA_041751935.1 of Pirellulaceae bacterium. Lineage (GTDB taxonomy): Bacteria > Planctomycetota > Planctomycetia > Pirellulales > Pirellulaceae > JBBSJZ01. The sequence goes on along the minus strand of JBGSIA010000165.1, from coordinate 16,659 downwards.
TGCCAGCATAAACTCTTCAATGATTTGGTGGCTCTCGGTGTGCGTGACCAAGTGCGCGCCTTTGACCTTGCCGGTGCGATCGAGTTCCAACTTAACTTCAGGCATATCCATCGACAGCGATCCGCGTTTAAATCGACGCTTCCGTATCGCCATGGCCAACTGGTGCATGTGACTGAGCAGTTCGCAAATGTTCTCACCCCAAGATTGCAGAAACACATCTGGGTTGACTAGATACTGGTCGACCTGATCGTAATTCAAACGCATGTCACTGCGGATTACTGCGTTGTAAACCTCGGTATGCGTGATATTCAGATCTTGGTCGTACTCGATCTCAACGGTTTTCACCAATCGCAAGCGTTCCGGCTGTAAGCTCGCCAAGTGATTGCTGATGATCTCTGGCAACATCGGAATCACACGATCCGGTAGATAAACGCTGGTGGCTCGCTGAAGCGCCTCTTCGTCAAGCTTGCTGCCTCGGGGTACGAAGTAGCTGACGTCAGCAATGTGCACGCGCAATCGCCAGAAGCGTCCGTCTCGCTCCAGTGAAATCGCGTCATCAAAATCACGAGCATCAAACGGGTCGATTGTGATGGTAAGTATATCGCTCAAGTCACGACGATTGAGTTCAATCGTTGATTCGTCAAACCGATCCGCCTGAGCCCGCGCATCGTCCAACACACTTTCATCGAATTGGTCGGGCAAACCGTACTGGCGCATGATCGTCAGTGTGTCGATCGCCGGGTTTTTGCTGCTGCCGAGTCGCTCGAGGATCACGGCCTCGCCGCTGAATCCCGCATCCGTGGGGAACTTCACTACTTCGACAAATACTTTGTCGTGATCCTCCAGTGGCAAACCACGAACGTCCCCAACAGCAACCGGTTCGTCGTACGGTGTGCCGTCAAGAAACACGACAGCCCGCCCGTTGTGTTGTCGGAAGGTTCCGGTGAACTGGCGACGAGATCGCTCCAGAATTTCCTTCACGACAGCTTCCGTGCCCCCGCGACTACTCGCACTGAGCTCCACTTCGACGATATCGCCCTCCAAAGCACCCCCAGTTGCACCGGGGGGAACAAAGTAATCTTCGCTCAAATCGTTACGTGCGGATCCTGACGCAGGACTCGCTGGGCGAACGAACCCGAATTGGCCACCCATCGCTCGGCGAAAGGTTCCCCGAACGCGGCCGCCACCGGCCGGCTTGTCACTGGTGGGAAAGACAAGATGGTCTGAACCGTATGCAAGTCTGCCTTCGATCGTCAGTTGTTTGATCGTGCGGCGGACTTCGCGGTAATCGTCAGGCCAACCATCGATTCCAATGGTTATTTGTTTCGGTTTACACGGTCGATACTCGGGCGAGTACACAAAGCGAAGAATGCGGTCAACTAACTCGCTAGAGACGTCCATCAATCATCCCAATCAATTCCGGGTCTGCCGGTAAGTTACGTGGTACCCGAAGTGTAACTGAATCACCGCCAGCGTTGGACAGCGACGGCGCTATCGGGTGGTCACTCAACAAGGCGAATCGACAGCCAGTCGCAGGATATCCTTCGTTTCTTCGTCAAATGCAACGAGGTCGACACGGAGGGCTGGGTGTTCGCTCAAGAACCGGCGGATCGTGCTCACAGCGATTCGAGCCGCCCTGTCAGCAGGGTAACCGTAAACACCGCAACTAATTGACGGAAACGCGATCGACTTTAATTGATAGTCTGCCGCGATTTCCAGCGAAGCCTGGTAGCAATTCGCAAGCTGCTTCGGCTCATTGCTCATACCATCACGATAGACCGGTCCAACCGTGTGAATGACGTGTCGAGCCGGCAAGCGAAAACCTGGAGTGATTCGAGCTTGTCCGGTGGGGCAGCGAACGCCCGGCGAAACTTCCGCAATGGCGCGGCATGCCGTCAGCAACTCGGGCCCGGCGATACGATGAATAGCGCCGTCCACGCCGCCTCCACCCAGTAGCGTTGTATTGGCTGCGTTGACGATCGCATCAACACGAAGTGTCGTAATATCCGCCTGGATGACTGAAATCGGTTGCACTTCTAGCTGCCTCTGTTCGGTTGATGAATCCATTCTCTAAGTCTGGCAAAGATTCTTCTTAGACTCCGCATCCATTCACTGAGCCTTCACGCAACGTAGCTATTCTATCGCGCAAACAACTGCGGAAATGCGGCATCAACGCCCTGGACCGCCCAAACGAGTAGCTGCTTCGGGAGTTGACAGTTGATGATTCACGATTGGATCGGCCAGAGGTTATTTCAACAAGTTCATCACCGCAATCTAGTCTACAACACGTGTTGGGAAGACCCTCGGTTGGACCGTGAAGCACTCGACTTAACCGCTTCGGACACCGTCTTGGTGATCACCTCGGCCGGCTGCAACGCACTCGATTACGCCCTTGCCGGGGCGAAAGCGGTGCACGCGGTCGACGTTAATCCACTGCAAAACGCCTTGCTGGAGCTCAAAATTGCGTGTGTGAAATCGCTCGATTACGAGCGTTTCTTCCAATTGTTCGGGATGGGATCGGTCAACAATTTCGGCAGTGTCTACCATGCCCGCGTCAGGCCGCTGATGCCTGCGTTCGCCCAGAAAATTTGGGATCGACGCCTGCATCTTCTCGATGGAACGACGAAACGCCAAAGTTTTTATTTCTGTGGTTCGTCAGGTTACTTCGCCTACTGGATTAATTTCTACATCGATCGTATTGCTCGCGTTCGCGATGTGATCATGGAGATGCTCTCCGCCAGTTCAATCGAAGTTCAACAACGCTTGTTTCAAGAACATCAACTTGGCAAAACAATTTTTGGGCCAATGATTCGTTGGCTGGTACGACGTGATACGACGATGTCGATGCTGGGAGTTCCGCGTGCGCAACGAGCCCAAATCGATCGTGGTTACCAAGGCGGCATTTCCCAGTTCGTAGTCGATCGCGTCGAGCAAGTTTTTACACAATTGTCGCTGTCGGATAACTACTTTTGGCGAGTCTATTTGACGGGTCAATACACACCGACATGTTGCCCTGAATACTTGGCGGAACATCAGTTCGAGAAACTGCGCCAGGTGGTTGATCGTGTCACAACAAACAACTCGACCGTTACCGAATTTTTGACGACTCAGCATGAAAGCATATCGCGCTTCGTGCTTTTGGATCATATGGATTGGCTGGCCACAAACCATCATCAAGCTCTCGCCGACGAATGGCAGCAAATTTTATTTGCCGCAACACCAAATGCTCGCGTACTCTGGCGAACGGCGGGGCTGAAGTGCGACTTCGTCGACTCAATCAGCGTGCATTGCGGCGGTAAACGCCGCGAAATGGGCGACTTACTGCGTTATCGCATCGAACTGGCCGACTCGCTTCATCAGCGTGATCGTGTTAATACCTATGGACGGTTTTACGTAGCCGATCTATCCACGATTAATGCTAAATGAAAAGCGAATCAATGATTCACTCACTCATTTCACCCATGGCACGATTCCAATCGCTTCGCTGCGATGCTCGAGTGATTTGGAATTTGCTGAAACCCACCTCGCGCACCGGTTCTCACGCACAACGACTCGAGCAGTTTTATTCCGGTCAAGCCAATGATTACGACGAGTTTCGGCGGCGACTGCTGCATGGCCGCGAAGCACTATTTGAGCAGTTATCCTTTCCGGATCGTGGAGTGTGGGTGGATCTCGGTGCCGGCACCGGCGAAAATCTGACTCGAGTTGGAGTGGATGCCGAACGTTTGGCGGAAATGCACTGGGTTGATTTGTCGCCATCACTACTCTCAGTCGCCCAAAAACGCGCAGCCGACTCGCCCTGGGCCGATCGCATTCGCCTACATGAAGCCGACGCAACGGAATTGTCGTTGCCAAGCGGAATCGCTGATGTGGTCACGTTGAGTTATTCGCTGACGATGATCCCCGATTGGTTCGCAGCAATTGACTCCGCTGAGCGATTGCTAAAACCGGGAGGCCAAATTGGTATCGTCGATTTTTTTGTGTCTCGGAAGCATCCGCAGTTGGATGAACAGCGACACGGTAGTTTTACCAGACACTTTTGGCCTGTGTGGTTTGGTTACGATAACGTGCACCCGAGTCCCGATCATTTACCAATGCTACGCCGACGGTTCGATACCGTACGATTGACCCAGAGCCGCGGAACCGTTCCCTACCTGCCATTCATTCGGGCTCCCTATTTCATATTCATTGGCACCAAGCCAGACACACACCAACCACTGTCACATAGCTGAGCGAGGACTCATGTTTGGCAACCGATCGACATCGCGTCATCATGACGTTCGTGCGTTATTTATCAGTGATCTACACCTGGGAAGCCGCTTCGCTCGGGCTAGTGAAATGCTGCGGTTGTTACAGTCGTGCGAGCCAGAAATGCTGTACCTTGTCGGTGACATACTCGACGCGCGTGTGCTCCAGCGACGATGGTATTGGCCGCCGATCTACAATGCGATTCTGAATCGCCTGGCTGAATTGGCGGGCTCAGGAACCCAAATTTTTTATGCTCCAGGCAACCACGACACGTTCTTGCGAGACGTGCATCTTCGTCCGGGGCCACTGGTGATCCGCGATTCATTCATGCACCAGTGCCTGGATGGTCGACAATTGTCAGTCTTGCATGGCGACCAATTTGACGACGTTGAGTCGCATGCAAAATGGCTGTCCCAGTTGGGTAGCTTCGCCTACGAAATGCTGATCTCACTGGATCGCAGCAGCAACCGTTTACTTACAAAACTACGCTTTCCTAATGTACGATTCAGTCGATTTTTGAAGCAATCGAGCAAAAAAGTCGTACAACGAATCAGTGGTTTTGAAGAGAAGTTAGTCGCTCATGTCCAAGCACTCGGATGCGATGGCCTGGTGTGCGGCCACATCCATTTGCCGATCGAGCGAATGATTGGCGACGAAATTCTTTATGTCAATCTCGGAGATTGGATTGAGAACACGACGGCACTCATCGAATGGCAAGATGGTCGGATTGAGTTGTTGGACTTTGAAGCGTCATCGATCCCGGCGAACTTGGAAGCCGCACCTGTATCGTTGCCACTGTCTCCCTCAGCGGCGCAGATCGCTAGCGATTTCTTTGCTGGTTGGTTAGGCGCTTCAGCATAACGGTTTACCCTCGTTTGACGCTTGATACGACTTTCCAAGTCAGACACTTTTTGATCGACGATCGCTTACTGCTGTCAAACGGGTAATCGTCGAATTTCTTCATTGTTTGCTTGCCATGCGCAAACAATTGACTCATGCAAAATTCATAGTCGCACATTTTTGGCCCAAACAACTTGATTGGTCCCGAGGTACCGATAGCATTTCGGTTGGGGGGGGTGATTCCCGCGAGTGATATTCTAAGTGAGCGGAATCACGCGCCGGTATTCAACGGTATGGGACTGATTCAATGCTACAGCCGAATGGTTTAACGAACGTTAGCTTGCGTCTTAGGCCGGATACCTCAGAGGCCGATTTGGAGCGACTCAGGGCAGCGCTCATTGCCAAACTCAACAACTCAGTGAAAGGGTTGTTGATTGATTGTCACGACATTACCTCGACCAATGTCGACGCCCTCACAATGCTGTATGGGCTCAAGACATTTGCGGAGTCGGAGGGAAAACGATTCGCCTTCTGTCGCGTGCCCAGTAACATGCGAGCTTTACTCAAACAACACAGTCGGACATTCCACTTTGATCTCTACGGCGAAGCCGAAATCGCCGAGGAGGAAGATCCCAAATCTATTGCCGCGCCCCAGTCAAAGCGAAACCATTGGCATCAAGTCAGGCGGATGGGCGTCGTCGTGGGTTGCGCCTTACCCATCGTTGTCGCAGTCGAATACTACATCATGTTCCACGGCCTCGAGAGCTCAGTATCGACCGTTGAAAAATCCTTTGAGCAAGAAGATCGAATCGATCGATTTCGGGTTTTTGGAACGGTCGAAGCTGTGCGTGACGGACGACGCCTACCAGACGCTGGGGCGACGGTGATGATCTGGCTTGAGGATTCTCCTGTGAATGCTCAAAACGCTTGGGTGACCTTCGTTGACAACTCTGGTCACTATGACTTCGTGGTTCCCTTTGCCGCAGCCACTAAGCAACTCGCGGTAAATGTGGCGATCATTAGCGATTCAATCGCCAGCATTCCTTACCGAGACGATATGACCCAGCCAGCCAAACGGATCGAGCACATCTCTCACCCAACTCGACAATCCAACGTCTTTCAATATCTTATCCAAGAAGGCAAGCCACTTCGGGTGAATGCTCTGTTCTTTTGAGTTTCTACCATCGATCGATTGGGTCAAGAATTTGTTGCGGAGTGCTTTCACATGGGAACACTCATTCGCTTCAGTACTATTCAAACTCCGGCACTTTTGCTTCGGAGGCAAGAGCGTCATAGTTCGTGCACAGAGAGTCCATGAAGTCGGCGCGGTTTCCGTTCCATTGGAGCGATTCTCCGATAAACACATCGCAAAAAAAAGGTACGAGTAGACCTTCGCCACGAGGCAGTGCTTTTCCGAGCCCATGGAGAAACACTGGCACGATGGCAACATCAGGATGCCGTTTGGCCAAGTGGGCAATGCCCTGCTGAAACGGCTGTCGCTTCTCGGGTTCACCGCGCGAGCCTTCGGGAAACAACAACACAATTTCGCCGCGCGATAACGACTCGCTGATCGGATCCAGGGAATGTCGGTGCTTCGATCGGACCTCACGGTCCAGTGGCAGGATGCCGAGGATGCGAATCGAGAACCAAGCGAACCAGGATGAGCTGAGGAAATAATCAGCAGCGGCAACTGGACGCACTAAGTGCAGTCGACTCATCCCGAACAATGTCACCAGCGCCAGAGCATCGAGGTGGCTGTTGTGATTGGCGACGATGAGTGCTGGTCCCGATTTGGGCAAACGATCGAGATGCCGCACATTCATCCCCATCACAATGAGCATGACGGGGCGGACGATCAACAAATAAAACAGATACCGCAAAACGGGCTGCGGTCCCTGTGTATCGACTTGCAGGTCAAGTTTCGATGGTGCTTCATCCATAGCTGTACCACACGAAGTGAAAGAACACGGGCGCGGTAAAAATCAGGCTATCGACTCGGTCCAATACTCCACCGTGACCAGGTAGCGTCGCCCCCGCATCCTTGACTCCGAGGTCGCGTTTGAGTGCGGAGATATTGAGATCGCCAAACAGCCCACTGATAGCGATGATCGCCCCGGCGACCAGCGAACGAGGCACATCCAGCATCGTCAGACGCGGGCCAATGAGCGCAGCGAGAATGATCGTCGTTGCTAAACCTCCCAGGAATCCCGCCCACGTTTTTCCAGGGCTAACCAGCGGTGCGATCTTGCGTCGACCCAACGATTTTCCCCAAAGATACTGAGCGACGTCATTGGATTGCGTGAGTACCAGAAGCAACAACAACAGCCCAGGACCTGGATACTGAGCCGCCAACTCATGCGGCCATGCAGGAGAAACTCGCGGACTCTTGCTGACTTCGAGTACAAGCAAGAACGCGGCATGCGACAAAAAGAAAACGGTGCCCATCAATCCCCACTGCACCGTACCAATCGCTCGCAAGAAACCTTTGGTCTGGCCAATCAAAATCATTCTCGCCGGCAGCAAGAGGAACAAATATACCGGCACAAAAATGATGAACATTCCATACCACTGCAGCGACACCCACAGATACTGAACAGGGATCGCCAAGTAGGCCCAAAATAGTACGCGACGATCAGCACGCCGGGTGGGAATCAATGAAAAGTATTCTTTTAGCGCCAGAAAGCTAACGAAAGCGAAAAACCAAATCGCCGCGTCCGGTGAAAGCAGCAGCGCACCAGCAACCAGCACGGCGATCACCCACCAAGTCCTAATGCGTGCTCGTAGTTCAGTCCAATCACCAGCGGGCTTGAGCCGAACGAGGGAAATTGAAATAGCACTGGCGATAAGCAGCACTGCGAAGATGCACAACAGTGCCCCACGAGCTTCGAGCGTCAGGTGCCCAAACCAAATGTTTGACTGCGTATCATTCATTGAGGTGTCTCCGCAGCTTGCCGCAAGAATGCGGCGGCTCGTTGCAAGCGTCGGACAACGGTCACGGCTCCGCCAACAACAATGAGCCAAAGTGCGATGTTGACCAACCCGATACCACTCAGTTTCATCCACTCACCCGGTAGTACAACTCCAGCGACACAAACTGCCGTGAGGATCGCCATTCGTTGCGGTTTGGCCATTGGGCCGAGAAAAATTTGGCCGGCGCCAACGCTTGCGGCGATCGCGCGAACGTAGGCGACCAGAATCGCCATCGCAGCAGCAGCCCAGCCGGCGACTGGGTCCGCGTGGAATGCATAGCCAGCCGCGACGAGCAAAATTGGGTCACTCAACCGATCAGGGACTTCATTGTACAGTGGACCAGTCGCCGAAGCTTGTCCACCTTCGACTGCGACCATGCCATCGAGCAAATTCGCAATCAGCCGCAATTGAATACCGCTCGCCGCAACCAGCCAACAACCTCGCCGAACAAGATCGTCATTCACGAGATGGGTCGCAACTAGTCCGATCGCACCCAGTGCCGCAAAGAATACACTGGAGACGGAAATCGCATTGGGACTGGCGCCACCGTGAGCAAGGCGAGCGGCAATCGATTGAAAGATTCGCCAAGAACGCGTCTTGAGCGGCCGTCGGTCTGTGAGTGCATCTTGCATGTTGAGATTTCAGGTACCAGTGACGTGATTAACAGCAGTTTCGAGACGGTTCGGTTACGCGTTGGCGGAAATGACTTCCAAGGTGATTCCTTCTGATCCGCCTCTACAAACACGCCAAGCTATCGCTCGCAGGTTTCATCCTTCGCCGTGCAATCACTTACGTCCTGAAGTGACTCAAACGATTCGGCTATATGGCTTGCAACAATCGCACCCAGATGAGTAGCTGTTCTTGATCGAGCGTTTCGGCAGAAATAATTGGGTAACCGGCTTTTTGCAATGGCGCTGCCCACGTTGGCATCTCGCTCGGCTCCTTGACCGACAGCACGAACTGCAATGGCATTGCGGGGTCGTTTTCCGTAACTCGCACTGCGGGTGGGCGAGTCTTTAGATTTACGGCAGCTCCAGAAAATGTGCGTTTTTCTGATATGGCAACGGCGACTGCCATTGAGTCAGCAGCTCCGGAGTCCTTGCCAGTCATAGCGCCCTCAGTCGCGACGGCTACCGCCGCAGGCTCGATCGCATACTGTTTAATCAACTGAGCAGCCAGAGTCGTTACCACTTCAATTTCCGCCGGACGCCAGCGTTCGTTGTCTTGCGGAGCGACCGCACAAACGACGACTCCGAATTGAGATGCAAGGTTTGGCCAATCTTTCAATGCCGTTTCGGGTGCTCCGTCGCCTGGATTGAGTAACAGCATCATTAACCCAAGTCGCTTACGCTGCGAGTCAAGTTCGGGGGCAACAACCGCCGCAGCATTGGGCGCCTCAGGCAACTTGATCGTTTCAACACTCCAAGCTTTAGCGTCCTTCTCCAGCATCGACTTAGGCAACTCGGACGACAGACCACTAGCGATTGCTTGCGGCATTACCTCGATGGTTTTTGTTTGATCACCACGACGCACCAAGATAGAGACGGCCGTTTCATTCTGGGCGGTCAACAGAATACGACGGAGCGTCTGCAAGTCGTGCACCTCAGCATTGCCGATTCGCTGGATGACGTCATCAACCTCCAACATTCCTTCGGCGGGCGACTTGGGGACGATTCCATCCACAACGACTTCTGAGCTTTCGTCGCCGTCAACGCTGTGCCGTCGAGCAACGACACCAAGCCGTTGGCATTCCAATGGCGGTATGGACTCAGCGAGTTGCACGTCGAAATCAATGGACTCTTCGCCTCGTCGAACACGCACAACGATCGTGTCACCGGCGTCGTACGCACCGAGATGCTGCTTAATATCCAGATGTCGGCGTACGGGCTTGCCGGCAACCGCTTCGACAACATCACCAGCACGAAGCCCAGCGATTTCTGCGGGCGAACGAACGCGAACGGTTGCGATTTCGGTACCGTCTTGGTACGGATCTTGAGTGCGCGCGACAATGCCCAAAAGGCCTTTTTTGATCGGCTCGCCCGCCATCATTCGAGGAAGCTTCACAGCAAGTGAGTGCGATGGAATGGCGAATGCGATTCCTGAGTCGTACCAATCGGTGATATTTTCGGCTCCACCCTCAGCGACCGCTGGAATGAGAACACCAAGAACCTGACCCGACAAATCAATGAGCAACCCGCCATAAAACGATGGCGAGACTCGGGCGTCGGTCTGAATCGCAACACCATCAAGCCGATCGACCGCACTGAATACACCGCGGCTTATAATTGGCGAATTCGCCGCTCCATATCGCCCAACGGCAACCACCGTCGCACCGATACGCATCTGTGTGTTTTGAGAGATTTCGATCGGCGTTAAGTCTTGATCGCTCTCGATCTTCAATAGCACCAGTTCGCGATGATAGTCTTGGGCAACGACTTTCGCTGCTTTGCGAGTTCCGTCAGCAAGCGTCACCAGCAAGGTGGCCGCCGGATTTTGTGTTACCAAACTCGAGGTCAACACGTGACCTTCGGCGGAAACAATCACTCCCGAAGTCGGCGCGTCTCCAGAAACATCACCCTCGGTATTCGCAACCGCGACCACTTGCTCCACAGTGACAATCGACGGCAGAACGCCATTCGCTGCTGCTCGCACCGCATCGGCGATGAGTTGACGATAGTCGGCATCCGGCTTCGTATCTTGAGCGAAAGTCGATCGTGTACCGCATGCCAGAGAAACGAGGGCAACGCCTACAACAACGCAGGTTCGAACTAATTCAGCCACAATGAGGTATCGCTTTAGGGACGCAGCGTGATAGGGAGTATGTCATTTCCACGTTGGATCACCAGTTCGACGGCGTCGCGGCGATCAATGGTACGAAGCAGTTCGCGAAAGGAACGTTGGTCAGCAACACGCTTTCCGCTGACCAGCAACACCAAGTCGTCAGGACGCAGCTCAGCCCGTGCAGCTGGACTTTCCCTGTTCACATCATCGATGAATGTGGGAGTGTTTTCCAGCACATTGGGTACCATGACTAGACCAAGTGTTTCAAAATTGTGTGATCGATCACGCGGCAGCTCCGGCACTGAATCGTCAACAATGGATGTCGTTCGACCCGCGATGATGTCACCGATTGCTTGACGTAGCGTAGACGTCGGAATCGCATAATTCAGCCATACACCGGTACTGGTATCGCGCAGTTCCTTGCCGAGCATTCCAACTAGTCTTCCTTGGGCATCGATCACCGCACCGCCACCGGCACCTGGATTGTTTGCCACAAGATCAAGAATCAACACCTCGCCACGAAACGCAGTTTTAAATGTGCCGCGTCGCGCATCCAGTGAGCTGACCGCCGCCACGCTTCCCTGCATCACACTTGCCGGTTCGTTACCAGCAGCGATGTTGAACAGGTTACTCACCGCAAGCACGAAATCACCCCACTGTGCCGTCGCGTCCTGATCAACTCGAAAGAACGGCACACTGCTCGCTTCGATCTTCAATACCGCCAGTTCAAGTGTCGGCTCGAAGCCGATGATTTTCGACTCAAACCGTCGACCATCGTCCAGCACGACCACGGGTTCGACGTCGAGCACGTAACTCCACGTTGTTGCGACATGTCCATCGGGAGAAACGAGGAAACCGCTTTGGTAAGCTTCCAATCCAGCCACACCACCAGCACCATAGATCTTCACCACTCGCTGTTGGGCTTGGCGAGCTGCCGAATCAAGCGATGGTTGCGCATGGCAACGCGACGAGCACAACGCTACCATCGTACCCAAGACCCAAAAGGTGGATCGAAAATTCATTCCTTGGCCCCCGCTCCGATTGCCCATGACTTGATTTTCAGCCGCACAAGCTGTGTCGTGCCGTATCGCAAAGAAACTGCAGTCGGGGGTTGAGACCGATCCTCACCTTCACGCTCAATCCACAATTCGGCGGGATCCTCGTCGCGATCAGCAAATACTTCAATCGCTTCGATATGCTTGGACTCCGGATGCAATAACCAGCGAACCTCCAGTTCCGAAGACAACCCGATTAAACAATCTCTCAGCGGTCGCTCACCGCCCAATGGCATCGTTCCTAAGTACGTCGTCTCACCAAACTTTGCCGGGCCCGTTTCCAACATCCGCCGCCACGCGTCCAGGGCGGACAAGATACCGGCGACAGTCGCCGAACTGACCGCGTCGTATTGCTGGACCATCGACGAGACCGAGACTGCTTGATCACCGATGGTCAACAACGATTTGTCCGACTGGATTTGCAATTTGAAGGGGCGTGGCGCCGCTTCATCAGTTTCGCCTTCGATTGTCCACAAAGATTCGGCTGCCTCACTCGTTCCAGGAAACTGGGCCTTCATCGCCTTATAAACGCGATCCTGATTTAACCGATTGTAAAAGTAGTTCGCATAGCCACGCTTGGCTTCGAATCGCTGTCGGACAATCTGAGGAATCCCGTCGCTCTCGTCGTCGGTGGTTTCGTCATCCTCTGTTTCCGACTCCGAATCGGGTACTGGAACATTCTCCGGTGCAGGCGATTGTTCTTCAGGCGTCGGTTCTTGCCGAGGCGGTGGTGGCGGTAACGCCGCAGACATCTTTTCCAATAATTCATCTTGCAAGTGAACACTATTGAGTCGTACCAGCGTGTCAACCGTTTTGTTTTCCATGCGATACGTCAACTTCACTCGCCACAGACTTGGCAAGGTGGCTAAAACATTTTGAACATCGTTCGCCGTCTCGACACTACGGCCGTCAATGGAAAGGATCTCAGCGGAGTACCTCAGTCCTCGGCGATAAGCATCGCTGCTCTCTAGGATATTCGAGACACGAACGCCGCCATCGGGGTCCGTGGCGACTGTCGCGCCAAGTGTTGCGTGGTCAACGATACGACCGCTAAGTAGGTATCCGAGAAAGTTTTTGGCTTGGTTGATCGAAATTGCGTAGCCGACGCCGACATTAACTCGCCCTCGTTTCTCGAACGAACAGCGGCCTACGACACCAAGCAATTGGCCTTGCGAGTTGAACAAGGGGCCACCGGAATTGCCGGGGTTTACCGATGCATCGGTTTGAAAACAATCGGCGTATTCGAGCAGTGTTCCGGATGGATACTGATACCGCCCCACGCCGCTAAGAATGCCCCAAGTAATCGTTGGCTGTAGGTTCGTGGCGAGCAAGAACGGGTTGCCTATAACCATGCACCAATCACCTGCGGCCGCCTTGCGGCTGTCGGCCATTTCCGCCGCCGGAAAGTCGCTACGCCCCAGAAGCTGTATCAGCGCCAGGTCGCCGACAGGATCGACACCAACAATCACGGCATCGTAAATATTGCCATCGGACAACCCACAGCGCATGAATGATCCAGCTGGACTACTGACGTGAAAATTGGTCAGCGCAAACCCATCAGGTGAAATTAACATTCCGCTTCCACCGCCGGCGCCACCAGGGACAAAAACACAGACGGTCGAAGGCACCGCCTTCTCAATCGCGGCGACTCGTTCGTTCTCGATCTCTATCAAACGAGGATGAACTTCAATAGGTCCAGCAGCCAATAATAGACTTGGACTGAGTAAGCCAAGTACCAAGCAAACCATTGCTGGCCAGAACATTATCCGCAATATCACTTCAGCAACCTCGGGCGTTGAATTCGGACGGTATCGCCGAGATCGCCGTCGCCGGCGGAATCGACAAGAAAGCGGATTCGTTTCGCATTTTCCAGCGGCAAATCAAAACCGCTAGGCGTTTGGCTCTCGAGCATTTGAGTCCATACGTCTTTTCCATCCAATTGGATCACTACTTTAACGTCGCCGAATCGGCTGACTCTATCTTCTCGCTCGACACTGCCCGATACTCGCTCAAAGCCGGGATCAAGGCGATACTCGATCGATGAATCGCCATGCAATATCAAGTCTTCACCGCTGGCGGCCGGTCCAAACCACTTAGACATCGGTGATACCAATTTCTCTGTTGCCACATACGATTGGTAGCTCTGCTCCGCAGCCGGTTGTCCAGCAAGCATAGTAAGCGAACTGTTCCAACGAATTGAATCTAGTTGGGCAAATGGAATCTTGTGTTGTAAATCATTCTCGATCGTCACCGCCAAGGGGTCTCCATTGACGCTTCCTTGCAACGAGTCAGCAAGCCAACGCGAACCATAGACGTCCGTCACTTGTAACTTGCCACGAGTTGTACCGTTGCCAGAAGAATTAAAGACCACGCCTTCGAGGCGATCGAACGGTGCTTGGACTTGATTGCCGTCAACATTGAAGTTCACCACATTGTCTCCGATCGATTCAACGACTCCGCGCACTTGGTCCAGTCGATCGCCTTCACGTCGAACGGCCAATATGTCACCACTTCCTTCGCTTTCGAGAATCCCTAGCCACTGCGCGTCCGTTGCTGGCAACGCTGCACGAAAACGGATTGATCGAACTTGCCGGGCGGGTACAACTAAACTGTCTTGTCGACGCAGATCGATGTTCAGCTTGTCATCAGCAAGTGAAACCGATTGCGCAGAGAGCTGCGATCCACCCGCTAATTGGACCCGCATCACGGGCGGTGTCGCCTTGACTGACGAGACGACTTGCAAACTAACAACTGAGTCGGTCGGAATCTGCGACGTCTGGCCGCTACTGTCTTGAAGCACAATCGACGACTCCGATACCGCCACAAGTTCACCTTTGGCTTGGCTACCATCGGTTTGCACGACTTCGACGGGTATCGCAGCAACCAACGACAAGACCGCAAGACGCAACGACGCAATACAAAAAACAGCTAGCAACGGTTATATCTCCCATTCCAGGTAACAATGTGGTCTTCATTGTACTGAGTCACGTCAAACGGCGTTAGTCGTACCAAAGCCAGCAAATCGCTTTACGACAAGTCGCCCCGGGAAATTCAAACCGTCAATTTCTTGCCCAATACGTGCACTTGTCGTCGTCGCTGAACGGCAAGCAATAGTCCGGTCCCCAGTCACATTGCGCCATGAGCGCCGGCATTCAGCTAACACGGTCGCTTTTATCGCACCTACCTCAATGGTAAGTCTGTCGTTAACAAGCAAGTCAGCGGCGATTTCAACAACTGGGACAACGGTTATCGACTGGCACTGGCAAACAAAATCACGAAAGACCGACCGTGGTTGGGTGAGTTGCATCCGGTCGCCATCTACAGCCGAACACTTTCCGATAATGAAGTGAGGCAGAAATTTTCCGCTGGTGTCCATTGTTCCAGAAAGTGAAGTGTTAGCAAAGGCCCGCGCCCATGCCTTCGCGACACAAGTTGCTCCGTTGTTGGCGAAGCATTGTTTGGAATGTCATGACTCGGCGAACAAGAAGGGCGGGCTGAATCGGTCGCGGAAAGCTGCGGCATTTGCAGGAGGCGACGGGGACATAGTGATCAAACCGGGTAAAGCCGCTGAAAGTTTGTTGTGGGATTCCGTGGTCTCCAACGAGATGCCAAAAGATCGCCCTCCGTTGTCAGACGACGAAAAGGGTAAGAAGTTCGGTTCAGCGAGCTGTAGCCATGAATGGTGGCACGACTTCGATGAGAAAAAGAAGATCGAAGCGCTAAGTGCCCATGCACGCATGAAAATGTGGGAAATTGCTTACGTCCTCGGTCGCCTTGATGACAAGGACTCGATCGATGCGAATGGTAAGTCCATTCTTGACAACGCATTGATCACGGTTTCCACTGAATCCGGTGACCGCCGCCACAACGATGTGAAGCGAGAATTGTCTGGAGTCTTTCATGCTAACAGTGGAGCGGGTGGCCGCTGCAAGACGGGCAACATCCTGGATATCTGCGCAGAAGTGATTGATGTCTACAACACAATGTTGACTGCGATGGGATGTACAAATTGCCTTGGCCCCGAAAAGCGTGAAGCGAAGTCCGTCGACGCAATTCGCACGTAGCCACAGTAAAGTAACAGCTATGAAAACGGACAGAACAGATATCTCAATTACCAGCTCGTTCCCTACTTCACTGCAAAGGTGAAAGTGATATTTCTCGCTCGATGAAGTAAAAGTTTGGGTATTCGAAATATTTTGGCTATAGAACTAACTACTCTTTTGCTCATCGCGGTGCTTTCAGCAAACAACCCAAATGACTGTTTCAGGGAAAATTAGCGTATCAACATCATCGAGACTGATCGCAAAGATTTAGATGTGTGATACGTTAGCCTGGGAGTGATTTTCCGTCATCAGGTGCACGCAATGGTTATCGGTTTTCGGCTTGCTGGAAGCGGCGAACGATTCGCGAACCCGTGGAGGGCGAACTCAGATCGTAGCACGCCGGAGAGCGACCGAGCAACAATCGACCTCGCAATGCCAGAGTTGGATTCGACGGCGCACGTGACAGCGTTGCTGCCGACGGCACAAGTACTTTTGAACCGATGATGCCCGAATTCACGGAGGTCGCGTGGAAGACTAACCACGTTATCAACGCTAGTTCGCGATCTTCCTTGCAATTTATTGGTTCAAGTAAGCCGCTGGCGCGGCGGTTTAGTGCACTTGGATTCTCTCGAAGCATCCTGGCAGGAGGAGCTGTTCACTGCGAGCAGCTTAGTAACTCCTCCTGCTTCAGGAAAAACATTATGTCCAAGTCTACACCAGCG
>JBGSIA010000164.1:0-2991 GCA_041751935.1 Pirellulaceae bacterium | reverse complement strand
TGATTGTCGATGGGTTTTCGCCGATGCACCTTGGTTTCGCTGGCTTGGAGATTATCGGTGCGGCGTTTTGCTTGGCCGGATGCGTGATCATTTCGCGGGAGCCTACGGATGAATGACCGGAGTCTAAAACGAGATGGTTTTGTTTGTTGAAACAAGCGGTGACGAAGGAAACTGTCCAACGCATGTTGGCTAGGTGCTCGAGCCGAATAGCAAGCGCCATTAGCTTGGTGATGTGAGGAACCTTGGCTGGCGCGGTTGACTTCTTTGCCTTGGGTACACCAACGCGTTGTCGACCGTGGGACGATGAACTCGTTTCGAACTTGCGTTTGATGTGGCTCATGACCTCTCGCTTTATTTTTTGTCAGGATTCTGGGCTGCGAATGACTTCAACCCGAGCGGGCTAAGCGTGATGGACAGGGTGCTGTCGTTGGGATCGTGGTCGATGCGTGCTACAACTGGGACATCAGTCGGCTGACTTTGGGCAGAACCATGGCAGTGTTGTTTGAGCTGGGGTATAGCGGCAGTCGAGCGGTCCTGGGCGACGTCGGTTGCCTGGCTTGGACGGAAAGACTTAACCACAGTTTTCTCCTGTTCATGTCCTTTGGCCTGTTGACGCGAATAACCAGTCGCAATCTTTTTTCCTTGAAGGGGTTGCTGCGGAGCCAAGATGGGCCTAGTATACAGAGCAGTTGAGAACTGTTCTCAACAAGCCGTTTGTGGGGCTCGTTCATTAGCCAGCAAGTAGGCGTCACAAGGTGACAGCCTCAGCCAGCCAGGATCGTCCATCGGACAAAGCCGATTCATCTTTACGCTTGCTGGATATAAATATATGTGGGTTCGACCTCACCGTCGTGCTGGTTTTACATTGGTTGAGTTGCTGGTGGTGATCGCCATCATTGGCATTTTGGTTGGGCTACTGCTGCCGGCAGTCCAATCAGCGCGCGAGGCGGCTCGGCGAATGAGTTGTTCCAACAACATGAAACAGATCATGTTGGCGATGCACAATTATCACGGCAGCTTCAATCGTTTTCCTGCCGGTGGCGTTTACAGCACGGCCCAGGCGAGTGACACATGGTCTCTGCAAGCCCGCCTGTTGCCGCAGCTCGAGCAAGCCGGATTGACAGATTTAATCAATTGGTCACTACCCTACAGCGTCCAAGGTGCAGTGGCGCGGGTGCGGGTGCCGACATACCTATGTCCCAGCGAAACGAATGATCGAATGCGACCGGACCCCAACGCGGCGGACCCAAACTTCGCTCACTATCCGCTCAACTACGTGGTCAACATGGGCGAATGGTTTATCTATGATCCGGTCAGCAAGAAGTCAGGCACAGGGCTGGTATTTCCAAACAGCACGACGGGGTTTAAGGACATATTGGATGGTACGTCGAACACGCTCGCGTTTGCCGAAGTCAAAGCGTTCACGCCCTACTTGCGGGACGGTCTGAACCCTGCCGGGCTAGGCGTGGCGGCGCCTACAATGCCGTCCCAAGTTGTTGCCTACGGGGGCAACTTCAAGCCGGACTCGGGACACACAGAATGGACCGATTCGCGTTCCCATCAGTCGGGATTTACGACCACTTTCGGACCCAATACGAAGGTCCTTTATGTCTCCAGCGGCGTCACCTATGATATCGACTTCAATGCTTCGCGAGAGGGTAAGACCATCACGAATTCGACGTACGCTTCGGTAACGTCGCGAAGTTATCACGTCGGCGGAGTGCAAACAAGTTTGGTCGATGGCTCAGTGCGATTCGTGACCGAGTCGATTGACCTTTCCATTTGGAAGGCATTAGGGACGCGAGCCAATCAGGAAGTGATCGGCACTTTGCCGTAAACACAACATTCTGGAATTTCGTGCGCGAGTTCCCGCGCGAAAGGCTGAACTGGGGCCCGGTTCGCATAGCGAGTCGAGGGTCGTCGCAGGTTTCGACGGCGTTACCGATGCCATCGGCTGAGCTATTTACCTCGGTATCTGCGTGATGCCAGGCCCCCAATGACAACAACCATTGCGGCTATGAAGTAGACGAATCGGATTCCCACCAGTTGGGCAAGTTCTTTCCAGTTGGGATGAGCGGAATGGGGCGCCGTCAATGCACTGCATTTCTAGTACGGGAATTGAAGCCGTCTCTTGATTAGCCCGCGAATCGCATCGCTGGGAGCAGTCACTATTGCAATTGACCTATATCGACACGCGGATTCGATGTTTCCACAACGATAGTGAAGGTCGGAGTAAACTGCAGCCCACATGTAAGAGCCGGATAGCCACGTGGGCGGAGTTAGGCTATCGAGAATTGAAAGTCCATCAATCGGACTTTTCCATTCTGCAACCGCAACGGCCCGATTGAGTGCATGAACCGGAGATACTGCTGTGGTCTCCAAGAGTTCGTACATCTCGACAATTCGATCCCATCGCGTATCCTTGAAAGTCGGAGCAAGGCAATGTTCAGCAGCGATACCAGCTTCTGCATGAAATCGAGAAAACTCGTCGCCCTCTGCGGACATTGCCAAGTAGCGGAGTCCCTCACCGATTTCTTGTTGATTCCATTCCTCTCTGTTTTGTTCTTCCAAGAGTAGCAACCCTCCTGACAGACTCGTTCTCCCGGCGAATCTCGCAATGTGCAAATGCATTAGAGCTAATAACGCATAGGTCGAAGCGTGCTGACCAAGTGGATGACTGGCTAACACTTTGGCCAGACGTATCGCTTCATCACATAATTCACGCCGAATGACGCAGTTGGAGTTTGACGAGAAGTAACCTTCAGTGAAAAGCAAGTACAGCACCTGTTGTACCGCAGGCAATCGACGAACGACCAGTTCGCAATTCAAGTCGAAGGCATCAGCAGTTGATTCACGAAGCCGTTCGCGAGCACGATCAAGTCGCTTGTAAACATTGGCACTAGTTGTGAATAGTCGGATTGCAATTTCACCAACATCAAAACCACAGAGAGTCTTCAGCGCCAACACGACTTGAGAATCGATGGGGATCGT
>JBGSIA010000163.1:0-7287 GCA_041751935.1 Pirellulaceae bacterium | reverse complement strand
CTGAATAACATTTTGCGGGGCCACTAACTCGCTTGTTACCGCGTTCGAGAATCGACGTTGATTCAACTCATGAACGATTTCCAGAGCGTCTCCAGCGGTGATGTCACCGCTGTTGTCGACATCACCGGCGTGGAGGAAGTTACGCCACTGGTTCGCCAACGAGGCGCGAATGGTTTCCTCTCCACCGAGTATCGATCTTGCAATTAACAAGAATTGGCCATCCACCAGCACGGGATCAGCCAATCGCCAGTTCGCGGCGTCGCGAATGACCAAGTGGTCGCCCTCACCAGCAACAACGTCAATTGACTTCGTCGCTGTGGCGAGTCGTGACACCACCGATGCATCGAGCGCAAGTGTCATCCCGGTCTCGTCCGTCAGATCAATACGGTTGAAGTTCCGTACGTCAATGGAATTTTCACTCAAGTCGAGCCAACTGTCCACGTCGGTAATCATCAGTGTGTTGTTACTCGATCCGTGGCCTAACAACGATCCATCCAGCGGCAACGAGAAGTCGTTGCCTTGTATCACCGTAGCAATCGATTGACTCAAGCTCCTCAACGCGTTGCCAGTTGGTGCCGCTAATTCACTGAACAAGACATAGGCCACTTGTTCGTTCGCGTGATTACGTTCTAAGTCCTGAGCCTGATCTTCCTCGATCGCTAGCGAAAGAACCCCTTCAAGCGGAGAGTTGCCGTGCAACACCGCCCAACCTCCATCCGGTCCATGCATGCCACTTTGGCTGGCGATCGCCGACAAGGGATTGCTTATCGTAAGCGGGTAGCTATTGCCTAGGTTGGCTACACCATCGATCGTGCTGGCACCCAAAACCGCGCTGTAACTGAAGTCACCAATCACACCGCTGCCTTGCTCAAAAACAAGGAACCCTATTTGCTCCGGCTCGCGATTGAGATTGGAATCCGAACCAACTTGCTTTCCGACCCAAATCGCATCGCCGCTAACGGCATCGAAACTCGTCGTCCCACGTGACCAGAACGTCGACCAATCAAAATCGTTAAAGCTCATCACTTGGCCGACCACAACGGGAGTGGCATACGTATTGCTCAGAATGCCGGTGACGTTCTTGCCAACAAACGAACCCTTGCGGTCCGTAACATTCGAGAGGACCTTGACTGCTTCGAATTTCATGCCCGTTTCTGGATCATTGTAGACACCAGCGTCGACGACCGTGTAATGGACGGGCAAAGTCACTGCGCTATTACCACCTAGGTTGCCCGCATGTTGCAGCATGACCTCAAAGCTGTTCCCCGACGCATTACGAACTCGTGTCGCGACGGAGGGATTCGCAGTTGACGTTACCGGAGTCGTGACGACCACCATGTCGGCATAATCTTCGGGCAACGTTACCGTCGTCCAGACGCCGGTGGTCACTGGCAACACGCCGGTTTGCAGTTTCGGTCCTGGGTTGAAAACCGGCTTGGTAATCGTGATCGTCACCGTCGCAGTATCGGTACCACCGTTTCCATCACTGATAGTGTACGTGAAAGAATCAATAGCCGTTGCGCCCGGCGCGAGGCCCGCAAATGCAGTTCCAGGATCGTAGTCAAACGTTCCATCGGCCAAATTGGTGACGGTCCCTTGTGTTCCCGAGACATCGAGGTTGGTGATGTTCAATACATCGCCGAAATCAGCGTCGGCATCGTTGGCCAACACGTTCGCGGTCGTGAACGGGGTATCGAATTTGGTGGTGAAACCCGGTCCATCGTCGTCGCCCGCGATCGGGTCACGATTCGTCATCGGCGGACCCATAAACGCGATGTAGGCAACGAATTCATTCGTGTGCCCTCGCTCGAGATCCTGGGCTTGATCTTCTTCGATCGCCAAATCGATTGCATTGTCTGCGAGCGGATTATCACCATGGAGCACCGCCCAGCCGCCATCGGCCCCCACGATGCCACTGATGCTAGCGACCGCGGTTCCCGCGTTTTCCAAGGTTAGCGGATAGCTGTTACCATTGTTCGTGACGCCGTCGATCGACTTGCTGCCCAGTGCAGCGGAGTAACTTACACCGTTGATCGTTCCCGCCCCCTGCTCAATGACAATAAAGCCGATTGTCTCATCGGCACGAACCTTCTCGCTGTCAGAGCCGACGTGCTTTCCTACCCAGACCGAAGTATCGCTAACCGGATTCGTGGTCGAAGCACTTCGCACGGTGCCTCGAGACCAGAATGCCGACCACTGGGAATTCGACGCCGTCGTCATCACTTGTCCCACAACGACTGGATTGGTGTAGTCATTCACCAGAGTCGCTGTTTGGTTTTGGCCGATGTACTGGCCGTTATAGTCCGTAACCGTCGATAGGGTCTTAATCGCCTCCATCTTTACACCATGGGCTTCGAGCGTGTACACACCTGCTTCGACGACTGTGTAGTGCACCGGCAACGCGATGGGATCGATGCCTCCGAGATTACCGGCATGCTGCAGTTTGATCTCAAAACTGTTGCCCGACGCATTGCGAATGCGAGATACGACTGAGCCATTGCTCTTGTCCGTGACCGGAGTCGTGACGACGACCATATCGTCATATCCCTGAGGCAATTGAACTGTCGTCCAGCCCTCGGTATTCGCGTCGACGATACCAGTTTGCAATTTCGGTCCCGTGGTTTCGATCGCAGTTCCATGAATGGTAATCGTCACCATCGCGGAATCGGAACCGCCGTTACCGTCAGTCACCGTGTAAGTGAAAGTTTCAGTAGCCGTTTGACCAATGGGCAAATCGTCAAAAACGGATCCTGGATCGTAGATAAATGTACCGTCGTTGTTGTTAACGAGGTTCCCCAGACCGATATAATTTACGCCCGCGACAATCAGTATGTCTCCCATGTCGGGATCGACATCGTTAGCCAGCACGCTGCCAGTCACAAACGACATGCCAGCATTTGTTTCGAATCCTTCACCACTGTCATCATTGGCCGTCGGGTCCTGGTTCGGTGGCAGGGCAGTTCCATTGACTGTGATGTTGACGGTTGCCTCGTCCATGCCCCCGTTACCGTCACTGATCATGTAAGAAAACGAAGTCGTCTCGGATTCGCCGATCAACAGATCGCTGAATTCGCCGTTCGGGTCAAAGTTGAATGTACCGTCCGCGTTGCTTGTGATCACACCTTTCGTAAGCGTTGTGCTGAAGCTTTCCACGATTAGTGGGTCGTTGTCACCATCGCTGTCATTGGCAAGCACGCTGAGGGTGACAAACGACGTGTCTGCATCAGTCACGAAACCTTCGCCGGCGTCATCCACCGCATTCGGAGCTTGGTTGCCAGTGAAGTATTTGTCCTGCAGATACAGTTCCAACTGTAAACGCTCAGCGGACGTTAACGCACGGTTGTAAACTAGGACTTCAGCAACGCTCATTTCCAATTGTGGAGTGCTGTCAATTTCAGCGCCCAGCACGATCACGGAACCCGTGCCAACCGCTGTGTTGTAAGTATGCGTTCGCGTATCAATCAGCATGCCGTCCCGGTAGTGATCCAACTGGTTGTCCGACAAAATAACCTCTTGAATCAACCAGCCTTGGCCGGTGCCCGCTTCATCACTGATAAAGTCGTTCACTGTGCCCCAACCCTGAACCATCAGTTCGCCGCTAGGCGAGACGATGGCACCAAAGGTCCTGTTGTGACTGGGAAGGCCATAAGCAAATCCGCCATAGCCGACACTGTCATATTTAGCGACCAGGAACACCGATCGATCAGATGCACCGCCCGGCAGTCCCGCCAGAGTTGCGTCCTGCAACAAATCATCAACTCCATCAAATTGGACAACATTGTGACCGTTAAGTACTCCTGGAATCAGCTGTGGGGCGCCGCTTGGAACGAGCTGGTTACCGGAAATCGGATCGTCCCAACCAAGCACTGTCGACGTCGCCGTCGTGTCGACCGTTGTACCGTTCAACTGCAGCACCAATCCCTCGGCAACGAATGCTCCGTGGACCACGGTAATCGTAACCGTGGCGGTCGATATGGCATTACTTGCATCAGTAATAGTGTAAGTGAAGGTATCGTCGCCTACAAAATTCGTTGCTGGCGTGTAGACGTAAGTTGTCGTGCCATCGAAAGTAATGCTGCCTCCTTGAGCTGTTACGCTGACAAACCCGGTGATTGACGTCGGCTCGGTACCAAGCGAATCGTTGACCAGTAACAGCGTCTCGGGGATTTCCAAAGAAGTTCCCACCATCGTCTCTAAGGTGTCGTCGACTGCCTGCAACGGCACAATGTTCGCCTCGACATTGATCGTTACGGTTGCTGTATCTGAGCCGCCGTTCTCGTCGCCCAGTGTATAGGTGAATGAGTCCGCTCCAACGAAACCACTAGGCGGCATGTAAACAAAACTCCCCGGTGTGGTTTCTTGAACGTTTCCTCCTGCAGTTGTCGTCGTGCTCGTTAACATAAGCATCGCTGGTCCACTGACGACATCGTTCCCCAACAAAACGGAACTAGGGAACGCCAGCGGAGTATCCGCAATCGCTTGCAAGTTGTCATCCATGGCGTCCAATGGGGGCACCACCGCAAAGTATTTCTCGTGTAAATACAATTCGATCTGAGTTCGCTCAGCGGGCGATATCGCCCGGTCGTAAACGAGAATCTCGGCTACGCTCATGTTCAACTGCGGATCACCGTCAATCTCGGCACCGAGTACGATTTTTGAACCGGCTCCCACAGCAGTGTTGAATGCGTGGGTCTGTGAGTCGATCAACACGCCATCGCGAAAGTGAGACAGCTCATTCGAGGAAACGACGATCTCTTGAATCAACCAACCTTCACCTGTACCAGCATCACCACTGTCAAAGTCGTTGACTAAGCCCCAGCCCTGCACTCGCAATTCGCCGTTGGAAGAAACCGTCGCCCCAAACACTTGATTATTCATCGGCTTGCCATACGCGAAACCACCAAAGCCGACGCTGTCATATTTGGCAACCATGAACACCGAGCGATCCGACGCACCACCCGGTAAGCCCGTCAACGTCGTGTCCTGTAGCATGTCGTCGACACCATCAAACACAATAATATCGTGTCCGTTTAGCGCTGCCGGGACCAACTGTGGATCACCGCTCGCGACTAACTCATTACCTGAACTGGAGATATCGTTCCAACTCAAAACAGTAGATGTTGCCGTAGTTGTCGTGACCGCTGAATTGCCTTCCAGTCGCAACACCAAACCGTTGGTAACAAAATCGCCGCCAACCACCGTTATCGTTACGGTTGCAGTGTCCGAAACTCCACCGATAACTTCACTGAGAGTGTAGACAAACGAGTCCGTTCCCACAAACCCGTTAGCCGGCGTGTAAGTAAAGCCTGATGGAGTTTCCAGAATGGACCCACCTTGAGTCGTATTGCTGGACGACACGGTCACAGAAGGATCCGCGACACTGAACGTATCGTTTGCCAAAAGCGTTGCTTTCGGGATCGTCAGAGGCGTGTCCTGTTCGGCGCCAATAGCGTCATCAACCGCATCCAAACTCGGTGCGACGCCGATGAATTCCGCAGTGAGATAGCTTTCAACTGTGGCCCGCCCCGCAGCATCCAACGCGGTGTCATAAACCAATACAGCGGCCACATCAAATCGAACATGTCCAGCTTCGGCTATCTCCTCGCCCAACACAAACCGCGAGAAGGCCGCATCGTCGTTCAAAATATCGGCATTGCTAAGATTGGTATTGTAGGTGTGATTGAAGGTCGCAATCTGATTGCCACCCGAGTAGAGTTTGGCGACGTTGTTCTCTAAAACCGCCGTCAACACTCGCCATCCGTTGGTCGTTCCAGCAGGATCAAATGCTTTCTCGGTTGATAGCCGATCGTTGCCACTGCCCCAGCCTTGTAGTAGTTCCTTTCCTCGGTTCGCTGCTGCAGTAGGCGGCGCCGCCGGTGCTGAGGCAACCGCAATTCCAAACGCTTCATTCGGCGCACCCACACCATACACGGCCCCAGCGTAGGCATTGGTGTCATGGAACTGCGCAACAAGGAACATACTGCGATTATCGCTGCCGCCCGGTAAACCTGCTAACGCTCCGTCCGAAAGCGAACGGATCAGACGATCATTCACACCATCAAACCGGATCGCGTTTTTTCCATTCGGAGTTGCGTTGGTTAGCAATGACGGACGAGCGTCGCCCGCGGACGCGACATCATTGACTCCGCTCGCTGACTGATCTTGCCAAGAATCAACGGCTCCGCCGTTCTGCACCACTCCGTGCGAGACATCCAGCTCCAAAACCGGTGAAAAGGGAGCAAACAGCAGTTGTCGGTTTTCCAATGATTCAAGCAACAGGCGGCGACGTGGGTCACGCTTAGAAAGGCGGGGAACAGGGACCTTAGCACTCATTTGTAGGACCTTATGCATTTCTAGTATTGGTGTGGTCCGCCTGGCCCTCAGCAAACGGTGCACTGCCGACGCCATTAGCGTAACCGTCATATTTTGACACGATATAGGTTCTACAGACCGATTTCGGAATAGTCAGCCCCCCGCGAAATGTAAACGCAAATTTTTGTCATTTTGACAATAAAAGCAAAACTTCTGCTTCAGACACGAAAGTACCGGAATTGGCGGGAAAAAAAGTGACCAGAAATAATCGTCTTCCGTCCCATATTCCCCAGAGTGGGCAAGAACAAGTGCTGCGATTCTTTTTGTCGCAGGTCGGTCTCGAGATAAACAACTAACTCGAATCGCCGCGGATGTCACGTAACGGTGTCGAATTAACGATGGTCGCTTTGAGCTGCGATTATTTCTTTGACCGGCGCACGTCACACGTGCGCCGGTCAAAGTCGACGGACAGGTTATACCAACGAGTCCATAAATCCATCATCGGCAAGAAGTTCGTCAACAGCGTGGGGTACTGCCTCGTTACCGGACGATTTCCCTTCGTCCGACATATCCAGGATTGAACTTAACAGCGAGTCGTTAGAACCGACGTCATCGTTAGTCAATTTTGACATCGTCGGCGTTGTCACAGAACCAAAAAGCAACCCAGCTTCATTTGTGTCGCTCAAGGGTGAAAAGGTCGATGTTCCGGCGAGGATATCCGACTGCAATTCGCCTTCAGGTTGCGCAAACGACTGCACGAAGAGATCGTTGATCACCAGCAATGCGTCCAGCGCCGTGACCAGGTCATCTCCACTGCGATCGAGATAAAGTCCTGGCCACTGAATAACATTTTGCGGGGCCACTAACTCGCTTGTTACCGCGTTCGAGAATCGACGTTGATTCAACTCATGAACGATTTCCAGAGCGTCTCCAGCGGTGATGTCACCGCTGTTGTCGACATCACCGGCGTGGAGG
>JBGSIA010000162.1:0-61654 GCA_041751935.1 Pirellulaceae bacterium | reverse complement strand
CCTCCACGCCGGTGATGTCGACAACAGCGGTGACATCACCGCTGGAGACGCTCTGGAAATCGTTCATGAGTTGAATCAACGTCGATTCTCGAACGCGGTAACAAGCGAGTTAGTGGCCCCGCAAAATGTTATTCAGTGGCCTGGACTTTATCTTGATCGCAGTGGAGACGATCTCGTCACGGCGCTGGACGCATTGCTGGTGATCAACGATCTCTTCGTGCAATCGTTTGAGTCATTGGAAGTTGCGTTGCAGTCGGACATCCTCGACGGAGTGTCGACTGATTCGTCTTGGCAAAACACCAATGTTGACGGCATTATCTCTGACTTAATTACACTTGAGACGTCGGAGCTAAGCGACACTAGCTCTGAATCAATCGACTCGCAGCAGCGTTCCATCGCCGTAGGTTCGGAATCGAGTTATGACGCATCTGCGGATAACGACACTTCGTCTGATGCCGTCGACGAGCTACTATCGGACGCTGGATTCATGGATACTTTGGTGTAAACGCATAGTTTGATTGATCGAAAAGAACCGCTCTTGCCCTGGGCGGCCCATTGTGTCGTACCCGTCGGGCTGCGGATGTCGTAAACTGAGGTTCTTGCGATTTCGGATAGTCGTCAAACGCATTTTACATCATTATGCCTGCACACGAACCGTCGATCATACTTGCTGGAACCGATCCCGATTTACCTCGCGATGTTCCCACGGGGTTAGCTAGGTACACCAACATCCGTGATATGGCACGCGGTGGCAGTGCTATTTTGCGATCAGGTTTTGATCGCATCACCGGTCGGACCGTTGCCATCAAGTCACTGCTGCCGGAGACCAAACACGACCTTCGAGAGCGGCGGCGACTGCTCCGTGAAGCTCGCGTCACGGCCCAGTTGCAGCACCCTAATACAGTTCCCGTTTACGACATTGGCGATGATCCTGAGGAAGGATTGTATTTCGTCATGAAACGGATATCGGGCGAGAATTTTTTCGAGATTCTTAAACGCATTGCCCAAGGTGACCAAGCAACCATCGATGCATATCCGTTGAGTACAAGGCTCGAGATCGTTGTCGGAGCATGCCAAGCACTGGCGTATTCGCATGCTCGTGGCGTCATTCACCGCGATGTCAAACCAGAAAATATCTGGGTCGGTAACTTCGGTGAAGTCATCCTGCTTGACTGGGGAGTCGCCAAGGTTTGGGGACATACCGACGACAATGAATCGATACGGCAAAGCGTGTTGAAGCTTCCTGACAATCCGCACGAGCAACTTCGTACGTTGACCGGCGGTGGACAACGACCGGGGACGCCATTGTACATGTCCCCTGAACAGGTCGAGGGAAATCGTGGGATCGATGAACGAACGGACGTGTTCAGTGCTGGGGTGGTCTTGTACGAAATGCTGGCGCTACGCGAGCCGTTCCGAGGCGCGACCATCGACGAAACGTTCCATAACATCAAGAATGTTGACGTGCCACCGCCAAGTGAACGCTCGCCGCAACGCGAGATTCCCAAAAGTGCCGACGCGGTGGTGATGCGAGCGATTCAAAAACGGCCCAGCGACCGGTACCAGTTCATGCGCGACCTGATCACTGACATCCGGGCAATCGCTTAACCGATGGGTGACTTTGAGGACTTGCAGCAGGCGCTATTGGAACGGCGTCAACTTGGTCTCTATCGCGAACTCGTTCCACGACGTTTGATCGCCAATGGGCTTGTCGATTCACGCGGCGAGTCGTTGACCAATTTCGGTGGAAATGACTATCTTGGCTATGCAGCAGAACCGATCGAATTGCCGAAAGTCATGGCTGGCAGCTCCGCGAGTGCCTTGGTTTGCGGTTGGTCGGAACTTCATGCCCAGCTTGCAGCCGAGATCGCAGATTTCGAAGTGACCCAGGGTGCAGTGCTGTTTCCTTCAGGATTCGCCGCATGCAGTGGTACAGTCGCGACATTGGCTCGCGAAGGCGACTTAATCCTCAGCGATTCACTCAATCATGCTTCACTGATTGACGGTTGCCGACTTTCGCGAGCGAGGACCGTTGTGTATTCGCATGCTGATGCAAACGTAGTTCGCGAAGCACTGGAGAAGCTGCGAGGTCGCCATGCGCGAGCCTGGATCGTCACGGACAGTGTGTTCAGCATGGACGGCGATATCGCACCGCTTCGCGAACTATGTGATATCGCCGAGCGGTATGACGCTGAGTTGATCGTTGACGAAGCACACGCCACCGGAGTACTTGGCGCTTCAGGTGGCGGTGCATGCGAGCTGCTTGGAGTTCGCGACCGTGTTGCCGTGCGGATCGGGACTTTGAGCAAAGCCGTGGGAACTCAGGGAGGTTTTGTCGCTGGCCCTCGCTGCGTAATTGAATTCCTTGTCAATCATTGTCGATCACTGATCTATAGCACTTCGTTATCACCGCTCGTTGTCGCCATTGCGTTACAGCGAATTGTCGACATCCGCCGCGACGATACTCGCCGAAAACGACTAGCAGAGCGAATCCACCAATTTCACGACTTGCGAAGTTCCTCACAAACGTCTGATGCAACTCAAATCGGCACGCCCATCATTCCGATTCCGATTGGCGGATGTGACCAAGCAATTGCGACCTCCGAGTATTTACGTGAACACGGTTTTTTTGTGCCTGCAATTCGACCGCCGACAGTCCCTGAGGGAACAGCCCGACTTCGCGTTTCGTTGTCAGCCAACCACACCTTGGAAGAGATTGCTGGGTTGGTAGAACACCTAAGCGATCGTACTTCCGACACGCGATAGCTCACGACATGTTTGGGCGATGCCCTCGGGGCTGATTCCCATGTCGGCGAGCAATTGGTTGCGATCACCATGCTCGATGAATCGATCGGGTGTGGCCAGCACGCGTACTTGACGCGTATCCAAACCTTGAGCGATCGCCGACTCAATAAATGCCGAACCAAATCCTGTCGGTAACGTGCCTTCTTCGACGGTGACAACAAAACCGCCACCGGCAAGCGAACGTGCAACCATCTCGCAATCGATCGGTTTTACGAACCTAGCGTTCACCACACCGATACTGAGTTCATTGGCCATCAACTCGGCGGCCGCGATCGCTTGCTCGAGCATCGCACCGTAGGCGACAATCGTTCCGTCGGTGCCCTCGCGAATCCACTGTGCACGTCCAAGCTCAATCGGTTGTGGCAGGCCATTCAGTTCCAAGGCAGACGCTTTCGGATAGCGAATTCCTGTCGGGTGATCGTGTTCTAAACACCACTGCAACATCGGCTCGACTTCGCTTGCATAGCCGGGCGCCATCAAGACCATATTGGGGAACAATCGCATGTAACCAATGTCGAACAAACCATGGTGCGTCGGCCCATCGGGACCCGTTAATCCGGCACGATCCATCGCGAATACGACGGGAAGGTCTTGCAGGGCGACTTCTTGGAAAATCTGGTCAAAGCTTCGCTGCAAGAACGTGCTGTAAATATCGACAATCGGTCGCAAGCCGGTTTTCGCTTGGCCCGCTGCGAATGCCACTGCATGGGATTCACAGATCCCAACGTCAAAAAATCGATCGGGAAACATTTCTCGAATCGGTTCGAGCTTGTTGCCTTGACACATCGCTGCGGTGATGACGGTAACGTTCGGGGTCGCCACCATTTGTTTGCGGATGGCGTCGCGAACGATCGTCGTGTACTGCGGGCTGCCGTCGCTGTGGCGAGAGATCGGAGTACCGCCGCGATCTTCGAACGCTGGCGGCGTGTGAAAGAATACGGGGTCTTCCGCCGCAGGTTTATAGCCGTGCCCTTTTTCGGTGACGACGTGCAACAGAACTGGCCCTTTCATTTCACGGACCATCGCCAAGTACTTTCGCAGCAGCGGTATATCGTGACCATCGATCGGACCGATGTAACGAGTATTGAGTTCCTCGAACAGCATGCCGCCGACGAGACCTGCTTTGACGCCTTCTTTAATCTGTGCCAGCAGACGCTCGGTAGGGTCACCGAACATCGGTACGCGTTCAAGCAGTCGCACGACTTCGGTTTTGAGTCCGGTGTAATACGGATTGCTTCGAAGTCGATCCAGATAGTTCGCAACTGCTCCGACACGATGGCAAATCGACATCTTGTTGTCGTTAAGCACGATGGTCATGTCGTCACCGAGTTCACCGGCATTATTGAGTGCCTCAAACACAATACCACTGGGAAAGGCGCCATCGCCAATGACAGCAACCGTTCGACGTTCGGAATGGCCACCGATAACATCACCGCTACGAAGCCCCACTGCGGTGCTGATACTGCAACCAGCATGTCCGGTCATGAACAAGTCGTATTCACTTTCCGCCGGATTGGGATATCCCATCAATCCGCCCTGGGTTCGAATCGTCGGGAACTCACGATATCGACCAGTAACCAGTTTATGCGGGTAGACTTGATGCCCGGTGTCCCAGATCAGCCGATCTTGGCGAAAGTCGAACTCGCAGTGCAGCGCCAAACACAATTCGACAACACCGAGATTGGACGCAAAGTGGGCTGTGCGAGTCGCGAGTAAATTGCACAACACGTCACGGATCTCCGACGCAACCTGTTCCAGTTGGTCCGATGTCAAGCGGCGAAGTGGCTCCGCGCTCTCAAGACCAGCCAGTAGCGGGTGTTTCACATTGTCCAATTTATTTCTTTCCAATCTAGTTCGACTCTAGTGAGTACGTTTCAACACGTAATCTGCCAACCAAGTTAACCGCCAAGACGCCGCACCAAAAACCGATGCATGCTGTTTCGCTGCATCCACCAGTTGCTGTGCCTTGGCACGTGTTTCGTCCAGTCCCAACAAACTGGGGTACGTCAGTTTGCCGCGGCCAGCGTCCTTTCCCGCTCTTTTTCCCAGGGAAAAGTCGCTCGCAGTAGCATCCAATAAATCATCCACAACTTGGAAGGCTAATCCCAAGTCTCTAGCGTAATTACTCAGAGCCAACCGCATTGGATCTGACGCACCGGCTATCAACGCACCCAAACCGAGCGATGCGGTAAATAGAGCGCCCGTTTTTCGACGGTGAATGTGTTCCAAGTGTTCAATTGTACGCTGGCCCCCGCTTTCGGCTGCAAGGTCATCGCACTGACCGCCCACCAGAGCCGAGGCCCCGGCAGCCCGAGCTAGTACAAGCATCGCCTGGGCCGCGATCTGCGGGTCCGAGATCGACTCGCCGACTATCCGATAGGCTTCCGCTTGCAGTGCATCGCCAGCAAGAATCGCCGTCGCCTCGTCGAATTCTATATGCAACGTTGGTCGACCGCGACGCATGTCATCATCGTCCATCGCTGGTAAATCGTCGTGAATCAACGAGTAGGCATGGATCATCTCCACCGCCACCGCAGCACCAAGGGCGTGTTTTAATTCTCCGCCACAAGCTTCGGTCGCCATCAATACAAGCGCTGGACGGAGCCTCTTGCCAGGAGCCAACAACGAATAACGCATCGCTGCTGCAAGTCGGGCCGGGCAATCACTACCGAACTCGCACGCCTGGGTCAGCGCAGATTCGATGATCGGAAGCAGTGCCACAAGGGCACCATCGTTTGGAGTCTCGGCAACGTAGGACACAAGCAGGCAATTCCAGGTAATGCCGACAAATCTTTACAAGGATCGACGGGACGGACTTCGATTTTAGAAGAGTTCGGGGGAATCGTCCACGCTTTCCCTGGCAGTTGGCTTCCCCCCTCGGGGACCGGCGGTTTGGCTTCCACTAGCACCTTGGAGTGTCGCGGGTTTTGCCGATCGTCGCTTCTGGCGTGTCTTTTGTTTCTCAACTAAATCATCGCTCGCATCAACTTCGAGTGCTTCTAAAACCGGATTGCCCGCTGCATCATAACCGACAAGTTGCGACACTTTTTGTTCAGCAGATGTGAGAAATTCATGGCACTGTTTCAGCCGCCGGATGCCCGTCTCGTACCGCTGCAGGGACTCGCTCAGTGTCAACTCTCCGCCCTCGAGCTCCGTGACGATTTGCTGTAGATCCACCAGCGCGGACTCGAAACTTTCGGCTTCATCGGGTGCCGACAAGTGTGAATTGTTGGGAGTTTTCTTTTCAGACATTTGATTCTTTGACAAC
This sequence comes from Pirellulaceae bacterium, assembly GCA_041751935.1. GTDB lineage: Bacteria > Planctomycetota > Planctomycetia > Pirellulales > Pirellulaceae > JBBSJZ01. Next base: position 55,581 of record JBGSIA010000162.1, on the reverse strand, counting down.
AAGTACGTTGTGACCTAGCTATACCGTAGAGGGTTGCCTTGTCGCGAGCCGGAAATAACGGTTGTAGCGACTCTAAGCAATCTTAGGAATTGTCTTCTTAATTAGAACCAGCGTGCAGCCAATGTTCGGTAGCGTCATCCACGTTTTCCTTCCGAGGTCCCGATGAGCCGCAGTAAAAAGCGGAATCGAGTTGCTTCGACAGGGGCGACAGCGACGCAGGTGGCGCCCAAAGCGGCTGTTACCAGGGGAACGACCTCTGCGCCAGAACTTGAGGCGATAAACCGAACGATCAAGGATGTCACGAGCGAGTCCGTCGCTGACGTTCCAACGGTTCTCTCTGAGGGTCCGACCGAAACGGTGGACGCGACAGAAGTCGCCGCCCTGTATCTCACCGACCAGGCGGACCAACCGAGCCTAACGAAAATCGAGTTCGCGTGCACTGGCGAACAGCTACAAATTTTCTTGCAGTCGAACACTGACGCGCTCTCGTTGCTCGCATCTCAAGTTAGCGAACTCAGAGAGATGGTACGCGACGCAGCACCGCGCCCAGCGAACGATTCTCTGCAATTGAGTGAATTGCAGGAAGTCGCTGATACTGGACAGCTTGACGAATTGTTGTGGCAAATTCGCCAGCGCGACCAGGAAGTTGCACAACTGCGACTTGAACGCGATTCACTGGAACAACAGAACCAAGAACTCGCGGCGAAACTCGCCGGCGAAAGCGTTCGCAAATCACTAAGGACCGCTTCATCCTCCAGTCATGACGCCTTGTCCTGGGAAGAACGCAAGCGACTCATTATCCAACAGATGGAAAACGATTCGTTTGATGGCGACGAGTTCATCGACGAGCTACAAGCAAATCATCTCTTGAGGGCCGAGGATGACCATGCACCACTAGATGCCATCGCCTTCGTCGAACAACTCTCGGCCGAGCTAACACAACTGCGAGAACATTTAGATCGGAAGGATCAAGAAATCGGCGAGCTGAGGAATCTGCTTGAACAGCAGGGTGGCCCTCGCGAAGGAGGACTAGCAATTGGTGCCGCAGCAATTGCACACTTGATCGATGCCGATGAACTAGTAAGTGTCGAGCGAGAACGGCTGCAGCAACTGCAAGCCGAATGGGAAGAAAAATTTCGTCAGGGCGAAATCGAAGCATCGCTGGAGCGAGCAAAGCTGTCGCGAGAACGGCAGGAGTTGGCCAAGAAACAGGCCGAGCTCGAAGAGCAATTGGAACATCTGAAGCGAGAATCGCGCCAGGCTCAAGAACTACCGGCAAGCCCCGGCGGCGGACAGCAACGCCGGTGGCTCAGGAAGCTAGGACTTTCCGACTCGGGTAACGGCTAACAACCGTAATTCAAAACCCGGTCTCCAGCAGAACTATTTCTTGCGATGGCGAATCCGTGCTCGCATACGTCTTTTTTTACGTCCTACCTTACGTCGACCCTTACCTGTTTTCTTCGTACCCACTTTTCGCGTGTTCCTTAAATCGAGTTAGTTCTACGGCGGATTGGCCGGTTCACCAAATTTCCCAAACGTGTCTAGTTGCGCAAGGCAAACGCTGCCCTGATCTTCGGGGGCCGCTAGAGTAACAAATTACGGCTTAATAACAAGCCGAAACTAAGTCACTTGGTCCATTTCTCGATTGTAAACAGCGAGCGTCGATTCAAAGGTTTCAGCCGTGATGTGAAACTGAGGCTGGGCGTCGGTGTATCGGTTACAGTGCTCGACCAGCACTCGATACAGAAACCGAAACAGACTTCGTGGCACTCGTAGCGACTGAAATGCCGACAGCATTCGTTGGTAACTGACCTCGTCAACAAACAGATCTTTGGGTTCGGGCGAACGATCATCCGCAGCACACGCTTGCATTCGCGACCGAGTCAAATCGTAAAGCGATTCGCCCGTCCACTGGAATGCAGGGATTACGTTCTGCTTATCCAGACGTGCTCGCTCGTGGAATTCTCGTGTCTCGCGTTCCACATCTCGATGCAGTTCTTGAGGCAGCATCAACTTGAAACCGACTCCAGGGTGTTTCAGGAGTTTGTTGTCCAGAAGTGGCCAAACAAAACGCTGCATTAGTTCGCTCTTGCCGCCGGTCATGTGCGGTTCGTCGACGCGGTCCATCAATACGACAACTCCTACGAACCCCAACCGCCTTAAGATGGATTGCAGTTTATTGAGCATCTCGTAACGATCGTCGGTGCGGTCGTATCGCGGTAACGGTTGGCTGTCCAATTCCGATTTTGGTAACTTCATCAACACTTTTCGCAGAGAGCCAACTTCGCGTTTGCCCACCCGCATGTGCCGGTGAATACCCATTGCTGCCAATTGGCATTTGGCCAATCGGAGCAAAAAAGGAATGGCTCCGACAGCAATCAAGCCGACCGCAGCCCACAACCCAGTCACCCGTTGGATGTCACCTTTACTGACCAGCCAACCAATCAAGGCAACCGAAGCGATGCCCCAAGCAATGGCCAGCGCAATATCCCACATCGCACTGGCATTGCCGTAGTGGAGTCTCTTGCGAAGTTGGTCCCAGCGTCCGGTGAATGTCGAAACCGTCGACTGGTCGTAACATGAGGCGAGTAACAACAAGTCTCGCGACGATGCCCGGTCGAGCTTTTTGATTTGCTCTTGCGTGATCACGTCGGATCCTTCGCGTTCGTCGGCATCGGACAGGATGTTATCGACCATGCGAGTAACGCCGATACAGAGTATCGAGTCCATGTGGTCCCATAATCTCCAACTGTCAAACACTTTTTCGGGCTTTTTCGCCACGCGACGACTCATCCGTTCACAGAAGTGATCCAGGAACGGATTGAAATCGTCATACCGAATCACATACACACGCTTAGTGGGATGCTCTTGGTTGTAACGCTGTAAATGCCGATCGATCTGTAACCGCATCGCGGTTTTGCCAGAACCTTTGGGCCCAAAGACGATAGCCGTCGATGGTTCACTGGGGTCGCCATAAACTTTATCCCAGACCGGATGGTAGGCGCTGCTGATACAGTGTTCCTTGAACACCGGATCCGTTTGTGCGTCTTCTTCGGCAAAGGGATTACGAACGATACCGTGATGTTCCAAGAAGCTCTGGATGTTCATGCGTGCGAATTCAAGTCGAGCAGTTGCGGTGGCCTAAGTTGATGCGACAGTGTTACTTCAAACTTTTGATCATTTCCAAGAATGGTTCGCGGTTCGCCTTGACCACGGATTCCGGCCCAATCATTTTTACAAAGTACGTCTGGCCTTTCGGGTGAACCAAGATCGCACCAAGCATCGCATAGTCGCTGTGCTCGACAGTCTTGCCACCTGAGAATGGGCCACCCATCGTTTCCTTATACGATCCGTTAACGTCGACGATGTGGGCGACCCAATCGCCAAGTTTAAGTTGTTCCGTTTTTTGATCGTCGGCTTTACCGCCAGCGAACTGACCTTTCCAACGCGCAATGTTGGGTTCGACGCCGCCACCACTGGCCATCATCGTCACGCGCGCTGTCTCCTCGCCTTCACCCTTTGCCGCAAACTCATGCTCAATGATCCGACTCTTGGGCTCAGCGGGCTTGAAGGCGACAGGAACAGTCAAAGTCGCATCATTAAATACAGTAATCGTTTTCGGTCCCGCCGCATCATCGGCGGTGACCGACAACGGGGTCGTAAGGGTCAAGGCTACAAGGGTTAGCAATATTCCAGAAAGGCGCATGGGATCAGCTCCAGTTTCGGGGAAGGGTAAATCGACCCGATACTGTAGCCCATGCCTGCCCCAAACCATAGCCCAGCAGGTACCCATGGCCGGGGGCTCAGCCTGAATTGCGGACGACCAAAATAAGGGCGACTACGAGCGTCACGCTGAGCAACGAAAGCAGTCCAATCATGAGAGATCGTTTGAGAGAGCGTTCGCGTTTAACCTTGCCAATTTCCGCGTTGCCGGTCATCGAACTGAGTTCCGCTACGGGAGCCGATTTAGCATTTTGATGCGTTTTATTGACATTTTCAGTATTACTATTGCGGCCGCCTAGGGAATTGCTGCCATTTCCGATACTAACAGGCAACTTTTCCGCTAACTCCGGCAGAACTTCCTGGGATTCACGCCATTGCGCCCAACCGTCTCGCCACAGTAGAGCCGTCGAGGCGACACGCCCCTCTGCAATCCACTGTCGCAGCACCTCGGTCGTTGCTGGCCCATATTGACCCCCACTGGGCGGGCGAACGTACCAAGTCGATACCGTGGCATCAGCGAGGATCGGGGAGGCGACCGGCGAGACCGTGTGGACTGGGGAATGAGTTGCCGTTGCATGACTCGCAGTCGCCTTTTGTTTTGCTATTCGTGGCTGGTGGATTTCGATTGGCAATGATTTCTCGCTGTCGCTCTTGGGTATGCGAAAACGAGTACCACATGCCGGACAGACGCCGCGGCGTCCGGCAAGTTCTTGCTTGATGTTCAGCGGCTTGTCGCACTCGTGGCAAGCAAAGCGAACGCCCATGTATTGACCCGACCAACATTTAACGATTGACGATATGACGAGAATGACCATCATAATCAATTTCTTTGGCCGCGCGGCAGGAAAAAGGGCGACCAAAACGGTGAGCCGCAAGAGCAACTACGGCTGGAGCATCCACCAAACCCGGGCAAGGATCAATTCGTCCGCGACGTTTGCTTTTCGCATGGCTTCCGCCGCAGGTTCGACGACCGTTGGCAACCGTTCAATTTCCGCCAAATATCCCAAGTGGCGGACACGACTGTGGAAGTCGTCGATCGTCGAGAGCCACTGGACTGGCAATGATTCCGCGTGATCGGGGAATCCGGTCTGGTGGGGAGTCGATTTGCTGATCGTCGTGTCCGGCTCGCTGCGTTCGCTACCCAAAGGCTGTGCCAACACCGGCCCAAACCCTTCCAAACTCTTTAAGCTGGCACCGATGGAACGCATCGCCAATTCGACTCGCTTGCTAGTCGGCAAAGATTTGGGCGACGGCGCTGCAGCTGCAAAAGCCTGAACAGCCGATTCCGCCTCACGGACTCGCGCCGCATCCACGGCCCAAGCATCTTTTTGCAACAAGGGATCAGGGATTGAACGCAACGCCGCCGGTGACGACAGAATAATCGCTAAGGTACGGCTAAGATCAAAATTCGAAGCCAGCAAGTCATCGACCAATTGGTTATGCAACTGACTGAGTGAATCGTCCAGCGGTGGACTCGATGCATCCGCAACTTCACCCTGTAACGCGCGATCGTAAACCAATCGCCACAACGAATTCACGACACCCTTGGCTAATTCGCGGGAACCAACAAGGGACTTGCTCCAAACGTCGACACCTGTTGGTTGCGGCATGTTCGAATCGATATCAAGCAAGGCGGAGCCCTGGCTCATCCAACGACCAGGAATTCCAGGCTCGGCAAATGTTTGCCGTCCATCAAGTCGCTCATAGAAAACTCGCGACGGGCTGGTTGGTTCGTCGGACTTGCGGACATACAGACTGCCATCGTCACCGCGACGAACATCACGACGCAAGACGGACACGAAAGACCAATAGTCGCTCTGCCGTCCACTACTATCGATCAGCGCATCGTGACATCGCGTGCAGCGCAAATCAACATTCATCGTCAGTGAAGCCAAGCGGTGCGTCATGGCAAACTCACCACCAGAGTTCATCGCTGCGTACCAGGCAGGTGAAGTTGGACGCTCAGCCCCCACCCAACCCGAAATCAATGTATCGAAAGAATATTGGCCTTCAAAGGAACAACTAAGATCTTCGATCAATGCCTGTGCTTCTTCCTCAGGCAAGCGGCTCAAGCCACCACCAGTCAACTGTTTCAACCAAGCCTTGGCAATTGCTTGAGAATGCACCGGAGACTTGAGCGAGGCTTCGATTTCAGCAGTGAATACACCAGCGGTACGAAGCGAGGACTCGCGTGAAGTCGACTCAAACCAAGCGGGATCTAACGCGATGCCCAAACGTAATTGGATCCGCTGAATTGCATCTTCGGCTGTCGCTTGGGGCGACGGAGTGACTCCGATCGCCTTCCAATAGCCATTGAGACCTTCGGAAACTCGCTGTGATACGAGTTGTACAGGCGATACATCGCCCTGTTTTTTTGCGAATGGATAAGTCTCGCTTGCGGTCGACACTTCACTTTCGCTGGGCTGCTTAGAGATCGCGATTCCGCGAGGTGCAGGTGCTATACGTTCTCGCTGGGACGGTTGCGGTGTGACCGACGGCGGCGATGGCAAAGCCGGTTTCTCAACTGGCTGCGGCGTCTTGGCGATCGGAGCCAGGCGTGGCTGAGCTGACTGTTGCCATTTCCAATATCCAATTGCGCACAGAAGCGATGCGGCAAGCAGCGAAATCACTGTTAGCCAACTGTGTGAACTTCGTTGACGCGATGCCACCACGACGTCTCGCGAACCCACACTCGGTGGCGGAGAAACCAAAGGCGTTTCCCGCAATTGCCGGAAAATTTCCTGCGATAAATCAGGCGGTTTTGCACCGCCTAAAATCTCACCGAGCAAAGCATCCATGATACGAGAATCGATCGGCGGATCGTCCTCGTTGCCCTGGGCGTTGGTGTTATGCTCGCTCATTCTATTTCGGCCTGACTAAGTTTCTCTTCCACGCATTCGCGTAGCTGTTGTTTTGCTCGCTGCATTAAATTTCGGGCACCGTGATCTGAAATCCCCAACGCGGAGCCGATCTCCACGCGACTGACGTCGTCCGCAAATCGCATCTTCAACGCTTTTCGGGCACGTTCGGAAAGTGACTGCAGGCAATCCTGCAAAGCGTCAATCGCTACGTCGCCAGAGCCGTCTTTTCCGGCCCAACGGTCCCAAATTTCATCCAATACCGCCGAATCACTCGCAGCATGCATCCGCCCCTGCTTACGATGTCGCGAAATCAGCAAATTGTGCGCGGTCCGGCGCAAATAGCCGGCAGTCGCTTGATCATTATGTTGAACGAAATTGTCTCGCCGCAGTACCCGCAGAAACGTTTCCTGCGTCAAATCGTCTGCTGTTGTCGGGTCACATCCCAGTACCCTCAGGTACCGCCATACTCCTCGCTGGTGACGTAGGATCAATTCCGACGGCCCCAAATCGGCTGGTCCCGATCCCGAAGTTGCCGATTCTACGTTTTTTGATTTTGTAGCTGCAGTTTCTTTCTCAGGCACTTTCGCTGCCGCCGTTTCTCGTTGCTCACCGCCACTGGATCCAGAGGCTGGGGACGCGGATGTCGGCGGTTGCTGCACGGATATTAGGCCACGAGTTCGTTGATGATTTTTCCACCGCCAGCGATTTTCATCGGACGGCCATTCTTGCTTGTGTAGGTGGTCTCAAGCGAAATTCCAAGACCTTTGCAAACCGTGGTCATCAAATCTTCGCTGCTGAACGGTTCGCTTTCGACGGCAGTTCCGTCGCTGCTGGTTTCCCCTACGGCCACACCGCCCTTGATGTTACCACCACCGACGACACATGACCACGCGCGAGCAAAGTGATCGCGACCGGCGGTTTGATTGATTCGCGGCGTTCGCCCAAACTCACCCATCCACATCACCACTGTGTCCTTGATCAAGTCTCGCTGGGCCAAATCCTCTACCAGCGCGCTCATCGCTTTATCCAGGTTGGGAAGTTTCGTGTCCTTCAATGTTTGGTGAACGTTCTGGTGCAAGTCCCAGCCTCCTAGATCGACTTCCACAAATGGCACTCCCGCTTCGACCAATCGTCGAGCAAGCAAACACCCTTGACCAAAACCATCGGTACCGTAGCGTTCTTTCACCGCATCGGGTTCCTTCTCGACGCGAAAAGCCTCCATCTGGTCGCTGGTCATCAACGCCAATGTTTTGTTAAGGACCTTTTGGTGCTCAGCAGCGGGCAAGTCGCGAGTACGTTTGGCGAATCCACTTTCGATCAATTCCAGTGCCGCCATCCTTTGCATCAATCGTTTCTCTTCCAAATTCATGTCCAAGTTCCGCACTCGTCCGTTGCTCGTGACCGAAAACGGCGACCAAGCCATGCCGAGAAAACCTGGGCCTTCACTGGCACCGCCAACCGACACGAATGGAGGAATCTCCAACTCAGGTCGTTGGTCAATTAGTTCGTGGGCCAATACTGCGCCATAGCTTGGATGCTCGATGTTTGGATTTGGCACAAACCCCGTGTGCATGTAGTAGCGACCACGATCATGGTCGGCTTCACGCGTGGACATGCTGCGGACAATCGACAAATGCTTCATCTGCTGGGCAACCAGGGGCAAGTGTTCGCAAATTTGCATGTCACCGGTTGTCGCGATTGGTCGGAACGGACCTCCCGTCGGCGCACCTGGCTTCAAATCCCACAGGTCGATTGTCGGCGGTCCGCCACCCATCCACAGCAGAATGGCCGACTTGCGATTGCGTTTGAGTTCGTCGGCATGAGCGTAAATTGAATTGCCCATCGCAAGCGCGGTACCAGCCATCGCTGCTGAGCCAGCGAGGTGATTCATGAAGTGCCGTCGCGTCATTCCGGCAGGCGTTTTCCAAGGAGTCGTCATCGTGGGAACCTTCAAGATTTGAAAAGTAATGTAGGGGAACTAGCGGCGGCACGTCGACCGTCACAAAACATATAGCGAAAAGGGGTCTAACAAAAATTCAAACTACATTTCGGACAGGCTGTTAATGTTGCATGATGAATTCATTGCTATTGAGGATCGCCCACCACATATCCTGCAACATTTCTTTTTCATTGCCACCACGAGCTGAAAGCAACTTGGTAGCAATCGTTGATTCGTTTCGCGTAGGACGTCGAGCCAACCCAGCCAGAAACAACTCGTTGACATGGTCTTGAGGTGATCGCCCCATCTTAGAAACACGATCCAAGAACGTTCCCGCGCCAGTCTGGATCGCCTGCTGAGTCAAGTCGCCGTTAAACAACATTAACGCCTGAGGAATCGAACCGTTGAACGTCGTTGCCTCGTCACCCTCGTCCGTCCCAAAGGCGACGACGAACTGCTGCAGCCACTGTCGGCGTTGGCGTTCCTGTTCCTCATAACTACCAGCGGACTTGGCGTCCGTTGCCGCAACCAACGATTGATACAACTGTTCGGCACTCATCTGACGCAAGTAGAAGCGTGAAAACTTGGGCATCTCACCAATCGATGGATCATCAATTTCGTTACTACCACCCAAAACGGCTGCCAATTGGTACGGGCGACTCAACGTGATCCAGGTAATCAATTGTTTCAGGTCATAGCTGCTCTTCCGAAAATCTTTACCTAGTTGATCCAGTAGTCCCGGATGCGACGACGGATTGTGTGGCCCCAAATCATCAACGGGCTTGGTGAACGCGAACCCCATGAACATGGACCACATCCGATTCGCAATCATCTTGTCAAGATATTCACTGCCAAGCATCAACCGAGCAAGTTCCTGACGACGATTCACTTCATCAACCAGACCACTTGGGGAAATCGCTGTACCATCGGTGAAGACCGGCTCTGCAATTTTCGTCAAGCCATTGCGTAGTTCATAAAACACAATTGCATTCTCAGGTGCGTTCGACTCACCAGCAAAGTCCTGGTCCACCAGTTCCGCATGATCGATATCGTTGGTCCCATCGACAAAGCGGCGTAACGATCGCGCTTGACGAAAGAAAGAATTGAACTCCCAAAAGGTTTGCTGCTTCCACTGATTGAAAGGGTGATTGTGGCACTGGGTACATTGAACTTGCAGTCCCAAAAAGATTCGCGATACGCTACTGGTGGCCAACACTGCTTTCTCTTCATTGACCTTGTCCACCAAAAAGTTCGTCGCGCCATTGAAGCCTTCCGTGCCAGGCTTAGTCGACCCAGTCGCGGTGACCAATTCATAAACCATTTTATCGTACGGCTTGTTCATCGCGAACGAGTCACGCAAGTACTTTTGCATTCCATCACGATTGGTCATTGAACGACGGTCGGTGCCACCACTACGACCAATCAACAAGTTCGTCCACACGGTCGCCCAGTGCCCGGCGTATTCTTCGGTATATCGATCGTCCTGTAACAAGCGGTCCACCAAGCGAGCCTTCTTGTCCTTGCCACGGTCACTGAGAAACTCCGCTAATTCCTCGCGGTTAGGAATCCGACCGATGACATCCAAAAACACTCGTCGACACCATGTCGCTTCGTCCGCGTCCGGAGCGGGACGAATCTCAAAGTCTCGCCAGCCTTGCTCGATCGCATCATCAATCAAAGCCACCTGGGGGGGCAGTGGCGATTCTGCGGAATGAACAGAATTCAGCGATAGAATCGTCGACAACGAGATAAACGCGACAGATGCCAAGAAACGGAGCATGGGGGGTGTACCTACAAAAGAAATCGACCGTGCTGAAGTGAGAACGGTTCTCTACGACGAACGTACCCACGAAACCGCAACACCGTCCATTGTATTTGCTTGAGAAACGCCGCTCAAAGGCAGATTGCCGTTTGAATGTTCGATTGCGGTAGAAAAGTGGGCGCAGATGGAAATTGCGGTTGTTATGCCGTGAACATTTCTCGTCGCGGCGTGTTACCAGGTGGCCGCTTCCAGCAATTCCCAACGGCCGTTGTCAGTCTCAAAGTGCCATAGATTTTGCAGCTCTTCGCCACGAATGACGCCATGGACCACAGCCGCCAGGGGATCAGGGATCACCATCGCCACGACCGTCTCACGCCCCTTTCGCATAACTTTTCGCAGCGCCCTGTCGACGCGAAGCCGCGCGTCCCGAATCGCCTCGCCACCGGGAGGACACAACTCGTCGGGTGACTCCATGCCCGTGCGATAAACCCGCGGTTGATTGCGACGTACTTCGTCAATCAATTTGCCGTGCCAAAGTCCATGATCAATATTGCGAAAACAGCCCACCGTCTTCACTCGTATATCACGACCGCGTGCTAACTCCTCCGCGGTCTGACGAGCCGACTCGCACGGCGCGGTGAAGATGGTACTGAGCCGAACATCAGCCAGCTCCACCGCAAGCGACGCTACCTGCGAACGACCGCGATCGCTCAATGGCATATCAAGCGAACCTTTGATTCGACCCTGCTCATCAAACTCCGTAGCCCCCGGACGGATCAACAGCACTCGAGACATCACGGGCGCTCGCAATAGCAAACTCATGATCGTTCTCCCGACTGCATCGAGTCAACCAGCGACCTCATCGCTTGTCCGTAATCGTCTTGCCTAAATATTGCCGAGCCTACAACGAACAAATCACAGCCCGCAGCCCGCGCAGGACCAATCGTTTCCGCGTTGATGCCACCATCGATTTCCAGCAACAACCGAGGATGGGATGCTCGCAGTTGCCGCAATTTGTCCAACGCAATGGGATTGAACGACTGTCCGCCAAACCCCGCGTCTACGCTCATCACAAGAACCATGTCCACGATATCCAAACAGTCGCTGATCTTTTCCAACGATGTTCCTGGATTGATCGCCACCCCGACACCGACATTCAATTCAGCAATCTTGCTCGCAACCTCGGCGACGTCATCCACTGCTTCAACATGAAACGTCAAGACATCGGCACCGGCGTCAACCATTGGCTTTGCATATGCCAGTGGATCGCTGATCATCAAATGCACGTCCAATGGCATGTCCGTATGTCGCCGTAAGCCGGAAACGATGGGCATCGCGTACGTCATGTTCGGCACGAAGTGTCCGTCCATCACATCCAGATGCAGCACTGCGGTGCCCGCAGCGGCCAACGACTCAACCTCACCTTTCAGGTTGCCAAAGTCACACAACAGCAAGCTCGGCAAAATAGCAGGCGTGACTTTTCGAATTTCGTCGAGTCGATTCCTCGACATATAGTGTCTCACAGACAGGGAACGAATACGTCTCACTTAGATGCCCACCAACCATCGTTTGTGACAACTTTTTTTGGTGCATCACACGAGATCGCTCTTGGATCAGACGTGACAGATTGATCAGTCAGGACGGAATTTGTCAATTCCGTACCCATGGGTGCTCACAAGTTCCACCGCGTTAGAATCTCTCGTAATTTGCCGCAAATCTCTCTTTTAGAACGCCGCTGGCAAACCACTAACGGGCAAAAGTCCGCCGCAAAAAAAGTTCGAGTTGGTGCGATTGGCGGGGTTCTGAGGTGGATGATCCGCCGATTTCGCCAGCCTGGCCGACCGATAATGACGCCAACACCTACAAGGATTGCATCTCACCGGAGATGGTGCTGTAGTACGAAAGCAATGGCATCGTCTATCGATTGCTCGGGTGGGCGAGTTTGATATCCGAGAACTGCGCGTGCGCGGCTGCTGTCATACCAGTGGTATTGGGCGCTCATCTTAACCGCAGCACTATTGATATCACCCTCGGTTTTCGACACTGCGGCGATGACGTCACTGATGCTACCAACTGCGAATCGAAGGATCGGACCGATAGGTAAATGCGGTGGATGTTTGCCCAACCGCACTAGCAACTCTGACCACAGTTTCTTGTAGGTCCAATTTTCTCCAGCCAAGATGTACTCACACCCGTTGTCGCCTCCACTCTGAACCGCCGCAATCACGCCCGCAGCGACATCCCGCGGATCGCACACACTGCAACCGCCGATCGGATACAGTGGCATCCAACCTCGCGCAAGCTCAACAATCATGCGGCCACTGCTCGGCTTCCAATCCCAGGGACCGAGCATGAACCCAGGGTGCACAATCGCGGCACTTAACCCTTGCTGGACCCCACGTCGAACCTCGTCAACACTTGCTCGCTTGCTGGCCACATAGTTGCACAGCACTTGCCCACCACCAAGGTCCAGCGGTGATTGTTCGTCGGCAATTTTGTTGCGAGTGGAGACTCCCAGCGTGTTCACCGTACCAATGTGGATCATTCGCTTTCCATGGCGCAACGCTGCGTCAACGATCCTCCGAGTTCCCAGTTGATTGACTCGCAGCGATTCTTCCTGTCGCTTCCATCCTAAATGGATTAGCGCTGCAGAATGGATGATGACATCACATTCAGCGACACCTTGTTCAATCGCTTGGTCATTATCCAAGTCGCCGATCACTAGCTCGACATCCAATCCGTCGAATACTTCTACCGGCGGTTGGCGCCGCACAAGCGCCAAGCACTTATCGCCTCGTTCAAGTAATTGACGAACGATATTATTTCCGAGAAGCCCCGTGCCACCAGTTACAAAAACTCGCATCAGCAGCTCGGCGCTATCCAACTAACGGCTAGAAAAAATTCGAATTGCCCGCTGACTCACCCACATCACACCAACGACAAAAATCGACCCACAGACCAATGCAGCGATTGGAATGGCGTGAATAGGTTCAGTCACGTAATGCGCCACGCTTTCGGATGCTTGTCCGTGCCCTGGATGACTCAAGGCCTCAAGGGGAAATAAAAGAACGGCTGCGACAGCTAAGGCGTCAAATGCAATTCGCTTCATTATGGTTGGCCGTGGAGTCTGGATTCCAGTGAATTCAAAATGAACTTTACTCGGCAAATGCGAATGCGTCCTGCCGGTGAGCAATGCAGTTTCTACGATCAAATGGCATCGCTGTCGAGACGACCCTCATATTCGCATGCATGTCGGAGGCACGAGGCACCTGACGAACCGACGCTCAGTAGCGAGGGATCTTGGGGTCGATCTCCAAACTCCACGCATCAATTCCTCCGGCCAAGTTCTGCGCTTGCGTGAAACCGTGATGACGCAGCGCCTCAGTAACTCGCATGCTGCGACCACCGTGGTGACAGTGAACGATGATGTGGCGATGGCGAAACGGTTCGAGTTCGTCAAATCGCTCTCGCAATTGTCCCATCGGCAGCAGCATGGACCCTTCAATCCGAGCCGTTTCGTATTCGCTCGGCTCGCGAACGTCCAGCAACAAAAAATCTGCGTTTTCCTGAAGCAACTCGCTCAGTGTCTGGACATTCGTCTCAATCGGTTTGGGCAATGAATCTGGCATCATTCGCTCACTTTGTGTGTCTCTGAATTGTGCGTAGCAAGGTTTTCTGGCAACTCAATCGCTTGATCCGCAACTAACGTGGGAATTCCACCGTGAATGGGGTACAGCCTGTGAGAGTTGCTAACCAATAGTCCGCCGTCAAATGCAGCGACGACCCGCTGGTCCGCCCGATCGCGAATTTCGCCGCGAGCAATCGCCGCGTTCACCCACTGCAGCAGGGTTTCGTCGGCCAACTCCAATTGGCTTCCGTCGATAGGACAGCGCAGCAATGCGAGCAATTTGGAGTCAATCAACTGAAATTACTCACACGGTTCGTGGCCAAAGTCCGATTTTTACTGAGTGTGGTCATCTTCATCCGATTCCAGCGAGGGTTTCTGCCAAAATGGCTCGGATCTACTCATCTGCAAATCTAGCTGCAGCAAATTTTGTGGCATATGGCTGTTTTTCGTGGTTGACAGCCGGCACCATCTTCGCTCAAGACAACTCCGGTTACTATACCGACCCTGTCTCGGGCATCGTCTATCGCCAAGTTTCGCGAACGGTTGAACGGCCGGTCGTGGAAACGAAGGTCCAAAAGGAAGAACGAACAGTGTTTCGCCCTCGGACCGTTACCGAGACGAAACCGGAGACGCGAACAGTATTCACTCCCGTCGTGCAGCACCAATGGGAGCCACGATTACATGGCCGCTGGAATCCGTTTCGCCAACCGACCGTCGCCTATCACCATGTACCTGTTGCTCGTTGGGAAACTCGAAGCGAGGTCGTCACTAATACGCAAAGTCGCACGGAATGGGTTGCCGAGAAACAGACCGTTGAGGTGCCGCAACGAATCGTGCGTATAGAACGAGATCGACAGACCGACTTTGAACCCGTAGGGCGAGTCGCACCGGCTGCTGTACAACCAGCAGTATCGCAACAAATTGCCTCACGTTTGCGACCGCTCGAAAGCAACACGGCCGTACAGCCACTCGCTAGCGCAACGCAAACGTTACCTGGCAACATGACGACGTTTGGAAGCATTGGACGATTCGCAAGCGATCCGCCACAACGCAGCATTGGACAGGGCGGCATGCGGGCAACGGAGCTTTATCGGACAAGCGGTCACGGACAAATCCTGCAGCCGTCAACCGGGCTGGGAGTTGCTGGACTTCCAACGCTTTGGCGATAGATAACAACCAAGCATGCACGCGGGTCAGTTCGGAAATATTCCGGCTGACCCACACTATGCAAAATCGAACCGAGGCTGTCGAAATTACTTGATTTCGACAGTACCACCGGCTTCGGTGATTTCTGCTTTGATCTTCTCGGCGTCTTCCTTGGAAACGCCTTCCTTCAACGTAGCCGGGACGCCTTCGACCATCTTCTTGGCATCCATCAGCGAAGCGCCGGTCAGGTTCTTAACAACCTTGACAACGTTCAGCTTCTTGTCGCCAAAACCGGTCAGCACGACGTCAAACTCAGTCTTCTCGACTGCTGCTGCGGCGCCGCCACCATCGGCCGGGGCAGCCATCATCACACCGCCACCGGAAGCTGGCTCGATGCCATGCACATCCTTCAAGTAATCGCTCAATTCTTTAGCTTGCTTGAGCGTCATTTCGGCGATCTTGTCGCCCATTGATTTCGTGTCGGCGCTGTATTCGGCGACTGCGGTACCTTCGTCAGACATCTTCTCTCTACCTTAAAAAACAGTTGGGTGATTTGTTACGATTGCGAACGGGAACTAATGGACCGAAATTTGAAGGAGGGACTACTCGTCCTCTTCGCCCTTCTTCTTGATTTGGCTGGCCAATGCAGCACCTGGACCCAATAGGGCGGCGGAAAGCTGCGACCCTGGGGCGAGGATTTGTCCAACCAACAACGAAATTTGCTCTTCGCGACTGGGCCATTTGCTGACCGCCTTCAGTGCATCGGCGTCCAGCTTTTCACCGTCCAAGACGCCACCGACGCCCTTGAACTTGCCGTACTTTGCTTCGTCCCGATCAATCCGAACGATCTCTTTGACCAAGGAAACGAAATCCGATGAACCCCAGCAAACGGCAATTTGGCCACTGGCACCCTCGAAAGCGGGCGCCAGACTCGTGCCTTGGGCAGCGCGCCGCGCTAGCGAGTTCTTGACGACGAGCATTTTAATGTTTTTGCTCTCGAGCTCGCCACGCAGATCGTTGGTGGTATTCGCATCCATTCCGACATAGCTGACCACGACAGCATCGGCGACGCCATCAAACTCACGCTTGATGTCGCGGGTCACGAGATCTTTGACGTATTTGCTCATCGCTTAGGTTCGCTAGAAACTTGTTCGCTTGGATCTTGGTTCGGCTCACAGCAAGACGACGGTGGAGCAAGTCAATGCTGCACCGTAATTTCACTAACTCCGCAACGCCAAGGCAATATTGTTTAGTGGATCCCGCCCAACGGGCGGCAAGGGCTGGGTCTAATCTGCGGCTAGCCAAATCGGCCGTCCACGGCTCTCATTCATTAAGTAGCGATACGAACGCTGGGGCTCATTGTCGCACAAATCGCGACACCCTTGACATACGTGCCTTTGACGGCCTGCGGCTTGATTCCGGTGACAAAATTCACGAGGGCGGTGATGTTGTCAACAAGCTTCGACGACTCGAAGCTCATCTTGCCGACCATCGCATGGATGTTACCACCCTTGTCATTTCGGAACTCAACTTTACCGGCCTTGTATTCGCCGACTACTTTCGCGACATCTGGGGTAACCGTTCCAGCCCGGGGACTTGGCATCAATCCACGCGGACCGAGCACTCGTCCAAGCGGGCCAACTAACCCCATCATGTCCGGAGCAGCAATACATACATCAAAGTCGGTCCAACCATCTTTGATCTTCTTTGCCAAATCGTCGCCGCCGACTTCATCCGCTCCCGCTGCCTCAGCGGCCTTCGCAGCATCACCCTTGGCGAACACGATCACTCGCTGGGTTTTTCCAATACCGTGCGGCAACACCAAACTACCGCGGACAATTTGATCTGCTTGATTGGGATCAACGCCCAATCGCATGTGCACTTCTACAGTTTGATCAAACTTCGTCGAATCGTATTTCTTTAGTGTCTCAACCGCTTGGTCAAGCGAGAGAAGTGTTTGTGGCTGCTTGGCAAGGGCAGCACGGTAGCGTTTTGATTTTTTACCCATATCGACTCGGGCACGACTTTCGTTGTTAGGTCGGGTGGTTCGGCGAATTCACCCGACCCAAACCACGTCGCAGTGATTTGGCGGCAAACTCTCCCACTTCGATCGCGAAATAAGTCTTCGCGACGTTTGAGCCAAGAAATTTGGCGAAGTTTGGCTGAGTCGTCAATGCCATCTCTGCATTCTGGCAAATAATTTTCCAGACTTTTTCAAACTCCAGGTTTCACTGCGCCGGTTCCACAAACCTCACACTCCGGGCGAGATTGGATTTCGAAGCTGCGAAACTGCATCCTGCCGAGGTCACAACACAGCATTCGCCCGGTCAAGTTTGTACCGATTCCTGTAATCCATTTCACGGCCTCCGTGGCCGCTAAACAGGCGACGGCTCCCGAGACCGCACCGAGTACCGGAAACTGACGCTTCCAAGTGGCCGGAATCTCAGGCACCAAACAGCGCAAACACGGCGTCTGGCCAGGTATCATCGTCGTCAGTTGCGTTTCCATTTGATACATCGCGCACTCGACAATCGGTTTGCCTTGTAGAAAGGCCTCGCGATTCAACACGAATCGCTCTTGGAACATCGGAGCACAATCGACCACGAGATCGCACTGGCGGACTAACCCAGATACGTTACTTTCGCTAACGTTTTCACCTACGGCGACGATCTCCAGCCGCGGGTTCAACTCCGACAATCTGGTCCGCGCGGACTCGATACGCGACTGCCCCAATGCACCGTGCGTCATCAGTAATTGACGATTGAGATCGCTGGGTTTGATGTTCCCCGCGTGCGCTAGAACCAACTTGCCCACGCCCGCAGCAGCGAGTTGATACGCCACAAGCCCGCCCACACCGCCAATGCGAGAAATCATTACCGAAGCGTTCTTGAGACGCGTTTGCCCGGCCTCGCCAAAACCCTTGATCCACATTTGCCACTCGTACACTTCCCGCTCGTGATCGGTCAGTTCGACCGCTGCATCGAGTGACACGGGCGGATTGCTTGCATCATCATTCATCAGCGCTGTGTCACTCGCAGTGCAATGTCGTTGGCAAATCGCGGTGATACCAACGTCCGTTTGCCGCCCAGGTGGCTAATCTCTTCAACAGCATCCAGCCGGCCGGTGACGGGATTTAACCAGACAACCCGGTAGTCTCCCGCGGGAAAATCAAGCTGCAGTGTCACTTCGATGTTCTCTCGCAAATGTTCTTCCAGTTTCTTTGGTTTGTTGGGCAACGGGGCGTGGAGATACACCACATACGTTTTGCCTATTGTCGCCAGCACACTCGAGGTCAAGTTGGGTGTCAGGACGTGGACGTGTGAATGGTCAGGCTTCATCCGAACGAAGTCCATTTCATCGAAAAAACGCTTCAGAATTCCGAGTTGTTTGCGTAATTCGACACTGCCACCGCCCGGCGATTTGTAGTCGACCAAAGTTCCGTCAGGACGCTGTACGGAAAAGGAATAGTCCAAGTTGTTGTACAGCGCTCCACCAGCCATCAAAAAGTCCCAGCCCTCGGTGCGATACAGCACGTCGGCGGACCCACGAAAACCAGTTTCATTCTCACCTATAACCTTGTTGACATGCGAATTCAACGCCACAACGTCCGGCGGGACACAGTAGTGAAAATTGAAGATCGAAACATCGGGATGCGGACTCTCAATCCGTTGGCGACCGTTGGCAACGTTCAGCGATATCAAATGTTTGTGCGGGAATGTTCGCTCAGTGCTGACGATCTCGTCGACAATTCGGTGCTGCCATTCGGATGTGACACCACCGAAATACGGCTCGTTGCATACTTCGTAGTACAGGTTCCCAAAATCCCTCAACTCTTGAATCACTTTGCGAGTCACGGCCAACTGAACTTCAGTGATCGATTCATGCTTTAATGCGTAAACTTCCTCGCGGCCACAGTCACCAACCTCGTTAACATTGTTTGTCGATTTCATTGGGGAATCGTCCCACATACTGTCTTTGTACATCGGACAAAACAGAGTCAACTCAACGACGATTCCTCGTTGAGCCGCTTGACGCAGAAAGTCCTTCAGCCGCAAAAAATAATCATCGTCCCACTGCGTCAAGTCAAAGCGATTGCCGCCTCCGTGATAACCGGGAACGTTGCTGCAATCCCAAGGACAAATAAAGCGATTCGTCGCCGGTGCCAGCGTGTTGTCGGTGATCTGAAAGGCGTCAGCGTCCTCGCGATAAACGCCAGTAAAGACACGAGTATGGTTGAGTCCCTGGCGCTGCAACTCATCCAAGTAACGAACGTAGTCAAAGTCCAAATTCAAGACTGCGCCATAGTGCTCGCCAGAAGTAACCAGAACGGTTGGTTTGCCTCGCCATTGAAAATAACGAGCGTTCTCTGGATGTAGCGAAATGAACTCATCGCGAGTCTCTTCACCCAGGACGCTCCCTGCCGCCCCCAACGCGATAGCGATCACAATCAATAATCGCTGTGATACGTAACTGGATAACATCTGCCGGAGCCTCAAAATTTACGATCGATGTAAATTGCAACCATGCCAATCGTACCAGACTTCTTTCCTGGTAGCGTGTATGCGTCAAGATCGCATGGGTCGATTCCAGGTTTGCAGTTCGATTCATTGCGTGGCCATCTTGTCGTTGCGTCTTCGCTTGGCGACATCGGTTCACTAGACTTCGGGAAGAGACAACAACGTCTTCCCTACCGTACCTCTCACCTGAACCGAGCTTGCATGAAACGACTAAAAGCTCGCTGGATTCTCCCCATTTCCTCGCCGCCGATTCATAACGGATGGGTGGAGACCGATGGCAATCGCATTTTGAATCTTGGCGTTGGTCGCAGTTCCGAACCGTTTGAAGATCTCGGCGATGTCGCGATTCTGCCGCAGCTCGTTAACGCACACACACACTTAGAGTTCTCGCACCTGGACGCTCCGCTGGGAGCACCTGGAATCAATCTGTGTGATTGGATTGGACTGGCGATCACTGCACGCGAGGGCGATCTTTCGCGAGATCAGTCGATCGAATTGGGACTGCGCCAATCAGAAGCGTTCGGTGTATCCCTAATTGGCGAAATCACGACGCCTCCGTGTGAGTATGCGAAGCAGAACCCGTCGACGGCAACCGTGTGCTGTTTCGCCGAGACACTTGGTTTGACGTCTGAGCGAGCCGACGCTCGATTCCGCCTGGCGATGGAGCAAACGACTCGCGATTCGTGGTGTGGCTTGAGTCCGCACGCGCCGTACTCGACGACTCGCGATACGATCGCGAAATGCGTTGAAATTTCATCAACGACGGGACGACCGCTGGCAATGCACATCGCGGAATCGCCGGCTGAGCGTCAACTGCTAGAATCCGGTCGCGGGCCGTTTGTCATGGCACTACAGCGACTGGGTATCGACCCCAGCGGTCTGTTTCCTTGGGGTGGTCGGCCCATTGAGGAATTGATCGCAATGCTTGCACGAAGTAGCCGTGCCTTGCTCGTTCACGCAAACGATTTGCAAGCAACGGAGATTCAGCGGCTGGCGCGATATCATCACTTGTCAGTTGTTTACTGTCCACGAACGCATGCGTACTTTGGCTACGATCCCCATCCCGTCGCTCAATTGCTTGAAGTTGGTGTTCGCGTTGCTTTAGGTACCGATTCGCGTGCCAGTAACCCGGACCTATCGGTTTGGGGCGAGGTGCAATTTTTGCTTTCGCATCGCACGGATCTGGCGCCCCAAGCCGTTTTGGAAATGGCAACGCTCAACGGCGCCGATGCTCTTGGCTATCCACGCCTGGGGCGCATAGAAATCGGCGGCGATTGCTTGCTGGGTGCGTTCGATTCAGCGGCGACGACATTGGACCAAGTGTACCGGGATGCGGCTGAAAACCCCTTTCGGCCACTATTATTTTCGTATGATTGAAAGGGTCGTATTTAGATCGTGACTTTCATTGAGCCAGCACCCAACATCTTTACTCCTAGCGCTTTGGCCCACAGTGCGTCGAAAGTTCCCAGACAATCCCGTGGGTCAGGGCTAAGCGAAAGACACAGTCCCGTGAACCGTTCGATCTGGGGCGAGAGTGCATCGCGGACCCATCCAGCCAATCGATCGGATTGTTCATCGGAGCTAATCACAACACCATGCTGCGGATATCCGAAGGCAGCCGCCATGGAATCGCTCGGGTAACACAATTCATCAACAAGTTCGTCGCACCATGAGTCGACGGCGACCGAATCGGCGCCGAGGGCAACGAGTTTCGCAGCATCGTCTGCAGTCACTTCGCCAGGGACGATGCACAACGGCAACTCAGTTTCACCGACCGCGTCAACACTGGCACGAATCGATTGAGTTTGCTCGGCCAACTGCAGCGGCGTCAAAGCCGCTTGATCCAGCCGCACTACAAGCCCATCGGGCAACGATCGTTTGTCTTTCGTTCGTGAAGCTAACAAACGCCGAATCTCATCGGCCACACGGAATGGCCCCACAGAAACAAAAATTGCAGCCGCCGGTGCGAGTTTGCGAAGCTGCAGAATCTTCGAGCCCAATTGGTCCAGCGACATGACATCGGGAGGAAACGTAGCTGCAGGCACAGTACCGCCGCCGGCCAACGGCGCGCCGTCGGCGGTTGCTTCCCAGCGCTGGATCTGGACTTGAGAAAAGACAAATCCTCCGGACCGATCTCGACTGACGCCTAAACGAACATCAATGATCTGGCACTCGTCGAAGTCTTCGACGGACAAACCGTATCGCTCGGGACGGTACGGCAGCATCCGCGGCGCGCGAGAAATGTGTTGATCTTGCTCAACTCGCGCTGCACCTCCGTCGAAAAACCGTGACTGCTGACCAGCGGCCGCGACATCGCGATGCAACGCTGAAACGGTAATTCCTAATCCAGCAACAGCGCAGGCCAGAGCGTCAGCAGTACCCAGAGCAAGTCGATGCCAGGGAGGATCGAACCAAACCAGCGGTAACTGCAAACGGATCGCCGTGTCGTTGTGCCGTGGAATCGCGTGCGACTTGTCGGGAGGCGCAACACCGCTCCATGCAGTATCCAAGGACGGCGGAAGCAAACATAAGGGTGCAAGCAGATGGCTCATGTGTTTATCGCCAGTTCGGGTTGACTTCGCCGCGACGAGACTCTTCAGCCTCGAGCATGGCGATCGGAACAACTCGCCGAAATTCGCTTGAGTCACCGCGGATCGAAGCATTGATCAATAGCAAGCCGAGTCGCAGTTGCTCACGTTTTCGCAGTGGGGCTTCGGTCACGCCGGGAGCGAGACTGGTGGCGCGACCACGAATGAAGACGTTGACGTTGTTCATCGCGTCGCCAAGGTTGCGCCCCGCATCGCCCCCGATCACGATCATGCCACCGATTGCCCCAACACCGGTTTCGTCACCTACGTCGCCGCGAACAAAAATGCCGCCACCGCGCATGGCCGCCCCACAGCGAGGTCCGGCTGAACCATACACAGCCAGCGTGCCGCCAACCATTGCCGCACCTGCACCGCAGCCAGCATTTTGCCGCACTCGGATCGAACCACTACGCATGCCTTCACCCACACCATGACCCGCCGAGCCTGAGAGTCGGGCATCTACCTTGGTGTTGTAGGCAAACGCGTAGTCGCCCAAGTCTCCCTCGACATGGAGCGTGACGTTGTAGTCCATTCTCATAAAAGCCGCGTGCTGACCATTAGCACCGGATACATGCACTTGAGGCCACGTTGCATCAGCGGCTGCCGCGGGGATTTCCGCAATCGTTTCCCGGATCTCTTGCTCCGTCAGATCCGCCATCGAGAGATAAAACTCGGCCGCTTCCTCGGCAGCCGTTTCCGGCGCAGACATTGCTGGCGTCGGAGGGGCCGGACGTTTCG
The DNA here is from genome assembly GCA_041751935.1 of Pirellulaceae bacterium. GTDB lineage: Bacteria > Planctomycetota > Planctomycetia > Pirellulales > Pirellulaceae > JBBSJZ01. The sequence continues at coordinate 32,679 of JBGSIA010000162.1, read as the reverse complement.
GATCGGATGAAGGTTTAGGAGCCACGGGTCTTGACGAAACGAGGATCAGTAAGAAGTGATTTCAACAGCTACGTTAGCTTGGGACACTAGATTGACAAGTAATGGAGTGAAGCACCGAACGAACGATGCTCTCCATCTTAGCCGCTGCGGCCCGTCCTGCGGCGAGAACTTCCTCATGATTTGCCTGAACAAATTCGTCAGGTCGAGCCACATTGCTGACCATCGACAAGGCCAGCGTACGCATCCCCAATTGCCTAGCCACGAGAATCTCTGGAATCGTACTCATCCCCACAACGTCCACCCCGATTCGGCGGAGCATGCGGTATTCGGCCCGCGTCTCGTAACAAGGCCCCAACATCGCCAGGTAACATCCTTCGTAGGCAGCAAACCCCGCCGTCATCGCTGACTCCATCGCGATGCCACAGAGCCAACTGTCAAATAACTCATGGTGTCGTTGCGGAACGCTCATTCCCGACGCACTTCCGCATTCGCCAACCACACCACGCATCCAGTCGATACAGTCGCGAATGATCACGATATCGCCAACACACAGTTTCGGGTGGACGCCGCCAGCAGCGTTGCTTGCGACCAGCACGCCGGCGCCCAAGCGGTGCATGACTCGCACCGGAAAAGTAACCTCAGCGTGTGTGTGTCCTTCGTAGCGATGCAAACGCCCGGACATGACGACCACGGGAACGTCGAAGAGCTTTCCAGCTATCAACTCGCCACGATGTCCGCCCGCAGTCGACGATGAGAATCCAGGGATGTCCGCGAAACGCACACTCTCAGGACGCTCGATTTGCTGGGCAAGTTGGCCCAAGCCACTGCCTAGGATAATGGCGACTTCGGGGCGAATGGTGAACCGCTTGGCAAGATACGACCACGCCTGATCGAGCATATTACACCATCCGCACTGTATCGAATTCGCTGACGATGCCGCGGACGAGTTTCCTCAATTTTGGCTCGGCGGAATTGGCGATGGCGATAATCTCTTCAACATTTGCTGGCTTCAGCGCATCCGGAAGACACATGTCCGTGATCACACTCAAGCCGACGACCTTCAGTCCACAGTGAACCGCAACGATCGTCTCGGGCACGGTGCTCATTCCAACCACGTCGGCACCGATCATTCGCAGAAAGCGGTACTCAGCTCGCGTTTCCAGGTTAGGTCCGGCGACGGCGACGAATACGCCTTTGTGAGCGTTTATCTGTTCACGACGAGCAATCGCCAATGTTCGGTCAACCCATTGCTGGCAATACGGCTCGCACATATCAGGGAACCTTGGTCCGAGGCGATCGTCGTTAATCCCGATGAGAGGATTGTCGCCCATTAAATTGATTTGATCTTCGATGACCATGATGTCGCCGGATTGAAAATACGGATTCAATCCACCACAGGCGTTACTGACGACAAGCAATTCCGCGCCCAGTTCCTTGAACACCCGAACCGGTAGAGTGATTTGTTTGAGCGGGTATCCTTCGTACATATGGAAGCGGCCTTCCATCGCCACGACAGGAACGCCAGCCAGTTTTCCGCAAACCAATCGTCCCCGATGCCCCGTGGCGGTGGACAGCGGAAAGTGCGGGATTTCGCTGTATTCGACAATCGCGTCGACTTCGATGTCCTCCACCAGCCCGCCCAATCCCGTCCCCAAAATGATCCCCACACGCGGCAACGAATTGATGTGTTTGTGAATCGTGGTACAGGCGTATTGGATCTGGTCATACAGTTCAAGCATCGGTGGTCTCGGCGAAAACGTGCGATCATTGGCGAAATAGTACAGATGAACGTTCATATTACGCTAATCCGACCACCTCGGCGAAGGGCACCTCGATCAGTTAACATCTGTCGATCAAATTATGCTTCATCCTGACCTCCTCGGATTCTCATCAAGGAATGTGTTTGCGTCATGTCCACTCCGTCACCCGATGTATTTGAAAAGTTGGCATCGTTCTATTTGGGGCGACATTACGACTTAGCCGGGCGCGCCTTGCTCGACGATTTGCTGATGTACGATGCCAAGGATCTTTGTACTCACGCGATGTGCGTCGGTATGACCGGAAGTGGCAAGACGGGGCTGTGCCTGGCACTTTTGGAGGAGGCCGCAATCGATGGCATCCCCGCGATCTGTGTTGATCCCAAGGGAGATCTGGGCAATTTGTTGCTAGCGTTCCCAGAACTAAAACCCGCCGATTTCCAACCGTGGTTGGATAAGTCCGACGCAACTCGCAAAGGGATGGATCTCGAAACGTATGCCAAACATACAGCCGAAACATGGAAGTCCGGCTTGGCATCGTGGGGACAAAGTCCTCAACGAATCCAGAAGTTCCGCGATTCGGTGGACATTACCATCTATACGCCGGGAAGCAATTCAGGTGTGCCGTTGACGGTGCTCAAAAGTTTTGACGCACCACCAGCAGAACTGCTTGGCGATGCCGACGCGATGCGAGAACGAATCACCGGCTCCGCATCGGGACTGCTAACGCTAATGGGCATCGAGGCCGATCCGCTACTCTCCCGCGAACACATTTTAATTTCATCGATTTTGGATCACTGTTGGCGACAGAATAAAAACGTCACCATCGGAGATCTGATTCGATTGATTCAATCACCGCCCATCGATCGAGTCGGTGTGTTGGATTTGGAAACGTTCATGCCAGCGACGGATCGTGTTAAGGTTGCGATGCAGTTAAACAACTTACTCGCCTCGCCTGCATTTGCGACTTGGCTTGATGGCGAACCGCTGTCGATCGATAAATTGCTCTACACCGACACCGGCAAACCACGATTGAGCATCTTATCGATCTCGCACTTGTCCGACAGCGAACGGATGTTTTTTGTCACGATCTTGCTCAATGAGCTACTTGCCTGGATGCGAACTCAAAGCGGCACCAGTTCACTTCGCGCGCTGTTCTACATGGACGAGGTCTTCGGTTACTTTCCGCCTAGCGCCAAGCCACCGAGCAAACCGCCGATGCTGACGCTTCTCAAGCAGGCTCGCGCGTTTGGACTGGGCATCACCTTGGCGACGCAAAACCCGGTCGACTTGGATTACAAGGGATTGTCGAATATCGGTACTTGGTTTCTTGGCCGCCTACAGACTGAACGCGACAAAATGCGAGTCCTGGAAGGTCTTGAGGGTGCTGCCGTCCAGACGGGCCAGAAATTCGATCGGGCAGCGATGGAGCAGATGCTCGCAGCTTTAGGTAACCGCGTGTTCTTGATGAATAACGTTCACGACGATGCACCGACCGTGTTCCAAACGCGATGGGCAATGTCCTACTTGGCTGGTCCACTCGCTCGTGATCAGATCAGTATGCTAATGGCCGATCGCAAGTCGCAACCGACCGCCGCGAATCCTTCCGAAGTGAGTAACGAAATTGCCAATGAGCCGACCAAGTCGTCGCGGCCCGTCACTCCGAGCGGAGTTGACGAACGATTTGCGTCGCCAACCAAACCGACCGCATCAGAGGGTAAGTTTCTCTATCGTCCGGCATTGTTCGGACAAGGCTCGTTGCACTATGTCCGAGCTTTCGCAAATGTCGATCGCTGGGTGGACGTCAAGCGACTGGTGCGTTGTGACAATGGAGTCGCCAGTGACCCTTGGGAAGAAAGTGATTCGGTCACCGAGTTTTTTGACTTGACCGAGAATCCTCGCGAAAACTTTGTGTTTAGCGATTTGCCGACGCCGCTTCGCAGTGCATCTAATTTCAAAAACTATGCCAAGCAGTTCAAGGATTACTTGTATCGCCATCACCCTTTAACTCTCTACAAAAGCACTCTCTTGAAAGAATTCGCACCGGCCGGTTGCGACGAAGCGGCGGCGCGGCGTTATTTCGAGAACTTGGCTCGTGAGGCACGCGACCTTGCGACCGAAAAACTTCGAGAACAGTATGCGGCGAAAATGAAAACCCTCGACGATAAATTGCGAGCAGCCGAGATCAAGCATGCGCAAGAGAAGAATGAATCGACACAGGCTTGGATCGACCCGGCGATCTCGTTTGCGGGCACGTTACTTAACGCGTTCGTCGGACGAAAAGCGACCAGCCGCACAAACGTTTCGCGAATGGAGTCAGCCGTCCGTGGAGCCAGTCGTGCAAAGAAACAACGCGAGGACGTTGTTCGTGCCGAAGAAACAATGGTCCAGCTTGCGGACGAGATACGCGATCTTGACGGTCGTCTGAAAGACGAGATTGCGGATTTATCTGGGCAATTCGATGTAAAAGCGATCGAATTAGAAACGACCACCTTGCCAGCGAGAAAAAGTGACCTGAAAGTGGCCGATCCGATAATTGTTTGGCTGCCCTGGCACGTCGACGCCAATGGCATCGCCACACTTTTGGTGTAATCGTGAAGTGATGCCAGGGTCCTTGTCGCAACAAAGGCTGATATCTTATCTGACTGACAGTAGCCAACCCCTCGACCCTTAAGGTGCGACCGTGACCTCTTCAATTACCGCTAGCTCACCATGGAAATCGCTTGCACAACACTATGAGGAGATTCAAGGACTCCATTTGCGGCAATTGTTTGCCGATGATCTTCGTCGCGGTACCGAGCTAACGGTCGAAGGCGTGGGGCTGTACTTGGATTACTCCAAGAATCGCGTCACCAAGCGAACGATTCAGTTGCTTGTCGAGCTGGCGCAAAGTGTCGACATGCAAGATCGGATCGAAGCCATGTTCGCTGGCGACAAGATTAACCTCACCGAGGGCCGAGCCGTCCTGCATACGGCACTCCGCGCTCCGCGAACGGCAACGGTGATGGTCGATGGCGTCAACGTGATGCCCGAGGTGCATGCGGTACTTGACAAAATGTCCGAGTTCTGTGACCGCGTTCGTAGCGGAAACTGGAAAGGCCACACCGGTCAACGCATTCGCAATGTTGTGAACATCGGAATCGGTGGTTCGGATCTCGGTCCAGTGATGGCATACGAGGCTTTGAAGCATTTTAGTCAGCGTGACTTGACGATGCGTTTTGTGAGCAACGTCGATGCGACGGATTTCGCGGAAGCCACCTGTGATTTGGATCCCAATGAAACGTTGTTCATCGTCGCCTCGAAAACGTTCACGACGATTGAAACAATGACCAATGCGGAAACGGCGCGACAGTGGTTGCTTGCTGCAGTCGATGGCGACCGAACCGCCGTCGCGAAACACTTCGTGGCCTTGTCGACCAATGCCGAGAAGGTTGCGGCGTTCGGTATCGACACAAACAATATGTTCGAGTTTTGGGATTGGGTCGGCGGTCGTTATTCGATGGAGTCGGCGATTGGGCTGTCTACTATGCTCGCCATTGGTCCGCAAAACTTCCGCGATTTACTATCCGGTTTCCATGAAATGGACCAGCACTTCCGCAGCACATCGTTGGATAAGAACTTACCGGTGCTGATGGGCCTGCTTGCGGTTTGGTACTCCAGTTTCTTTCACGTCGAAACAACAGCGGTTTTACCGTACGAACAATACTTGAAACGGTTCCCTGCCTACCTGCAGCAGTTGACGATGGAAAGCAACGGCAAGTATGTCACGGTCGAGGGTGAACGTGTCGACTACAATACCGGCTTGGTTTATTGGGGCGAACCAGGAACCAATGGCCAACATTCGTTTTACCAACTCATCCATCAAGGAACGCGAATGATTCCTTGTGACTTCATCGCGTTTGGTCAATCGCTCAACCCAATTGGGGATCATCAAGATATTTTGATTGCCAACGTTTTGGCGCAAAGTGAAGCATTGGCTTTCGGCAAGACGGCAGATGAAGTTCGGGCCGAAGGAACCGAGGACTGGTTGGTGCCGCACCGAGTATTCGAGGGCAATCGCCCATCCAACACGATTCTTGGGGAACGCATGTCGCCAGCGATGCTTGGCAAATTGGTCGCGCTCTACGAACACAGTGTGTATGTGCAAAGCGTCATCTGGAATATCGACGCATTCGATCAATGGGGTGTCGAGCTTGGAAAAGTCTTGGCCAAGAATATTATTCCAGAATTGGACGACAACTACGCTCGTGAGCTAAAACATGATAGTTCTACGAATGAACTCATTCGCCGCTATCGTCTGCTGAAATAAGCGCCCGCTTCCGAAACTTAAAAAACCCTAGGTCCAACAATGTTTCCTCAACTGACTTGCCATCCAACGCCAAACACTTACTTTCCAGTAGGCGGTTGAGATGCCGGATCGTAAGAAACGTCGAATCGCTCAGTACCCCAGCACCGACAACTCGGCGTCGACCAACGATCACCCGTTTCTGACACCTCATGGGCTGCGGATGCAAATGCAGGGTAGTCAAGTCGACAAAGTGGTCCCCCTGCCGCTGCCGGATTACCCTCAACCTTTCGATTCACAAACGCCTGTACCGCCGGTTGCTCTTGATCCTTTCCATTTTGATCGCGGCGAGAATGCCTCGCTGATCAACTTTTTGCCATCCAAGAAATTTCCACATCCGGAATCGCTCGCCAGACAGCCGTTAACACCGTATTTTGATTCACGGCCGGTTTCGTCCACTCTGACGCGCGAGTTACGTTGTGTCGGTCGGTTGTTCATCCAAATTTCACCTGACCCACGCCATGAACTCGCCAGTGGTTCGGCGTGGATCTCGGGTACCAATACGATCGTCACCTGTGCCCACAACGTGTACGAGTTTATGAGCGGAACGTGGTCCCGCGCCCTGGAGTTTCATCCCGGATACGATTACTACGCAAAGCACTCGCTACCCAAGTGTCGCGTCACGCGTTGCCGAATTCCGCGGAACTACCTCGCCAATCCTGCGGTTAATCATGACATCGCAATCTGTGAAGTTGATCGATACATTGGTGATGTCATCGGCGCAACAATCCCTACTCGTCCGATCGAGAGTAACGATTTCTTTGAGACTAATCCTGTAGCAATTGTGGGCTACCCCGCCGGCAGCAGTTTCGACTTTGGTAACCAAATGTGGCAATCGATCGGCGACTACTTGTTCGGTCAAAGTGGCGGCGGCGAAACGCCTTACGCACCGGTCATGGCAACCAACTTCGGCGGCGGTGCCAGTGGCTGTCCGTGGTTGGTCAAAGAACCATTTACAGGTGAGTACGTTGCTGTAGGTGTCACGTCGGGGCACGCCAAGCTGCGGTATCGACGAGGCGAAGCGAATTTGATGTCGTTAGTCTCGCCATTCTTTAGTCCACACTTGTTTGAACAGCTTGAATCCGATGGCGTAACTCACGAATTTCTTTGAGACCCTCGTGCGCCTTTGAGATCAGTCGTGGCATGCGCACAGCGTGCTTACGCCGGTTTCGTGAAGCAAACGGCCCGTGGCGTCTGCGACTTGAACCAAAGCAAGCGTGTACGATGTTTGATCGGCAATGCGTGCTTGGCGAGCTTGCAGTAATTCGGCTTGAGCGTCCAGCAAGAATTCAATCTGCAGCTTGTCGGACTCGAACATCGCCTCGCTCGCCGCCAATCGCTGTTCAGCCGCGTCCATTTGTGCTTGTGATGTTTCCAATGCGGCAAACGATGAACTGACCGCTGCATAGGCGTCGCTGACCTCGTGTTGTATCTCTCGCTGTTGTTCGTTTAAGATCGCTCGCTCTCGCTGCAACTGCAACATAGCGCTTTGTACAGCCGCATGTGCCTGGCGACGCCCCGCCGTGATTCCCATTTCCAATCCGAATTGCCACTCTTGATGGTCGAGCGAAAACAAATCTTGATTGGCACTGGCAAACCGTGTGCCGTCACCAAACAAGTCGTCGCCAAAACCTCGCAGGCGATATCGGCTGATGACATCCATTTGCGGCAAGAGAAAATTTTTCGCAGCAACAAGTCGCAATTCTTGTTGTTGAACGCGTAGCGACTGGCGCCGCAACTCAGTCCGATGGACGAACCCGTCAGCAACAAGTGACTCAAAGTCGTAATGCACTGGAGCGATCGCCGCTGGCGTACTGGGATGAAGCAGTTCACCATCGACGATGTTCAACCCCATTTGCTGTCGCAACTGTCGTTCGGTCACGTATAGACCATTGGTGCCGCCCAGAGCAAGCTGAAGTTCATGTCGATAGCGGTAAAACTTTGCACGAGCCTCCGCTTCACGATTGGCTTCGCCACCTTCAAGATTCGCTTCTCGCTTCGCTAGAGTTTGTTGCCAGGTTCGGTACGCGATATCAGCGGCAGCATTGATGCTCTCGTAGTTCTGGAATTTCTCCGCCAATTGCCAATAGGTCGCATACAAGTCGCGAATGAAACGACGCACCGCAATTTCGAAATCACTGTCTGTGATGCGAGTGTTCAGCCGTGCGATAACGATGCCGTTGGAGAAGTTAAATCCGGGCTGTGCATTGGGTCCAGCGATCAAGTTGTACTGGCGACCGGCACCGCGAGCCAATGGCTGGCGAATCGTCGCCTCGATCTGCCGTTCCCAGTAGCTGGGGAAAATATTCGCTTGCCGATTGTTACTGTCGTAGGTCGTGATTCCTTGGATGCCAACGGTCCCACCACCTAGCATCCGTTTTTGCCAGCCGAGATTGAGGTTGCCGAAGTCTTGAGTCAGTTCTTGAACGTTACCACCGAGAGTGGAGTTATTGAACACACGGTCATTGTTCTGGCTGTCCAGCCCGGCGGACAATTGACTGTCGAATTGAGCCAATGCGGCTTGAGGACCATAGAAAGGGTCGGATGCAGTGATGGCTCGATCGAAAACAGTTGTCACCGATCCTGGTTGGTCAATGACACGAATTCCCAGCGGGCGCATCACGGGGCTATTGGCAAAAGCCAGCGATACCATTTCCTGGTCGCTCAAGTCGCGCAGATGATCGATCGCTTGACTGCTGTCGCGGGGAGCAAGCGAAGATAACTGCAGGGTCGGCAGAACCACCGATCCTGATTCGCTTTGTCGCTTGGGACTTAGGGGCATCGCATCTTCGATGAGTTCCGACTCACTCGCCAAGGGTTGAAGCTGCTTTCGCTCAACGCCAGATGGGACGTCCGGTAACTGCTGGATTGTATTCATTTCATCCACGAACGCAGTCTGAGAAATCGACGGTGCTTGCGAGCGTGAATCCGTTTGCGAGAACGAATCTGTTCGGGAAGTCGAATCTGCTTGGGAAGGCAAGTGGGGTTGTGCGTCAATTGCGGCCAGCGACTGGCGTGATTCAACGAAAGCCTTGGCCTCGGCGAGCGAGTCTTTGTTTTTTCCCCAATGTCCAGGCAGAACGCAGCCTGCAATGGGGACAATCGCACAGCTAGCAGCGGCAGTCACTAAGATCCGCGCGAAATTTCGTTTGTACACGGCGGGTTCTTCCTTGAACCAATACTGAACCAAGACTCAGCCAGAATCGACACTCACCGGGCGTTGAAACCAACATCGCATCGTGCCAACAAAGATTCCGCATAACCGTTAGTATTCTGGACGCCAAAAAACGCAAGTTCGCTACAATCGCCTTGGTCCAACCGACTGGGCGTGCAGATGCAAATGGCAAGGGGGGAGTCGAACGGTGGGATATTCGCGGTAAAATTGCCCCATGGAATCTTCACCACAATTGCTGATCGCGATCTGTACGTACAATGAAATCGACAATTTGCCCTGGTTGTACGAGCGATTGCGTGCGCGGTTTAACGATGCGACGCTGTTAATCGTTGACGATGGTTCGCCGGACGGAACAGGTCAGTGGTGCGATGGAATCGCCACCACTGACCAGTATTTTCGTGTCCTGCATCGCGGCAAAAAATCCGGCTTGGGTTCCGCTAGCATCGTCGCTTTTGAATACGCGATCGAGCATGGTTTTCAGTGCGTACTGACAATGGACGGCGACCGCAGCCATGATCCATCCGACTCACAGAACGTGGTGCGTAAATTACTCGCCAGTAACGAGCATGACATAAGCATCGGCTCACGGTATGTCAACGGCGGCGGGATTACCGGTTGGCCATGGCACCGTCACGTGATGAGCCGCTGTATCAATTTGTTTTCGCGCGTGATGCTGGGCTTACAAGTGCGGGATTGCAGCAGCGCCTTTCGTTGTTACCGCGTGCGACTGCTCGAGAGAATCGACTTCTCTACCATTCAAGGCACAGGTTACGCCTACTTGGAAGAGATCCTCTGGCGAGCAAAGCAACTGAACGCCGTGATCGTTGAGCAGCCGATTACGTTTAACAATCGCAGCGAAGGAGTTTCAAAGATCAACCTGCGTGAAGCCTATCGCGCGGTATGGATTATCTTCAAGATTGGCTGTAGCCGACCGCTCCAACACAACCCCACGCCGTAGCCAGGGGCAATCCGCACGACTTCGGGAAAATGAAGATTGTGTAAATTCTGGTTTTCAGCGACCGAGATCTTGCTAGTTTGAGGGCCGCTAAATTGAACCAAATTGCGAATACGAATGATCAGCGCAGATTGCGTTAAGAAACAATGAACCATCCAGTGCTCACGACCAGCGGGACATCGAGTTTCCAAACGGGATTTGAATGCGGAGCTTGTAAACACGGTAACGTTGCGACTGCTCAATTCTGTGCAGGTTGCGGTCAAGCATTGTTTGAACCGTGCGGCAAATGCACCCAGCCAGTACGACTGGAACAGAAGTTTTGCGGCGGGTGCGGTACCGATTTGCAGCTCAAACGAGAAAACCAGCGACAACAATTTGAAAAATGGCTTGTTGATTCGATCGAGGCGACGAAGATATCAGACTTTGAGCGGGCGATAGGTTTGTTGCAACGCGTTGCCTCCAATACTGATTATCGGTATGCCGAAATTAGCCAACAGGCGGCGGCAGCGATTCCGAAAGTCGAGAAGTTGCAGGCGCAACGGTTGCAAGCTGTTGCGGACTTAGTAACCCGGTCGGAAGCGGCATTGAGCGCCGGTGATAAGGCTTCTGTTGTGGAAATGTTGTCTCGCGTCCCCGAAGCAATGCGAACGCCTGAAATTCGCCAGATGCTCGATGGCTGCTCGACGTTTGTCGGGCAAGTCCAGTCGCTCGAACAGGTACTCCAAGAGAAGTTGGCCGACAAGGACTACGAGGGTCTTGCCGGAACCATTGAAGAACTGCTCGAGTTGCTCCCGAACAATGAGACGTATACGAAGCTCGCGAGAAAGATCGCGGACAAGTTGATGTCAAGTTCGCAGCGACGGTTCGATCGCCAAGATTATGAAGGGGCGGCGGCACAACTCGGTTCGGTACCGGCGCAAATGCGTGATGAACGCTATGAAGCGGCCCGACAAACGATCGAGAAAGTCGAGTGGCTGGAAAAACAATTTGTCGCCGAACCATTCGCGACGTCAACTCTAGGTCGGTTAGCGGTGCGATTTGAAAAAGAATCGCCACAGAATGAACGTGCAAAACAGAATACCAAGGAGTTGCTGCACCGCACCAAGCAACCATCTGCCAACTCACGCGTTCCCTTCAACCCGTGGCGAGGTGATCGACAATGTTGGATGGGTGGCGAAGTAGGATATCTTGGCTATCCGTTAACGATCGACTGTGGTTCGGATGCGAATATCCGTCGGCAACCTGGTCGATTCACCATCGCCATGGGGTTGGCGCTACAGGGCTTGGGTTTAGGTTTAGTCGGCGAAGGCTTCCCGGTTGCGAAGAAGAGTCGATTCGCCATGTTGGGAGCGAAAAAACCAAAGACGTGCTGGGGAATTGACATTGGCTCCGCTGGCATACGTGCGGTTCTACTGCAGCTTGAAAAAGACGAAGTGACGTTACTGCAATCGTACAGTGAGGACTTTGAGACGCCGCTCAGTCGTGTCGGTAACGAAGGTCACGCGACGACAACGATCTCTGGCGCAGTAACGAAATTTCTGGAGAGCATTGAAAGTTCGGACGCCCCCTATTGGGTCAATATGCCTGCCGGCGATATCGTGTCACGCTTTGTAAGGTTGCCGCCGGTAAAGAACAAAAAAGCAGACGAATTACTCAAGTTCGAAGCTCGCCAGCGGATACCGATGCCTGCTGACATCTTGGAATTCGTGGACTGGATGGGAGCCCTGGATGAGAATTCGACGCTCGGACGTCCCGCATTTGTATGTGCAGCGAAAAAGGCAGCGGTCGCGTCACGCACCGAGTTGTTGGCGTCGGCAGGGTTAAAAATCGCGGGAATGCAGGCGGACCAGGTCGCGTTGGTAAATTTTGTATCACGTGAATTTTCTTCGGTCCTCGCTGATGCCGAAGCAGATGCTTTGGGAAAATTCCATTCGATCGCCTTGGTGGATGCCGGTGCAACGTTCACCACACTGGTGTTGGTTTCTAAGGAAAGCTTTTGGTACTGGAGTATCGAGAGCGGCGGTGAAGATCTTACCTCGGCACTGGCGCGTTCATTGAAGTTAACGCATTCGGAGGCAGAGGAACTGAAACGCTTTCCGGCTAAAATCGATAATCCCCGCGACGGCTACGAAGCCGTGGAGCAACGACTGGGGGAATTGCGTTCGCGTCTGCAAAAGGTGCTCGCCGAGGGAGAGAACCAGAATGGGCGGACAAATATCGGCGAAACCTGGTGCGTGGGCGGATCACCGCTCACTCATGCCTGGATTCGTATTGTCTTACTCGCAGACTGACAAACGTTGATTGCGAGTTGACCTTGATTCGCTCCTTTCGGTTTGGTTAATGTTCGTCTGTGGACGTATCGCCGGAACCTGCGGCGGGTTCCTTTGAGGCGCTCTCCATGCAACCATCCCTCGACTCCTGGCGTAGAAGTCAGCTCGATCGACTACAGAAATCGCCACTTCTGGGGTATCACGAAAACGAATCGCTAGCCGCCGAGCCGATCGCAATCGGGGCATTGGTGGCGATCGCCAATGACTTCCAAGGCTCGTCGCAAATCGCCTGTGACGCACTGGCCAGCGCACAGCTTTCCGATGGAGCCGTGTCGGTCTATCTAAACGATGACGGCCCCTTCTGGACTACCGCGCTCGCTTGTATTGCTTGGAACAAGTACTCCACTTGCTACAAGGACGAAGCTGCCAATCGATACAAAATCGCCTGCGATCGAGGAATACGATTTCTCTTGGCCTGTGGCGGAGAAGTCATCCCACGCAACAAGATCGTCGGACACAACAGTGAATTGGTGGGCTGGCCGTGGGTGCTTGGTACACATTCTTGGTTGGAACCGACGGCGTTGGCACTGATGGCGCTACGTCACGCGGGATACCAGTCACACGCTCGAGCGAGTGAAGCAGCTGAGTTGCTCTTGGACCGCCAGTTAACCGATGGCGGTGCGAACTACGGAAACACTATGGTTCTCGGACAGCCGTTGCGGCCGCATGTGTTGCCCAGCGCGATGTCCGTGGTCGCTTTGGCTAACTTGTTCCCGTTGTCCCGTCGTCTCGAACCCACGATTGGTTATTTGCAACGAGAGCTCAATCGACCGCTGGGCGCGACGTCGTTGGCATGGACCGTTCTCGCCCTCGTTTCCGCGAATGCTCAAGCCGATACAAGCCTGCTCGAATTTCACTGGCCGATTGGCGAAGTGATCAAGCGATCCGAACGAGTGCCAGCTCCTTCACATCACAACAACTTGATCTTGTTAGCGATGCTTGGTGACCGCTCGCCGCTACTGGATGCTCCCGTTTGGGAGCTTGTGTTTGACCGACCTCGGAGCGCCACATGAACTCAGAGAACGCTCGAAATGGTTCTTGCACAGCAGCCGTCAATCGCTCTCGGCGCAACTTTATGCTCACAGGCGGCATCACGGCAGCCGGAGCCGCCTCCGTTGCTTGGCTAAACAGCAAGTTCCAGGCTTCTTCGAAGGTGTTCATCGCCAGACACCAAAAGTACGCTGGCGACCTAGTGCGTACGATTCGCGATGGATTGATCGCTTGTGAATTCGATCCCACATCAATTCACGGTAAACGCGTGTTGTTGAAGCCCAACTTGGTCGAACCCAATCGGCTGTCGCCACATATGACGACGCACCCAGCATTGATTGTTGCAGCAGCAGAAGTTTTTCGCGGCTGGGGTGCAAGCGTAACCGTTGGCGAAGGCCCCGGGCACGTTCGCGACACCGAACAAGCGCTCGTCGAGTCCGGCGTATTCGAAGCACTTGCAGATTCAAAATTGACTTTCGAAGATCTTAATTATCAAGAAATTCGCAGCGTGCCCAATCGCGGCCGTAGAAGCAAGCTGAGAGAATTTTTTTTCCCGCGCGCCGTTGTCGAAGCGGACTTGATCGTCAGCATGCCAAAGATGAAAACGCATCATTGGATGGGAATGACTGGGGCGCTAAAGAACTTCTACGGCGTGATTCCGGGGATAAAGTACGGCTGGCCCAAGAACGTCCTGCACTTTCACGGCATTCCGGAAACTGTGTTCGATATCAACGCATCGCTTCCACCATCGATCGCAATTGTTGATGGCATCGATTGCATGGAAGGGGACGGGCCGATCTTGGGTACACTCAAACCAATGGGTTTGGTCCTTGTCGGCACGAATGTGACGGCGGTGGACGCGACTCTTTGCCGACTGATGAAAATCTTACCCGAACAAATTCCCTATCTGAGTCTTGCCGGTGATCGGCTCGGCCCCCTTGCCGATAACAGGATCGTCCAACGCGGTGAAGATTGGACGCCACTGGCGAGCCCATTCTTGTTACTTGATCGCAAGCATCTAAGATCAATGCGTCAAAGCCATACGCATTTCGTGACCTAGAGCTATGTCGCTACAGCAAGTTTTTCAAACGCCTTCCCCGGTTGCGCTCGTCACCGGAAGCGGTTCGGCCCGCGTTGGGCGAACAGTCGCCGAACACTTGGCCAATCTCGGCTGCCGTGTGGCTCTTCATGCCCACACGAGCATTCATGACGCAGAACTTGCTGCGAAATCCATCCGCACTCGATTCCAAACAGAAGCGATCGTCACCAACGGATCTCTCGCGGACGACGCAACCGCAGAGCGAATCGTTTGCCAAACGCACAAGACGATGGGCCGCATCGATATCCTCGTCAATTGTGCCGCAATCTGGTCACCGAAAAAGTTGGAAGAAATATCCGGCGAGGACTTAAGAAACTACTTCCAAATCAATGCCGTGGGAGCGTTTCTCTGTGCGAAGCACGCGGGACTTATCATGGTGGATCAATCCAGCGGAGGCTGTATTGTCAACATCGGCGATTGGGCGACGGTTCGCCCGTACCTCGATCACGCTGCCTACTTTCCGAGTAAGGGAGCGATTGAAACGATGACTCGGTCGCTGGCCGTCGAGTTCTCACATCGCAATCGGAATGTGCGAGTTAACTGTATCCAACCAGGTCCAGTTCTCTTGGCTGAGGATATGGATGTCGCACAACGCGAACGAATCTCCGCCAGCACACTCACTGGACGCATTGGAACTCCCCAAAACATTGCACATGCAGTTCAGTTTCTATGCGAAAACGATTTCATCAACGGAGTCTGCCTGCCTGTTGATGGTGGGCGCAGTATTTATGCATATGACGGATTGCAAGTCGGCCTGAACACGGGTTGATCACCAACGCCCACTGAGCCTGAGAGACCGAGTTCAAGTTCACAGGTACGCAGCACATCAAAGTTTGGCCGGTTTATTTCACTCATCGGTTGATTTGGCAATCGCGTATAGCCGATCGCCCGTTCGCAGCAGTAAATTCTGATCCGTTACCGTGGCGGCATACAG
The DNA here is from genome assembly GCA_041751935.1 of Pirellulaceae bacterium. GTDB lineage: Bacteria > Planctomycetota > Planctomycetia > Pirellulales > Pirellulaceae > JBBSJZ01. Next base: position 17,094 of record JBGSIA010000162.1, on the reverse strand, counting down.
CACGCTGCCCGATGGCATGCTGCCGTCTTGTGATTTCTCCGTTGCTGCGATCCAAGCTCGATTGACTGCTACCTCGGCGCCGTTCGCCAGCGATACCACCGAAGTGTTACCTTGGTGCCCAAATAAATAGACCAGTTCGCCTGCAACAATGGGTGTCGCCCAGATGCCACCGGCACCGGTTCGGTCCGCTGACAGCTGGCGACCGGTTTTCAAATCAAGCTGGTAGAGAACTCCTACGCGATTGACGAACAGCGCATTGTCTCCTGCGACAATGGGGCTACCAAAGGTGCAAGTTGCCTTTTCGGCTCGCCAAACAAAATCAACCGAATAGGCACCGCTTTCTTGGCGTTGAATTTCAATCAAACCGTTTGAAGCGGCCGCTTCACTGGACGCTGATTCACCGCGACCATCGGATGCGCCGATTAAGAATCGGCCTTGCCCCACAGGCATCGGAGTACACGAGCTGTTATTGGCGATGTTTTCAAATTGCCATAAGCGTTCACCGGACGCCGGATCGTAACCAACAATCTTGCCACTTCCGCTACACACCAAATGATATCCATCACCTACAGCAATCAACCGCGGTGACGCCCATGAAGTTGCGCCGATGCCTGGTACTTTCCACACGATCTCGCCGGTCTGCTTATCCATGGCAACCAGGTAGGGTTCATCGGATCGTTCAACCCAAACAAAAACAATTGAATCATTCTGTTCCAAAGAACCAGCCAAACCGTGACGTGCTTCGATCTTGCCAAAACGTTCGGTCAAGTCTTGCTTCCATTGGACGCTTCCAGAGGCAGAGACGGCAACGACAAGACCGCCTTCAAACCAAGCGACAAAGCCAGTCTGTGTAGCAATCGGTGTCGGTGCAGCGCGGCTGACCATCGGCGTGTTTGCGAAAGGAGACGGGTTATCAAGATCAACTTGCCATAGCTTTTCACCAGAATCGATAGCGAACGAAGCAAGGTGATAACGGTCTTTGTTGGATCCACTGGTCGAAGTCACAACAACTTGCTGATGACCAACCACTGGCGTCGACTGACCATAACCTTCGATTGAAGTTGTCCAGGCGATGCCGCTCGTTGGCGACCAAACCGTTGGCAGTTGATCCGCCGCTGCAATCGGTCGTCCCGAATTTTGAAAACTCGACCATGGACTGGTCGATGACTCTTCCGCTGTCGCCGAGATCCCCAGTAATCCCAGCAACGACCAGACGACGACAGGCTGAATAGCGAAGAAGAAATACGAACGCGGTTGGCTCATTGCAATCATCTTGACGGTCACTGGGGTTGGAGCAATACAAAGGCATAAACGCACTAGCCAAAGTGCTAGATCGTTGTTTTGACGCAAATCGCGTCCTTTGCAAGTGCTACTTTGCGCTAATCACGGGAGAAGTCGTTGGCTCGATTTGCACCAACTCAAGATTGGTAAATCGCCCCACCGACATGTTGGCTCCACCGACCATGACCATTTGCCGATCATCCATCGGCAACATACAGTGAAAGAAGCGACCTGGTTGATACGTACCAACCACGCTCCACTGTTTGCCGTCGGCACTGAGTTTTTGAACGTTGCCGCTGACAGTGCTGGCGTAAAGTTTACCGCCGAGCGGTTCAGCCCAGCAACCGAAACCCGTCATGCTCTCGCCTTGCAGCGATGGACCTTCGCTCCATTGATTCGACTGTGGATCGTAAACGTCCATTCGAGTAGTTGGCCCACCTTCTTTGCTCATGCCACCAATGGCATAGATCTTGCCATCGTGAGCAGCAATTGATAACGCACGCCGTTGAAACGGTGGTGTTGCAATTGGCTTCCACTGAATGGGTTGTGCACTCAGGTCGGCAGTCCACGCGGTGTCATGCCATTGTGTGTCCTCATCACCTGACATGGTCCACCCACCGATCACGAAAACTTGGTCGCCCACAATCGTGGCAGAATGCGATGATCGCGGTTCCGGCAGTGGTGTTAGCTCCACCCATTTTTTGCTTGTCGTATCGAAGCGAGCCACCGAAGACTGTGAATGTAGATCGTGCTCTTCGCCCTCAGCATTCATGGCTGTAAACCCGCCGATGCGGACGACCGATTGACCATGGGCCACCATGGCGAGACCTTGCAGGCGTGGCCCAGACGTCATCTGCTCCCAACTCTTCGGCTGCTTCAAATCCAGTGACCACAAGGCATCCGATTGTTCTGCAGTGGAATACGAATGGGCAGCACCAATGTGTCCGCCATACACATACAACTTTCCGCCCGCGACTGCTCCGCCAAAACTTGTGAGCTCCGTCGGCAAATCCGGGTACTCCGATGCAACCACTTGCACCTTGCCTTTGGTCGGTAGGTTCGCCGCCGTGGCGGGTTTCGACTCAGAAGTCCAATTGAACGTCGCTGTCAGATAGTTGCTGGTGGAGGTGAAGGGCTCGCCATTGAAGGTTCCCGACGCATCTTTGTCGGCGAATCCGACCATGATTGCATTTAGGCCGTCTTCGACTTGTTCGCCGCTGAATGTAACAACACCGCTTGCGTCCGTGGTTGCCGATCCTTCCTCGTGTCCCTCATTGCAGGACAACTTGACCTGGGCATCCGCCAGCGGCTTTTGATCCCAAAAAACGGACACGCGAATGCCGTCCTGGAGTGGTTCTAATTTCGCTTGAAGATTAAAATCACTTGGCGGAGATTGCCACTTTTTCGGATCGTCACCCAAAAAGTGCTGGACAAAATAGACCAATTTTGTGCCATGGTAATTTCCATAGATCTGTGTACCGAACAGGCACCCTTCCGGTTTAAGAGATTCCGTCGCGGTTAACCCCACCAGCGTCTCGGACTCAATGGATTGCATTGTCAGTTCGTGCGTGTTACCGCTGCCGATGGAATGCTTCAGCGGAAATGCAGCTAGATTTTTCGGGAGATGATAAGTCCGGTCGCTTAGGTCTTCACCAAAAAACAACACGGGCTTTGCTTCATCATTGATCATTAACCAAGGAAAGTGGGCCGATGCGAGGTTCGGAAGTAATGTAGCGACAGCGATCCAAATCGCCAGCGAGCGGAACGAGGTTGGTATATTCATTGTCTTTCTTGGTAGTCGGAATAACGGGTTGGTAGTGAGACGCGATGAGATTACGAGTGAGACAAGTCGTCGTCTCGCTCGAATGAAAACTATTTCAGGTCGATCGTCAACGTTTGTTGCGGTTCATCGCCAATCACAATTTCTGCTTGCGGCGGGCGCGCAGACGTACTGGGATTGGTGGATGCGCGATTGATGTTGAACTCTCTTGCTGCCTTTCGCGGATCGCGCTCGGCCGCTTCGGAAATTTCTTCGATAGTGGCTTCGTCGGGATTAAAGCGAGCCGTGTATGCACCAGGCAGGGGGCCAGTCATCGAGTCAAACGCGAACTTGCCCGAATGGATTCTTGAGGCGACCGGCATCTGTCCGCCTGTATTAGGTGTCAATACTAGCGTACCATCGGGAGCCGACTTGCCGTTGATGCTAACGGTGCCGCTAGCATCGATCCGCATGTCATCGTGACTGGAGCAGCCTAGGCTCGCCAGAACGCCCAGGCCGATAAGCAGCCAAAGCTTGCTGAGTTTGAACGATGCAAGATCTCTCATGGCACATCCCCACTGACTACTTCGCTACCGTTTTTAGTCGCCAACGCCGAGTAGATTGTAAAGTCGATTGAATCCGAGACGAAACGAGTGCTACCATCGGCATAGACAAAGTACGCGCCGCCACCGTGCTGGCTAGCAAAACCACCAAGGTTTGCATTCGTGTGAACATTGAGCGGAAACAGAGTTGTGCCCAATGCGATCTTTGGATAGCCAACGACCCAGCGAGCGGTGCCCCACTTAACAGTCCCACTCATTCCCGCTGGAAGCGTGCTGCCGCTCCAAAGATAGTCCTTGTAATTGTAAACTGTTTCACCCAGTGCGAGCGTCGATGAAGTGCCATCGAAACAATCACGAAACCGATTGGGAGGGTTGTTGTATCCGAAGCTGGGCCAATAGAGTCCAAACAGTCCGTCGCTTTTGGGCATGTAGTCGTCGGTTCCTTCGCACCAAAGATAACTTGCTGGGGCACCCGTCTCGACAGGCCTTCCATTGGTGCCAATACGAGTGTCCGGAGCATCGCGATTGAGAATCATCGACGGACACAAGTACGTGGCAATCTTTTGAGACGACACTTCCTCGTTGTACGGATCACTATAGCTCTTCGAAAAATCCCACTGCTGGTAATTATTGGACTCTTCTAAGTGAGTTAGCACCGCGACAAATGGACTGATGAAATTGCTTTGGATGCTACCTGATGGAAACTGCTCAAAAGTTCCGTGGTAGTTGTGCGTTGCCAAGACAATCTGACGCATGTTATTGCTGCAGGACATCTTGCGCGCCGCTTCACGAGTCGCTTGAACGGCCGGAAGTAGCAAGCCAACGAGAATGCCGATAATGGCAATCACCACAAGTAACTCCACGAGCGTAAACGCCAGTCGACTGCGAAAGCGTGCGGGCATGCCTAACGGTGAGAGCAACGCTCTGTTCGCAATTGCTCGCGAATCTATTGGGGCACAGTTTTGCCACGCACGTGGCTTGAAGGGGCCGACACAAAATGACCTATGGAGGGACGGACGGGCCATAAAAATGGTTCCTGCAAAGTGGGCACACGTGAAGATGGATCAGCCCTCGAAAACGTTTTCGAAAGCCGGATCGAGCGTGGCTGGCTGGGACTGTACGCCCTTTGCTTGCTGCGTCGTCGACAATAAACCGCTTGTTGCGATTCGTTCTCAATAAGTATTGCGGCGTTCGGCGTTTTACGCAAGAATGAAAATGCAAAAAACGTCTAAATACGCAACTCAATGCATAGCAAGCACTTATGACTTCAACAGAAGAATCCGTTCCCGGCGATTCAGAGAAACCGTCGAACCAGGAAAGCCCGGGTGAACGTCATTTCGCTCCTAAAATCCTCCGTTTCACGGACCTCGCTCGCTGTGGTGATGAAGTCTGGATCGAGTACCAGGGCAAGCTTTACCGTCTGCAAAGCACCCGTCAGGGAAAATTGGTTCTGACGAAATAGTTGTCGCGATTGATCCCGCTGTTTCATTCTCACCGCAGCTCGACTATTTGCGGTGCACTTGGTTCTCCAGTGCAGCTCGGCAAGCTACAGTTGCCTCCATCCATCGTCCGGACTTAGCCACCGCAATGATGTCGGTAATCACAACACGTGATTCGTCAGATAGAGCCGCCGATGAGCCTGCCTCGGTCAGTTGTCCTTCAAATTTCGCCAGCGATACGGAATCTTGCTGATTGCAAACTCGGTAGAGTGCCAGCGTTAAATCATAACCTTGGTCGCTCAATTGAACTCGTCGCTGTGGCATCAAGAACACAATGAGAACGATAGCTACAACGGGAACAACTGCAGCAATGAACCATCGTTTCGTGAGAATTCCTCCAGCTTTTTTTTCTTGTGTTGGCATTAGAATTTCTCCCAATCGATCGTTTCGCCTTCAGCCATACTGGAGAGCTCAGCCCACAAAAACAGATCGATAAAATTGCTGACGAAGCGGACGGAACCGTCGCCCATACCGATGTAGCCGCCACCAGGGTGCTCGGAATACATTTGCCCGACATGGTAGGTAGGAAAATTGACCGGATGAATGATGGGCAGGCCAGTGATGTCCAGTTCACCACCGGACGGACCAGCATGAACCAGTGTCAATGTCGCGGCGGCGTCAGGTCCATTCTCTGGTGAGATCAATCGAGGATGCGTGAACGCACCCGGCACTACGCCAGCCCACGTCTTCTCACTCAGCGCGGGACTATGTTCGCCAAAGAAGATCGTGTTGCTCGTACCATCGAGCACATCGCGAAACTGAGTACTTGAGTTACGAAAAAAAGGCCCATCCGCAACTCGACTTGCATCACCATCAATCGCGATGATCTTGGTCGTTGACGTGTAGATATTGGTGAACACTTCTCCGGTAGCCGCCGATCCGCATTCACCCCAACAACTCTCTTGTCCGTGACTGGCCACGTAATGGCTACGTCCAACGCGAACCTGTTGACCAGCGATCATCAACGGGTTTCCTGGTTCATCCAATATCACAAACGGTTCATCACCGCCGGTACTGCTGGGGCACAAGAACATCGGGATCGTCGTGGCGATCGCCTCGGCATTTGCGGGTGCCCAAATAGGTTGATCCATCCGTAATCCTTCGAAGACAGAGTTTGCTTCGGCGAACGGCAACAATCCTGCAGCCCATCCCCATCCAGGACCTGCATCCCAGGTGACCGGGTCCATTTGAACTGTCGCGGGAGCAACGCCGGTGCTGGTGGCATACGAGACATAGCCCGAGGGAAAACGATTGTAGGCAGAATGGTAGTTCTGTGCCGCTAACCCGACTTGCCGCAGATTATTGCTGCAGGACATGCGGCGGGCGGCCTCTCGCGCCGCTTGAACGGCTGGCAATAACAGCCCCACCAATACGCCAATGATGGCGATGACGACCAGCAATTCAACCAGCGTAAATGCTGCATTGCGACGTACAAACCGTTGGTGACTCAACGACATACTGAGTTTCCCTTTAGAAATGAATCAAACTCGCGACTTAGCCACATCTAACTTTTGTTGCAAATAACGAGATCGCTGCAAGATAAGCCGAAGGCCATAAGTTAGCTTCGGCTAACTTGTGGCTAGGGTAGGGCAACTTCCTCGCGATAGCAAGTGGCTTCACTGAAAATTGATGTTTGCTAGAATGGAAGATCGCTTCACAGGATCGCTGTGGGCGTGCTAAACGCCGATGCGTTAAACCTAGGGGTATTGACCTTGCCTTCCAGAACTTTTCAAAAAACACGCTCCGATCACGCCAGCGAAGTGGCCGAGGACTATGTCGAAGCCATCGCAAAGACGATCGAGGCTAATGGCATTTGTCGAGCGATGGACTTGGTTTCCCATTTCGACGTTACTCACGCGACGGTCAGCAATACAATCGGTCGGTTGCAACGAGATGGCTTGGTCTTAACAGAGCCCTATCAGCCGATTTCGTTGACGACAAAGGGTAAACGGGTGGCCACAAAAGCTCGCCAACGACACGAGATTGTCAAAGCTTTTTTGACGCGTATCGGAGTCGGCGAGCACGCCGCGTCGGTGGACAGTGAAGGAATGGAGCATCACGCCAGCGATGAAACCCTCAAGGCAATGAAACGTGTGCTCTCCGACGGACTGCCACCACTCAATAGTTAACTTTAACCTCAAGCGGCGAATGAGTGGTGGCGATTTTCAGTCGCCAACCCCGGAAACGTCAATCGTGATGAGAACGCGTCTGTTGAATATTTGTCCGGGATTGTTATTGAGTGCAATCTCAGCGTACTGGACGTCTCGAATGAGCAGGTAATTCTTTTACTTGAGTGTCGGTCGATGACGCCGCTCCCGTTAGCGAGTCGATTTCGACTAAGTTGCAACAGCGAGATCGCGACATTAACAAGATTCTCGCGTGGACGGGTCGCTTCTGCAAGCATTTGTGGGTTTCGCGTCGCCGCAACTTAAGATCTCTGTGAATGAATGTCCACTTAATTGGTCGACTGTTCTTCTGGACACAGTTTCTGCGGTATCATGCAGACAAAGAATCACACTGGCCGCACGTCGATGAAGGAATGTTACGTGACTAGAAAACAGAAAACTCGTATTTCGCTTGCCTTTGGCTTGATGTTCGTTGCCGTTGTTGCGGCTGAAACACAAGGTCAAACGATACAGGACCAAACGGTGCAAGCGTCTGGTATCGTCCTGAACGAAGCATTGTCGTCGCCGCTCAATCGAATCCCTGCGGCAATGCTCGCTGATTGTCACGGTGTGGCAATCGTGCCCAACGTTATTAAGGGCGGTTTCATTGTCGGCGTGCGGCATGGCAAGGGGTTGCTTTTCATTCGAGACGCTGCCGGGACTTGGCATGCTCCCGTCTTCATCACCTTGACCGGTGGCAACATCGGTTGGCAGGCTGGGGTCCAGTCGTCCGATATCGTGCTTGTGTTCAAAACTCCTAGAAGTGTCGAAGGCATTCTCGCAGGTAAGCTGACGATTGGTGGCGACGCGTCAGCCGCGGCTGGCCCTGTTGGACGCGAAACCGCTGTTGCGACTGATGGTCAGCTGAAGGCGGAAATCTACACCTATTCGCGGAGCCGGGGGCTATTTGCCGGCGTGTCGATCGACGGGTCAGCGATCCAAATCGACCCACTTGCAACGGGCGCTTACTACCGAAGTCCTGGACCGGATCTACCGGTGACCGTGCCAGCGGCCGCGCTTGCCCTGACACAAGTGATTGCCGGTTGCGCCGGAAATGCTCTCGCGCCGCCGACCAGTGAGCCTCAGCAAACTCAGCCCAATGCGAATTCGGGACGCCAAGTCGACTTGGCTCAGCAATATGGTTCGAATGAAGTGGATTTGGTGAGGAACCAATTGCTGCAAATTGCACCTCGTCTTTTTGATTTACTCGATCCCCAGTGGAGCGCGTATCTAGCGCTGCCTTTCACTCCCCAGAACAATGGTCAGCCCAGTGTTGCTCTCGTTGACGAGGCGATTTCACACTATAACGCGGTTGCGAACGATGCGAGATATCAACCGCTTGCCGGTCGTCCTGAGTTCCGTTCAGTTCACAGTCTACTCCAGCACTATCAACATGCATTAACTCCTGGTCCGGCGAACCTGCAACTGCCTCCTCCACCGGGACTCCCGGCACCGTCGGTCGAATGAACGTTGCCGCCTGCGGCCTGGTTCCGATCTCACGGAACCAGTCGCAACTGTCAAGCATCACTCTATTCGCCAGCCGTAGTAATATTATAAATTTGTTTTTCCAGGGAATTGAGACTCCAGTCACCGGGCTTCTGGATAGGCGGGAATTCTCGTAAGGACATAAGGAATTTGCTAGCGACAGCATGCAGCGGAACGAGCACGAATGCGCGGTCGATAATCCAATCGTGGTATGTATGTGAGTTGTGTTGCGACTTCTCAAACGGATCACGACGTAGGTTGAAGAGCAGCGGCAGTCGCAAGTGGACGAACGGCTCTCGCCATACATCCAATTGATGCGCCCGGCTTTCCAAGTAAGTTGCCTTCCAGTCGCCAACTCGGATGGCGACAATGTCGGCTGCATCGTTCAGATAGATGAACTCTCTGCGTGGTGATTCCTTCACCTTGCCGCTTAGATAGTCGAGCTGATTGTAACCTTCGATATTGGTTCTTGTAGGTGCGGCCATTGAGTTCTACGCCGCCCTTGAGCAGCTTTTCTTTGATGTCGGGTGCGCCAACGGCAGCAGCAAACGTCGGCAGCCAATCTTCATGTGCAACAATACCATTAAGTGTCACGCCCGCTGGGAACTTTCCAGACCATTTGACAAAATACGGGACACGGAACGCTCCTTCCCAGTTTGAATTCTTTTCGCCAAGAAATGGTGTGGTGCCGGCATCGGGCCAAGTGTTGTAGTGCGGCCCATTGTCCGTGGAGTATTGGACGATGGTATTGTCGGTGAGTCCAAGATCATCGATCCGCTTGAGCAATTCGCCTACGTGCAAGTCGTGCTCAACAATGCCGTCGCTGTACTCATCGGAATTCGGGCCGGCTAAATTCTTATGCTCGGGCTTCACATGCGTGCGGAAGCGCATTCGAGCGCCGTTCCACCAACAAAAGAATGGTTTGCCTTACTTGCTCTGGCGTGTGATGAAGTCTTCGCTGCAGCGATGCTTTCATCATCAATTGTCTCCATTCTTTTTTGGTCAACGGACCAAGATTCTCGATGGGCTGGCCACCCTTGCCGTCTGCTTTATATTTCAATACGCTGCGCGGGCCGTATTGCTCACGAAAAGTTTTTCGTTGGGTAATTTCATGTCGTTCGGATAATCTCGGTTCTCTGGCTCTTTCTCTGCATTGAGGTGATAAAGACTGCCGAGGAATTCATTAAAGCCATGCATCGTCGGTAAATGCTCATCGCGATCACCTTGGTGATTCTTTCCGAATTGGCCCGTGGCATAGATTGGGCTTTTCAACACCGTAGCCATGGTTACATCCGTCTTTTGCCAACCGCAAGGAGCACCGGGCATTCCGACCTTCGTCATGTCGGAACGAACTGGCGCTTAGCCACTGATGAAGGCCGCGCGTCCCGCGGTGCAGCTTTGTTGGGCGAGTAATAATCAGTAAAAGCAACGCCTTCACGTGCGATACGATCGATATTCGGCGTTTTGTAGCACATCATGTCACGACTGTTGTGGCTGATGTTCCAGGTCCCGATGTCATCGCCACAGATAACCAGAATATTGGGCTTGTCTTGAGCTCGAGCTTGTAAGCCAAATCCGAGGCAGACAATCGAAACTAGTAAACCCGCAAACTTAAATTTTATGGTGTAGAGTGCTCAAAAGTAACCAAACAGGGAACGTTAACGCGTATTCATTGCAAGACTTACCTTAGCTCTCGCATTTCTCGAATGTAAGTCATTTGCTAAGCATCGAACTGGGTTATAGGCGACTACGAATTATTCTTCGTTGTGGAGCTTTTTGCGTAGACGTTTTTCATGGGTAAGTCAGCTCGAATCTGAGGTTTGATCGCTTTATTGTTACAAGCCAATTTTCTCTGGCGCCGGGTCGTCCAACCGCACGAGCAACCAGTTTTCGGCTTTCGCTGGACCTAAGTGAACCAACAGTGGTGCTTCGTTCTGAGTGAGGTTGTAGATTCCCGTTTCAGCGACCGTGTTTTCGTTTTCGCCGAAGCGAAACGCGACGCGTTGCGTTTGTTTATCGACTTGACCTTGGATGGCCTGAGTCTGGTCGGTTTGCGTGTTGTAAATTGTGCCGCTGATTATGCCTTCTTTACTTACGGCCAGTTGAACGATGTGATTGGGATCAACATCTTTCTCGGATGCTGAAAGTGTAAACGTGCCCAGTGACATCCACTCGGCTTTCTTGGCTTCATCTTCGCTCGCTGGTGGAGTCACTGTAGCGAGTTCGGCAGCACTCTGTGCAAATTCGGTCGCGGTAGAAACTTGGTCACCATTGATATAGACCGAGTTGTCTTTGTAGACAACGTTGCCACCTTGACCGTAATCGTAGTAAACCGGTTCTGCCCAAACTGTTTGTGGTGCCGACCAGTTAAACCAGCTCACGGTTGCTGCATAGGTTGGCACGGTCCACCAATAGCTCCACGGTCGACGATAGAAACCGTACCCATAATGCCATCCGCCCCAACGATACGGATGGTCGTACCACCAATCGCCACGAAAGCATCCCGGATGTCGGTTGTGCCAGTGGTAAGCACTTTGAACGCCGTTGCCCCAGCCAGCCCAATAATCGGCTCGGTTTGGATGGTTATTGCTCCAGTTGTGAAGACCACCGATCTGGTTCTGCCATCGGTTGTTGATATTGGTGACACGGTCTCGATCGATGTTTGCCCACGAAGGACGGTTATTAATCGCTGTATTCTTGCCGACATTGATCTGGCCAATGTCGATCGGGCGGTTGTTGATTAACGAGTTGCCGCCTCCACTTCCGATATTGGGACGACTGAAAGGGTTGTCACCAGCACCAGGGCGATTACCGATGTTTGGACGGTCACCAATGTTGGGTTGGTTGGCGATACCATTCGCCGATCCAGGTCGAGTGTTGCCGGGCAATGTCGACGGTCGAACGGGTTTGTCCATACCCAAGAAATCACCAAGGTCTCCGACGGAAGGACGCTCACTCACGCCGGGAAGATTCGGTCGACTAACTGAACCAGGAAGCGTAAGATTTGGACGATCAACGCCCGGACGATTGGGAAGATTCGCGTTCGGTCGACTTCCACCGCCTCCTAAACTTGGAATGCTGGGTCGAGACTCAGGACGATTGGGACGCTTGTTCGCAATATCACCCGAGGTTCCAGGTACCTTATTCATTGGCAACTTGTTACCCGGCAATGTCGACGGCATCGTTGGACGCGATGTCGGCAACGACGGTCGAGTCGACGGCTTCAACCCGCCAGTGGGTCGATTGACCTGTGGATGGCTTGGCGTGGTGGGGCGATTGATGGACGGATGGTTGATACTTGCTGTATTGAAGTTGGGCCGGTTGGTCGTCGGGCGACTCGGCATTGGCCGGCTCGCTCCCAAATTGGGAACGCTCGGTCGAGCCATTCCACCGCCGCCGCCACCGAAGCTCCTTCCACCGCCTCCACCAATACTGCGGCCTCCACCGCCACCACCGAATCCACGGGCGGATACTTCACTTGGAATCAACAGCAAGCCTACCAAAAACGCCACAGCGGTAAATCGTTTTCCTTGCATCGTTCAATGCCTCTCTGGTGGCTTAGTTTTGTGTTGACGGGACTGTTGCCGATTGCTCAGCGACGCGAACAAGCTTTGAGGCTGGTCCTGTGGGTTGTGGTTGTCCGCCGATTTCATGTCCGACAAGTTGAATTGTGAATGCGTCGTCGCTCAAACGCTCCATCACGTAGTTACCCGAAGCCGACTCGCCGCTGGACAGAGTGTTCACCGTTTTGGATGACCAGCCATCACCACTGGATGACCAGATTGATTGGCCGAAGGATCCATCGGAATTAAACGACCAACTTCGAATCTGCAGTTCGATTGGGTCCCATCCAATCACTTGCGTACCTTGCATTGCGACACCGTCGTTGGTTTCGACATTGAACGAACGCAACAAGAAAGCTTGATTCGCTGACCAGCGAAACGTGGTGGTGACCTTAACGTCGCCGGATTCATCGACCCAATCGCCGATCAACCACTGAAGTTGTTTGAGTGCGGCAGTCGAAGATGCGGGTTGTGGCAACGGCATGTCCTCGATTGAATCCAACAGCCATTTGCCGTCTTGATGTACAACGATCGCTGTATACGCTGAGACGACCGGCTCAGCATCACTCAGCACAACCGTCGTTTCGCCTTCGACGCTGGCAACAACTGGCGTGATGAATTTGAGTCGCTCAATGGTTGCGGATAGTTTGATTCCGCTTTCATCTTTCATCACCTCCGCAATGTCTTTTTGAATCGCTTCGCGGCCTTCAGTGCGTTTACCCGTCTCGCGATCAGTGTGTGTTCCGTTTTCAGTCCAAAACTGGCCGACTTTTTCGGCTCCCTTCTGATTGAAAACGTCGACATAATCGGCAAGCATTTTGCGAACATCCGTTTCGTTCGCTCGCGCATTCAAAGGAATAACCATCATCGCAGCAAGTGCAAATACGCCTGAGCCTATCATCTTCATTTTGGACGATTCTTGTAAAAAGGATTTGATCGATGCGAAGCGACTTGTCGGAATAGGCTACTTACTCGTCGGCTGACGCATGGCAATGGGCGTCCAAGCACGCCACGATTTATATCACCTCTAGACACGGTGCGTGCAAGTAGGCGAACAATGGGATGCGAGGATAACAACGGCAGTCTAGCGAGATCGGCAGCTCGGTAGTGAAATAAGACACACGAGAAAATGAGGATTGGATGAATTCATCCAGTCGCTATGAATGCGTCCTTCTCGTAGCCTTAATCACGAGAAAGTGTCCGCGTGTACACATTGCAAATTGGGGCGGCGATACCTATCCAGGCGAGCAGTTACACCGATTGACGGACGGCCGCGTGCCGTTTTCACCGACTCGGAAGAGAGCGACCCAACGGTTTAGAAACTGAACTGCAATTGGGTACGGTACAGCCAACCAACATCGCCGCTGCTGATATCGAGCACAGATGAGTTGATCGTGGCGCCGTTGAGATGAGTCACATCGAATGTCAACTTTGCATGTTGTTGGCGAAAGTACCACACACTTCCGCATGCGATCTCATCGGAACTTTGGTTGATCGCTCCCAACGTTCCCGAGTTCCCTGTGACGCGTGACCAGCGTGACAAGAGTTGAAGCTTCCCAGGAATCAAGAACTTGCCTCCTTGCAACCAAAATCCGTGATCGAATAGATCTGGCAAACTGCTTCCGCGAAATCCCGAGATGTTGCGAACATAATATTCGCCCGTCATCGAAAGACCACGAAACTTCAATGAAGCATCAAGTGAGTACAGGGCAACTTCATACGACTCCACGCCATTCGGTAACAACGTGGACAACTGGCGACCAGAGTCGACGACACGCAAAGAACTGAACTCGGTCGAGCCAATGCGATCAATCGTCGTTGCGGCAAAGCCCGCTCCGATTCGAGTCGCGAGCATTTGGTGGTTTGTCAAATCGGCTAGATCGTTTGTTCCCCATTGGCCCCGGGGAAATGCATAAACTCGCCCCGAAACTGCGTTGTTATTGTCGAGAGTACCGCTGCTTCCTGTCTCTGCACCCCCAGTAACCAACCCATTGAAAATCGCCAATTCCCAATGGATCGAGCTTGGCAAAAGGTTGTTTTCGCCGAACAAGCCGAACGCGAGACTGCGGTTCACGTCGAAATAGATGCTCCCCATCGAACGGTCAGCGAATTCGAATTCTTTACCGCTGATTTGGCGTGCGAGTGAAAAAGGCATCTTGTACAGCCCGGCTTTGATACCGAACACACCACGATCCGCATTTGGGAAAAGGTGAGACAGATCATACGCAAAGTAATAATCCAGGATTCGAATCGAGTCAGAAACATTGCTTCGTCCATCGAGTTGGACAAAGTAGGAAAGGTCCGGAGTGAGGGCACGACCCGAGAGGACGATTCTTGCTCGCTTGAGCTGAAGTTGGTTCAAATCGCGGTTATTGCTTTCCGACTCGAGGACGGTTCCGCGGAGTTGCCCCCATCCGTTGATTTTTAGCTGGTAGGGATAGTCCTCTGTCCCAAGTCGCAAGTCTTCCTCACTCGCGATAACGAACCCGTCGTCATAGCCCACACCGATTGGCACCACGTCATCGCTTTGCGAACTTGAGAAGTGCTCTAGGCTCGGATCGAGCGCCGGCGAGATACACGAAGCGAAGGGTAAACGGTCGACTGACGAATCGTTCACATGCGACAGGTTTTCGAGCTGAACGTTCACGGGCTGGGGCAGAGCCGTTTCCGCGAATTTAGCGTCATCGAGCCAGCTCAATTGATGATCAACGAGCTCAAAGTCATCTGTCTCCAAGTGCCACTGAGGTTCATAGGAACAAACACGTGGTGATTGGCAGATAGCTAACGTGATAACGCAGCAAGAAAGCCAGTAATACTTACGCAGCATGCTCATGTTGTCGTGGTTACATCATACGAAATGGGAATTGAGCAACTCCGCACAACTGACTCATCTTTTGAGATCGGCAGAATCGCTATCCGTTCTCAATTTGATAGTCATTATTCGCTAGAAAAACTCATCCGCTCAGAGCTGATTCCACTCCAGAATCAAGTCCCCAACGACGGGCTTCGAAGATGTGCTTCGCGATATCATTGCCAGGAATGCACTGCCAACGGAATACACTTGTCGTGAAACTTGGGTGGAGACGGCTGGTTCTCTCGTGCAAACGTGTTGCCTAGTGTTCAATTGCGTCGCGCAGCGCATAATCGACAAAGCTTCGTTAGCTAGACGTACTGCACTTCGAGCCTCAATATTTAAACGCGATTGACGACACATCCTCCAATTCCTGGGTTGATAGTTCGACCAATAAGAAGGGGGCTTCGTATCTGGCCCAATTTGACAGTCAACGGATTTGGCAAGCATCGCATCGGGAAGGATCGGCATGTCGTTACTACCCATTTTGAAACGAACGCGGCGTGTGCTGGTGTCGTCAATACTCGCGGTTGTGATTTTAACATCATCTCATGCGGTTGCTCAGTTTCCTGGTTGTGATGCCGAATCAGCCTGTGACATCCACATGGGATGCGGTTCGATCATTGACTCAGCATGCGATTCTTGCGAACGAGAACTCTCGTGTCGCGAACAATGGGCAGCAAGCGGGATCTCGTTTAGCAACAACTTGACTCAGTTCTATTTCGGTACGGTTTCCGGTGGTGCCGAACAAACAGATCGTTACGGCGGTCACGGAGACTATGTCGCGAACTTTGATCTCGGCAAACTCGGAGTTCATGACGGGCTATTCCTCAAAGTCCGCGCCGAGCATCGTTTTGGTGAATCAATCGCCGATGCGACTGGCGCACTATTACCAGCGACCCTGGCAGCGGATCTTCCGGTGACGGATAGTCGAAATCTCTACATCACAAACTTTGTGATCACGCAGGCCCTTTCGGAGAGCTTCATTCTCTTCGCTGGGAAAGTAGACACGCTTGACGGTGACGTGAATGCGTTTGCTCATGGTCGAGGTATCCGTCAATTCTCTAACGTCGCATTCGTAGCAAACCCGATCGCCCTTCGCACGATTCCCTACTCATCACTAGGTGCTGGCTTCGCTTACTTGAGTGAAGGCATGCCGCTGTTTTCGTTCTTGCTGATCAACCCCACTGACACGACTCGCTCGACCGGCTTTGGTGAATTGTTCGCAGAGGGTATGGCGATTTCGTCGGAGCTGCGTTTGCCGACGAACTTTTTGAATCGCCCCGGCCACATGCTTTTTGGGGCGACTTACAGTTCGCGTGATTACGTGAGTTTGGACCAAGACCCACGGATCGTACTACCTCAAATTCCAATCGGACGCTCATCAGATTCCTGGTCAGCCTACTACAACTCAGATCATTATTTATATGTCGATCCTTGTAACGCATCGCGAGGTTGGGGCTATTTCAGTCGTGCCGGATTCGCGGATGACCAAACAAATCCGATCTCGTATTTTTGGAGTCTAGGCTTGGGAGGGAATAGCTTCGTTTCGGGACGCGACAACGACACGTTCGGAATCGGATATTACACTTCCGAGACAAGCGACGAGATCGGACCGCTTCTTTCGGCATTTTTGGGTAGCGTCGGAGACGGAAAAGGGGTTGAAGCATTTTACAGCATTCAAGCAACGCAATCACTGGCAATCACACCTGACTTTCAATGGATTTCCCAGGCTCGTCAAAATCTAGATGACGCCTACGTGCTAGGTGTTCGTGCCAATTTAGTATTTTGGTAACTATTCAGCCTGTTGAAATTGATCTTGGCTGAAACGGGGAAATTGATACTGTTGATGCGATCATGGATGAATCGCAGTCCACAGCCGTCGCCGAACCGCCAGTCGATAACAGTCTACTGGAAAAGCTGCTTCA
>JBGSIA010000161.1:0-22415 GCA_041751935.1 Pirellulaceae bacterium | reverse complement strand
AGTGATCCATTTGCATCACCGTCTTCAGGCTCCGCAGATTGAGCTCTGTTTCCCAGCGCCGGCGAAACAGTGCTGCGATGTCGTCCTTACTGTACTCGGTGTCGTCCAGAAATACAGTAAGCACCTGTTTCAGGCGAGCATTGCTCCGAGTCCACGAGCGCATCGATAGGTCACGCGTTTGGCCACAGCGGCGACACACCCATGATCGATGGAGAGGACTTGGGACAAGAAAACCCACAGCGTCACAGCCGTGCTATAAATCCTAGCCGCATCGAGAATGCCGCTTGCCTGAGAGAACACCGAAAGGATAGTCTCTCGGTCGAGCAACGATGCGAAGTAGAGATCGCCATCCGTGCGCGCTTGGGGCGATACGTCGACGAAATGAACTGAGTTCTGGTTGATACACGAGGGGCTTCCTTGCCTGTGAGTGAGTGGTAAGAGCCTCAAACACATCGCAAGTGGAGCCCCTTGCTGTCAACAGAACTTAACTACCACATTGCCAAGCACTTAGGCGAATTAAGTGCCATTCATGTCCGATACTCCGCGCCCGCTATGCTTAATGATCCGTTTGACGGCGCTATGATGATGCGTGAGATTGAGAACGATATATTCGAATCACATGGGATTCTATCGTTATCGGCGATGAATTCGAAAGTCATCATGTGGTCACACGATTCTGACTGACACCGCGGCATCTGCAACGAGTACATGGATTGCGCTGGTGACGTATTGAACACAGAACCTCTTTCGTCTCGCGCGACTGAGAACTTCGGGCGAAAACTTATCATTCGGATCGCCAGACGCGTGGAGTATCGTCTTTGTGTTTTGCATTGTTTGCTACGGACTTCGGCGTGTCGTTGCAAACTGAGTCTCACCGTGGCTCGATGTTTCGTTTGGTGTAGTCGCCATGGAAACCTTGCGAAATTAATTTCGAATCTTGAGTAAAACTAGCGTTCGACCTTATCTAGTTTACAAGTTGGGTCCGACACTGCTCGTCGAGCTTCCGTAAGGTATTGGACTGCACCGCGCCCGACGACAACAGCGATGATCAGTCCAATGATCAAATTGGGAACTCGTGAACCGGACACCTGTGCAATAACCTCTGATAGAATTATACCCGTATTCGCCACGACATCATTGATTGAACAGATGAGCGACACAAGGATATTTGCCTTGTCATGACGATGCTTCAACAACAAAGCTAGACACGTAATGTTGGCGATCAATGCTGCGGTTCTCAAGCATGTTTCGAGGTCAGTTCCACGAAACGATCGTCTGCAGTGAATCGTCAAAGCTAGAACGTGCTCACGACGGACGACCGGAGATGAACTACCTCCACTACTCGTGTGAGACTTTGAGGTGTTTTTGAGTCTCCAAGAGAACCGGATATGCTTTCGCATGAGCAAGAACTAGCCTGATAGAGCGTCGAAACCGGAGACGACATCGAATAGCTCCTCGTCGATTCCACCTTGTCGCTGGCGATGTAATTTTGTGTGAAGGGCTTCTAGTAGCTCGTCGATGTTCTTGTCGGCGCGTTGCATGGCAGCGAGTCGGCTGGCGTTTTCACTGGCGAGCGATTCGGCGCAGGCGCGGTACGTTGAAATGAATAAGAATTCGTGGACCAACGATCGCAGCACCAGCCGATGGCACCCTAGTAATTCTGGATGCCTGTGCGTCGGCCATGGAAGCTCGGTCAAACGTTGCTTCCACTCCGAATCAAGCGGTAACAGTCGCTGGGAGACCGGTTCATAAAGCGACTTTGCCTGCGGGCGGTTGTGGAAAACGAAAACGGAAGTTGATTCGTGTTCGCGATCAACACCAAAGCACTCGATTTGAATCTGCCCCACCAGGGTAACGATTCCGTTGACCGACCTTGGAACAGGAAACTGTCCCTGCAGTGGCAAGCCGGAATCCGCAAGCTTCCGATGCACTCGTTCGCCTACCGACCAGACCTTCAACTCGCCAGGTGTGTCCGACAACTCGTTCATTGCAAAGTCCGTGATCACGTCGTTAAACTGACCGACCAATCCATTGTCGGAACCAAACACGATGGCGGAAATGATTTTCGGTTTTAGAGTGTTCGCGGCTCCTTCCACCTGCGTTGAGAGGTTTATTCTTTGAAAGCATGCACTCAGCCCGAGTTCGACCGCTCGATAGTAGTCCTGTAACGCGAGCACGGAACGTTCGTATTGTGCGACGCTAGAAGCTGCCATCGCTTTCATGGTGCGAACCACCGATTGTAGGTCGTCGGCGGTGCTGATCTTTCGTTTCAAGTCCGCCATGCTATTACTCATGGCGATACCTTCAGGACGGACGCGATGGCGCTGCGTGTCAAC
Source organism: Pirellulaceae bacterium (assembly GCA_041751935.1). Taxonomy (GTDB): domain Bacteria; phylum Planctomycetota; class Planctomycetia; order Pirellulales; family Pirellulaceae; genus JBBSJZ01. The sequence continues at coordinate 20,079 of JBGSIA010000161.1, read as the reverse complement.
TCAGTGATTACCTGTCGGTCTTCGAGGCTGAACGTCTTCGCGGTTTTCAACCGGTTGCACACGGCCGATGGCAGGGTGGCTGCAGCGTCCTTCACCGATTGTTCCGCTGCCGGCATTCGTTCGTTCGGCACATCGTCAAAAAGTCCCTCGCTAAGCGCCAACAGAATGGCGATTTGTGAGGGAACAGACACCGGCGAAAATTCCGGCTGTTGGAGACATAATCGGATTCGCTGACCACGCGCGATGATCTTGCTGGTGCTGGCGTCCAGCCGAGCACCAAAACGCGCGAATGTTTCGAGTTCTTGAAACTGAGCGTAGGCGAGTTTCAGATCGCCTGCGACCGAGCGATAGGTCGCTCGCTGGGCTTTGCCACCGACACGGGACACCGATTTTCCAACGTCCACCGCCGGCAGAACGCCTAGCGCGAACAGAGACGGTGACAAATAGATCTGTCCGTCTGTGATAGAAATCAGGTTCGTGGGGATGTACGCGGAGATATCCTGAGCCTCGGTTTCGATAATCGGAAGGGCGGTCAGTGATCCGCCACCCAGGTCGTCTCGTAGGTGCGTGGCCCGTTCGAGCAATCGCGAGTGAATATAAAAGATGTCTCCGGGAAAGGCCTCGCGGCCCGGTGGCCGACGCAGCAACAGAGAAAGTGCGCGGTAAGCTCGCGCATGCTGGGTCAAATCATCGTAGACGATCAGTGCATCGCGGCCCCGTTCCATGAAGTACTCGGCAATGCTCGTCGCGGCGTATGGTGCGATGTAAGCCAATCCGGGCGGATCGTTTCCTTCACTGACCACCACGACGGTGAACTCCAGCGCGTCGTTCTCCTTCAGGACCGCGACGGCTTTAGCGACAGCGGAAGCGCGCTGGCCAATCGCACAGTAAACGCAGATGGTATTCTGGCCGCGCTGATTGATGATCGTATCGAGTGCGATGGCGGTCTTTCCGGTCTGACGATCGCCCAGAATCAGTTCGCGTTGGCCTCGCCCGATGGGAATCAGAGCGTCGATGACCTTGATTCCCGTCTGCAGCGGCACGGTCACCGGACCCCGATCCATGATTGGTGGTGCCGGACGTTCGATCGGAAGACGTTCGCTGCAACGGACGACGCCATTTCCATCGAGCGGCCGACCGGTTGGATCGATCACGCGTCCCAGCAAACCTTCGCCGACAGCCACATCCGTCACGCGTCCGGTACGTTGAACCTCGTCGCCAGCATGCAGCCGAGAGTAGTCACCTAGCAGCACAACACCGATCTCGTTCTCATCCACATTCGATGCGATTCCGTAGACGTTGCCCGGAAAGCGGACCAATTCCTCGTAACCAACGTTCGGCAATCCCGACACCTTCGCGATCCCCGTTGCGACACTGCTGATCGTTCCAATCTCCACAAGTGAGAGCTCTGGTGAGAAGGCTTCGCGAGTGCTTGCGAATTCCGCGAAGGTGTTGTCGTAGATGTTTCGCAGGATGTTCATGATGAAGTGGATGCCCCATGGGCGGCGCCCTTGAGGTAATCATTCACGCTCCAAGCCAACTTCTTGCCGTTGACCGTCAGCTCGATGCCGCTGATAAGATTCGGCTCGACATCGTATTGAATAGGCACGTCGGCCGACATAGTTTCGTTCAGCGTTTTTTGAATTTGCGATCGCTGTTCGGTTGGCAAATCAAATGCACTTCGTACTCGTATCGATTGCTTGCCGTTATCTGATGAAACGGCAAACTCTGCCTTGACTTCTCCATTGAGAGATCGCATACGATCGGTGAAAGCATCGCACATCTGCTTCTCCAGCTCCACTGACGCCAAGTCGCTGAGCGTCTTTCGTGTCAGAGCGAACACTTCCCGATGCATTCGCCGCCTGATCTCCTCGCTCAAGTCTTGTTGTTCGGTCTCCAACGCATCTCGTCGTTTGGCAGAAAGAATGTCTGCAGCTTTCGTGGCGTCATCTAATAGTCGAGAACGCTCGGTCGCTGCCTCGTCGGTCAATTTGTTCAGCAGTGCGGTGCGTTGTTGGTCGTACTCTTCGTTCTTATGCTCGAATTCGTCGAGTTCTTTTTTCGCCTCTGCTCGTTTCGCATCCGCGTCAGCCAGTTCCGCAGCGATCTTCTTTTCACGTTCGTCAATGGCGTGTAGAATCGGCCCGTATAAGTATCGATTCATCAGCCAGACAAGTATCAGGAAGTTGATTGCCTGCGCGACGATGGTAAACCAGTCGACCAGCATGAGCTAATTCCCTGTCGCTTGAGCGACGAAGTGATTCCAGAACGGATTGGCGAAAATGAGAATCATCGAAACAACAAAACAGTAAATGGCTGTTGATTCGATCATCGCGAGGCCGACAAACAGAGTTCGCGTGATGGTGGAGGATGCGTCGGGCTGTTGCGCCAGAGCATTCAACGCCGTCGCCACTGCTTTGCCTTCCGCAAACGCTGGTGCCATGCATCCAAAGCTGGTGGTGATGCCTGCGATCACGATAGATCCCAGGGCGATGATGGTTATGCTGTCCATAATGTTTCCTATGTAAGTTGTTGTTGGATTTTCTTTGGTATCGTCTCGCGGATTTTTGTGGCCGCAGCGATATAGACGGCCGCCAAGATGCTGAAGATGTATGCCTGGACCATTCCAGTCAGCAGTCCGAGTGCTGTCATGACTATGGGGAACAAGAACGGAGTGATCGTCAGCAGGATGGCCATGATCATCGCACCACTCATCATGTTGCCGAACAGTCGCACCGCGAGCGCCAGCGTCCGTGACACTTCACTAATGATGTTGAAGGGAAGCATGATCACTGTCGGTTCAATGTAGGTTCGCAAGTATCCGCCCAGTCCTTGAGCCTGGATGCCAAACATTGGAACCGCTACAAAGACGCACAAAGCGAGTGCCAGCGTGGTCGATAACGAGCCGGTTGGTGGTTCGTAGGCTGGAATTACAGTGCCTAGCGTGGTCACCGCGACGAACAGAAATAGCGTGCCGAGAAAGCTGAGATATCTGCGAGGTTGCTTGAGTCCGATGTCGGCGATTTGTTGCTGGATTCCGCTGATGACAATTTCGAGCAGATTCTGCCAACGACTCCGCTGGTGATCGGTCGATAGCATGCGCGTGACCAGCTTGGCACCCATCGCCATGAACAGGATGATCGCCCAGGTGAACACGATGGTGGCGTTCAACTTGAACCACCCGTACTGCCAGAAGATAAGTTCGTCGGGACTAAGTCGCATGGTGGGGCTCCCGGTTATTGGACGAAGCTTGTATCGAGGGTCGAGTCAACCCAGTCACCAGCAGTCGCACTGCGATGAATCCGACCAAGCACGCCAGAAGTGGTTTGAATTGCTCTGCACCGACAAAGTAAAACCCCGCAAGAGTGATGCTCATTCGCAGTACCGCGCTGCTCAGCATCCAACGTGCTGGGTACGGTGTCACGACGCATTTGCGAACGGTCCACCAAAGCCCACCAAAGAACAGGCCTCCCAGCAACATTCCAGCAACAAAGGCGAAAATCAGTCCCAGTCCGTCATTCATCCTGGTTCTCCTGTTCGTCTCTCATTGCTCTGTCTTCCTTAGCCACCCATTGCCAAGCACTCCAACATCCGATCAGCAGTCCCGCAATCAACAGCGTGAGCGTCCACGAGTGACTGGCGGCGTGATTGCGATCCAACCACGCACCGACGGCCGCGCCCAACAGCGTGGGAACGACCACGGACCAGCCGATCAATCCCATCATGCCCAGTCCGAACCAGACGCATTGATGCTCTGAACGCTTCGCCCTCAGCTTACGCTTTGCTTTCGCCCCAACTTCCTGAGGAAAGCCTGATCGCCTGCCAGAGTTATCACTCACGGTGCAACTCCGTGAAACTATGAACGATGTTCGACTCCAACTTGTCCATCGTCCAACGAACAGACTGCTGCTGTTCATCCAACGCTAAGAACTGGTCTTGTACTGCGGCTTGCAGATGGGCCAAGTCCGATCCGACGATGGCGTTGCGAACGGACACCCGTACTTCCAACCCAGCCTTAATCAGCACCCCTTCGTCGATCGCCGTGTAGACCTGGCCTTCATCGTCCGTTTCGTAGATCAAAATTCCCGGTGGCAACGACGCCACACAATCAAGCCGGTGCGGCAAAATTCCGAACGAACCAAAACTTGATTCGGCCACGATCCTCGCGACTCCGGTCTTGTCCGCCAAGATGCGAAAGGGGAGCAGAATCTTAAGTCGCATGAGTTCCGGCGACATGCTGGCTCCCTGCGTCTGAGGTTGGTTTTGAAGTTGGCTTCGCTTTAGTTCTCGTCTTCGCCTTCTGCGTCGCGTCTTCAATTTTGCCGATCATGTACAGATCGCTTTCGTCGGCATCTTTGAACTCGTCGTTGAGGATTTGCTCACAGCCATCGAGCGCGTCGTCCAACCTGACCAGTTTTCCCTGCAAACTTGTAAACTGTTCCGTCGTGAAAAAGGGTTGCGTCAAGAAGCGTTCCAGACGCCGCGCACGACCGACGATCTCTTGATCCTTTGGCGAAAGTTGCTCCAGGCCGAGCATGGCGATGATGTCCTTCAAGTCGGCGTACTGAGCCAGTGTGCGACGGATCGCTTGGGCCAACTCGTAATGCCGATGTCCAACGACACTCGGCGTCGCCATCTTGGAACTCGATTGCAGCGGGTCGATCGCGGGGAAGAGTCCCTCGCTCACTCGTTTACGTGATAGCACTATCGAAGCCGACAGATGCGAAAACGTGTGCACGGCGGCCGGGTCGGTGAAGTCGTCGGCGGGAACGTAAACGGCCTGAATCGATGTGATTGCACCGGAGTCCGTGTTGGCGATGCGTTCCTCGAGGCTCGCAAGTTCGCTGCCCATGGTTGGTTGATAGCCGAGTCTAGACGGCATCTGCCCCATCAGTCCCGACACTTCCATGCCAGCTTGGATAAAGCGAAAGATGTTGTCGATCAACAACAACACATCGCGATGCTCGTCGTCTCGAAAGTATTCGGCCATCGTGAGTGCGACGTGCCCGACACGAAACCTCGCTCCTGGTGGCTCATTCATTTGTCCGAACACCATCGCCATGTCATTCAGCACCCCCGCAGCTTTCATTTCGCGATAGAGTTCTTCGCCTTCTCGACAACGCTCGCCAATGCCGCAGAAGATGCTGACATCCTTTTGCTTGCCGATCATGTTGTGAATCAGTTCGGTCAGCAGAACCGTCTTGCCCACTCCAGCACCTCCGAACAGCCCCGCCTTCCCACCGCGTTCCAGTGGCACGAGCACGTCGATTACTTTGATCCCAGTCTCGAAGATCTCCGACTTGGTCGACCTTCGCGATAAAGGTGGTGGTTCGCGGTGAACGCTCCTCCGCTCCACGTCTATCAGTTCTTCACCACGGTCAATCGTTTCCCCAAAGACATTGAACATGCGGGACAACAACGCTTTGCCGACCGGAGCCTCCAGTGGCCCACCGGTGTCCTGCACCGGCATCCCACGAGCCAATCCTTGAGTCGGTGTGAGCGCGATGCCACGCACGCAATGAGCATCTTGCTGCGATAGGACTTCGATGACCATCTGCCGTTGATCGCCGGCCCGCAGGACCGAATGAATCGGCGGCAAGCGTTGGTCGAATCGAACATCGACGACGCTTCCTCGCACCGAAACAACGACGCCTTGGTTTAGAGAATCAGCTTGTTGAGCTTTCAAGCCGAAACCTCCAACAGCGTTGGCACAAGAGGCACGATGGCGTTGGGAGCGTCAACGATGGGCTGCTTCGTGGTTGGAAGATGTCTAGGAACTTGCAGTGTCGCCACACCGATACGTGAATCGGCCATGCCGTAGTAAACGTCGAACCGATCGGGTTGCCCAATGTCGGTTCGACAATCAATGCCAGTGGGGAATACCACGTTCTCGACAACGCCATCGCGTTCGTGCGGGTCAATGGGTGTTAAGATCGGCTCAGTGGAACGATACAGAATCGTCCGCGGATGCTTTGCCGACAGGATCATGACGCCGGCGGAATAGCACAGCCGTTGGTTCGCAGCGCTATCGGATTCTTCCGCGTGGACGCCGTGATACAGCATTATCCAGCCGTGCCGCGTCATCACCGGCGGCGTGCCGCCACCGATTTTGAGTGATTCCCAAGGCGCGATGGGTGTCGCCAAGCGATGATGCGAATTGAAAAGCCCCAGATGCTTGGGCTTGAGTCCGTCGAGCTCCATCGGACAATACGAAATCCAGATGCTTTCGTGTTCGAGATCGACCATCCGCGTGCATCCGTCGCATTCCGTTTCTTCGGGCAGCGACCCTGGAAAGAGTGGACGGTGTATCATCGCGAGCTGCATCTTTCCGCGGTGGTTCGGAATGGCGATCGGAAACAGACTCGCGTCTTTGTTAGCGACACCAACAAAGTCGGTGCCACGAAACGGCTCGAAGGCGGCGAGCCCAAGACGCCTCCAGTGAAACAGGTCTTCGGATACGGCCAAGGCGATGCGCGGACCACTCCTGGAGAACGCGGTGTAGGTCATCAAATAACGCTTGAAGCGTTCTACATAGGTGACGCGAGCGTCTTCACAGCCACCGCGGCCGTCCGCCTGGAGTTCGTAATCCGCTTCCGGATTCAACGCGATCCCCAGCCGCTCGACGCCGCACGGCTCACCCGCATCGTCGAATTTCACGCGAGCGATACCTATTCGAGAGTAGTTGTTTTTGGCAACCAGTCGTGGAAAGAGATACAAATTCCCATCCGGCCCGCGAACCGCCGCTGGGTTCAGAACCCCACCGACTTCATACGGATTTCCAGGTTCCGGTTCCATCAGCATGCCGAGACGTTTTAGTTTAAAGTCGAACATGATTCTTTTCCTACATGTTTGCCGATGGCGGTTTACTCTGGGAGCGTGTGGCGACCAAGTCGAGATCGATCAGTTCTGTCATGGATCGACCCTGACGAAACGCTCCAGCGGTGCACAGTTCCACAATGTAGTGGCGGGCTGATCAGTGCTATCGTGTTCATAGCCGAGAATGCTGAGTGACGCCGTGTTGAGCACGAACGACTGTGCGTGCACCACCGCAAGCCCGATCCAACGCGCTGCCAAGACGCGACCAAAATGGCTGTGCGAGAACAGGGCAACATTGCCATCCAAAAGCGTTAGTCGCTCAATCAGTTGATCGGTTCGCACGGAAACTTCATCTGGCATCTCTCCGCCGGGGCAACCATCGCGAAAGACGTTCCAACCCGGTCGCGAAGCGTGAATCTCGGCGGATGTTTTCTCTTCATAGTCGCCATTGTCCCATTCGGCTAAATCTGGCTCGATTTCGGCGAGTTGCGACAAACCAGTCAATTCGCAAGTGCGCCAAGCTCGTTGCAGCGGACTACTGAGAACATGACTGAATGAGAAGACGCGAGTCCGTTCACCAAGGTGACGTGCTTCGTCTTCGCCGTTGGTAGTCAACGGAATATTCGCTCGGCCACTGTGCTGTCCACTGAGTGACCAATCCGTTTCGCCGTGTCGCATGAAGAACAATCGGAGTGCCATTGGGAATCAGTTCGGGGCAGAAAAAGCACGGGGCAAACAGAGAAGGTGCGATATTACGGTGAGACGGAGCGAAGGACGTTGTCACCGGATTTCTTTTTGCTTATGTTCTTGTTTTCTGCCTTGAGCCAACTCAGTGCGTCTTCATATTCAGATTCTGAAAAGTGCTTGACGTCAGGATGTACCAGATGAGCGGCGAACTTCGGCAACGCGGACAGCAGACCGTTGTCGCTGACGATCGCAAGTCTCTGGATTTTCTTGTGATAGTTTTCAATGAGTCGCAAGTGACTAATGGCCGCTTCCAGGTTCAGCCAACCGGGAAACGCTCTGGCAAAAATCAGGACTCCGGCTAAAGATTCATGTTCCGCGAGATACGGATCCATGTCGTGAATTACCGCTTCAAAGTCGGCCGCGTCCAACGTTTCGGACGGTTCGAGGATAAGAATTCCCTCGCCGGGAAGTAGTGTGTGCTTCAGCATTGTTCTGTTCCTTCTGTGTGGTTTGATCAGGGAAAAAAGATTTTTTTCTATCGGCACGCTCTAAACATTTTTCTCCGCCATTTCTCTCCATTTCTAGTCCCGGATCTCCGGCATGTCTCGACCATGCTTGCGGATATACTTCGAGTGTTCAATCAACTTCGCTTCGAGTTGCTGTTTCAGTCGCACGCCCACTTCGCTGATCTGCGGCAGTCGGTCAATAGTGTCCATCACCAAATGGAAGCGATCCAGATCGTTCAGCACCGTCATATCGAACGGTGTCGTGATCGTGCCCTCTTCCTTGTAGCCACGGACATGGAGGTTCATGTGGTTGGTGCGGCGATAGGTGAGCTGATGAATCAGCGATGGGTAAGCGTGAAAGGCGAAGATGATCGGCTTGTCTCGGGTGAACAACGCGTCGAAGTCGGTGTCGCTCAATCCGTGAGGATGCTCGCTTTGCGGTTGCAACTTCAGCAAATCAACGATGTTGACGACGCGAATCTTCAGATTCGGCAAATGCTCTCGCATGATCGCAACGGCGGCCAAGATTTCCAGTGTCGGCACATCACCGCAGCAAGCCATCACGACATCCGGTTCCCCGGTCTGGTCGTTGGATGCCCACTGCCAGACCCCGATCCCGGCGGTACAGTGTTCATTGGCGGCGTCCATCTTCAACCATTGTGGCGACGGATGCTTGCCAGCGATGACCACGTTCACGTAATGACGACTGCGCAGACAATGGTCCATCACCGACAACAGGCAGTTTGCATCGGGTGGAAAGTAAACTCGCACCACCGATGCTTTCTTGTTCACAACGTGGTCGATGAAGCCCGGATCTTGATGCGTGAAGCCGTTGTGGTCCTGTCGCCAAACGTGCGAAGCGAGAACATAGTTCAAAGATGCAATCTGACGTCGCCAAGGTAAAGCCGCAGTGACCTTCAGCCACTTGGCGTACTGGTTAAACTTCGAGTCGATGATGTGAATGAACGCTTCATAGCAGTTGAAGAATCCATGTCGCCCGGTTAGCAGGTAGCCTTCCAGCCAGCCCTCGCATTGATGTTCGCTGAGCATGGAGTCGAGCACACGACCGTCCGATGCGGGGAACTCGTCATTGGGAACGATCCGAGTGCTCCACTGCCGATTCGTGAAATCGACGACAGCTTCCAAACCATTGGACGCTGTTTCATCAGGACCGAACACGCGAAAATTTCGCTGCTCGGCATCGCGCTTCATCACATCCCGAACGAAAGGCCCCAGCACATGTGTGTCGCCGATACCACGCACACCCGGCTGGGTTACGTCCACCGCGTTGTCGCGGAAATCAGGTATTCGCAGATCGCGCAATAGCATGCCACCGTTGGCGTGAGGATTCGCGCCCATGCGACGATCACCCTGGGGTGCGAGTTCGGCTAGTTCCGGTTTCAAGCAGCCGTCCTCGTCAAACAATTCTTCAGGCCGATAACTACGCAACCAGTCTTCCAACAGGCCGAGATACTCGGGGTGCTTGGCGGGATCAGAGAGTGGAACTTGATGAGCGTGAAAGGTACCTTCAATCGGTACTCCGTCGACAACCTTTGGCCCCGTCCAACCTTTGGGTGACTTCAGCACGACCATCGGCCAACGTGGACGAGTCGCAACTTCATTGTTTCTCGCGTTGTGCTGAATGTACTTGATCTGTTCGATGGCCTTATCCAACGTGGTCGCCATCGCTTCGTGCATCAACTCTGGATCGTCACCTTCAACAAAGTACGGCGTCCAACCGTAGCCACGAAGCAGTTGCTCAAGTTCCTCGTGTTCAATGCGCGCCAACACGCTTGGGCTGGCAATCTTGTATCCGTTGAGATGCAGGATCGGCAGTACCGCGCCGTCAGTAGCTGCGTTAAGAAACTTGTTCGAGTGCCATGATGTCGCCAGCGGTCCGGTCTCCGCTTCACCGTCCCCAACGACGCATGCCACAATCAAATCGGGATTGTCAAACACGGCACCGAAGGAATGGCTGAGCGAGTAACCTAGTTCGCCACCTTCGTGAATCGAGCCGGGGGTTTCGGGCGAAGTATGGCTGGGAATGCCTCCCGGAAACGAGAACTGAAGAAACAGCTTTTGCAATCCGGCTTCGTCTTGACTGATGTCGGGATAGACCTCGCTGTACGTGCCCTCGAGATACATGTTGGCAACAACCGCCGGTCCACCATGCCCCGGACCGGAAACGTAGATCATATCGAGATCAAATTTCTTGATGACTCGATTCAAGTGGACATAGATAAAGTTCTGTCCTGGCGTCGTTCCCCAGTGCCCAAGCAGCATGTGCTTGATGTCTTCGAGTTTCAGTGGTCGCTTGAGCAGCGGATTATCAAACAGATAAATCTGACCCACCGACATATAGTTCGCTGCCCGCCAATAGGCATCCGTTCGTTGAAGCATCTCAGGCGAGAGCGTCGCGGGCTCGATAGCGGTTGACATGATTCAGACTTGTTCGTTTGGTTGATTCCATAATTCTGGAATAGGCTTATCGCACCAATCTTGCCAAGAACCTGGAGCGTCCAACCACAACGATATGATTTCAAGACTGAACGTCCTATCGAGCGATCCTCTAATCGTCCTTGGCGGATCCAACCACAACCTACTCTTATTCGGGCTGAACCCGTTCGCCATCAAGTTTTCAACTTCATGATCCGCTGGACAGCGCGAGCGATTGTGAGCTCCTCGCCTGTGCGAATGACTCGAACAGAGGCCTGACTGGTGTCAGTTGAAATCACCGACTCACACTTTGCGTTGCGCGATTCGTCTAGATCAATCCCAAGGACTCGCAGCCCGTTACCGATCCGAGTGCGAACTTGTGCCGAGTTCTCACCGATGCCGCCGGTGAAAATCAATGTATCAAGACCGCCGAGCGCAGCCGCGAAAGAGCCAATTCGTTTTTTGATCTCATAACAGAACAACGCCACCGCCTCCGCCGCGCGTTCGTCATGGGATTCACGATCGAGTAAGTCGCAAATGTCGGAGCTGGTTTCAGAAATTCCTAATAAGCCGGACTCAGCGTTGACCATCACATTGAATTGCTCGGCGGTCATGTTCTCCATGCGACCAAAGTAGTCGCACAAGCTCGGATCGAGATCGCCAGATCGAGTGCTCATCGGAATGCCTGCGGTTGAAATAAACCCCATCGTCGTGTCGATCGACTTGCCGTCACGGACGGCCGCAAGACTTGCACCGCTTCCAAGGTGCGCCAGGATAACTCGTCAATAAGCCGCTTCTGTGCCCGCGATCCGTTGAAGCTCTTGAATCAAAAATTCATAGGAAAATCCATGGAATCCGTAGCGCCGCACTCCCTTCGCTTCGTAACGCCTAGGAATCGGCAACATACTGGCGACTCGTGGCAAATCATGATGAAAGTTGGTGTCAAAACATACAACCTGAGGAAGCTCTGGAAACTGCTGCTGGAAGGCATCGATCAGCATCAATTCCGCCGGTAGGTGCTCGGGATCGAACGGTCGAAGTCTGCGCAGCTGGTCAATCATCTCGGCATCAATCCGCTGTGGTTTGAAGTAGTTTGGCCCACCGTGAACGATCCGATGGCCGACCGCAGAGAAAGATTGTTCGTCAAATTCTTGAGTCAACCACTTTATCAACACATTCACTGCAGCCGTATGATTCGGAGCGGCCACCGGTATGAGTAAACGATCCGGGTTGCGCGCGTCAGTCACCTCAAGTGAAGAATCCTATATACCGATTCGCCTGATACTTCCACGGACGATTCGCTGAAAAAAAATCTCGGCATCAAACAAAGCAAATTTGATGCTCGAGGATCCCCCGTTGACAGACAAAATCTTTAAACTTTCACCAATGCTCATAGTGAAATGCAATCCTAGCTTGATTCAAGTGAGATCGCCTCAGCAGTCTAACTCGTTGAACAAATCCTGCATCCGCTGAAAGTCAACGGGTTTAGTAAGATGACGATCAAATCCAGCTTCAAAGGCCATTTCACGGTCGGACCATTGCCCATATCCTGACAACGCGACTAAGCAGACGTTTTCTAGGTCGTTCCGTTCTCGAATTCGGCGCGCCAGTTCGTGACCGCCCATCACAGGCATCGTCAGATCTGAAAAGACGACTTCCGGCTTGAACGAATCAAGAACCTCCAATGCTGAACGTCCATTCTCAGCGACTTGGACCTCGTGTCCTAATTTTTCTAGCAACTGTTTGGTTACGAACCGCATCGCTCGTACGTCATCAACGACCAGCACCCGACGCTGTCGCGAGGGCCGATCGGGGACGACACTCGACAGAACATTGGCTCGATTAATTCCTGTGACAAACGGCAAACGGACGGTGAAGGTGCTACCGCAATCGAGGCCATCGCTGACAGCAGTCACGATGCCACCGTGTAATTCGACTAGGCTTCTGACCAAGGCCAAGCCGATCCCAAGTCCTGCTGACCGACATCCCTGTGCGGTTTCAACCTGTTCGTACATCGTAAATATATTTTTCAAGTGATCGGCGGCGATACCAATCCCGTTATCGTGAACTCGAATGAACACAAAGCCGTCGTGTGTATCCAGATTCAGCACAATTCTACCGCCGCTTCTTCCAAATTTGGCAGCATTGCTCAAGAGATTACTGATCACCTGAGTCAATCGACAAAGATCGCCACAAACACAGGCCGCATCACTTTTGTCGATCACTTCGAGTGTCAAACCGCTTTCGGAAATGAAGATCGACGACTCTTCGACGGCCGCTTCGACTGCAGAGGCAAGCGTAAAAACTTGTTTATCAAGCAACACTTTCCCGCAATTGATCCGCGAACCATCGACAAGGTTTTCAACCAAATGAACGATCTGTTCCACTTGACGAGCCATCATCGCTCGAACTTTTTCAGCATCCTCGCTTAAGTTCATCATCGCCAGCAATTGGAGGCCGTTTTTGATCGGGGCCATTGGATTGCGAAGTTCGTGTCCCAATGTCGCGAGCAACTCAGTGTTTCGGTGCTCCATCTCAAGAACTATTGCCGAACGAACGGCCGCGTACTCCGACGTCGATTCCAGCAATTGGCACTGATTTTTTGAATCTTTCATATAGTTCACCCTATTGAACTTCATTTAAAACGATTGTTTCTGCCCATCCCGACTCATTGTCGCCCAATACTCGTGTGCCAAAATCGAGGATCCCAAGACAAATATCGTGGCGGATCTAACCACTGACTTCCGAGGCCGCATCACAGGTCGTGGATCACTTTGGGAGGGAGGGCCGCCCGCAGGGCATTGAGCACCGCTGCGACATCTATCACCTCTTGGGTGATCGAGCCCATCACTGGACTCAAATATCCCGCCGCCGCGAAGCCCATTCCGATCATGCTCAGCGCCATGCCGCCGATGGCACTTTGCAGCGCAATGGTTCGCATCCGTTTACTGATGTGCATGAACTCATCTACCTTTTCCAGAGAATTGTCCATCACTACGACCCCGGCAGCCTCCGCGGTTACATCACTGTTCTGGCCTATCGACATGCCGACTGTAGCAGCAAGCATTGCCGGTGCGTCGTTGATACCGTCGCCGACGTATAGCGTTTTCGCCTTCGCCGTTTCGGCGCGAACGAGAGCGAGTTTCTGCTCCGGGCTCTGTTCTGCAAAGATCTCTTTAATCCCGACTTTCTCGGCGAGATATCGAACCTCTGACTCGCGGTCTCCTGAGACGATCAGCACGCGAGTGAACGCGTGCTTCGGCCCAAGATGCTTGACAAAGGAGCGGCTCTCGATGCGCGGCGCGTCGCGGAACCGAAACGCTGCGGCATAGTTGCCGTCAATCACGACAACGCATTCGAGACCTCCCGCGACGGCAGGAAGCTGCTCTGCCCCGATAACATCCTGCGAGAGCAGCTTACTGCGGCTGGTGATTTGTACGGTACGGCCTGAAACCGTTCCAATGAGTCCCTGTCCCGGAAGCTCGCCCACTTCGGTCGCTTCGGGCAATTGAATGGCATCGGCTTCGGCGGCGTCAAGAATGGCTCTGGCGAGTGGATGTTTGGAGTAGCGTTCCAAACTTGCAGCGAGGGTCAGCACATCGTTTTGTTGAAAGCCTGAAGCGACTACTTGTTCGGTCAGCTTCGGTTCGCCATAAGTGAGCGTACCGGTCTTATCAAAAATTGCAGTGCGACATCCGGCGATCTGTTCAAGCACAACCGGACTCTTGACGATGATCGCTCGTCGGGCGCAGAGCGAAATTGAGCCGATGATGGCAATCGGGATACCCAGCAGCAGCGGACAGGGAGTTGCAATCACCAAAACAGCCAGGAAGCGAAGCGAGTCACCGCTGATGCTCCAAGCAAGGATAGCAACAATCAACGCCACCGGTGTATAGATCGCACCAAGTTGGTCGCCAAGTCGCTGTAACTGTGGTCGTTTGCTCTCTGATTCCTGCATTACACGCATGATCTTGGCATAGCGTGAATCCGCAGCAACCTGCGTCGCGCGTATCGTCAACGCTGATTCACCATTAATCGCACCCGAAATCACCATTGAACCGGAGGTCTTCGTGATCTGGAATGGTTCACCAGTGAGGTAAGATTCATCCATCGCGCCATGACCTTCGATGACTTCGCCGTCGACGGGGCAGATATCGTGCGGGTAGAGAACCAGGGTGTCGCCGATAACGACTTCTGCCAAATCAACCTCGACGATTTCGGAGCCGCGCTTGCGATGTGCAATTGACGGCATCCGCTTCGCCAGCGCCGCCAACACCGACGAAGCACTGCGTACCGCATACGACTCCAACGCCTCGCCGCCAGATAGCATCAAAACGATGATCGTGCCAGCTAGGTACTCGCCCAACAGAACCGAAGTGACGATCGAGATTCCACCAAGTAAATCTGCCCCAAACTCATGCTGAAATAGCTTTTTTAGCAATTCCAAAACGAGTGGGGCGCCACCGACTGCGAGCGTGATCAACAACGGAATCTGGAACTCGCTTGATGACGTTTGAAATGCGAAACGCAGCAGGAGATGCGTCACGATACCGATCATAGTCAGCGCGGCAATGATGGTGGTTTTACGCTGCCAGAGTTTGATCGGCAAATACCATGGAGCTGCAGAAAGCGTTTCCGAACTTCGTCCGGGCATTGCCCCCTTTATCGCGTCGTTAGTGGATGATGGATTCAGATTTGCGTTCATCGGTGGAGTTCGGTTGTGAGTCTGATCATCATTTGTTTTGGCATCCCTTCACTGTCTTCAATCAGTCGTCGCCGCTTCTTTCATGATTTTGACAATCGTGTCCTCCACTTCCTGGGCCACCGATTCCAATCGCGGAGAATTGAACATCCCCAACAGAGTCGTTGGCTTCAACGTTGCCAGCATGGTTTTTCCATCTTCTTCGTAGACTGAGATTCGACAAGGCAATGCCGTACAGACGCTCATATTTTCCTCTAACACCTTCTTGGCTTGCTGAGGCTGGCAGACCTCGTAGATCAGGCACTCATGAGCGAAGTCGATACCTTTTTTCGTCATCGTCTCTTTGAGATTGTGAACTTGCATGACGCCGAAACGGTTGTTCTGGACCGCAGTTTGCAACGCGACTCCCGTTTCGCTGACGGTCTTGTCTGTGGCGACTTTGAATAGCATTGTTTTCTAACCTCATTGCTAACGAATTATGTCTCTAAACTCACAACTCTGGACTTACGCAATGCACTTCCGCGAAACCACGTGGAGACGACCATGATCACGAGAACTGCGATCTCGCAGGAACTGCCGAAGTGAAGCCGTGACGTCCTATTGCTACATCGCTTCGAGTCGGATCAGATCAACCAAACCATCGACCGAGGTGAACTTGCCAACTACGCTGGTTCGAGGAAACAACAATTTTGGAATCGCACCTTCGCCCACTCGTTTGTAGAGAGCCACGTGTCGCGAGATGTATTGATCGGGAACGCCCGAAGCTAATTCAACATCCAATTTCTTAGAATCCACCAGCGTTCTTGCTTTTGCAATCGTATCGACGTAGGTGGGAGGGTGATCGTCTGCCAGCATCCATAAGTGCAGTGATGCAAATGCCTTCGTATCAACTCGCCAAGTCGCGACGGCAAGCTTCGACAGCACGCACGACTCTTTGTAGTGCGAACCCGTGACCTTGATTGTCGGATTGCAGTCTGAATTGAGTGGCACTGGCAATAAAACAATTGCCAGATCATCGCCAAGTTCGAGCTGCGCGCCACGGATCGCCTTGAACGTCTCACGGCAAGGAGGACAGCAATAGTCGAACATCTCCACGACGACATATTTTGCGTCGCTGGGACCAATGTGAGGCCAGTCCGCAACCTTCAGCTTGATTGAGCCTCCCTGAATAGCTGCAACTCGTTTTGGCAATTGATCAGCTTGAGACAAGTTGGCTTCAACATCACCGATCGCAAGAAAACTGGGCAATTCCAATAGGCGAGCGTATATCGGAGGCGTGCTTTGTATGCGTTTACTGGTCACTGGAGCGTCAAACAGATTGTCATCAAGATTGTCGTTGCGACCATTCGGCGGAGCCGGTTCCAAAGCGTCGATCCCATCGACGCCGGGCGTGCCGAAACGCTCGATCTCGAATGCGGCTGGTGGGGGTTTTAGGAGTTGGCCAGAAATTAAAATCATCAACCCAACGAAGCTAAGCGATGCAATCGCCAAGGCGGACTTCGCTCTTAGCGGACCAACGACCAGCAGCGTCATCGTTGCAATCAATCCACACGTGTGAGCTAGCATGCAGTAGAGACAAATATGTTGAAGGACGAAAAGCTGAACCGCGATAAACCAGATCGCACTCATTCCGGCTGCAAACACCGCAGCGGTCACGACAATCCAAGCAATCTCACGTAGAGGACGCCCAAACCGATCAAATCTCGTTAAAACCAAAGACCCGGCCATCACGCAATAAGTAGCGAGTGCCAATGCGCTGACGGGAACGCCGAACCATACTGACCATTGGCTTCTAGCCACACCTTCACAGTCGATCCACCCGTCACCACTACCGCAGCCCGCAATGGGAGATGAGGTCAAATGGGTCCACAGCAAATAGCTGCTTGTGCCAATCGCCACACTGATACACATAACCAACACCAATGTTGCCGGCCAACGTGGCAATGATTTCATGTCTCGAACGACCCAGCGCATCGCTGCGGCCGGATTCAGTTTTGAGTGGATTGCCGTTTGATCAGTAGCGAACAGTGTTGGGATTGTAGGGTGATTCATTGTTTCCACATCGTGCATTAAAAGATAACCTTTTGCAGAAGCGTTTGTGGGGCTTCCCAATCCAGATCCATAGTGAATTTCATGGACTAGGAGATTCGATGACCTGATCTCTCGCGACGCTAGGTAGGCATCGGGGGAATCGCAATCCCTTTGATTAGCGGTTAGCGTTGGAGTGACGCCGACTGATTTCCATAACTGCCAAACCTTGCTGGCGAGTTCTAGTGAGGGCGTCTTAGTAACCGAAGCCACGATAGGTGAATCCACCGACTCCGATGCCGATACTCACGCCGCTCCGTGATGGATAGCTGTAGCCGCCATAGCCACTGCGATAGCCATACTGACTTGGATAGCGATAGCCATGACTATTGGCGTTTCCGTAGCCAACCGAATAGTTTGAATATGGGTCGTAGTTATCCATGCGATGCCCCGGGCTGACGACGATGTAACTCCGGCTCGCGGGATAGTTCATGGACTGCGTCGTATGTGTGTAGTTGCTACCACGGTTCCTCCAGTTGCGACGGCCTTGAGCGTCGGCTTGGTTCGTGTCGAGCAACAGGCTTGAGGTCGCAACAATCGCGGCGACGATCCATAGTTTCTTGGTCATCTTTGGATTTTTCTTGACAGAGTGAGGCACTGGTCACAGCACCGAAATTGGTCTTGCTCACTAAACCTAGGTGAGAACAAGACGCGTCGGTATCGTTCAAAGACTGGAAACAACGTGGTGGATTCGACCACTTTGAAGTGGCCCTAGCGAGACTAGCGGTATGCCTGGTCGAATCCGCCATGTTGGATTCGGCGATGTCTCGATATTGAATGGCGTTGGATTCCTGAACAATTGGCCCGATAAGCGACTTCGCGATGTCGTGGCAAAAGCCGATCACGAAACAACTCCATTTCACAAGCAGGATTGAGATGATGTCTACCAACAACTCCGCCGTCGCCAACTTTCAGACGCATCACAAGGACGATGAAGCCGTACAGGACTTGCAAAAAAGCGGCTTCGATTTGACGAAGCCCTCGAGCCGATGAGACCGAGAACGCGAAGAGCGTTCTTTCTTCGCACTGCGTCTGCGTGACTGTTCACGATGCACCCGAAGTTGTCGGTGTGTCGTCAAACGCCGCGTCCGCCCCATCATGTTCACTCCTGAGTACCAAAGTCATGTCGTCTGCCACTATCACGAACGCTGCTGACGAATGGTTCGACGCGCTCCGACTCGGCGAGCGACTATCCGCCGGTCGGCGGGTCGATGGGCAAAGGGATCTCGAACGCTGGGAGAACGAAGGCGGAATCGTACTCGCACCTACTCAAACCACAAACATTCACAACAACATTACTCCTCGATTCATAGGAATCCTAATTATCATGAACGAAACCCAAGACTACGTCAGTCCAGCCACCGCCATCATGACTCGCGATGCTCGAAGCATTCAGGCGTACGGACACTTAATCCCGATGCCGCTTGCTCTAAAAGAATCGGCGCGTCGTCAAAGTGTTGAGAATCTGAACCAATTGCTCGCCGACACGATGACGCTGCGAGACATGTACAAGAAGCATCATTGGCAAGTGTCAGGACCCATGTTCTATCAATTGCACCTGCTGTTCGATAAACACTATGCCACGCAAGCCGAGCTCGTCGACACGATTGCTGAACGCATTATGTTGCTTGGTGGAATCAGCATCGCGATGGCACAGGACGTCGTCGACAACACGACCATTCCTCAACCACCAAAAGACCGCGAGTGTCCCGAGTCGCAGTTGACTCGCCTGCTTCAGGCTCACGAGATCACGCTTCAAGCCGCCCGTTCGATGGCTCGCCAAGCAAGTGAAGTCGGCGACGACGGAACCAACGACATGTTGGTCAGCGATGTGATCCGCAGCAATGAACTGCAAGTTTGGTTTGTGTCGCAGCACCTGGTTCGTGAACTACATCTGTAGTCAAACTTTTTAAACTAAGGAATGGACATGTTTGGCCGCAATGCAAAAAAGGCACGGGCAATCTTTAACGCCGGACTATTAAAGACGTTCGGGAAGTTGAGTCAGCCGGACATCTACAAGATTGATGGACGGCGTGAGCGACTCATAGCAGAGCTCGTCGCGCAATACGGCTGGGACGAAGATTATGCAAGACGGAAAGTAAAAACTTTTGATTTGAAGCTTTCCGTCGGCCCTGAGACGAGAGTGAAAGAGTTACCTGCATGTTGGTGAGGAGCGTCAACAGAGTCACCACGGCGTCGGTAAGAATTGAGGTTTTGCGGATGACCATCGAATGGTCGGTCTTCGCTACCGTGCCGCAAGTGCGCGACTTAGGCAACGGCAGTGAAAACGCCCGAGCAATGAGTACACGATACTTCGCTGCCCTGCAGGGCGACTAAGACAAAGAGCGGACGTCCACAAACTGGATCGTTTTGCTTGAAATGGGTTCTCAAAATTACCACCTCGATATTTCCCTGAAGGGAGAGTCGCACAACGCATCAAATTCTGTGTTCGACGACTCCGGCGTCCGTGCTTGGCTTGATCCATCGATTGTTCGTCGGCGATGGCGTTCAGTGAATCCCAGAAACCTGATTTCCTGATGGCGGATTCAACCAATCTGAGCGCTAGGGCGTTATGCGTGATGATTCGAACGGTTATAATTATGGTACGCAGGCATGCCGAGATTCCCACAGAATTATCGGAGAGCCGATCTCGCCAGAGATTG
This sequence comes from Pirellulaceae bacterium, assembly GCA_041751935.1. Lineage (GTDB taxonomy): Bacteria > Planctomycetota > Planctomycetia > Pirellulales > Pirellulaceae > JBBSJZ01. The sequence goes on along the minus strand of JBGSIA010000161.1, from coordinate 181 downwards.
GAGCTGAGTCAGCGGTAACCGTCCCAAGTCTGGCGACTTAGGCTAGTGCGCCTGTGAAGGCGATTGAATTATCGGGTGAAAGTCCTGATCGGGGAAGCCGTTACCGCCCCGTAGCCAATGGTAACTGCGTTTTCAACAGAAAAGGTGGAGAGCAACCAAAGGCGAATGAACAGTCCGTAAC
>JBGSIA010000160.1:0-2100 GCA_041751935.1 Pirellulaceae bacterium | reverse complement strand
CCCCGGCACAGCATGTGTCGCTACTTCGTAGCTGACAACCGCGGCATGAAGTGGAACACAGACATAAAACTAGCAGACAATGGTGGGTCGGCGAATGACCCAGCTATTTGGAGTGCTCCGAATTGTCGGAGCTTTCCATTTCCTAACGGATGGCGAAAAAGGGACATTGTCAATGCTCGCCGATTTGGAGCCACTCGATTACCTTGGTACGGGCGACCGTCCAAGAAAACAATGGAAAGCGGGGACAAGTCCCCGCACTCCAAAAAAACGCGCAACATCAAAAGCCGGAATCGCACCTAGGTGTTTTCGTCATAAGACCAGCCGCGAAGCGGCGACATATCCTTAGCCCCGGGTGAGCTCAGCGAGCTGCCAAGCGAGCAGAGCGTAACCCGGGGTTTGCAACGGTGAAACCAGCGGTGAGAGGTGATGCCGCCATACCGTAGCGGATGTTCGAACCGCAATATCCCTGTTGGCCAGATGATGAGCTCCTGCGGAATCGGGATGAAGGCCGGCGTCAGGGGTGTTGCGAACTCAGCTAGCCTCAGCCTGATGGATAGTCCATGGTTCGTTCGCTAATGAATCCTGTCGGTATCCGGGGGTTCCACGAGAACTCGTTGCACTCGTTCGTCGCTCACCCCCGGCAAAGCATGTGTCGCTACTTCGTAGCTGAAAACCGCGGAATGAAGTGGAACACAGACGCTACAACTAGCTGGCAATGGTGGGTCGGCGCTTGAATCATAGCCAGACAAGTCAAGCGTGGCACGCAAGTCGAACCACGGCAGGATCTTCGCGCTGCGTTCGCTTGACCTTGTCTTTACCCACATTTCTATGAGGCGATTCGTTTCGCCGAAAATCGCAAGTGCTGGTCAGCGTTGGGTTTGAGGATTTGCTTGTATTGCAAAGGCGCTTGCCCCGTTGCAGTTCATCGCAATGATCCATCTGTCGAGCCATGATGAAGCTCGTTCGTCGACTTGCGGGGCGAGGGTGTGTCCAGCGTAGCGATCTTTTTCGCGTATTTTTGTGACACACGATGAAAGTCCTCGACAATCAACAATGGATCAACGGTCAGTTTGCGCGATGTCAGCTTGGTGACGAGCGACGAACGAAGCGTCTGGTCAAAGTCGCCGGTGCCATACTCGCTTCTCCCGAGCATTCCTTGCCAAAACAAAACTCCGACTGGAGTGACCTCAAAGCCGCCTATCGGCTCTTTGACAATGACCAGGTCACCTTTGATACCGTCGCCATGCCTCATTGGCAACAAACTCGAAGCACCAAGCCGGGGCGATATTTGCTGATCAGCGACACCACGGACCTCAGTTACAAATCGCACAAATCGACTACCGGCCTGGGGATTCTTGGCGATGGGCGGGGCTTGGGACTTCAGCTGCATCATTGTCTGGCCTATGACTGCAACGAGAAACAAATCATCGGCACGGCCGGCGCGATATTGTATCGTCGCAAGCGGGTTCCCAAGAATGAAACGCAGATGCAGTGTCTCAAACGAATTCGCGAGAGCCAGCTGTGGGGCGATCTTGTTGACAAAGTTGGTTGCGCGCCGGAGGGTTCACAGTGGATCCACGTTTTCGATCGTGGCGGCGATAACTTTGAGGCGATGTGCCACATCAAAATGCAACGCTGCGACTTTGTGATTCGAGCTTCCAAGCTCAATCGCAACGTCATCAATCAGCAAGGAGAGAAGGTCTCACTGAATTCAGCGATCGAACAGGGACGGGTCTTGGGCAGCTACGAACTGAACTTGCGAAGCCGACCGGGTATGGTGGCGCGGACGGCAAAGATCGAAGTCTCGGTCGTGAAGGTGACGCTGCCACGCCCGCGTCACCAGAGCCCTTGGGTGAAGCAATGTGGAATCGAAGAGATTCCTCTCAATGTGGTTGTAGTGCAGGAGCGTGATGCACCTCCAGGAGTAAAGCCCATACGCTGGGTGCTGCTCACCAGTCTGCCGGTCGAGACGTTCGAGGATGCATGGCTGGTAATCGAAGATTATGAAAATCGTTGGCTTGTGGAAGAATATCACAAGGTGCTCAAGACCGGCTGCAGCGTTGAGGGTCCCGCACTGCGAACTGCCGAGCGTTTGGGGCC
>JBGSIA010000159.1:0-12703 GCA_041751935.1 Pirellulaceae bacterium | reverse complement strand
GCGAGAAGGGACCCACCGAGTTCACGCTGCAGTGATCACAACCACCTCACAACGATCGTCAGCGCTAACGCCGACGGTCAGCGCCAACCACTCTAGCAACATCCAACCAAACTCTTAAGCCGAGCGGTTTAGTTCAACGTTTGAAATCAGCGGGGCGGGAGTTTACTTGCAGAGTGAAGCGAACCAGGCCACGTATTCCGGTTCCGATGCATTGCTTTTCTATTCGCCATTTGCCTTTCTCGCAAACACGTAGCATCTTTGCGACGGGTATTCGGTCTCGTACGGTGATCGCTCGTGCGTCTCAAGATCTATGAAGCACGCAGATTCAAGTGCCTTTGTGACAACATTGACAGGAAACGGAAAGAATTCGAGAGTAGTACCGGAATTGAGAAAGTCATCTACGTAAACAGGTTCTGATCCAACGTGAAAAGAAAGGAGAAGCAGCCCGTTTGGCTTCAAGACGCGATGCATTTCAGCAAAGGCCTGTCTGAGTTGATTCGGTTGTAAGTTGACAATGCAGTAAAATGCAAGACAGCCTGAAAATGAATGCTCTTCGTAGGGCAGGCTGAAGAAGTCTGCGATGGCAAATTCAAGTTCTGGAAACTGAGATCGCGCCACTGAAATCATTCCAGGGGACAAATCAACTCCAGTCGGAGTCAAGCCTAATGAAGCGAGATGATCCGTAGTGTGCCCGGGCCCACAACCAATATCGACGACGTGCGATTCCTTACCGATCGAAGTTGCAAACCGATTTAAGAGTTGGCGATCGAGTGGCTTGAACTGAAGTTCGGTAAGAAACTTTTTTGCATATGAATTTGCAGCTAAATCGTAAGCGTACCGGATGTCAGAGGTGGATTGAGGCATCGTGTTGTCACATAACGAATTGCGAACTAGCCGCTGGTCAGGCGAGAAAAAAACTCAACTTTAGTGCTGAGATGAACGTCGAACTTGCAGATTGCTCGTGCTGTGAACTTTGTCGATCGCGATTGCCACGCAGGAAAAAACGTTTGCGAATTCAAACGATCGGCTCGTTCCCACAGCGGGTCGATTCTATGCCTCTCGCTAGCACATTTGCAAGTCGACGCGTCTGATTCTCGTCGCTCGGTACCGTTTCAGCATACTTTTCTCATTCCTATCTGACTTGGGCGCAGTACCCTCTCTTCGATCTCTCCGATAAGAAACCGCATGACGCGAATTCACATCGACCAAATGCGTCTCGACGTTAGCCATTCTGATATCACCACGGTCGATTTTGGCTTGCCATCACTTCGCTCCATCCCGGTTTGCTCGAAAACATGATCAACTCCATCAGTTCTCCACAATGCGGTCACGCCGGGATTGCATCTTTAACCGCTTCATCGAGTTCTAGCTCAACATCCGCTGGTTGCGGCGGCGCATTTGGAAAACGCAATCATGCCGCACAGTCTTTCTGGTAACGTTCGCTTTCGTGAGTTATCCGGTCAAGGATTATGTTGATCCGAACCTAGCAATTGCGAGGATCGTCATCATCACACTTGACGTTGTCGCGAAGGAACACAATTGCCGTATCACTTATCGTCACAGCCTTCGACAAATGGTGTGAACCCACTGCGTCCAGTTTCGCCACTTCGTTGAGAGACCCGCGTCACCTCGAGCCACGCAACGGCCGCTCGCCCCCAGAGTTCTACCGCAACGAACAGACGTGGTCACGATCGCACTCTCCGATCACGATTGACTAAGTTAAACTGTGGGCGTAACCCAGTCCGAAGGGATTGGGCAAAGTTGAAAAGTGACGCTATTGAGGACTTGGGTTCACGCCTTTGTTCGTCGGCAATTTGATCCGGCTAGGAGGCATCGATGGACTCGGCGACCGATGAAGGCTCCGGAATCTCCAAGCCGTCTTCACGCATTCCTTCGATATGCATGCGGATCGCTTCACACATACGATCTTCCACTTCGGACATCGTAGCACCCATTGCAACACAACCGGGAAGGTCTCCGGCTCGATCGCTCGTTGCACATCGATAGGATCAACAAAGCCATATGCATCAACGGGCACTCGCGTCGCGCGAGCCCCCAGGGTTTTAAGAAATCTCAGCGGCTCTGTGACCGCAGGGTGCTCGACGGAACTAATGATGAAATGCGGCTGCTTCCTTTGTTGTTTGTTCGCGAAGAACACTCCCTTGATTGCGTGGTTATTGGCTTCGGTACCGCCCGATGTGAAAATGATCTCGGTAGGATCGCAACCGATAAGCGAGGCTATTCGAATCCTCGACAGCTCGACGATCTCGGCAGCGGGCACACCTGCCCAGTGACGGCTGGACGGGTTACCGAGATCGAGCTGAAGCAGTCTCACCAACTCGGCTTTGACCAACGGAGAAAGTAGAGTGGTCGCGTTGTAGTCCAAGTAGATCGGCTGGTTCATCCACGCGCTCTCACAGTACGTTTGCTCGATTGCTTCGGCTTCTTTGGCACTGTGGGTGGCGGGCAATCCTTTCTCGTCGATCGTCTGCTCGACTCGGGATTCAAGCAGGTGGCTGTGCTGGATATTTCCAGCGCCGCAATTGAAGCAACCAAAGCTCGACTACGCGAACGAGCGTCGCAAGTGGAATGGATGGTTACTTGCACACCACGCCAACAGGTAAGCCCCAGCAATTCTTCTTTGGCGTTTCCAAACACATCGCCTGAATTGCAAGCAAATCGATCGAAGAAAACTGATGATGCGACGAAAACTTTCGCCGAAATCGAGGCAAGCGAAATCAAGGTTTTGGCCAGTCACTGACCAATAGTTCGAGGCTACCTGATCGCAGCAAGAGACCACAGAGAACGTTGAGAAAGCCGAATAGGAGAAACCGTTCCCTTGAAGTCGACACATACAAACTCGCCGGTCGCAAACACTGCGGCGATGAATCGTCCGTCGGTTGTCGGCGTTGGGGCAGCATAGCCCGTCTCGTCTAAGGCATTGGGAAGCGTTCCTTCGCTGGGTTCACGGCTACGAAGAACACGATGGAGACGCTGGAAACGAAAACGCTTTCAAGTTCACGGACCCCAATCCAATTGACATCTTCGGCATGGCTGAGCACGCGGCCAAATTCATGTAAAAAAGCAAGCTCGCCAACAAACCTTTCTACATTCAACTATCATGGAATGCACTTCATGCCGCAGAACTAGCCAATAAAGCTACTTTGGCCAAGTATGAAAATCTTGCGACGAACAATACAAAGCAGGCGGCCACAGCAGCCATCACCGAAGATCTCGACTCGGGAGTTGGTAAGGTGCTTGATGCTGTAGAGCGATTGGGACTGAGCGAGAACACATACATCATTTACATGTCTGACAACGGTTCAGGCGGTGGTGGGCGTCGCGGTGGACTGAGCGGTGGAAAGGGTTCCGTTTGGGAAGGCGGTATTCGCGTGCCGCTGATCGTACAAGGGCCTAACGTTGGCGAAAACTCATGGTGTCATGCGCCAGTTGTTGGTTACGACTTTCTTCCAACGTTATGCGCTTTGGCCGGTGTTCCTACGAGTGAATTACCCAGAGACGGTGCGCGAAGGAGGCCTATCACCTTCGTTTCACAGTTCGTTGATCCATTTCGCAGTCTCAGATCGTTCTTCTTTCTTGTGCCCCGAAACAACCCCAGATAGAGGCCTCGTGCAAACGCCTTTCAGCGTTTTATCGGCAGGAGAAGTCTCGTCCCACGCTTCACAGACATCGACTCAACGTGCCCATTTAACGCTTCTGCATTTGCAACAGCACGATAGACGAGGTGCTTGTGAGTACTTGTGGCCGGATGCGTGAGTTTCCCAGCAGCATCCAGGGCGAAAACGCCCACCACCTCACCTGTTACAATGGCTATGGTTGTGTCAAAGGGTCGTTTGGAATCGGGAATCTCAATCTGTCGAACTCTCGCATGAACGGGGCAAGCTCCATTGATGACATGCAAGTGAACATCAGAGAATGTCCCTCGTAGCATAAACATGACAGGTTGCTGGACGTCGCCCCCGTTTTTCCGGATCTCGCTCTTGATCCAATCATCCAGCTCAATGTCTGAGAGATCCTTCTCGCAAACAATTTTAATCCATTCATCAATATAAGCGCCGATTAGCAACGTCGCTTGCCGCTTTGCCGCATCTTTGTTTGCCGACTTCGCTAGTGCTTGATCGGTAACCTCGGTCACTGTCGCGTGGCTGTCGATAACGCTGATCTCTCCTTGCAATCCGGCCAGAGCGCCGACCGCGTAGAAGTGCGGCTTCTCTAATAGTTCCGCAAGGCCGACCCGCGCTTCGTGCTTTTGCATGCCGATGACTTCGTGCATCTTGCCATATTGAATCAACTCCTTGATGCCTACTTTGAACTTTGCTGGTGTTTGTGTCGTCGCGGCTTCCTGCCCCATGAGAGATAGGGAAAGGAACGCTGAAACCATTAGACACAGAATGGCCAGTAGGATCGTTACTTGCGGCATGATATTTCCCTTTACTTGTATTATCCGTGCTTCTCAATAGTTTAAATCAGTAATCATTGCCCAACATTCAGTATTCACCGATGACATCAATTGTCCGCCGAAAGCCAGTCGTGGATTCGTTGCCGAATCTCATCGCGAACGCGTCTGAACTCGTCCAGCTTTTCGTAATCGGAACCTGAACACGATGCGGGGTCATCAAATGGCCAGGACTTCACATCTCCACAAAATGGCCACAGCGATGGGCAATTTTTCTCCGCGTCTGCACAGACGATGATGGCATGTCCTATCGCAACTTTTCCCAAAAATTCACCGACGCCTTTCGAGTGGGCACCCGCCATCGATACCCCCACCTCTTGCATGACCTGGATCGTTAACGGATGAATTTCACTTGGGGTTAGACCTGCGCTGTAGGCGGAAACCGATTCCTGGCTCAAATGCCGAGTCCAAGCCTCTGCCATCTGGCTGCGGGCGGAATTACGAGTGCAAAGGAACAGGACGTTTGACTTCATCTTTCATGCTCTAAACGAGGGACATCATGTACAGCATTTCGCCACAGATCTGCGCTGTGCGATCGTCGTATCGCAGAGCTTCAAATTCTGTGTCGTCAGCTACTTTCGGATCTTCGTATCGGATCGGCATGCGGAGGGCGCAGCCCATCACAAGCGGGCAGGCGTCATCGGCTTGCGAGCAGGTCATCACTGCGCAGTAACCTTTGCTTGGATTGGGTGGGTCGCCATAGGCCTTCGAGAAGCAAACTTGCTGAGTGGCGGAGTCGGAGTGGTAGACGTTGTAGCGAGGATTAGTCGCGGTGGGATCATCGGCAACAATCTTGAGTCCACATCGTTGCAGGGCAGCAACGGCGCGAGGGTTAAAGGCCGTCGCTTCAGTGCCACCAGAGAATGTTTCAACGCCTATCAAGCCGTAATATTCGGCTGCAACCTGCGCCCAGATCTGAGATAAGAGGCTACGTCGTGAATTGTGTGTGCAGATGAACGTAAGCTTGGCCGGCTCCGACTTCGACAAGCGTTCTCGAACGTAGTCGGCAACTTTCGCCAATTCTGCCTTTCGATCGCTGGATATAGCTTCAAATTCCGACACTCGTTCATTCAGGTATCGGAGCAGTTCTGGATAGAGTGAACTGGCTGATGGCGAGGGTTGCTTTCCGATCATCGTTGGTCTTTCTTCTTGCTTGGAGCTTCCGTAGTTAGCCGCAGGGCGTTAGCCCCCGGTTTTCACAACATAAATCATAGCCGAGTGAACCGGACGCTAACGCGTTGCGGCTGATCAGTCGGCGTACTGTCACACTACTACTGAAAGCATCCGTTTTTAGCATCTTGACGATCGTTGGGGAAGGCGGTACGCTTGCACGTTGACGCAAATATGCACTAAAAGTGAGTTGATCATGAAACCACAGGAAGCATCTCAGTGTTGCGGGCCGATCGACGATTTGCTCGATGCTGAACTCTTCAAGGCGCTTGGGGAACCGACGCGGTTGAAACTGCTCTCATGCCTAGCAAAGTGTGGTCGAGCCTGTTCTGTCACCGAGTTGACTGAGTGCTGCGCAGTTGACTTCTCGGTGGTCTCTCGGCATTTAGGAGTGCTGGAGAAAGCTGGCGTTCTCACCGCGACGAAACAAGGGCGAACGGTCTTCTACGAAGTTCGCTACAAGCACCTGACAGAAGCTTTTCGTGCACTTGCAAGAGCGATCGAGGGATGCCGTCCAAAGCGTGGTGCTGCTAAAGCATCGCTTTAGCTTTATCGACGTGTTCACATTTCGCGGCACGGGGCTAAGCCGTTCGCAAGTAAACCAATCAGAAAGACAATTGAAATGGATCAAGCTGAAGAATCAACAATCAGCTTCTTTGAAAAGAATCTCACCTACTGGGTCGCCCTCTGCATGGTGATTGGGGTGCTCATTGGTAAATTCGTGCCAGCCGTCCCAGCCTTGCTCGCAAAGTTCGAGTACGCAAATGTTTCGATTCCCATCGCGGTTTTGATTTGGCTGATGATCTATCCGATGATGATGAAGGTCGATTTTGCCAGCGTGAAGAACGTCGGCAAGAATCCGAAAGGGCTTTTCGTGACCTGGGTCGTGAATTGGCTCATCAAGCCGTTCACGATGTTCGGGATTGCTGCCTTCTTTTTCTACGTGGTCTTTAAGCCTTGGATTTCTCCCGACCTGGCGAAGGACTATCTGGCCGGCGCGGTTTTGCTTGGGGCCGCTCCGTGCACCGCCATGGTTTTCGTTTGGAGTCATCTCACACACGGCAATGCGGCTTATACCGTCGTTCAAGTGGCAACAAACGACTTGATTATCCTTGTTGCTTTTACGCCTATTGTGGCCTTTCTTCTCGGAATCGGTGGGATCACGATTCCATGGATAACCTTAATCCTCTCGGTAGTCTTGTTTGTTGTGGTACCGTTATTCGGCGGCGTACTCACGCGGAATCTAGTTATCCGATCCAAGGGAGAAGAGCACTTTCAAAACGCTTTCATTCCCAAGTTCAACAACATCACAATTGCAGGGCTTCTGCTGACACTGGTCTTGATCTTCTCGTTCCAAGGCGAAGTGATCATTAACAATCCACTACACATTGTGCTGATCGCCGTCCCTCTTGTCATTCAGACGGTATTGATATTCTTTCTGGCTTACGCGGCTTGTTACCGACTTCACTGCCGACATGACATCGCCGCCCCCGCTGGGATGATCGGTGCCTCGAATTTTTTCGAGCTTTCCGTGGCGGTAGCGATCACGCTTTTTGGGGCATCATCACCAGTCGTCCTCGCCACAATCGTAGGGGTGCTGGTGGAAGTTCCAGTGATGCTGGCACTCGTGGCTTACGCGAACAAAACCCGCGACTCGTTCTCCAAGTTCACTGCATCCGGCGAGAGATAACGCGACAAAGATAACACTTTCAGCGTACTCAACTACTCATAGGAATTCAACACCAACTCGGATGACTCAACCTCGGCGCAGGGGAAATACTTTTCGTGTCATCGCGAACGCGGTTGCCTAGACGGGGAAAGCATGTCCGAGCTGGCTCAGAAACACGTTGAAATCGTCATTATCGACGTCGCTAAGGATTGCAATCCAATTCGCTCGCCGTAACCGCTGTCGTTCCATTGCGTCTTCAACTGTTCAGTATTGGTAGGGTCAGGCGTCGGTCTGTAGCAATGCGAACTTACGGACGTCAACCCAATTCAAATATTAAATGCACTGAGAAACTATAACGACTAAAGTTTCATTGATTTCGCGAAATGCGATTCTGCTACAACTTTTTGTGTACGATCGGCGACTTGCGATTCGGAAACAACTCGCGACACAATCGACAGCGCGTCCCATCGCATCCCCGCGCGGTGCAATGTTCGCGACCGTAGTAGATGATTCGCAGATGCAGCTTGTTCCACGTCGATTCGGGAAATAACTGCTTCAAATCACGCTCTGTCTGCACAACATTTTTTCCCTCGGACAATCCCCAGCGTTGAGCCAGGCGATGAATATGCGTGTCGACGGGAAACGCTGGCACACCGAATGCCTGGGACATCACAACACTCGCGGTCTTGTGCCCGACGCCAGGAAGCTTTTCCAACTCATCATGTGATTGTGGAACGTTGCCGCCGTACTGCTCGACAAGAATCTCCGACAATCGAGCAAGATGCTTTGCTTTGGTCGTGGATAACCCCAATGGACGAATGATTTCCAAAATCTTGTCGACCCCCAATCGCATCATCGCTTGCGGCGAACCAGCGACACGAAACAGACTCGGCGTGATTTCATTGACTTTCTTGTCAGTACATTGCGCACTCAGTAGCACGGCTACGAGCAACGTGAACGCGTCCGTATGATTCAACGGAATGGGTGGGTTGGGATACAGTTCTTCCAATCGCCGAAGCACCAAAGCCGCTCGTTCCTGTTTTCGCACGGAATGACTATCCTTAAACTCTGATTCGCTAGTTCTGTAGGCTCAATGATGCTCAAACCTAAATCAACCCTCATGAATCCAACAGGTCTCCTCGCGAAATTCATTTTCGTTGTGGTACTGCTCGAGCCGTGCGCCCATGCCACTGAAGCAATATCGATTCGCTTCATGCCGGAATCCGCTAATGATTTGACGATTGTTCCGAGTTCCGATGGCTGGCAAATCGTCACTCAGGGAGACGATCCGTATGTTGTTGGCGAACTCTCTGGCAGCCCCAGCCCCGAAACTCGGATCTTGGACTTCGAGTATTTCAGTACTACTGCCATCAATCAACTTCAAGCTTTTATCGGACCGCCGATTACTGTGGAAAGTCGCATGGATCTTCCTCTGCTCTATCAAGCGGAGGGTTGGCATCGTTACTCAGTGGATTTAGTGGAGCTTGCTGGCAAGGAGCTGCCAAAATCCACGCGTCAGATTCGTCTTGATTTTGGCAATAAGACGGGTGTCAAGTTGCAATTGCGATCGATCCAATTGCGATCACCTAGCGAGCAAGAATTGCAGTTAAAGCAACGTGCCGCTAAACGGGATAGATACAATCTGCAACTCGCCCAACGGATTGACGAGTATTTGAGCTCTCCGTTTCCCGATGTTATCCATCGAGTGCATATTACGATCGATGAGATCACGATTGAGGGCTCGATCGACCAAGTGGGCAACGCAGCAAAACGAAAGCTGATGGAGATACCCATTTGGACTTCGATCGGTGACATAAATGCGGAATCGACGATCGATCTGCAACAGCCGCTCAATGATTCCACTTTTCGCGTTACACTGGCGCGGCGATTCGATGGCCGCGACCGATTGCACAGCAGTTTCGTGATCGTCAATTCGGATGCCCCGAATCAGTTACTTTCGCCACGGACGTTTGCGACAGAGTTCGCGGTACCTGACGAAACGGTTGCAATTCCGCCCAAACCTCGACACCAAAAGGGCTTGGCCTGTTTCAGCCGCCGTGGGCCGGAGGAGGATTTGCGTGAACTGGATATCAGCGCCGTGACGATAAATTTGTTGCTCAATGGTTTCGTTACTGACAAACCCGGCAAGCACCGCCAACAAATTCCAGTGGATGGTCCACCAATCTATTTTGACAGCGCGCATTTCGCTAGCTTCGATGATCTGATTCGCACGGCCCGAAAACACGAAATTGTCGTTTCGGCAATCGTCTTGATCCACAGCCCGCATCGACCTGGCGATCAAGCACCACTTGCTCATAACGAAAATGATGGTGGCGTTTATGCGATGCCCAACATCGCTACTCGGCGCGGAGCCTTAATCTACGCATTTGTTCTCGATCAACTTGCGATGCGTTATCGAGACCCATTGAGTGATCGCGGTGGCATCACAAACTGGATAGCGCATAACGAAATTGACTTTCACAGAGTCTGGACGAATATGGGCAAACAGCCTCGCCAATGCGTCACCGAAACGTACTATCGCTCGCTGAGAATGATCCACAACGCTGCTCACATCTACCAACCCCACGCCCGCGTCTTTGCGTCTTTGACTCATCATTGGGTAGTCCCCGACGATGGAGCCGGACGACAACTCGCTCCCCGCGATGTCATCGATAAGTTAGCTCGATACAGTCGCCTTGAAGGTGACTTTGCTTGGGGTGTTGGCTATCATCCGTATCCCGAATCGCTATTTGCTGACGTAGCCTGGAGGGACAAATCGCCGACGGACAGTTATGATACGCCACTGATCACGTTTCAAAACCTGTCGGTGCTCACTCGCTATCTCGAACAAACCGAACTGCGGGACGGCCAAGGTAAAGTTCGCGGAATTCTGCTGAGCGAACAGGGTTTTCATACACCTGATTACAGCGACCGGGCTCTAACCAACCAAGCCGATTCGCTAGCGTTTGCGATCGCTCAAGTCCGAAAGCTGCCGCTCATCGAATCGCTGCTCTATCATCGCTGGATCGATCATCCTGACGAAGGCGGATTGAAGCTAGGCCTGCGAACCTTGCCTACTCGCGAACAACCTTATGGAATGAAGAAAAAAGCGTGGGATGTCTACCGCAATCACTCTTCCTGGGAATAGAGTGGCAAGTGCCGATAGTAAACTTCAAGGCAGTAGATCGACAAGCACGTGGTGTAGAGGCGTCCGGCGGTTGATCCCCAATCGTCCTGCTGTGGCGACCAGCTGCCTTTTTCCGCACCATTTTTGACTTGCGCTTTAGGTAACGCCACGCGCATCGCTGCATTCCACTCGGTCCATAAGTCGCCTCCGTAGTGGTGCAGTGCTTGGGTCGCATAGTACCAGTAGTAAACATCCCGGTTGTTCCTCTCGATCGGATGATCCAAAACGAGAGTCTCTAACCCGACTCGCATCGCCGGAACATTGCGCCGCCAGCCCAAGTATTGTCGACAGAGCAACCCTTCCGCTGTCATCGCGGGCGAAGGATTGCCGCGGTGCTGATAAGGATACGCGGCGCCGTCGAACTGCTCGATCATCTCGAAATAATCTTCGATGCGATAAAAGATCGGCGAGGGGACTTCTAAGCCTGCTGCCACTCCGCTCTTGAGCGCCATCACAAACCAACCCGTCACCGAGGTATCGGAATCTGTTCGCGGACGATATCGCCAACCGCCCTCAGGGGATTGCGAATCAACGGCAAAGTCCAATGCCAGTTGGGCTCGCGGGCGCAGCCAGGAATCGCCAGTCATCGCGTACAACTCACACAGCGCAATCGACGCCTGTGCCTGTGCATACATCCGTTCGTGATCACGTGCCGCTGCAGCCATAAAGCCACTGCGATCTTGTTGACCGACCAAGTACTTGATTCCGCGGTCCACCTCTTTGAAATACGTTCCCTCTTTGTGCGTGTTGCCTGCGCCCATGAACGCCAATACCGCCATCGCGGTCGCTGCTGTGTTGTTTTCCGTCGAGCTACCGTTTTCGTAAGGCCCACGCATACTCCAACTGCCGTTCTTTTGCTGCTGTGCCTTCAACCACTGTAAGCCTAACTCAACGGCGTCTTCTGTTTCCTGCGTCCCGCCGTAGATTGCTAACAACGCCTTTCGCATTGCACCACTACGGCCGCCAAACATGGGTTTGACAATGTCCACGGATGTCATCGCACCGACATCCACGGACACCTCCTCGTTGGTTGTTTCACCATTCGCACTTGACCCAGCAACCGTTAGCGGCATGACTGCATCGAAATTGACATCATTGAGCAACTCCTCTGTGTCAATCTCAACGGGAATATCCTCGGAGCTTTGCGAATCAGTGATCGCCTCCGTTGGCTCGATCGAAAATTCAGCTAACTCAACCGGCGTTTGCTGGTCGGTCTGTCCAATCTTCAGCAGTACACGCGTAAGTCGTCCGCCTTCGGGCGTTGTGATTAGCGCTAACGCAAGAAGGAGGATCAAGTGAATGACGGTACTGATCAACCACGAGGGCATCATTTCTCGGCGATGAACATCGACCGGAACTGGATCGTCGTTGTCCTCTTTCGTACCCTGACCGGACGACGCTTCTCGTTTTGTGGGAGCTTTTCGCAGAGCCCCAAGATCATCGCTCCAGCGGCCTGGTTTCGCCGAGCCCACACCGCTGGCCAGCGATGGGGAGGTTCCGTCCAGCTTGCCACTCGGATTCGGTCGCACCGGAGGCAAGGTTGCTCGGGGCGGCGGCGGAGGTGGGATCACGCGCGGAGTCGGTGTAGGATTCGCCGGCACCTGAACGTCTGGCGACTGGGCGATGGGGTTGGAGGCAACGGGAGGCTTGGGCACAGCTGGTGGCGGGGGCACGGGCGGCATGGCCGACGGAGTTGGTCCGATAGCAGTCGACTCAGACGACAAATCGGCTCGGAAGGATGAATCAGACATAGCGCCAATGATAAGGGCGAATCTGGTGCCGAGATCCAACGGGGCCTGCTCCAGACCGATACAAGATTATTTTAAGGCGCAGCGCAGCCGATGAACAATCCGCTGTCGGCAATTCGGCGGAAATTTCGCAACAAAGAGTCGCGTCGATCGATTGTGAGTCACGGGGGAAGTGGGTTGGGAGTGAAATTGCTGTCAAATCCGCATCACTCTGAAAAGAGTTTCGACTTGGCGTTGACAAGGCGAACTCAAAGCATGATAACCACGGCTCACTTAATAGCGGAGCCAGTGGTTTCGCCCTTAAGCGACTACACCGCGGGATGGAGCAGCCCGGTAGCTCGCGAGGCTCATAACCTCGAGGTCGTCGGTTCGAATCCGGCTCCCGCAACTTCTCTGTTTGGTTAGGAAACTGACCGCAGTAGGTTATTTGATTAAGCCGGTGTCTTGCAGCA
>JBGSIA010000158.1:0-36039 GCA_041751935.1 Pirellulaceae bacterium | reverse complement strand
AACGCATAGCCGTTCAAGGTGCCCAGCCAAGCGTCTCAGTTCAACGTCCAAACTATCCCGCGGTTCCGCTACGCTCCACGCGGGATAGTTTGTTATTCGTTCCCCGGTTGGACTTCTTTGGTTCGATTGCGCCACAGAAACTTGGGGTAGTGATTGTGCGCGTGGACTTGGCAGTTGAATCCGAAGAATAAATTAAAACCTTGCGTATTCGGATCGCCGGAGGTACCAAAATGCCCGAGGCCCCACTTACCAAAAGCACCGGTCGCATAGCCGCTTCCTTGAAGCAACTCCGCAATCGTAATCTCGTCCGCAGGAATCGGAATTTGGCCAGGATATTCAAAACCCATTTGCTTGGCGAATTCGGGATCATGTTTCGGATTCGCATTGTTGCGAACGAACGCATGACCGGGATGCTTGCCGGTCATCAAGCAGCAGCGGCTCGGCGCACATACTGCGTTCCCGCTGTAAAAATTTGTAAAGCGAACGCCTTCGCGAGCAAGCGCATCGATTCGCGGTGTGCGAATTATCTTCTGGCCGTAACAACCAAGCTCACCGTAACCAAGATCATCTGCGACAAACAGAACGATGTTGGGGGGTGAGGCGGACTGTGCTGGGCACGCAAAAAAGCCCACGAAAGTGGAAAAGCAACAGACAACCAAAAGGGATCGCATATCGGAGTGAACTCGCGCTGTAAGATGGAGGTACAGGATCACTGCAACTGTCGTTGCATCCGATATTGTAACCACCAGATTCCTTACAGCGAACCTGCACCGGGCAGGCTCACAGTTGCTGTGCGTGGATAGGCTTCGGCGCGACGGGCGGTCGTGGTGATGGTGTCGACGAACTTTTTACGCGTTGCATCAGAGACCTGTGGGATTCGCTCGCCCAGATCAATCATGGACTCTGGGTTGTGTTCGGATGCCTGGGAAACCTGAGAGATAAAGCGAGCTGTTTCGACAAAGTTGTTGTCTGCCGACCGACCGATAATTCCGCTGAGCGTCCGCGCGACCAGGTCCGCGCCCAACGAATCGAACTGCACAAAGCAATCGAGTGTGCCGGCGACCGTCGTCGAGCCGTCGGCTGATTTGGCATAGGAACTGCGCATCAAAAACACGCCTCGACCGTGAATCGGTTTGGCAACAAGTCGTCCATCGTAACTGCCATCGGCAATGAAGACGTGCGTGCTGGCATCACCATAAATCAAGTCGACTTTGCACGTTGTGCCGCTACCATCTTCGGCTTCGAGTTGGAACGGGCCAGTCCGACGAGTCGTCACGTTGGTGACTCCCATTAGATCCCACAACCCAACGAGCACTTCGGGATTGCGGGTCAAGAACAGGAACATGTCGCGGTCACAGTCGATCGCCTGGGTTGGCAAGCGGCGATAAATCGTTGGCGATTGGACAACCGCCATGATGCGCTGTTGCGCGTCCACGGTTAATCGCGACAGCGGCAATGCTGCGACCGCTTCGTCTCGCGATTGACGCGATCCAAAGAGTGAGTTGACATCGGAAGCCTGCGTTGGTTCAGCAGCAAAGGAACCACCACCCAGCGTGACCCATGCGCACAACGATAGCAGTGAAACGACCATCACGCGGAGCGCACTCGCATCGCGTTCGATCGCTCGAATCGAACTAACCGCCATCGTGTCCCCCCGAACTCCGATTGCCCGCGCCGCCACCATTGAAGCGCTTATGACGATTTTTCGGCATCGGCGGGCGGGCAAGTTGAGTCAATCCCCGACTCTAGGTGCGTTTTGAACGCAGGACTCGCCAATCGGCCGCAGGGCAGACAAATTGACTGCGAAATCAACGATTCGGTTAACTCGTAGAGCCCACCTCGACACTGTCGCCTGTTTCCCGATAATCCCAGTTCCCGTTTCTGCTGGCGGAACCCATAAATAAGAGAAGAGTGACCCGATGGCCAAAAAATCAATCGATGCCGTGGATGTTCAGGGCAAGACCGTACTGATGCGAGTGGACTTTAACGTTCCGCTTGACGACAACCAAGCGATCACCGACGATCGCCGCATCCGAATGGCGCTGCCCAGCATCAAGAGTGTGCTGGATCGCGGCGGAAAACTGATTCTGATGAGCCACCTCGGTCGACCCAAGGGCGAAGGCGACGACTCCAAGTACAGCCTCGCACCAGCAGCAACACGTCTGGGTGAGTTGCTGGGCAAGCCAGTTGCGTTTGCGGTCGATACCGTTGGCCAGGACGCGCACGCCAAGGCCGCGAAACTTACCAACGGCGATTGTCTCGTTTTGGAAAACGTTCGCTTCAATAAGGGTGAACAGAAAGGTGACCCAGAGTTCGCGGCAAAGCTGGCAGCAATGGGCGATGTCTATTGCAACGACGCTTTTGGAACGTGTCACCGAAGCGATGCGTCGATGGTCGCAGTTCCTCAGGCAATGGTCGGTAAACCTCACGTCGTCGGCCACTTGGTCGCAAAGGAAATCGAATACCTCAGCGATGCAATCAGCAGTCCCGAGCGACCCTTCGTCGCCATCTTGGGCGGCGCAAAAGTCAGCGACAAGATCAACGTCATCGAAAACTTACTTGGCATTTGCGATGCCGTGCTAATCGGTGGTGCGATGGCCTACACATTCTCACTGGCTCAGGGTGGCAAAGTCGGCGGTAGCCTTGTCGAACGTGACAAAGTCGACTTGGCAAAACAGTTAATCGCGAAAGGCGGCAGCAAACTGCATCTTCCCGTAGATACTCACTGTGGAGATAGTTTTAGCGGCGACTGCAACAAGCAAGTCGTTGCGGCGGGCGAAATTCCCGATGGCTGGGAAGGCCTCGACATCGGTCCAGAGACGGCGAAGAAATATGCAGCTATCGTCGCCGGAAGCAAAACGGTCATTTGGAATGGACCCATGGGCGTATTCGAGATGCCGCCATTTGATGCTGGCACCAAAGCAGTGGCTCAGGCGATCGCCGATAGCAGCGCACTGAGCATCATCGGAGGTGGCGACAGCGCTGCCGCCGTCGAACAGCTAGGGTTTGCTGACTCGGTCAGCCACGTCAGCACCGGTGGCGGCGCGAGCCTTTCGATGCTGGAAGGCGAGAAGTTTGCCGCAGTCGAATTGCTGGACAACGTTTAATCTTCACATAAGAAGTGTTTCTGGGCTCACGGAAATCGTGATGCCGTTGAAGATGTGTGTGTTTACGTTGCCCGGCCCCTCATCCCACCCCTTCTCCCCCGCAAAGCCAGGGGAGAAGGGAGCCGAGAGCATCACCATACCAGTTCCTTTCTGCTGAGGCACTTAGGTGCCTTCAATGTGGCAATATTAAGCAACAAGGCCTGCCTGTGAGCGAAACCGCTCCAGTCAACCATGTCCGAGCTATTTGCAGACGTGTCCCTTCTAGCATACAGACGTGTCCTTTCTAGCATACAGACGCGTCCTTTCTAGCATGACAGTGACAATGGATTGGCATTCTCAGTCGGAAAGTTTGGAAAAATCCAAATAAGCCTCGCCGTTGTTAAATCATGGGCAATTCGCTTCAACGTGTCCTCGTTTTATTCCGCACGAGGAGCGGTCTTGACACAAGCTTTCGATAAATGAACACCGCTTCAGGATGAAGTGGTATTAGGGCAGCATTTACTTTTCTAAAGCGGAGATTTCCTATGTTGGAAAACAATCTCGACCAGGACGCATTGGTCCAACTTGTCTATGTCAGTGCGGCAACCACTCCATTCGGCTCAGAGCAACTCGAGACGTTACTACAGCGAGCACGCTCTCACAATGCAACGCTCGGCATTTCGGGCGTCCTCCTATTTCACGAGGGCACCTTCTTTCAAGTCCTCGAAGGTAAACGTGCGGATGTTCAAGGCCTATTCGACATGATCGTCCGCGACCCTCGGCACAACAATGTGCTGGTGCTGGTCCAACGCGAGACCGACCATCGCAACTTTGGGAACTGGAGCATGGGTTTCATAAGAAGTCGTCAAGCGATGCAAAAACTACCTGGATTTGTGGATTTTTTCAACGGTCGAACTTTCATCGACCTTGCCGGTGACTCACAACGCATCCACCAGATCCTTGACGGCTTTCGACGTGGACGTTGGCGCCGCAGCGCAACCAATGAAACGCGAATCGCTGTTTAGTCAGCGTTCAATTTACTGAAACCAAAAGCAATGAATCGCAGAGCTAAATTATGAAGGGCATTGTGTTCACTGAGCTGATTGAAATGGTCGAGCAAGATCTTGGTATCGAGATTGCCGACCGCATGATCACAGGTGCGAAAACAAAGAACGATGGCGCCTACACGGCTGTCGGGACGTACGACCATGCCGAATTGATTCGCTTAGTGAATTCGCTTTCCAAAGAAACCGGGATCCCAGTGCCGACTCTGGTGAAAACATTCGGGCGGCATTTGTTCGCTCGCTTCAACGCCTTGTATCCACAGTTTTTTCAAGGCATCAATTCGGCTGTCGATTTTCTGCCGATGGTCCAAACGTACATTCACGTCGAAGTTCGCAAACTCTACCCAGACGCTGAGCTTCCATCGTTTGCATGTGAATTGAATGCGGGCGAATTGTCGGTGACCTATCGCTCAACACGTCCTTTTGCTGATTTGGCTGAAGGGTTGATCCTAGCCTGTGTCGAGTATTTTCGAGACTCAATTGATGTTCACCGCTGTGACTTAGGCAAACAGAACGGAACCGAAGCTTGCTTTACGCTTACGCCAACTTGGGTTCGGGGACTGTCGGTAGAGCCTGTGTCATGTCCAGCCTAGAGCTTTTGCAACGTCGCTACGATCGAGAACGAGCAGCAAGAAAAGCAGCTGAATCTTTGCTTGAAGGGAAATCACTCGAGGTCTTTCAAGCAAATCAAAAACTGCGTGATCTCGCGGACCAAACCAAAGCGATTGTGGAGACAGCCGCTGAGGGGATTATTTCCTACGATCGCGATGGAATCATTCGATCGTTCAATCGCTCGGCGGAGCGAACTTTTCGTATCCAGTCGGCAATCGGCAAAGACATACGACATTTGTTCTTGCCCCAGGATTCTGTCGAGAGCGTGTTGTTTCCCATGTGCTTGAAACTAGATGTCGAACATGAGGACACAGTAAACGAATCGTGTGTTTTGGAACCGTCCGAACTTGTTGCCATGCGCGGAACCGATACACCGTTTTTCGCTGAAGTTGCTGTCAGCCGAAACACCCGTGATAACGTAACGCTATTCACCATGTTGGTGCGGGATCTGACCAGCCGTAAGAAACTCGAAGCGAGGCTTGGCCAAGCACAAAAAATGGAGTCGGTCGGTCAATTAGCTGCTGGTATTGCACATGAGATCAATACGCCCATCCAATTCATTGGTGACAACATCAAGTTTCTGCAAGGTGCATTTGAGGATCTAAACGCATTGCTAGATGTGTTTCAAGAGCTTGCTGAAGCCGTTGCCAAGGGGAGGCCTGCAGACGGTCTGCTGCAGCAAATTAGCCGACAGAGTGAAATCGTCGACCTTCAGTTTTTGAGAATGGAGTTTCCCGGAGCTATTCAGCAGTCGCTTGAGGGTATTGAACGCGTTGCCGGGATCGTTCGCACGATGAAAGAGTTTTCACAGCCAGCGTCAGAAAGCAAATCGTCCGTGGACCTTAACCGTGCTATTGAGAATGCTCTTGCGGTCTCATTAAATCAATATCGTGAGGTTGCGACGGTTGAGACGGCGCTGGATACGACTCTTGCTCCAGTTTTTTGTCTGTCGGCACAAATCAACCAGTGCCTGCTGAACATCTTGACCAACGCATTTGAGGCGATGGCGGAACACTGTGAGCCTGGCACGGGACGACTGCGAGTCACAACGCGACGCGATGGCGAAAGCATTGAACTTCGGTTCGATGACAACGGACCAGGAATTCCGGCCAATATCATCCAGCGAATTTTTGACCCGTTCTTTACGACCAAAGAAGTCGGCAAAGGAACCGGTCAAGGACTCGCCTTTGTGTACGACGTGATTGTTGATAAACACGACGGCACCGTTCACGCACAATCGTCGCCTGGCGGGGGAACAACCGTAGTTGTTTCACTGCCCATCGCAATTTCACCGGCACCCTCAGGGCGGACTCATGCAAATTTTGTTGGTTGAACCCGAATCCGATAGCCCCGTGCAGTGGCGACGTCGATTGCAAATCCTTGCTGCGGACATTGTTGTCGCTGCATCCAATGCTGAGGCGTTATCAATGTCGGCACGGACTGATTTCACACTCGTGTTTTATCATTGGCATCCAGTCGCAAACTCAAGCGAAAGCCGAACGCTTGTACGACAACTCAAGTCACGTACCGCATACCTCGTTTGTGTTGTCGACAACGAAGGCACCACGAACATCGATCCAGAATTCGCCTGCAGTTTTGATGACATCGTTTCTAACGTTTGCTCCGATGATGTAATCGCCGCCAAAGTGCGACACGCTGCGGAACTGGTGATCCTGCACCAACGCTTGGCTCAGGCGCAGAAACTGGAGTCCATCGGGGAACTCGCCGCGGGTATTGCTCACGAGATCAACACGCCGATTCAGTACGTGGGGGATAACACGCGATTCGTCCAGGATGCGTGTGGTGACTTAACCGAGATACTGCAATGTTGCCAGTCGCTAATAAATTGCGTTGATTCGGGAATAGGAGTCAGTACGGCGACGCAGAGACTGCGTGAAAAGATGACTGCTGCCGACGTCACCTACTTGCTAGAAGAGATTCCGTCGGCAATCACTCAAACACTTGAGGGTGTCGATCGGGTCGCGAACATTGTGCGGGCGATGAAAGAGTTCGCTCACCCCGGTACATCAGAAATGACGTTGACCGACTTATCAGGCTCGATCAACAACACGGTGATGGTGGCCCGAAACGAGTGGAAATACGTCGCTGAGCTAGAAACGCACTTTGACGCTGAACTGCCCTTGGTCCCGTGCTTGCCGGGAGAGATCAATCAAGTGTTACTCAATATGATTGTCAACGCGGCACAAGCGATTGCAGATGCATTTGGCGACTCGCCCGAAAAGAAGGGCAGAATCTCAATCAACACGCGTTTGATGACACCGCACGCCGAGATACGAATTTCCGATAACGGAACGGGGATCTCGGCAACGAATCTCCAACGGATTTTCACCCCCTTTTTCACAACCAAAGCGGCTGGAAAAGGAACCGGTCAAGGTCTGGCCATTGCGAATTCCGTAATCGTTGAAAAGCACGGCGGAACCATCAGTGTCGAAAGCGAAGTTGGTCGGGGCACCACTTTCGTGATCAGACTCCCACTGGAAAACGCACGTTTGAATCGAAACGGTTCCACTCGCTCCAACGAGTTTGCTACCAAGTAATCAAGGTCCGCAATGAGAAACTCTCGATGACTACGAAAGTATTATTTGTTGATGACGAAGCCAATGTGTTAGCTGGCTTACGTCGGATGCTGCGCGTACAACGCAATGTGTGGGATATGCGGTTTGCCAATGGCGGCGCCGAAGCCTTGGAAATGCTCGCCGGTGAACCGTTTGACGTCATCGTCAGTGACATGAGAATGCCGGGTATCGACGGTGCAGAATTATTGACTCGTGTTTCGCAAGAATTTCCTGGTACCGTTCGGCTAGTATTGAGCGGACAATCCGAGCATGAAAAGATCTTCCGCGCCATTGGGCCAGCACATCAATTCATGTCAAAGCCCTGTGACCCGGAAGTGCTCGTCGGAACTATCGAGCGAGCGTGTGGTCTGCAAAGCACACTGCAGGATCGGGCTTTGCAAAACGTCGTCTCCCAGATCACTTGTTTACCAAGTCTTCCTTGCATCTATCGCGACTTAGTCATTGAGTTGGAGTCGGATGATACATCGATGGATCGCATCGGTGACGTCATCGGCAGCGATATTGCGATGACAGCCAAGATTCTTCAATTGGTCAATTCATCGTTCTTCGGACTGCCACAGCATATCACCTGCCCCAAGCACGCAGTGTCGATGTTGGGGCTAAACATCATTCGACCGTTGGCTTTATCGGCCAATGCATTCACGCAGTACGAAGACCCTCATGTCGATGGATATTCGCTTGAGCAATCAATTCAACATAGTCTTGCCGTGGCAACCACGGCTCGCACCATCGCAGAAAGTGTGACGGAGCAAAATCATTTGGTCGACGACTCGTTCATTGCCGGAGTGATGCATGACGTCGGTAAGTTGATTCTGGCCGTCAATCTGACCGACAGGTTTGCGGATGCCGTACGACTTGCGCACGACGAAGGCATCGAACTTTGGCAGGCGGAGCTAAAAGTCTTTGGAACCACGCATGCCGAAGTCGGGGCGCATCTGCTTGGCTTGTGGGGATTGCCCAATCCGATCGTGGAAGCGGTCGCGTTTCACCATCGACCCGCAGACGCTGGAGTTCAGGTGTTTACTCCCCTTACCGCAGTTCACGTCGCTAACGCGTTGCAAATGCCTGCCTTGCCCAATGGCGATGATCAAGAACCCTTGGTTTGGGACCGCAACTACCTGGATACCATTCAAATGAATTGTCACCTGGATCGCTGGGCGTCGCTACGTCGACCGGAGATCATGGCGTGACCAGGAAAGTTTTACTCGTCGACGACGACTCCAATATCCTTCAAGGGTTTAATCGACACCTGCGCAAAAGCTTTGAGTTAGAATTGGCTCTTGGCGGAGAAGCAGCGCTAGCGATCATGGCGGCGAAGGGACCGTTTGCCGTGGTCGTTACCGATATGCAAATGCCTCACATGTCAGGCGTCGAGTTGCTTAGCAAGATTCGCGACCTCAGCGAGCACACCGTTCGAATCATGTTGACAGGGAACGCAGATCAAAAAACTGCGGTTGACGCAGTGAACGAAGGAAGCATTTTTCGCTTCCTGAGTAAGCCGTGTTCACCGGAGAAGTTGGCTCAGGTGATCGATGCGGGAATTGAACAGTACCGGTTGGTTACGGCAGAAGCTGAACTTCTCAACCAGACACTCTCGGGCAGTCTTCGCATGCTGACTCAAGTCTTGTCTCTTGCAATGCCCCAGGCGTTCGGACTTTGCCAGGAAGCAAGATCTTTGGTGAAAGCAGTCGCTGAACGTATCGGAGTGGGGCCGATGTGGCAAATCGAATTGTCGGCAATGCTTATGCGAGTAGGATGCGTTTCGCTTCCGAGTATCGTTTTGGATAAATATCTTAGCGCTGGAGCACTGGACGTCGACGAGATAAAACTTGTCAGTGAAACGCCAAAACTTGGTCACGATCTTGTATCGGCGATTCCGCGATTGCAAGGTGTTGCTGAACTCATACGAGCTCAGAATGACCCGCCTCATGCCTCCACGCCAATTGCTGCAAAGATACTAAAAGTTGTTGGCGACTATCAACGATTCAAAGCGAGTGCGTCTCCATTTTCGGCGGTCAAGCGTTTACAGGCAAGTTCGCTGTACGATCCCGCGGTGGTTAACGAACTGGCCGAAGTGATCTCTGCGGCCTGTGAAATCCGGCAGGTGTCCATCGTGGAGCTTCGTGTCGGAATGGTTTTTGAATCGCATGTCGAAGATCTTTCGGGACACATGCTTGTGGCACAGGGTGCCGAGGTACACGAACCAATGATTCAAAAGCTTTCGATACTGCGGCGGTCGGCTTCCGGAGTTCGTGAGCCCATTCGCGTGCGTGTTGCCAATGAACCAAACGTGAAAACGAAAACGAACACAGCGGAAGTAACCGCCGTTGCCGGCGGGTAAAATAGTTTCAACCAACCTTTTAGAGTGCACTAAACCGATGCCATCCATATTGCTAGTCGATGACGATATGAATTTGTTGCGAGGCCTACGCAGGACGCTCCATCATCAACCCTATAGTTTGTTTATCGCCAACTCCGCCGATATGGCGATGGAGATGTTCTATCGAAATTCGTTTGACTTGGTGGTAGTCGACCAGCAAATGAATGGCACCAGTGGAGCCGATTTCATTGCCTGGATCGCACAGCATTTTCCGGACACCATTCGCATCATGCTGACGGGTCACGCCAATGTTGAAACCATGGCGCAAGTGGTTAACAACGGTGGCGTATTCCGCTTTCTCATTAAACCTTGCCACGAAATGGAACTGGCTTTGGCGATCCGTGAAGGATTGGAATCTCAGTTAAACTCCACACAATTGAGGGTCTGAGGTGGAGAAGCCACGGATACTATTTGTCGATGATGAACTCAATGTCTTGAAGGCATATGAGCGGTCACTTCGTAGCCAGCGTCAGTGTTGGCTGATGGAGTTTGTAACGTGTCCTCAACAGGCTTTGCATCGATTGGAATCCGAAGCGTTTGATGCTGTGGTAGTAGATGTTTGCATGCCTGGGATGTCTGGGCTGGAGTTACTGCGACGAATCAAGGTGGATCCCTCCACAGCTGACGTTCCCGTTGTCGTCGTTACCGGACATGCAGATCGTGAATTGAAACGACGAGCGCTCGACGGTGATGCAGCGGATTTACTCAACAAGCCAATCGATTCGCTCGATTTGATTGCTCGTTTGCAGAGTGTGTTGCGAATCAAGAGCTATGGCGATCGGTTGAAACAATATAACAAACTGCTGGAACAAAGCGTTAAAGATCGAACAGCAGAATTGGTTGCGTCACGAATCGATATCCTGTGGCGGTTAGGTAAGGCTGCTGAGTTCCGTGATGAAGAAACCGGTAACCACGTCATTCGCGTTGGCAGCTACAGTCGCGCAGTTGCTCGTGCGATGGGACTTGACGAAAACTTTACAGAAACTCTATTTCTTGCGGCACCGCTGCATGACATTGGAAAGATTGGTATTCCCGACTCAGTATTGCTCAAGTCGGGAAAACTTTCCGACGACGAGTGGCGTTTGATGCGTCAGCACTGCCAGATCGGGGTCTCGATCTTAAGCGACGAATGCAAGTTCATGCATGTGGCTGAGCGTTACGCCGAGGTTATGTTGGCGAAGTCGGAGTTTAAAGTTAACAATCCCGTTATTGATTTGGCTGTAACCATCGCCGCCAGCCATCATGAAAAATGGAATGGCAGCGGTTACCCGAATCAATTGTCGCGAGAAGCGATACCGTTGGCGGGACGAATTGTGGCAATTGCGGACGTGTACGATGCTCTTCGCAGCCAGCGTCCGTACAAGCAAGCATTCAGTATTGAGCGGTCACTCGATATTCTGCGAGCCGATTCCGGTAGCCATTTTGATCCCACTGTCGTCGCCGCGTTTTTTGATTCTTACGAAGATATCCAATCCATCGAAGGGGAGTTTTCTGATTACGTCAGTTTGCCGTCACATCAAGTGGATTCATCGTCGATCCATGTTCTTCCGCCATACGTTAACAGTATTGACGCAAGCTCTGTAAATACATTTTCCCACTCGCCAAGTTTTTCCTGACGAAACAGCCGCATCGACTTGTACCAGGGCGTGTCGCGACCGATTATCCCCCAACGCCAATCGCTGGCCGTGGAGAGCAGTGTCCACACGGGAACACCAGCAGCACCGGCAACATGCGCCAGTGCCGTATCGACGGTGATGACCAAATCAAGGTGCTGCATGATCGCGACCGTGTCGACAAAAGCACCGTCGTTGTCGAGACCATCCCATGTAATCAACGGGAAAGATAAATTTTCTTTGGCGAGGTGATCCGCTGCGTCATGTTTTTGCAGACTTACCAGCGTAATCCCCTCCCGGTTTGCCAGTGGTGCGAAATGCTTCAGCGAAACGGATCGCCAGACATCACCGATCAGCGTGGGACTGCCTTGCCAGCCAATTCCGATCTTTAGCCCTGGCAGTCGTTGTAGTCGGTCACGCCATGTTTCAATTCGAGTGGAATCGGCTGCAAGGTACGGTGCGGGTACTTGATATTGCTCGCTGCGATCCAATCCCAATAGTGCTGGTAAACTCATTAGTGGTGAATACAAATCAAAGGCGATCGGTGCGGGCTGGTCGATCGGCATCCAATGGTCCACGCCCTGGATTCCGGCGAGCAGCTTAGCGAGTGGCTTTTGGCATGCGAACCAAACCGTTGCCCCAAGCCGCTTGATCTCGGGCAGGAAGCGAACGAACTGGATCGTGTCCCCCAAACCTTGTTCGGTATGAATCAGGATTGAACGCCCATCAAGCGGCGATCCGTCCCAGCGAGGCAGAGGAATGCTGGGCCGCGCCATGCCAGTGGATTTCCAACGCCACTCGTATTCGAGCCAACCTTCGCGGAAACGACCTAGTTTCAGCAACGCAAGGGCGCGGTTGAATCTCGCATGCACATGCATTGGTTCGATGATGAGCGTCTGTTCAAAGTGCTGCAGAGCACGTTTGACGTCGCCAGCGTAGGAGTATTGCAGCCCCAAATAATTATGGGCGGCAACTAAGTCACAGCGAGAGTGCAACGCTCGTTCCAGGGTCTCGATGGCATCATGCACTTGGTGTCGACGCGATTGAACAAGACCAATGATCTCCAGCGTTTCGGCTGAGCGAGGCAGTGCGGAAAGCACTCGATTTGCCGACGCCAAAGCATCTTCCAAGCGGTTTTCATCGAACCACTGCTGGGCGCGGGCCAGATCGGATTGCCAGTTTGATTCGTTCACGGAAATCCGAGTACCCATGTGCGCACGAAAACGGGGCGAAATTGTGCGCACGAAAACGGGGCGAAATCTCTTGCGAGACTCGCCCCTATCGGTGCGACAGAGCGCTTACGTCGCGATCCGAATCAAAAATGTCTATTCAGAAGCGGGCCGAGTGCGAGGGCGATCGCCGCCGGGACGTCCGCCATCACCGTCAGGACGTCCGCCACCATCACCGTCAGGACGTCCGCCACCATCACCACCAGGACGACGACCACCGTCGCCACCAGGTCCGCCGAAGCCGCCTCGTCCACCGAGGCCGCCTTCGGGCATGGTAAACGCTTCGCCTTTCATTTCTTCAAACTGTTTGCGTTGATCGTCGGTCAGCACGGCCAACATTTGATCGTCCATTTCTTTGCGAACTTTGGCAAATTCTTCTCGCATGTTGTCACGATTTCCCGATGAGAAAATCTCTCGCATTTTATCACGCATGCCGGATTCGTTCTTTGTGCGAACTTCGTCGAGCTTACTTTTTTGGTCGGCGGAAATTTTCAGCTTCTCGGCGGTCTCGGGATCGCTGAGGGCCGCTGTACCACGTACTTGCAGCGAGATTTCGCTTAAGCGTTCGAACTGCTCGGGCAACAGAACTTCTTCTAGCTTGTCGCGAATCTCTTTTTCTGCCTTACTCCGTTTAGCCTGCATTTCCTGGAACATCTTGGTGCGTTCTTCTTCGCTGGCTGAACCGAAATCGAAGTTCGGGCGTTCGAAGCTACTTGCGGCCTGTTCGCGAATCTTGGTCAAGGCCTCTTCTTGGTCGGGCATCACCTCGATTTCCTTTCGCACTTCGGGGATCATCAGCAAGCCAAGGGTCGGATCGCCACCGCGTCCGCCACCAAATCCGCCAGGTCCACCGGGTCCACCGCCGGGGCCTCCTCGTCCACCGCCTCGGCGATCGGGACGCTCATCCTGGCTCATCGCAGGCGACGCAAGGACAGCAACTAAAACCAAACAAACGGGCAGACGAAGAAACTGGAATCGTCTCATGGGGCTTACTTTCAAGGAGGAGGGCCGTGCGAACGCAAATGGAGGAATTAACCAGGCTACAATTGTTTGAAACCCGCTTGGATACGGCGAGTTTCGCGGTTAATGCCTACAAGAGTATAAAAAACTTGCGAGGTTTAGACGTGCTTGTACCCCACATCCCGTCGAGAAAAACGAAAATCTTTGAAATCGGTAACTCTACTGATTCAACGCAAAAAGCAACACGTTGGCGACGATTTTGACTGCATCCTCGGTACTGTAGCCCTGGCACTGGACCGAGTTTTGGCTTTCTAGGGCACAACTGAGGTCCAGCGGCGAGAAGAATACGCTCGTAATTTCGTGCAAACTGACCGCTTCCAACCGTGGCGGCGACGATTGCTTTCTCAGTGCTTGCCGTTGGCCACTGGCATCGGGAGTCCGAATCGTAACGCGCCTGGCGTCGAAACCACCGAATGCCTTGGTCCAGGCCGGATGCTCTGGAGGCATCGCGACCAATGAATGTTCCGGCAGAATCTGTGAGATTTCTTGACGAAACGAGTCCGCAAATGCATCGCTGGCACAAATCGCATTCGCCAGCACGATACCGTCACGTTCGATGTAACGCCGCAGTGCCTGGCGCTGTTCGTTTGTGAAGTTAAACGACTCGCGACCATGAATCCACAACAATCCAACGTCACGTAGCGATTGGTCAGACAACTCGATCGAATCGCTTGTCGCCGACACGCGAAGCGGAACTCGTTCTCGCAGCAGCGCGGCAGCATTGGCCAGGGCGCGCCGCGCTTGGTCGCCTCCAACATCCAGGGACACACTTGCCATGCGCAATACACCACGACTGGCATCCTCATCGGTGATGCCGCTGAGAATGGATCGTTGTTGCAGTTTGTCTTTGAGTTCTCGCCCTGTCGCATAGGCAACAATATTTTCTCCTAAGCGAATGGATTGTTCGATCTCGCTGCGAATGCTCGGCGATTCATCGCTTCGACGGAACAATCGATCACCGAAAGTCCAGCGACACGACAGGCTTCGAGGCGAATAAAACACCGGGGTCCGGCAACACGCTTGCACGCCTTGTATCCAATTCGACTCAGCAATCGAGTCGGGATCGACACGATGTTCGGCAAACCAAACTGGATGGTCCGGCGGCAGCGGCACGAGCGGCGCATCGGGGAACCAGTCGCGGCATAAACGCTCTACACTGGCTCGAAACGATGCTGTGTCACTACAGCCATCGTTGTCAAACAGAATGCAGCCGCCTTGATTCAAGTAACCAGCCAACTGCTGGGAAAGCTGTTGGGAAAACGCCAGTGGTTCGCGACCGCTGATCACCAGCACGGGCGTTTGCAACAAATCCGCCACGGTCGCCTGTGCGGCATCAACCGTTTGCCACGTCAGGTCGCGTCCCCAGTCTCGCTCGATATGCCGCACGAGTTGCGTCAGACCGTCGGGATGACTGTTCCAGTTCGCTGCTGCGGGCTGTGAAGAGTAGTCCAGCTTACCAGCAACCACTTGGCGCTTGCCTTTACTGAGAAACAACAATGCAAACGAAGTCGCAACGTCGCGGTTGTCTTCGGTCGGCCCCGTACCAACCCAAAAACCTTGGAACTCGTCTTGAATCGCGAGCAATTGCTCTGCGCCCTCGCGATACCAATCGTGCTGGCCAATGAAGCGACGACCGGTCAATCGTCCCACACGTTCGAGAGCGTACATATAATACAACAGCGTGTAATGCTCGCCACCTGGATTGGTCTGCAAGGTGAAATTCTCAGCCAGCCAATGGATTGCATTGGCAACCTGATCCGTTGTATTGAGGCCGTTGTCGCAGCACTGGATCGAATCACCGGCAAGCTCGTTGTCGTCACTGCCCAACGCACTGCGGCTGATCACCAACGAAGCAATGCCGGCACTGGTCATGCTTCCGGTCGAGGTACCGCCGGCGTTGTTGTAACTCCAACCACCGTCGGGACGTTGTCGTTCTTGCCAATAATTCAATGCAAACTCGAATGTCTTATCGGGAACTTCAACACCGCGCTCAACCGCAGCACCCAGCGCCAGCAAGGCAAATTGTGTATTGGATGGATCGCCGGCACCTCGACCGCCACCGTAGCTCCAAGAACCATCCCGTGTGCCTGCGCCGGACACGCGTTGCTCGTCTACTAACCACTGGACATTGCGGCGAATGCGAGTCAGGTCGCCTGCGGAACCGAGCTGACAATAAACCAGAGTTTGCAGCGCCACCGAATACGTTTCATCGGGTTCAAAGGTCCGCAAGTACTTCATCGCGTTAACGATTTGGGGATCGTCGCCCGAAACTCCGGATGTCAGCAATGCCAGGACACACAACGACGACAAACCACACGACTGGTAGCCGTATTCTTGCCAACCGCCGCTGGCGGCCTGCGATTTTTTCAGATACGCCACGCCTCGATCGATTGCCCGCTGAACCGCAGCCGCATCGACGTCGCCGCGTACCGGTTGTACGCTCGTGAAAAGAATCGCAGCAGCCAGCACGATTACGACAATCCCCGGTCTCGCTGGGGATCGATTGGGCGTAAGATGAGTGCAAGTATTCAAGTTACCGTTGCGTCCGTTTGCAAAGGAATGTCGCGTTTCGATCATGTCTGGTCCTCCTCCTCCTCCCCCCGGTCCGAATCTGCCCAGCCCGTCGGCGGCACCTCCCATTGCTGCAACAGGATCTGCCAACGCTGCAAACAAAACTCGCAATCTTGGCGAGTTCTTGCGCGAGTTTGCTGACCACCAACAAACCATGCGAGCCGAGTTGGCGAAAGTCATTGTCGGTCAAAGTGACACGATTGAACAGTTGCTGGCGGCGATCTTTACTCGCGGCCACTGCTTGCTCGAAGGTGTCCCAGGCCTCGCCAAAACGTTGATGGTCAGCACGCTGGCAAACATTCTTGACGTTTCTTTCAAACGAATTCAGTTCACTCCCGACTTGATGCCGTCGGATATCACGGGAACACAAGTC
This sequence comes from Pirellulaceae bacterium, assembly GCA_041751935.1. Lineage (GTDB taxonomy): Bacteria > Planctomycetota > Planctomycetia > Pirellulales > Pirellulaceae > JBBSJZ01. The sequence continues at coordinate 19,494 of JBGSIA010000158.1, read as the reverse complement.
CTTGAGGAAGACGACGCAGGACGCCGAAATTTTCGTTTCGTCGAAGGCCCCATCTTCACCAATATTTTACTCGCAGACGAAATCAATCGCACGCCGCCCAAAACACAAGCAGCATTGCTCGAGGCGATGCAGGAACGGCAAGTCACGGTCGGCCGTGAAACTTTTCGCTTGCCCGATCCGTTTTTTGTGATCGCCACCCAAAACCCGATTGAGCAGGAGGGCACCTACCCGCTGCCCGAAGCTCAATTGGATCGCTTCATGTTCAATATCCGCGTCGGATACCCGACAGCTAGCGAGGAGGAAGAAATTCTCACGGCGACAACCCGCGGCGAGTCACCGACGGTGAACAAGGTTCTCTCGTCGCGAGCGATCCTCAATGTGCACAAACTCGTCGCCAGCGTTGCAGTCAATCCGTTAGTGATCAAGTACGCGGCGAAACTGGTACGAGCCACGCGACCAGCAGATGAATCGGCACCAGAATATGTGCGTGAACTTGTCGATTGGGGCGCTGGTCCGCGAGCCGGTCAAAACTTGATCGCCGGTGCTAAGGCGATCGCGGCCATGGACGGGCGGTTCGCGATTGATGCCGATGACGTGCGACGTGTCGCTCTGCCGGTGCTGAGGCACCGTATCGCTACGAATTTTCAAGCGCAAGCCGAAGGCATGGATACGGACGCAATCGTCGCCAAATTGCTCAAGGATGTCGCGGCACCCGAACCTGAAAAACGAACGCGGCCCGGTGCGGGCTAAGCCATCGGTGAAACCATGATTCCACTTCGCGACAGCATCCCCAGTCGCACGACTCCGATCGTCAACTACATCGTGATCGCGATCTGTACAATCGTATTCGTAAGCCAGCTTGCCCAGTCCAATCAATCCCTGGGACTTGTTGAAGAGTATGGCATGATCCCAATTCGGCTGAGCGATCCCACGGCGGAGCCCGTAATCCAACAGCAAGTCCTCGTGCGAACAAATCGAGGGATCGAACAGCGAACGATCGAACGTACATTGCCGCCCCCGACAATTCCACCTTGGATGACGCTTGTCACCTGCATGTTCCTGCACGGTGGTTGGATGCACTTTCTGGGCAACATGTGGTTCCTGTATATCTTTGGCGACAATGTCGAAGACCGCGTAGGACATGTTGGATTCGCGTTGTTGTACATCGGCACCGGTGTGTTAGCCGCAATCGCCCACTATGTCAGCGCTCGATACAGCGTGGTCCCAACAATTGGTGCCAGTGGCGCGATCGCTGGTGTGATGGGTGCGTATTTGTGGCTTTACCCGCACGCGCGAGTCCACGCTGTTTTGCCGCTGTTTGTTATCTTCCCCAGCTTTATCCTGCCCGCGCCAGTCTTTTTAGGCATTTGGTTCTTGCTGCAAACCGTCAGCGGCCTATCGTCCTTAGGCAACGAGGCATCCACTGGCGTTGCTTGGTGGGCGCACATCGGTGGATTCGTCGCCGGAGCCGCTGCCGCACTGATCATCGGCAAATCGCCACTGGGCCACGATGCCGTGACCGAACATCGTTTCTAAGAGACCAAGAGTTTCTAAGGGACCAAGAATCAGTTGAACAACTGCTTGATGTCGCTCATGATTTTGGCCGTATCGATACCAGCAGCTTTGAAGGTGTGCGTGGCAACGACTTGGCTGTCGTTTGCAACAATGACCGTCACCTCGGCGTCTTCGCTGATTTTGTAGGCCACCGGTCCATGCTCAGTATCATTGGCGATTGTGACGGGGATGTTTTTGGCACCCGATGCAGAAACGATTTTTTCCGCTTGTTGTTTCAATGACTCACGATCACTACCTAACAAGGTGACGAAACTCTTTAACGGAGAGTTGGCGTTGGACTTTGTCGCGGAATCCAATTCCTTGACCAGCATTGCCAACTTTTCACCTCCGTCACGGGCAAAGACCATCACCATCGGTCCTGAACCGTAGCGGCATCGATAACAAAGCGTCTCGCCAGCTTCAACACCATCGTCTTCCGCACCAGCGACCTTGGTCACTTCGAACGCTCCGATTGGGTCTCCCTGTTTGAGAGACACCAAGGTATCGGCGGCACCAGCATAGGTCGTGCTAATCGCCACAAGCAACGCAGTTCCTAAAAACAATCGTGACATAGAAAATGCTCCTTCGAGAAACGTCGATTGAAAAAGGTAGGCCACCGGTTAGGGGCCAACGATGGAATAGCGTAATCATCGACGGCGCAATTGTCGCTGTCGAAGTTCGCAAGACTAGCCCCAAGCCACTATGCAAGGGGTTACCAATCTGCCCCGTCACTTTCTTCGCCGCGTGGGTCACTGCACCAGGCTGCCAGGGCTGCTAACGCCTTGTCACGCTCGATGCCATTGGTCCAGATCGAATCGTCGACGTCCAAGCGGATTTCGTATTCGCCTTCGCGGGTACAGTCCTCCTCACCGCAAAAGTGGGGCGTGTCACTGATCCACACAATACGATACAGCGGAACGTGCTTGTCATCAATTTTGATGATCGGAGAGTCCATCGGTCGCCGGGCCTTTGGGTCGATGATTTTTGTGGAAAGGGGGTTAGTCTACGTTCAGTTGGCGACTCCTCATCGCCGCAGTCTCGACGGCGTCGATGAAGGCTCCGCGAATTGCATTTTGCTCTAGGACGCGAAGCGCGGCAATGGTCGTTCCACCGGGACTGGCTACCGCGTCCTTGAGTTCGCCCGGATGCCTTCCCGTCTGGGCCACCATCGCGGCCGTCCCCAACACTGTTTGAACTGCTAATTGCTGAGCCAAATTCCTTGGTAAACCGGCAAATACCCCTCCGTCGGCGAGAGCTTCGATGACTAAACAGATGTACGCAGGCCCCGATCCGCTCAAGCCAGTGACGGCATCCATCTGGCTTTCAGGAACTGCAACCGCAAATCCGACGGACGATAACACGGACTGGATCCAAGCCGAATCGTCAACCGTGACTTGCTCACCGCAACAATAGGCACTCGCACCCTGGCCTACCAAACAGGGCGTATTGGGCATCACGCGAATGATGCGCTGGTGGCCGATCCAGCCCGCGAGTTTGCTTAATGTGACTCCGGCAGCGATTGAAATCACGAGCTTTCCTTCCCAAAAACCGGTTTCTTGATTCGCGACCGCAGCGACAACATTCGGCTTTACGGCCAGCAGGACCGTGTTGGCGGACTGCACGGCATCCGCTAGCGATTCCGCCAACGCAACCTGTGGGCGGTTGGTCTGCCACCATGATTGGCAATCACTTCCTGGTTCGACAACGACAATTTGATCAGCGGTCATTACACCTCGATCGACGATTCCGCTGACCAGGGCACGCCCCATTTGGCCACCACCGACGACGGCAAGCTGGCATTGATTCTTCATAATTGCTTCGACGGTTGGGGGATTATTCGTAGTAACGATTCAGGTTCAGGCGGCCTTCTCAATTGACCCCCCGCGACGGCCCTTCTACATTGATCGGTTTTTCCCGACCGATCCTTAGCAATGAGCAACGACGTTTTGAATACCGGCGACGTTTTGGAAACTAAAGGAAACATGAACAAGATGGAAGCGGCGATCGCAAAGGCCGATACGTTGATTGAGGCGATGGGCTGGATTCGTCGTTTTCGCGGCAAGACGACGGTGATCAAGCTTGGCGGCAGCGTTTTGGACGACGAGGACGCGTTGCGGCATATCTTACTCGACGTGATCTTTATGGAAACGGTAGGCATGCGGCCTGTCATCGTGCACGGCGGCGGCAAAGCGATTAACCGCGCCCTGGCAGAATCGGGTATCGAGCCGAACTTTATCCGTGGACGACGCTACACTGACCAAGCTACTTTGGACATCGTGGGCCGAACTCTCGCTGGCGATTTGAATCGTTTCATCACCCAAGAACTGGAACGCGCTGGTGGACGGGCGATGAATTTGTCGTTTGAAACGACCAACGTTCTTTTTGGTGAGAAGCTGATTCCCGATACCGGCGAAGACTTGGGCTTTGTTGGCGAAGTCACTCGGGTTGATCGCCAAGTCATCGAGGGGCTGACGTATGCGGATCAGGTCCCGGTGATCCCGTCGATGTGCTTGGGCGAAGACGGCCAGCGATACAACGTCAATGCGGATACCGCAGCAATGGCGGTTGCTCAATCCTTGGGCGCTGAAAAGCTGGTCTTTCTTTCGGACGTCAACGGCGTGCGGTTGGACAAAGACGACCCCGATACGATTTTGCATTCGTTGTCTGCGGATGAGGCTCGTCGATTGATCGTCGATGGCGTCATTTCGTCGGGCATGATCCCCAAAGTCGAAGCGTGTTTGGAAATTTTGAATCGTGGAGTCAACAAGGTTCACATCATTGATGGTCGCTTGCGACACTCTCTGCTGTTGGAAGTTTATACGACTCGTGGCGTGGGAACGGAAATTCACCGATAATTGACTGTGGACAATGAGCAACAGCGAACCTAAACACTCCAGCGGTATACAGCGAGTTGATCGCAACGGCGACGTATGGATCGACGCGATGGCGGGACGAATCAGCCCGCAGGGCTATGGGTTCGCGCCGCACTTGGATGCAATCGGTCGCGTGGCAATGGACATCGTCGCACCGCATCTCGCTGTGGATGAAGCCTCTGTTGCGGAGAATGATTTGCCCGGTGCAGCCCGGTTGCGTGCGCTGCTTGACAGTAGTGGCTTGCGATCAACGGCACGAATCGAGTTTTGTTCTTGTCGAGATGTTGCCGTCGAGTCCGCGATTCTTGCCGCACGAAAGTACGGCATGACGAAACTTGGCGATTCGGCTCGATATCGAACAGTTGCGTTATTGGGTAGCGATCACGGAAAAACCGCGATGTGCCGAACGCTGTCTGGACGCTGTGAATCGCAGCAAGATTTAGGTCCGATGATGGCGGGCTTCGCACACGTCGCGATCGGAGACTCAGATGCACTGAAGCGCAACATCGATTCGCATACAATTGCTGTGGTTGTATCGCCGATTGCGATTCACGATTCTGCCCGGTTGAACGACGCCGAGTTTTTGAAAACGGTTCGTGAATTATGCGACGAAAACGGAGCATTATTAATCGCCGACGAATCCGATGTCTCGTTTGGCTTCAGTGGGATGCCGATTGCCACGGCGGCGATTGCTCAAATCGAAGTCGATGCCGTCATTTTTTCCGCCGGACTATTTGGGACACTTGACGGCGCAGTCTTGATTGGTAACGACGATTGGCTGAGCCTCGTCGAACCCTTCGCGTGTTTCGTGCCACTGCTCGATGCGTTGTTGGATGCGTCGCTTGCGGAGATTGACGAAACTGGATTTTTAGAAATGGCGATGCAGGAGCAACGAGAGTTTGTCGTTGCACTGGCGGAACGACTCAGCCACTTTGAATTCGTTCAAGATATACACGCCAATGGAACAAGTGTGGGGATTGAGCTCGATACGCCGTCCAGTGAAGTGATCCAGGCGGCGATGAACGAGCGACTATTGATCGAGCCCGCCGGTGAGCATTCGATTCGGATGCAGCTTCCGTTGGTGACCCAGGAGGACGTTTTGGAAGTACTAACGCAGCGGCTGGCGACCGCGTTTGAGGCCGTCGAGCGGGCTACCTCCCTCTCGAATATTTAACTACGTATCATTTTTGGGAAGAACCCTAGCGTGCAACATTTACTGACGCTTTTCGACATCACGCCTGTGGACTTGAAGCAGATTCTTGCTACCGCCGCAACGCTCAAACAGAAACTTGCCGCCGGCGAGCGGCCACCGATTCTTCAACGCCTTGTCATGGCGATGTTGTTTGAGAAACCCAGCTTGCGAACGCGAGTTAGTTTCGAGGCTGGCATGGCCCAATTGGGCGGATCAGCACTGTTTCTCGGCGAAGACGTTGGCTGGGGAAAACGGGAATCACCGTCGGATTTTACGCACGTTCTCGCGGAGTTTGTCGATGTGGTTGTGTGTCGCGCCAAGACTCACGCCTGTGTCGAACAACTCGCTTCGTTCAATGCTGTTCCCGTAATCAATGGGTTAACGGACTTGAGCCACCCGTGTCAAGCCATCGCCGACCTGATGACAATGAAACACTGCTTTGACGACTTGAGGGGCAAGCGTCTGGTGTTTGTCGGTGACGGAAACAATGTCGCTCGCAGTGTCGCATTGTGCTGTGCGATGTTGGAGGTCAAGTTCACACTTGCCAGCCCACCGGGATACCGCATCAATGAACCTTGGCTGAAACGCATTCGTGAACGGTATCCCCGTGCCGAGATCGAGCAATTGGAAGATCCGAAACAAGCGGTTCGCTCGGCCGATGCGATCTACACGGACGTATGGACAAGCATGGGACAAGAGGCTGAGTCGGCGACACGGCGCAAGGTGTTTGCGGAGTACCAAGTGAATCGCTCGTTGATGTCGCTAGCCCCCAAGCATGCGCGAGTGCTGCATTGTCTGCCTGCTGTGCGTGGCCAGGAAATCACTGACGATGTGATCGACAGCGACCAGAGCGATGTCATCGCCCAAGCCGGAAATCGCATGCATGTGCAAAAAGGTCTGTTGGTGTGGCTACTCAATCGCGATTGGATTAACGCCAACGTACCAACGGTTGATCAATGAAGCTGACAACACAGACGGATTATGCTCTGCGGACATTGATGTTCTTAGCGACTCGTGAGTCGCGATCGCATGTCTCGGATATCTCGTCGTTGTTTGCGATTTCGGAAAATCATGTTGCCAAGGTCGTCAACCTCCTCGCTCGCCATGGCTACATCCGTAGCGTGCGAGGTGTCGGCGGCGGCATCGAGTTGGCCAGACCGCCTGAGAAAATTGTGATTGGCGAAGTGATTGAGCTGACCGAACAGGAAACGCACTTGTTAGCCTGTGTTGGCGACGACGTTTCGTGTTTGATCCATTCGTTCTGTAAACTCAAAGGCGTGCTTGCTGAAGCAGAACGCATCCAGCGTGAGTACCTCGATAGCGTGACGCTTGCCGATGTTGTCCCGACGCGGCGCCAGTTAGCTGGATTGCAGTAAACGAGCCTGAGCCGCTGGTGTATAGGCTTTAGCCGATTCTTTCCTGGACCAGAGCGCCTAAATGCTGTGCACCAACCATTCGTGAGCATCAATTATTCTGAGTTCGTGCCATTGGCGACTGAAACTTGGCTGGCGTTACGCGAATCAGTTATCTTACGTTTTTATGGATCTTATCAATCCCGGCCCGAAAGCCCGCTCACAGGCGCAACTCCTTTTCAAACACTGAGTACCTATCCGAATGCCGTAAGCCGACGGCGCGGGCCGTGGTTGTTACTTCGGTTTTCGGATAGGTTCTTGTCATACAGCGGGGCCGGTTCAACGAGCATTTCCTCCGCAATGAGTGGATTCAGCTAAACGGTCCAGCAGTTGCTTGCGTATAATTCTCGACCGCGGCAAACTGTCGCTTTGGCAATTTTGGCCGCGGCGGGTTTCCATTTCTCGAGAGAGTTTCGATGCTGATTTACTTAGCTTTGGTGATTCCGCCGTTTTTGCTGGGATTGTGGGCTCAGTATTTAGTGAAGTCGCGGTTCGCGCAAATGAGCCAGATGCCAACACGGTTCTCGGGCGCTCAAGCCGCCCGCACGATGTTGGACTCAGCGGGTTTACATTCGGTTGGTATCGAGCAAGTCGGCGGCCACTTGAGTGACCACTACGATCCCGGCGCAAAAATGCTGCGATTGAGCCCCGACGTTTATAACGGTAGATCAATTTCAGCGCTCGGTGTGGCCTGTCACGAGGCGGGACACGCGTTCCAGGATGCCAAGGGTTACGCACCGTTGGTGGTTCGCAATCTAGCGGTTCCGTTGGCGAATTTTGGTTCCGGTATTGGTATGACCCTGCTGATGCTCGGCGCGATTATGTCGTTCAAACCGCTGTTATGGGGCGGCATCTTGTTGTTCGCTGGCGTGGTATTTTTCCAAGTTGTCAATCTTCCTGTGGAGTTTGACGCGAGCGCTCGCGCGAAACACCAACTGGTCGAGCAAGGAATGATCGCTGAACGTGACGCACCGTATGTCGCCAAAGTGCTCAACGCCGCAGCTTTGACCTACGTTGCCGCGACATTGCAATCGATTATGACGCTCGTTTATTACGTGCTGATTGCTACCAGCGGCGATCGGCGATAGGCCCCGCCGGCGAGCCAAATCACTGTGCTAGCTATGTAAGTTCACCCAGCACAATAAGCTCGCCCAGCACAATAAGCTCGCCCAACGCGATAAACTCGCCCAACGCGATAAACTCGGGGGCCAAGTTACTGCGTCCCCGAGAGTTGGACCGGGGCGGTTTTGACGGTACAATGGCAGTTGGCCATTCGCTGCCCTCCCACCCCGCCAACATCTTTGGCACCCAAATGCGTTTGACGAGTTCTACAACGACTAGCGGCCGCGTCCTAGCGTTAGCCTGGTTCCCTTTGTTCAGTTTGTTGGTCGGACTCAGCGGCTCCACCTCCTATTCCGATGCCCCTGATTTTGGTCGCCAGATTCGACCTATTCTTTCGAATCATTGTTTCGCTTGCCACGGTCCTGACGAAAAGGAACGTCAAGCGGATTTGCGACTGGATACCTCCGAGGGCTTAGCAGACGTCGTCGTTCCTGGCGAGTCTCAAAAGAGCGAACTGCTGTCGCGAATCGAGTCCAGCGATAGCGATACCGGGATGCCGCCCGCCAGTTTTCATAAGCCACTTTCGCCGACACAGAAACAGTTGATCCGTGATTGGATCGAGGCTGGCGGCGAATTCGAACAGCATTGGTCTTTTGTTGCCCCTATAAAAATCGAGCCGCCTCAAGTTGATTTAAACACTTCAACGCAACCGATCGACGCATTCATTTCCGCAGCCGCTGTGGAAGCGCGTCTGACCCTCACGCCGCCGACGGACCGTCCAGGGCTTCTGCGTCGAACCGCCCTCGCGCTCACCGGTTTGCCACCATCAACCGAAACTCGCGACGCCTATTTGAATGACGATTCACCGGAAGCTTATGAGCGGCTTGTGGATTCACTGTTGCAGTCGCCACGATTCGGCGAACACTTCGGACGTTATTGGCTCGACCTGGTTCGCTATGCCGATACTCACGGCTTGCACTTGGATAACTATCGCGAAATGTGGCCGTACCGCGACTGGGTCATCGCCGCATTCAACGAGAACAAACCGTTTGATGTTTTCGTTACAGAACAACTCGCTGGTGACTTGTTCAGCGAGCCAACAAGAGAGCAGTTGATCGCTAGTGGTTTCAACCGCTTGAACGTTTCAACGAATGAAGGTGGGTCGATCTACGAGGAAGTCTTCGCACGAAATGCGATCGATCGCACAGACGCTTTCGGTACTGTGTTTCTCGGACTGACCGCCGGTTGTGCCGTTTGCCACGATCACAAATTCGACCCCATCACCCAGCGTGACTACTATTCGTTGCTCGCGTTTTACAACAGCCTCGACGGACGCGAAATGGATGGCAACGTCAAAGACCATCCGCCGAACATCACGTTGCCGACGTCCGAGGATGTCGACAAAATCTCTCAGATTAATTCACAACTTGAAAGGCTCCGCAAAGCGAAGTTCGAACCACACGAAGCGATCGATGCGGCTCAGCGCGACTGGGAGCTGTCGCTGGCCAACCAGGATTCGTCTCCAATCGAAGTTCTGTTGCCACTTGAAATCACCACGGCTTCGAAGAGCGTGACCAAGACGAACGACGACCACAGCATTGAGATCGTCAATGATGCAGCCGACTCCGAAATGCTGGAGATCATCGCCGACCTGCCCCAACAAATGAGATTGCGGTCTTTACGGTTGGAAGCTCTCACCGAGTCCGCCGAGGCTCGTGTCGGCGCCTCGTCAAACGGCAACGCGGTGCTGAGCGAGATCCAGATCGCAACCAGCGTGGACGCAACGCAATGGAACGAGGCAAAGATCGCCAGCGCATCGGCGGATATCGAACAGTCCGGAGATGGCTTCGCTATCACGTACGCGTTTGATGGCGAATTGGATCGAAATCGAGGCTGGGCGGTCGCCGGTCACGAGCAAACAGGCCCACGGTCCGCGTGGTTTGTTCTCGATCAATCCATCAAGCTGCCGCAATCAAAGATACGCGTGCAGTTGCACTTCGTTAGCCAATACGCCAAGCACCAGTTTCGTCGTGTTCGCTTGGCGGTTACTGATGGTCTTCCCCGTGTGTCCAAAGAAAACTCGATCACCGCGGGCGAGTGGCACAGTCTCGGTCCACTGCCCGCTGAGAATGTGAATCAAGCCTACGCTAACGAAGTCGCTTCAGAAAAGAAGGCGTTCAAATCCGACGAGGTGTTCAAATGGCGCGACCGCGAATATCGCTGGGACCATCGTAGCGATTTGCCGGATATCGCCGTGAATGAGTTATCGACGATCGATGGCTCAGCCTCGGTGGTTGTGTTGCATCGAAATTTGACAACCACCAAGGCAAGCGAAGTGACCCTGCTCTTGGGAAGCGACGACGGACATGTCGTTTGCCTGAACGATAAGCAAGTGGGAATCGCCCGCGGAGAATCGAAGTTGAAGTCTTTGTCGGCCTCCTACAAGTTAGAACTCAAGAAGGGTAACAACGACTTGTATGTGAAGTTCGTGAATCATGCTGGGAAGCAGCGGTTCACGGTCGCCTTCCAGTCGCCTGCGATCGAGATACCGGCGAACCTGGAGCAACTTGTCCTTGCACCGGAGAGCGAGCGAACAGCGGATACCAATGACTCCGTTCGCACGTATTACCGCCTTGTGCATTCGCAGCACCCCGATTGGCTGTCGATGCTCAAACAAGAAACTGAATTAACTAAAGATCGTGAGCAAATCGAGCGAGCGATTCCGATCACTTTGGTTTGGAAAGAGCTATCCGAACCGCGTGAAGCTCACATTCTTGTACGTGGCCAGTACGATCAATTGGGCGAAGTCGTTACCCGTGGTGTGCCGGATTTTCTTCCGCCACTCCCCGAGGACGCGCCCCAAGACCGTCTGGGGTTGGCCAGATGGCTGACCAGTGACAATCATCCGCTCGCCTCTCGAGTCGCTGTGAATCGATTTTGGCAACAGATTTTTGGGATCGGACTGGTCCGAACAAGCGAAGACTTCGGTAGCCAAGGCGAACCGCCCAGTCATCCGGAACTGCTCGATTGGTTGGCCATCGATTTTCGTGAGCACGGCTGGGACGTTAAGCGACTCGTGAAGTCGATGGTAATGAGTGAAGCGTTCCAGCGAGACAGCCGCACCACTTCGGATGATCGCCGATTCGATCCAGAAAATCGGTATCTTGCCCGCGGTCCACGCAATCGCTTGGACGCCGAAGTGCTGCGTGATCAAGCGTTGGTACTCTCGGGAATGCTCGTGGATACGATGGGTGGACCGAGCGTCAAGCCGCCCCAGCCGAGTGGATTGTGGGAAGCCGTTGGTTACACACGAAGCGATACTGCGAAGTTTCAGCCGGACGCTGGGCAGGCGATCCACCGTCGTGGTGTGTACACGTTTTGGAAACGAACTAGTCCGCCACCGCAAATGTCGACGCTCGACGCCCCTAGCCGCGAGTCCTGTACATCGCGTCGCGAACGAACCAACACACCGCTACAGGCACTGATGTTGATGAACGAACCACAATTTGTTGCCGCCTCGCTACAGCTTGCTTCACTCGTGTCCCAGCAACAACAGTTGACCAGTGACGAGCAACGCGTCACTTGGTTATTTGAACGGCTGACCGTGCGGCTGCCTTCAGAAAGCGAGAACATAGAACTGTTGCGTTTGTTACACGAACTGACCGCATATTATTCGACGAATCTTCACTTAGCTGAAAAGCTAGTCGGTGAACCGGTGCCGCAAATTGCCGCTTGGGCAATCGTCGCCAGCACGTTGCTGAACTCGGATATCGTCGTCAACAACTAGAACGCTTGCCTAACGGCATCAGGACTTATCAACATGAACCATGAAGCTTTGCAACAGTTAACGCGACGCTCCTTCTTCGCCAAGTCTTCGGTCGGATTGGGAGCGGCGGCACTGGCAGCTTTGGAAGCCAAATCGGCTGCTGCGACGTCTTTCGGCGGGCGCCATGATTTACCTCATCACCAACCCAAAGCACGGCGTGCCATTTATCTGTTCATGTCTGGAGCGCCAAGCCAAATCGATATGTGGGACCATAAACCCGCAATGGCCGATTGGTACGACAAGGACCTCCCAGATTCAATTCGCCAAGGCCAGCGTCTTACGACCATGACCAGCGGACAGGCGCGGTTCCCCATTGCGCCGAGTATCTACAAGTTCAATCCGCACGGCGATAACGGCACGATGGTCAGCGAACTGCTGCCCCATATGGCCGGAATAGTGGATGAGATTTCGCTTGTCAAATCGCTTTACACCGAAGCTATCAATCATGACCCGGCCATAACGTATATTTGCACCGGAGACCAATTGCCGGGAAAGGCAAGCTTGGGCGCGTGGCTCAGCTATGGGCTGGGCACCGAAAACGAGAATCTCCCCGCGTTCCTGGTCATGACGGCGTCCTGGACCGGACGCAAGGAAGCACAAGCACTTTACAATCGTCTGTGGGGCAATGGATTTTTGCCCAGTAAGTATCAAGGTGTGGCGTTGAGAAGCAGCGGCGATCCGGTGCTCTACCTCTCCAATCCCGATGGCGTCGATGCACAGGTCCGCCGTCGAATGCTCGATTCACTCGCGAGTTTGAATCAACACACCGTTAGCCAATTAGGCGATCCTGAAACAAGCACGCGGATTGCTCAGTATGAAATGGCGTTTCGCATGCAAACCAGTGTCCCAGAACTTGCCAGTTTGAACGACGAGCCACAGTATGTCTTGGATATGTACGGCCCCGATGTAACGACTCCGGGAACGTTTGCTAACTGCTGTTTAATGGCACGGCGAATGGCGGAACGCGGCGTTCGTTTCACGCAAATTTTTCATCGCGGCTGGGACCAGCACGGTAATCTTACCGGCGACTTGCCCAACCAATGCAAAGATGTGGACCAACCGAGCGCGGCGCTACTGGCGGATCTGCGGCAACGAGGCATGCTTGACGACACCCTGGTCGTGTGGGGCGGCGAATTCGGTCGCACGATCTATTCGCAAGGAACTCTCTCCAAGACCAATTATGGACGCGACCATCATCCCAAATGCTTTTCGATCTGGATGGCGGGCGCCGGAATTAAACAAGGCTACGTCCACGGTGAAACGGACGAATTCAGCTACAACATTGTCCGCGATGGTGTTCACGTGCGGGACTTAAACGCAACGCTATTGCACTTGATGGGGATCGACCATGAAAGGTTCACATACCCGTTCAAGGGACTCGACCAGCGTTTAACCGGCGTCGAGGAATGTCGCATTGTGAACGAGATCTTGACTTAAAAAGTGGCGTTAGCCTTCTGCGTGGCGACGCAAATTCTCGGCACACGATGCTGATGACCTCACTCAGGAAATTCGCCTGAGGTTGGTTCACAGAATTCATTCAACTGCGACCGAGCCAATTCACGCACCCGACGACGAACATGGAAGCGACAATGGGTTCGAACGCTGCGACGTTGATCGATCTTGTCGGGATGTCCCGCAATGCAGTGAAACAATTTTCCCAAGTCTCGTACTAAATCCGTCCACGCAGTTTACTCTAACCCAAGCCGCGCGATCACCGGCGTCACTTCGCGACCTGTGTACCCGGTTTTGTCAGCACGCACTTATCTCGCCGTCCAGTCCAACGGTTGCAAGTAATCGACCAGCGACATCGGAAAAAACCTTTGTCACTGGCTCGCCGGCCTGTTTGGCTAACACACGGACCTACCTCATCGTTCTGTTCGTCGTTCGATAGCGGTGCCAAGAAACCAACGTCATACTGATACATTCTGAGTACCTCGACGTGCTCAATCGCTGGTTTTATCTGGTGTTCTTGATTCGACGGTTCGCTCGGCTGTGCAGCCAAGGTTTCCCGTTCGCTCAGCATCGCTTCAGGTAAAAACGTGGGCAACCTCGGCAGGATCAAATGATTCAGCTCGTGCTAGGCGTACAATAATGTATTCCAAAGAGGGGCGAAGAGGCTGCGCAAAACGAACAAGCGGAACATACAGCGATCAGCCAGTCGATTAACCCCAAAAAACATCCCCTGTCCCTAATGTCATCCCGAGCGAACAACGGTTATAGCGGTAGGGCGAGCACTTGGCGGACACGCGGTCTCCAGTTGGACCTAGCGAGTGTCCGGAAAGCCACCGTCCAGAGTTGCCAGAATCGGTTGGTCTGTAGCAATGACGATCCATCGCCCTTCAGGGCTCCAAGCGGCGTCGAACGCCGCTGTCCCAGGCCGTCCTTTTATGGTTAGAAGATCGATACCCAGTTCAATGTCCCATACGATCACTGTGTTGTGGGTGTCGAGCGAAACGAGACGGCGTCCATTGCGACTGAGACACATCCCCATAAAATCGCTCGTGCCTTCGAGACACTGAATCTCGCTACCCTTAGAAGCATCCCAAACTCGAATCGTAAAATCTTCACTCAGCGATACTATCCGCTTCCCGTCTGAACTAAAGGCAACTCTTACGACGTAGTCCTGGTGGCCGCTAAGTGTAAGCCTTTCTCGTCCGGTTATCGCGTCCCAAACCTTTACTGTCTTGTCGAGGCTGGCAGTGGCGATCAGTCGTCCATCGGGACTGAAACTCAAATCGACGACGGGACCGTCGTGTCCATCGAGAATCATATCCGGAATAAATTCGCCGTCTTTTCCGAGCGTCCAGATTTTAGGTTTGTCTCCGAGTACCGACGTCGCCCAAAGTCGGCCGTTGTGACTGAAAGCAATGCCGCCAATCGAGCGACCTTTTTCCAACAAAACTCGCCGTTCCGCTACGATGTCCCACTTTTCGCGAGCCTTTTCCCGACGCGGAAACGGTACGTCGGCACTCGGTGTGGCACTTATCGGCGGCGAGATCACCATTTCGGGTGCATGCTCTCCAATCTTCCAAAGGCGAATCGTCTGGCGGTCATCTATGGTCGCAAATTGTTCGTCGCTCCGAAACGCAATATTGGTGACCGCACCTTCATGACTAGCGAACTCTTGGACCAAATTGCCGCTATAAGCTTCGCAAACACGAACAATGCCGTTACCTCCCCCCACGGCCAGTCGCGATCCCGTAGGCGAGTATCGAACGACACGAGTAGACTTATTGTTGCCTACAAATGTTGGCAATTCGCTCCGAGCCAACTTCCAAAATAGGATCGCCCCATCGTAGCCAACGGAGGTCAGACGTCCATCATTTAGAAAACTAACGCTTTGCACGCTGCCCTTGTGCCCCAAGAACTTCTGGACTTCCAGGCCGGTAGCAACATCCCTAACTCGGACCGTTCCATCATCGCTTGCTGTTGCCAGTCGGTCGTTCTTTGGACTGAAAGCGACGTCGTTTACATCGGACGTATGTCCACCGATTGTCCTGACGAGTCGCAGCGGATTTGTGGACCACAATTTCGTGAGCTTATCAGCGCCGCCGGTCGCCAACAGGTCGCCACCCGTGCTGAGGCGAAGTCCAAACACAGGCGAGCTGTGCGCTTGAATTGTTTCCAATTGCTCACCTGAACTAGAGTTCCATACTCGTACAATTCCTGCTCGATCCCCGGAGATCAGTCGTTCCCCATCGTTGGAATAGACCACGCAATTGAGTGGCTCGCCGACATCCAAAACACGATCCAGCGTCGGGTTTTCACGGTTGTACAACCGTATGGTTCCATCCATTCCTGCTGATGCCAGCCACTTCCCGTCCGGTGAGTAACACAAGCCATTGATAGGGCGAGTATGGCCCGTCAACTTGCGTTGGAATCCGCCGTCCGGTATCGACCGTATCCAGATTACTCCGTTATCAACGCCAACTGCCAGTTCTGAATCGTCCAGACTGAAGGCAAGTCGACGCACGTAGTCACCGTGGCCGGCCAACGTAAGCTGATCCTCGCCGTTACTCCGCCAAAGCTTGACCGTTTCGTCAAACCCTGCTGTTGCTAAAAACTCATGATTGTGACTGACGTCCAACCAGGCGATGGCATCTCGGTGTCCGCTCACCTTTTTTAGCAATAGGCAACGCTGACTGAGATACGACCATTCCCAATCGCGAAACTTCGGTGGGCAACGATCCAAAAGACGGCGAGCTTCGCCGTGTTGATCCTCAACTATCGCATTGCTGGCCAATCGCAATAGGCTTGCGTATTGACGAAAATCCAACTGCTGATATGCGTCCTGGAGCTCCAGTTTTAAGGAGCGTTCTTGTTCCCACAACGAAAATAGTAAACCCGAAGTGCCTAGCGAAGGTAAGAGGATCAGCAGAAGTCCGAAAATCGCCGCTGCCAACCTATGCCGAATTACCCACAACCAGATCGTACGATGGAGTTTCGTCCTGTGGTATTTAAGTGGGCGACTCTCGATCCAGCACTTCAGATCCTCACTGAGTGCATCAGCGCTGGGGTAGCGATCCAGAGGATCTTTCGCCAGGCACTTCAAACAAATCTGTTCCAGCACACGCGGGATAGCAGGCGCAAGTCGGCGAGGCGGAATTGGTTTTTTATGGCGGACTTGTTCGATGACGTCCCAGACTTCGCCTTGAAAAGGCGGGGTGCCCGTCAGTGTGTAATAGAGAATTGCGCCGAGCCCATAGACGTCGGTAGATGTCGTTAGTGGAGTTGTCTGTACACGTGTCTGCTCTGGAGCCATGTATGCTGGGGTACCAAGAATCGCACCATCGCGAGTTAAGGCCGCATCGTCGTCCAATCGTTTGGCAAGCCCAAAATCCGTAAGTTTGGGTGTCCCTGCGCCGTCGAAAACAACATTGTCGGGCTTCAAATCTCGATGCAAGACAGTGTGTTGATGGGCGTAATGTACTGCGTTGGCCAAGCTGCAAACGAGATTTACCGCTTCACTTGTTCGCAGCGCGGTTTGCTTCGTTCGCGCTGATAATGGCCCGCCCGCAAGTAGTTCCATCACGCAATACGGCTGATCCTCAGGTTCATGTCCGCGATATATGCGAACGATATTTGAGTGTTCAAGGCTCGCCAAGGTCTCCATTTCACGCAGGAAACGCAATCGCGATTGTTCATCTTTGAGAGTTTCAGGGTGGAGTATCTTCAATGCGACACGTTGGTTGAGTTGGATATCGCGAGCCTCGTAGACAACTCCCATGCCCCCGCGTCCCAACTCTCGGACGATTTTTAATCCTGCCACTTGTGGTAGGGACTCAGTCGTTGAGTGTTCGGCACGTAAATGTGGGTCGTCATGGTTTTCCGCCCGCGTGTTGTCGACCCTGACCAGCCGTTCGAGCTTCTCCCGGACCTTCAGTTCGACATCCTGTTCTTCATAGTACTTCTGACGCTCAGAATCGCTCAGATCGACTACGAGATCGAAAACCTCACGAATCTTTTCCTCTCCGTTTCGGTCCACCTGGAAACTCCCTAGTCAAAACCGCAATCTCGTTGCCAAGCATAGTCTCGCAGCCAAGCGAGGGCAAAGCGATGATCTCGCTCGACCGCCGCCAGTGACGTCCCTTTCTTCATTTTTTTAGCGATGGGAGCTTCACTTTCAGCGGCTTTGTTATCAGCGATGGAAGCTTCGGTTTTTTCACTTTCAGCGGCTTTGTTATCAGCGATGGACGCTTCGGTTTTTTCACTTTCAGTGGCTTTGGCATCAGCGATGGTGGCTTTAGTCTCCATTCGGTTTTTCTCCAGGGCAGCGGCAATCTCCGGCATGCTGAAGCCGCCGAAATATCGCAACTCAACTACCATGGCCGCACGAGGATGCTCTACCTCGAGGGCGCTCAGGCCCTCGTCTAAGGCCGAGATTTCGAGCTGGCTTAGTTTTTCGATTTCCTCCACTACATCATCCAGTTCTTGCCGCTGAAACTCTCCACCATGACGTTTACTCTTGGTTCGTCTGTAGTGATCGATCAAAATCTGCTTCATCGCCCGGGCGAATGCCGAGAATAGTTCACTGCGATTCGCGGCCTTTTCGACTTCATTTGTTGGCAGGATCCGCTGAATGCTTAATTGTCGAAGGTCCTGAGCAGAAAGGCTCGAGTTGAAGTAACGGCGTTTGGATTGGGCCAATCGCAACAAACGATCGTTAATCAACTCAATAAGTTCTACTTTGGCACCGGGCTGTTCGTCTCGAATCCGGTCCAGAATGAGCGTCACACTGTGCGTTTCCGACATGAAAAAAGTTTCCCAGATTTTTTGACGGGTTTTGGGACCGCCTTACGTTGTCATTCATAGAACCGAAATAAGTATCTCGTTGCGTACTCGGACAAAATACTTGGGATGCAAGATCGACTTGGGCGGGCGACCCATCTCAGTATAGAACTACGCCCCGGGAATTGCAACGAATTTGGAGTTTCACACTCTCAAGGTAACCTACATCTGACATCGAACTGCCCACGATCTCACGATCAGTCACATTCCCGCGTCAACTGAGCGGAGTGAACCTCCTATTGACGTTCCTCTTTCCGCTCAGCATCGATTAAACGTGCCGCTAAAATTCGAGAAATCCTTCAATGAAACAAATTCTGTCACTAATGTTTTTGTTAGCCGCTACTACGGGCAATTGTGCTGAAGATGCCCGTGTCAAATGGTTGGCGAGAAATGGCAAGGATGCCCATACACAGTACACATACGCTGGCAAGGTCGATGGAAGGGGGCTCTGGGTCGCAACAGACGACAATCCGGGCGGTTATGACGTTATGCATGAGTTTATGCGGACCAACGATGACATCAAATTGAAGTCTACGAAGTATTCGGGGCTCACCATCACTCTTACCGAAGGGGAAGCCTTTCACAGCGTAGATGACAAACCAGTCCACCGGGTTGAGGGAGGTTGGAATGAAAGAATCGGAGGTGGCCTAAGCCAGCCCCGCCCAAAGCAGCCCAGCGTGCCAAAGAATCCCCCAAAACCTTCTACACCAAAAGGCAGCTTAAGCTATGAATACGTAGATAATAGCGACTTACACGGGACATCTTCGGTATACGTTCGGAATCGGTCGGAGCGATCGATACTTTTCACGATCACGAGGAAGTCGGAGGGGTTCAGTAGCGGCGAGAGTACTAACCAGTACTCCATTCTTCCGGGAGCTCGTGAATACGTAGGCGCCACCCATAGCTGGGTTGGCGGCTACACGCGATACCAATACTTGATCACGGCAGCGGAATTCAATTAAGACACGCTACTTGAAAGGAACAGCAATAATGCAGTGGTTTGATTCACCGGTGGCATTCCTCTTGGAATGCATTCGAAATGCAGGACAAGTGCCCGGCCGCGACAACTAGGTCCCAATTAGTGGTCAAACAACTACGAATCAATTCAGCGTCATTCTACTGCACCGTGCGATAGGTGGACTAGTATACGACGGGTGCAGTCGGCTTGGTAGCAGGCTGTCCTGCGGCGAGATCACAGATTGCTATTGGATGAAAATGGCGTCCGTGTCCTAATGAATGTTTTTGGTTTCGCGGCCAAACAACTCACTCGGAACGGACGCCATGCAA
>JBGSIA010000157.1:0-12995 GCA_041751935.1 Pirellulaceae bacterium | reverse complement strand
CCATTGATTCAACGCATACCGAACTGCCTTCCCGATCGCACTCTTGGGAAGCACCTTCGCATCAGCCTTCTGGGCATCAAGCCACGACTTCAATCGCTCCAGCAGTGGCAACGATTCGCTTACTCGAATTGACAAGCGATCATCATCCGAAAGCCCGCTCACGCGATCTTCGATGTCAAACAACTGTCGATACAACGCCAGCGCCCAAGCGGCGCGAGTCGGATCGTTACTCTTGGCGGCCTCAAACTTGCGACGCACATGCGCATGGCAACACGAAGCGTTGATCCGGCCATCGCTGCCCAAATAAACACCATCATCCACACCGTACGCATCAACTGTCACAAAGCCTTCATAGTCTTTCAAGAAGTTTGCTGGTCCCGCACGCTCGCGAGAATCGTGAAAGAAGAACGCGTTATAAGGCGAAGTATCTCGGCCGCGAGCCAACCACATCCGTGCGGTCCGCATCTTGCCCGGAAGCGAAAAATCTTGCAGTCTCACAGGTGTGTCATCCATTCCGATCACGTTGCTCGCCATGAGACGAGCGATCATCAACGAGCACAGCGGTGCTAAGAGATCAGCCGCCGCATCGAGCAAGCCTACCTGGGTGCTGCGTGGGATCACCACACCGGCGCGAGCGAACACGTCTTCCAACCGATAAAGCGGAAGATGATCAGCGTACTTGCCCAAGATAATTTGAGCGGTCACACCAAATCCGTATTGCGAACCTTTCGTTAACGATGCAGCCTCGTCGTTACTTTCAGGCGGCGGTGCAACTGTCACTGTTTCTTTGCATTTGCCACAGGCTCTCTTGAGATACTCCAAGCGATGAACCAAAAACTTCGCTGGCACAAACTCAAGTCGTTCACGAACGTCAGTATCAATCACCGGCATCTCGTCGCCACAACAAGGGCAGATTCGCTGGGCTTCAGGAACGTCGATCGTTCGTGTTTGTCGAGGCAAGCTCTCGGGGAAACGATCGGACTTACTGCGTTTGCGGCGTCGGTGGGTGATTTCTTCTTCGACGACTTCTTCGTCAGCAGGAAGATCCGGCGCTGGCTCCGGCGTCCGATCAAAGAGCGTCAGTTGCGAGCTATCGTCGACGTGACGTTCGCTTCGCTGTCCGTAGATGTATCGCCGGAGTTGTTCGAGTTCAAACTTCAGCTTCTCGTTGTCGCGAGCAAGGCTTTCATTGATAGCCGCTTGCTCTTCAACCATTACTTGAAGTGCTGCGACATCGCCAGGAAGTGATTCGTTGATCGACATACAAGCGTTATCGTGATGGCAAAGAAAAACGCAAGACGAACATGTCGCCTTGCGTCTCAATTTTCACAAAATTGTTAGGTAGCTGATTCAAGCGATACGATACCGCTTGCGTTGCTTAGCCGACTCGAGGTCGATACCCGATAGCAGAAGCGACAACTTCACCGGATCAATTTCAAAAGATCCTTCGGCTGACGTGAGCGATGAAGATTGAAAGGTTCCTGCTTCGAGTCGCTTGTACCAGATCATCAGTCCGTCACGGTCCCAGGCAAGAATTTTGATGCAGTCTCGCCTGCGATTGAAGAACAAGAAGAAGTGACCGGAGAGTAACTCGACATCGAAGTGGGCAGCCACAAGTCCCGATAATCCATTGAAGCTTTTTCTCATGTCAGTCGGCTGCGCGAAAACGAAGATGCGAGAGTTGGTCGCAACGGAGATCATGGCTGCACCCCAGACTCACGGCACGTCGCATCGACTACTGCAGCGATCAGCGAAGTGAGTTGTGATCGGGAGGCGAGCGAGGGTAGTTCAATCGTTGCACCGCCAGGAAGCGTCATCATACAGGGCGAGGAACTTGAACTTGCCAGCGAAACAGAAATGAACGCTGGAGTTGCTGGCTCAACTTCGCTGAGCTTATGCTTCCACTGATAGAAGCACGGCTGAGAGACGGCCTCGGCGACACAGAATTCTTTGACAGTAAGTTCACTGTCGCGATAACGCTGCATCCGAGCGATCCAAAGTTGACGGCGAACAGAAGCGGCAGAGTGTGGCATGGTTGCCTCCTGGGATTCGGGAAAACCCAACAAACTAACCAACCAAAATCTCATCCCCCCGCCGAACGCTTACCGTGAAAGTACTCTCGTCGTTTGCGTGACATCTCACCATAGGTGTTACTCACACTCAGCACTTCAATCACAAAATTGGGAACCAAGTCAGGAATGGGCGCTCGCGGAATCTTGCCGTTGGGAAGCCGATCCCAAGCAACAAAGGCGACATCCGGCCCACGCACGGTGTCCTTGAACAGCCGCGTGAAGCCATCAGCACCGGTAGCGACGCCCAACGTATTCTCGTCCAGGTAATTACGAAGCCATTGAATCAGCACCCCTGCAAGTAACGATTCTTGCCAGCCCATGGTTTTCTCCACCAAAGTTCCATCAACGAGTTCGCAGAGACGGCCGTCACGCTCGTTGGCTAGCACAACGTCTTCGAAAGTCGCCGTTCCCGGCGCAGGGTGAGCCAAGATACGTTCCGCAGGTATATGCCCCAGGTCCGCCAATCGTTGCTCCCAAGTCAATGCAATCGCCACATTCATTCTCTTGTACCGTTTGCCAATAAGTTCACGATCTTTTCTCAGCGACTACCAAACGAGTGCATCATCCACTCTAAGTTTTACTTAGTCTCAACGCTCGCAGTTTTCGCTAACCAAGCCTGAGCCCACTTTGCACTTTCTTCAGACAATGCCACTTCAGGCGGTTCTTTGTAGTTGATCGACATTTCATAACCAGCCCGATCGTAAGCCGAGTTCAACACGACTCCAAGATCCAGTTCCGCATCGGCATCATTCGCAAGCAATGGAATCTTGATAGTCGGTAACCGCTGCGTCAGCAAGATCGGCCACAAGATTCCTTGGGGTCGCTCACCGCACCGCGAAACGTGGACCAAATAATCATGTAGCGGCAACCGCTGTGCAGCGTAGATCGGCATCCCTTCACGTAAAAAGTCAATCTCGACGAAATGGGCCGGCGAATGCATCACCTCCAATCGTTTTGCTTCGTAGTTTGCCCGACCTCGAGAACCGACGATTTTATTTGTAGGACTTAGCACCTCGATGACCGTCACGACCTGCCGACCCGTAGCGTCCACGATCACCACTCTCGCTTCACAAATCTCCTCTTCAATCAACGTCGTGGCAACGATCGGTTCGGCCACCGCCACTCCGCGAATATCGGTTCGTTCATATCCTGAACGTCCTGATCCAACCTTTACATGAACGTCAGGAATGATCGCGGCCCGCCCAGGATCATTCTCATCAGAAATGTAAACACGCTCTTCGACTCGCGAAACGTAACGGGGGCGAAGACTCTGATTGAGCTTAGCCTGGATTTCTGAAATCAGTCCATGTTGAACGTCCGGCCAAAGACGTGGCGATTCGAGGTAGGGGTCCATTCCAGGAAAAGGGGACGGCATCACACAAGCTCCATGAGAGCGACAGGAAAGACGAATTGTCCCACGAAGACATGGCACTTACCAGCCCCAAAACTCCAGCCTCCCGACGTCCTGGGCCTGTCTCCTACCAAAGTTCAACTCTGTTGCTCGTCGTCTCAACTTTGCAAACAACTTGCCACCCAATGTTTTTGCCCAAACATCTTTTTTGCCAATCTCTTCATTGCCCATGGCTCGAATCCCAAGTTGCCAACGACCGGAGATGAGTGTCGAGCACCATTGGTGATACGTACCCATCGAACCAGTTCCTGGCTAATCGAACCGGAAAAAAGTGTCCGGTACCTTTTGCGGGGAACTCGCCCTTCGGGTGCTTTGCACAAAAGGTACCGGACACTTTTTCCCGCTCATTGCTAAGTACTGGCAAACCGCTAGCCGACGGCATTAGCCGCAAATATTTTTATTCGGACTAGTCTTAATTGGGAAGCGGCAGCGAGCTCGCAAACACAGCTTTTTCAAATTTGGCTACTGCTGTCCATCAAGCTCTTCTCTTAAACGTCTCAACTCCAATTCCAGACTTGCATTCTTGGCAGCAAGCTCTATCGCCTCGCGTCGAGCTAACTCTTCGCGTTGCTTCATGGCCTCCTCACTCTCCTTTGCACGCTGCTCACGCTCTTTTGCAATCTGCTCACGTTGCTTTGCCGCTTGCTCTCGCTGTAATGCAGCGTCAGCTTGTGTCGGTAACAACAGGCCGCTAGCAGCGTCACGAATGACAAGCTCACCGTTGTCAAGTTCTAACGTCAAGCCCAGTTCACGCGACTCCAGTCGCCCACGACTATCGGATTCGATGCGATCGTAACGACACTCGTCCGTGAGCCGAAATCCTTGCAACGATGGTGAAAGATATTCGCTGTGCGGATCAAAGATAAAGTATTCCGGCACACCGATCTCAGCGTACGTTCGTGGCTTGAAAAACTCGTCACTGCGACGAGTGCTCGCCGAAGTAAACTCAAAGATGACGTTGGGAACTCGCTTTTCTTCCCACGTCTTGAAGACTCTGCGCCTCTGCGGATCGCAATCCAAAACCACAAAACCATCGGGGACCACAAAGTCACGCGGCACTCCCTCGTGGTAGTAAAGCAACAGATCGCTGCCAACATACACTCGCTGGTCCCGATATCGATACTTCAGCATGTCGCGAAGCCGCAGCGTCCAATCGATATGCCAATCCGTTTCTCCCATGGGGTTGCCATCCGATTCTGGGTAATCGATCGCTTGATTTTCCGGTGATGTCACTCTCATTATATTTTCTCAGTATCCGTGCCATCCAATATCCGTGCCATCCAGCCGCCGGAAATTGTCGAGCAAACTAGCTAATTAACGAGCAAACCACCTGATTTGATCCTACAGGGCTTCACCGATTCAATCAAGCAATTCGGTGACGACCATGCACAAAGATCGCAAACGAAGCTTGATGTCATCGAGCGCAAATGTTATCGAAGTCACCCACGCCAACGGCGATCTCATTCGCAGCATCCAAATTCGGAATCGCCCAAATGATCCTGGCGTCTAATTCGTGCAAGCCTCGCCGCCACAGCCACCGTACAACTTGCCAGCCAATCTTTCTGCCCCGCAAATCTTTTTGCCCTTCGCTTGAATACCGAGTTGTCCACGAAAAACACGAATCATACGAATCATACGAATCATACGAATCGGAGTGCTCACGGCTAAGAGCTACGCTCTTCCGCCTGACTCCTGACTCCTGACTCCTGACTCCTGACTCCTGAGATCTGACTATTCCTTAATCTTCTTTCCAGCAGCACCAACGACAGCGTCAACTCCGCAAACACCCGCTGCATCGTTTCAAGCATTGGTATACGCCACTATGAAGTTAGCTTCCGCGTCGTTCTAGCTCAGACTGCAATCGATCATTCTCGCCCTGAAGATCTGTGCGGTCCATCGCGAGCAGCCCTTCAAGTGTTGATTCTGTATGTCCCAGTAATTTCTGCAAAAGCTGGATCTGCCCCGCCAAACGTCCTTCCTCGCGTCCTTCCTCCCGTCCTTCCTCGCGTCCTTCCTCGCGTCCTTCCTCGCGTCCTTCCTCGCGTCCTTCTTGCTTCCACTGCTGTGCAATCGTTGGCATGAGTTGATTCCCCTGTTGATGAAGTGTTCCCGCGACCGCTTCCAAGAGTTGGTTGCGATCGATTCGCTCAGTACCGCTGGATAAATAAATCAAAACCGTTTTGAGACAATCCAAACCGCTTGGCTGTTCAGCGATAGCGGCGAACAGTTTCAAGATTTCCGGCAATCGCTCCGGCAATTCCTCGCGACGAATGTATTTTAGCAGAAGCAGAAACGCTTTCAAATTGGCGTTCTCCCGCAACTGCTCGTCGGAAGTTTGGCTCAAGTCCAGTAGTTCGATTGCAAACTCAGGCACGAACCGCTGCAGTTCCTCGGGCACGTTCAGAACGTCACGCATGGACCGAGACGTGTTCCAAGCGTTCTCGCCATGATACAGAAGCAGTGGCACGATGGGACATAAGGGCAACGATTCACGAAGTCGTTGCTCCCAAATTCGCACCATGTACTTCAGCAGTTGAAAGGGCGTCTGTCGATCCGGGACACTCTTGTGTTCAAAAAGCAAGTACACGACCGCATGCTGTCCACTGTCGCGCAGATCCACTTCGTAAAGCAAATCCGATTGACTCATCCGCAGGGAATCGTCGACGTACGACCCGCTCACCAAACGAAGGCTTGCCAGGTCCAAGGTTGCCAGCACACTGGTCGGTAGGAACTCGGCAATCAGCTCCCGAGCCCGATCAAGCTGCGAAAACGTCTGCAAGAAGAACCGATTGTGCGGTCCAGGAAGCTCTTCGTTATTCATGGCAGCGACCTATCGCTTTGTGTACTGCTGAGTTTCAATTGGTCGCTACTCAGTTCCCTGCCTCCGTGTTCGTGCCATCCAATCACTGAACCAAGACTTCACGCCGAGCCGCGGCGTCGTAGAGAAAACCAATCCTCCATTCTTCATCGTCAATTCTCTATTCTCCATTTCTTCGCTCAGCACCCTCTCCAACAACACCAGCGACAACGTCAACTCCGGGAATACCCGCTGCAGCGTATAAAAAACCCCGGCCAACCATCGAGAATCAGTCGCTTGGCAAACAGGCAATAGAAGAGCGTGAGGACGGGAGCGAAGATAATGCCCCTGCGAATGCGATCTTTCCAACCAAGCGACGATGCTTCTTTCAAGCCGAGTTTCTCGGCTTCCAAAATCGCATAGTTCACTTGCGACGCGCACCAACGCGCCAACGGCTTTCGATCGTCATGGCGAATGATCGTTTCCAGAAAGTCGATTGAGGCATCGGAAACATCAAGCGTTTAAGTATGACCATCAGGCACATACTTGCGTTGGCGTGGATCGAACACAACGGCGCGAGGCGGATATCTGTGACGCCCAACCTAATCTGCTGAGTGTACGTCTCAGATTGGATTCCTCATTGTACGTAAAGATAAGCGGGGTGATTTGACTCAGGTCCATTCACTGTCTCGCAGCTAGTAGCTGCTCATAAAACGTCCGAAGCCGCAAAGCCACATCAGCCCATGAGAAATGAGCGATCGCGTAGTCCCTCGCACGATGACCAAGCTCGGCAAGTGTATCGGGCGATGATGAACAAGCTTCGGAAAGGGCTTGAGCAAGAGCCTGGACGTTGGGTTTAATCCACCATCCAAGATGATGTTCTCGAAGCACACTCCACGGCGTTCCCGTCGTCGTGATCACCGGCAAGCCAGCCGCCATCGCTTCTGCGATGACAATGCCGAAATTCTCGCTGAAGGACGGAAGCACAAACCGTTCGCTGTTTGCATACGCTTGGTAGGAAGCCATATCGCATGATCGTGGACAACCACGCGATGGTTGGCGGAATCGATCGCTTCCGCTAGACGATGAACCTACTGGCGTCCAACACCCCACTGGCGCAGCAAGCGAGAGTCACGAGCCCAATGGGTCGTGACCGGTGGCGCAGGGACGCTACACACGATCGATTCATCAGCGAGACGCGCTGTAATCAAATCCGCATCGATACCCCAGCGGCCAAGGCATCTCACGTCGCAGGCATGCTTCGCGAGGTGCCACCATTTTCCAGACGCGTGCTCGCGATGGTGTGGATGACGTTCAAGAAACGAACAGTTTCCCCAACGCCGCCAAGTTATGCACGTCATCAAAGAATGCCTCAATCTCGACTTCAAACCCGCTGATGACGGAACTCTTGATTCGCCCCGTTGAAGCTTTCATTACCAATTGATACAGCCCGTCGAAAAGCTGGTACTGCTCGACAAGCGATTTTTCCACATCGATCATCCAGTATTCACGAACGTCATTGGCCGCAAAATCTTCAAACTTCACACCCCGATCACGCTCTTCGGTCGAATCCGATAAGACTTCGACAATCAGGTCAGGGACCGGGAACTTGAGCGTTTGCGTCGTTAACGTGGCTGCTTTCTCGTTGGCGAAGAAAACGATATCGGGTTCATAATCGTTGCGAGGGAACACGCACAGGCATTTCTCAACTTTGACTTCACCAAGCGTATGTAACTTCGCAAACGTATCGAGCAACTTCGCGGTACGCAGAGTCACATCCAAGTGCCGATTTCGTGCGGGAGAGTGAAGCACGATTTCACCATCAATGAACTCGACCTTCTGGTCAGGCGTCATCTCGGCGTAAAATGATTGACGCAACAGTCGTTCCGCATCGATTTGCGTCCGCAACACCTCAACAATCTGCGGCAATAAAGGCGAGTGCCTCAGTGGCGCAATCAAATTCTCAATCGTCGACATCATCGTTATCCGGTTTTGCCCGTTTGCAGCCCGAGTTCTGTTTAGCGTCATCGTAGCACGAATACCGGTTTGCCCAAAGTATTGATGCGGTTTGTCTTCGCAGGTTACGGTGCAGCCATCCTCAGCCTGTGACGATATTCCGCCGGTCGTCGGACATTTACGCGTCAGATAGAAGCCGGCAGAACTGGCATCCGACACCCCACTGGCGCAACCCCCACTGGCGCAACCCCTGAGAGTCACGAGCCCAATGGGTCGTGACGGGTGAAGCAGGGACGTTACACACAATCGATTCATCAGCGGGACGCGCCGTAATCAAATCCACATCGATATCCGTAGCGGCCAATGCATCGCACGTCGCAGGCACGCTTCGCGATGAGCCTCCATGATCGAGTCGCGTGCTCGCGATGATGTGGATGACGTTCAAAAAACGACTACGAGCTCAAATACGGAAAGACCAATCAACACCAATCAACGCTCATCAAGTCGGATTACTCGGACACTTAAAAAAGTAGTGAAAATTCTTCGACACAAGCCAATCGCACCAAAAGTCCAAGTTCACGCGGGAATTTAAAATCGCGGGACCAGTAAGGGCCTGGTTGGACGCGAAGCTGGCCCAGATCCCAATCGCAATTAGGAATTAATTATAGCGATCATATTCAATCAAGACGGTAACGATCTGATGCGTTATACGACTAGCAGTACGGAACGTCGAGCCACCGTCGAGTCTACCAAATTGGTCAGAAACTCAGCGAAGAACTCAAGTCAGCGTTGAAAATCCTTTACGATGACCCCATCCCCACGTAGAACGAAACAGCCGGTCAGTGAACTCACCAGCTATTGTTCACGAGATGCTTAGCTTTGCCTCTTTCGATCAACTTGGTCGATCAAATGAGGTAAACGGCGGTTGAAAAACTCTGTGTACAACGGAGATTTCTTCATGGAATGCAATGGCACTGAATCCCAAAGTTCGATTTGTTTGTCATACGCAGCCAGCCCGTCGGGGACCATCATCAGCGACCCAAGTCGCTCGATCGATCGCAAGACTTCTCGCGGTGACGCAAGCAGCGACTCGAACCAAGCATGAATCACCTGTATCAACAGTCGAACATGCTTTTCGTCCTGCCGACTAGATTGATTGAGAGCCCTTAGGCATGCAAGCTTTGATTCCAACAACAGTAGATGGATTACTTGAATCACCGGATGTCCAACGAGCTTCAATGCCTGCCAAGCGATCGACGAACGATACATTTCTGACGCACTGACGCCAAATACGGAAGTTAAAATATCGACTATCAAGATCTCCCCACCGACCATCGGAACTTGCAAGACTCCTGCGTTGGGACTCGGATCCGATCCATCATTGATTTTGCCATTCGCTTCAAGGATGCTCATTGCTCGCCGGGCGTCTCGCGGGCCGCCATGGAAGTCTAAAACTCGACTCGTCAGCGGCTCAAAACAGTGGAGGTCAGGAATGGAGTCGGAAAAGTGATTGACAGCTTGGCCACCAATCAAAATTCCTGACCAATTGGATGCATTCAAGCGAACGAAGACTGACTGCAAGTCAACAATTGAGTACTCACTCACTTGTTAGTCATACCCGCGGGGTCCTCAGGTTCATCGCCCAGATCACCAGGCCAAATCAAATCGGATTGATCGCAGATCGTCCATTGCGACGGCATCATCACTCTCTCCAGCTCTATTTTGGCTTGAGTTAGATCCAGTTGCCACAACCACAATCGATCGACCGATTTGATTCGCTCTGAGTACGCCAAAAGCGACTCACCGTCAGGAGCACCTGTTGTCGACATCGAGACCTTCCATCTACGAAACCAGGAGCAAAAGCATCGATCAATTCTACCGCGCCGTAAATTCAAAGGCGAGCGTGATGATTGCCCCAATTGGAGCGGTGCCTACTTCCTAGTCAAAGACTCCTGCTCCCTCCGACTACGGTAGCGGAAGACGCTAGGTCTTTTGGCTATTGGACGCTTGGACCGAAACTCTGCGCGCGTTCCGCTAATTTTGATGTCTGACCCCAGTCGAGATGACATCAATGTTTACTCGCAGTCCCGTTAGTGTTCAATGAGCGAAGATAAGTGTTCCCCATTGCTTCACTTCAATTTCATACGCAGTTTTCATCCGTCGGATGATCCAATCAAATGCTCAAAGAAGAAGCTTCAAACACGGAGGCACGGAGACTTCGGCTTGTTGACGCTATGAGTAAGACAGCCGAAGTGCGTCGGGCTATCCACAAAAGGTCACAGAGAACACAAATCGCCCTAGTGCGTCGTCGACATCAAGAATTAGGATTGGGCAAATCAGCCGATGTGCGTTAGCACCAGGTTTTGCCGCGTGAACCGGTGCTAACGCACATCGGCTAATCCTAAAATTCATTCTAAACATAGCACTATCCGGCCGCCTTCAACACTTCGTTGGTCGGCAATGAGAACCCTTCGAGCAATTTTGATGCTGCAGATTCTCCTGCGTGATAAATGCCTGACTCTTGATACTCGGTTCCTCGAAGCTCCAGTACCGTTATCGATTGTGTCATCGGATCGATGATCCAATACTCAGCGATTCCTGCTGCAGCGTATTCATGGCGCTTGTTTTGCAAGTCCCGCTGGCGGCTTTTAGCTCCAGCACTCACCACTTCCATCACCAGGTTCGCTCCGGTCCAGAAATCGTCACGAACCAAGTGTTGATTTTTTGCGAAAGCAAAAACGACATCGGGTTCGCGGAACAGTCCCGGTCGCAATTGGACACGCAGTGGTGCCATCAAAGCCACTCCAAGCGACCTATCTCGTACGAATTCAGAAAGATATCGTACAAGCACGAGAACCATCGCTTGATGGGAGGTCGTTGGCATCTCAAGAACCTCCAGTTGACCATCCGTCAATTCAACCAAGTTGGCTAGATCGTGTGTCAATTCCAAGTAGCTTGAATCGCTCCATGCGCCCTGGCAGGGAAACAACTGAGCGACCTCCCAGGTGAGTTCAGGAGTGATGGGCGTCGTCGGCACGGATAACTCCAACATGAGCTTGGACAAGGACTCTCTATCGTACGACAAGACACCTGATTCTACATCCAAAGCAACACGCCTGCAAATCGGACGCTCGCTTGAGATCACGCCGCTAACGCTAATTCGAAACACAGACGTCAGAGATCCAGTCGAGATGATATCGATGTTTGCTCGAAGTCCCGTTAGTATTCGATGAGCGAAGATCAGTGTCCCCAATAACGCTGCATGGCTCCCAGGCAACTATTTTTGGAACACTCATCCCCGCTAATCTGGCACTAAACATCTTGATTGAGATTATTGCCTGAGATCATCGCCCCACCTTTGCAAATCTGCCGATGGCTCCTTCTTCCTCGATCTTCTTTCCAACGACAGCGTCGACGAGCGCAGTGTACCGCTTACTTAGCCACAAAAGTTCACACTTGGTCGCAAAAGATGCTTGACGTCTTAACAGATTTTTTTGCCCCCACGTCTTTTTGCCGACTTCAGACTTCAGGCACCAGACTCCTGCATCCGTCCTCCGCAGATCAAACGTCCGTGGGAAAATTCGGACATGGAAGGGATTGACGTTGAGCAATGTCCGGGGAGTGGGACAAGAAGAAACGCATCGATCCGTCAAGTTCACGCAGCCAAACCTCTTCGGCACCGGCTTCGAAATATCGTTGCCGCTTAACCTGCATCTCCGAATCCGTGTTACACGGTCCCGCAATCGTCGAAATCGGACACTCTGCTAATGGCTGCTCGCCGAGTAGCTTGTGGAGCATCAATAGAATTCGAGTTTGCCGTGTGCTGTGTCCGCCTGAAGCAGGTGGCGTCAACAAAATCTGTCCATGTTCATTCGTTTCGATGCGGTACGGCAGATCAGCCAAATCGCGATCGAGCAGTACCTCGCCCCATCGTTTCCGATTGAAGGCAAGTTGTTCCTGACGTGGCGGCAGTTGAATAGTGAGTTGCATGCGCGTTGAACATTCCGAGGCAAAGATTCGTTCCGACGGATATTTATTGTAACCGACCTGCGATGGCGATCCTTCAAGCGATGTGTTGCACGCCCAGCTTCTGATGATCGCGAGATCCAGTCCGTGAAAATCCCTGTCGATCCGTGGCAAAAACAACTTCGACAAAAAGACTTCAGGGCAAAAAGATGTTCAGAACAAAAGTCCCCGGCCTCATTTTCAAACACGGAGGCACGGAGAGCACAGAGAAAACCGAAGCGATCCGTCTTCGAACTCTTTCTGTCCCCTGAGTCCTGAGTCCTATCTTCAATCCCTACTTTCTCAGCCTCCTCTCCAGCAACACCAGCGACAGCGTCAACTCCGCAAACACTCGCTGCATCGTTTCAAGCATTGGTATACGCCACTAAGAAGTTAGTTTCCGCGTCGTTCTAGCTCAGACTGCAATCGATCAATCTCGCCCTGAAGATCAGTGCGGTCCATGGCGAGCAGCCCTTCAAGTGTTGATTCGGTATGTCCCAGCAATTTTTGCAAAAGCTGGATCTGCCCAGCAAGACGTCCCTCCTCACGTCCTTCCTCACGTCCTTCCTCGCGTCCTTCCTCGCGTCCTTCCTCGCGTCCTTCCTCGCGTCCTTCCTCGCGTCCTTCTTGCTTCCACTGCTGTGCAATCGTTGGCATGAGTTGTTCCCCCTGTTGGTGAAGTGATCCCACGACCGCTTCCAAGAGTTGGTTGCGATCGATCCGCTCGGTACCACTGGATAAATAAATCAAAACC
>JBGSIA010000156.1:0-15582 GCA_041751935.1 Pirellulaceae bacterium | reverse complement strand
AGCTACCGCCGCGTCGTTGGCGACCGCCTTCCTCGCCTTCCTCATCACCTTCACCGCCACCGGCTTCAGCGATCACTGCAGCCAACTCATCCTCAACTCCCAGTTCTTCGAGCGCTCGTCGGCGGCTGAGCTTTACTCGGTCGTGTTCGTCGACATCGATTACCAGCACCTTCATCGCATCACCGACCGCGACGACCTTATCGATGCTGCTGATGTAACCGCTGCTGATTTCGCTGATGTGACACAATCCGTCACGTCCAGGCAGAATTTCAACGAACGCACCGAACTCTTTGATACTGCTGACCACACCGTCGTAGATCTTGCCGATTTGAACGGTTGCGGTACAGGCTTCGACTTGGCGCATTGCTTCTGCAGCCGATTCCTTGTTGCTGCTGGCGACGAGTACCGTGCCGTCATCATCAACTTCGATGACAGCGCCGGTGGATTCTTGAATCCCACGGATATTCTTTCCACCAGGACCGATCAGAGCACCAATCTTGTCGGGCGAAATCTTTGTACGCAACAATCGCGGCGCGGTTGGCGAGATTTCACGACGAGGACGAGGAATCGTCGTCAACATTTTGCGTAAAATTTCGATCCGAGCTTCACGCGATTGCTTCAGCGTTGCACGGATGATCTCTTCGCTGATACCGGTGACCTTCAAATCCAGTTGAATGCCAGTGATACCGTTTTGTGTTCCAGCAATCTTGAAGTCCATGTCGCCGAAGTGATCTTCGTCGCCGAGAATATCGGTCAACAAACACCAATCGTCCGGTGAGTTCTGGACCAAGCCGACGGAGATGCCAGCGACTGGGTTACTAATCGGAACACCGGAGGCCATCAATCCGAGCGTTGCACCGCAAACCGAGGCCATCGAACTTGAACCATTCGATTCCGTAATGTCGCTGATGACGCGGATCGTGTACGGAAAATCCTCAGCCGCCGGAAGCACCGGAGCAACACTTCGCTCTGCAAGTGCACCGTGACCAATTTCACGCCGTCCTGGACCACGGATCGGGCGGCATTCGCCAACGGAGTACGATGGGAAATTGTAATCGAGCATGAACTTCTTGCTGTACTCGTCCTGCAATCCATCGACGCGTTGCTCATCACGGGCGGTTCCCAGCGTGATCGTGATCAACGCCTGAGTTTCACCACGTTGGAACAACGCCGAACCGTGGACTCGCGGAAGCAGGTCCGTTTCGCAGTAGATCGGACGCAGGCTATTGCGGTCTCGTCCATCGGGACGAGTGCCAGCAATGATCAAGTCGCGAACGACCTTCTCTTCCAAGTCGTGCCAAACCTTCTTGAAGCGATTGACATCGATGGCACCTTCGGCACCTGGATTGGGGATGACTTCACCCATGGCACGATCACGAAGATCGCGCACGGTAGTGGCTCGTTCCAACTTGCCACTAGTTTGCTTGGCAGCACGGAACGCGTCGTAATACGCGTCATTGAGCCGCGCCATCAATCCGTCATCGGCCGGAGGCGTGTAGGGCGTCTTCTGTGGGTTGACCTTGTGGTACAACTCGTTCATCAAGTCCAAAACTTGGCGGATCGACTTGTGAGCGAACTGGATCGCTTCCATCATCTGGTCTTCGGGCATCTCATGAGCAAAGCCCTCGATCATCGCCACCATCTCGCGCGAGCCGCTAACGAGCATGTCCAGTTCGCTTTCCTCAAGATCCGCATGCGTTGGAAACGCGATCAACTCGCCGTTGACCTTGCCAACGCGAACTGATGCCAAAGGTCCAAGGAACGGAAGCGAGCTAATGTGCAGCGCGGCGGCAGCACCGTTCATTGCCAGAACATCACCATCGTTTTGTTGATCGCTGGACATCACAGCCGCTTGCACTTGGACTTCATCATTGAAGCCTGGCGGGAACAACGGCCGAATCGGACGATCCATCAAACGGCTGCTCAGCGTCTCCTTGGTGCTTGGCCGACCTTCGCGTTTCAGGAATCCGCCGGGGAACTTGCCCGCAGCACTGAGTCGCTCGCGATAATCACACGTCAGCGGAAAAAAATCGATCCCCGGTCGCGCGGCGCCGGATGCGCATGCGACAAGGACAGTGGTTTCGCCATACTGGACCAGCACGGCACCGGCGGCTTGTTTAGCCAATTGACCGGTCTCGAACGACAACACATTGCGTCCGAT
The DNA here is from genome assembly GCA_041751935.1 of Pirellulaceae bacterium. Lineage (GTDB taxonomy): Bacteria > Planctomycetota > Planctomycetia > Pirellulales > Pirellulaceae > JBBSJZ01. The sequence goes on along the minus strand of JBGSIA010000156.1, from coordinate 13,421 downwards.
TTGTTTTTCAACACGAATTTTGTTTGGAGTCATTATTCTTTCTCTTTTCCTACTGCTACCTACATAAATTTCAAATGATTCAGCCGCGCGTACTGTACGTCATGCGTCGCGGCGACAAGATAAACACCAGTGGCGTTGGGTTGCCCGCACCAAAAAATTGGGTGCTGAACGAGTACCGGAGAGGAACGCGGGTGCCGTTGAGAGACAAGAGGGAGAGTCACTCCAAGCAGACGTAGCTCGCCGAGAATTCATCACGGGCGAAAACGCTAACAAGTCTGCCGCGGCCTGGTGAAGTTGAGAAGGATGCCGGTACCGGTCATCGGGCCGTCAGGCGGACACTTCGCAGTACCGTCAGACGGCTAACCTGGAATTTTGGTCAGCCAACGCATTTGCCGCGGCTCGAAGCAGGCTACTTTCGGATGCCCAGCTTCCCAATGATGTCGAGGTATCGCTGTGGATCCTCGCCCCGCACGTAATCGAGCAACCGTCGTCGGCGGCTCACCAAACCGAGCAAACCGCGCCGTGAGGCGAAGTCTTTGCGGTGCGTACGCATGTGCTCAGTCAAACCATTGATTCGCTCGGTCAAAATGGCAATCTGTACCTCCGGCGAACCACTGTCGCCAGCCTCTTGTTGGTACTCGCCGATTACCTCGCGTTTACGTTCTTTCGAGATCGTCATTCGTCTTTTCTATTCTTTCTTGCTCTTAATTTCCTCTTTGCAGGCCGGTAGTTTACCCTTGTCCGATTTTGATGCAACTCCAAATTTCCCCCCGCCACAGAGTTCTCAGTCGATCCAGCGACGAAGCAAACCGTGGTAGGCATCGATGCGGCGGTCGCGCAAGAACGGCCAATGCGTGCGCACGATGTCGATTTCGTCCAAATTACAGTCAGCACTGATAATGCACTCGCTGTGATGATCGGCCTCGGCAACGACATCGCCTCGGGGAGACGCGATGAACGAGGCCCCCCAGAACTCCAATCGGCCCTCGACACCGACTCGATTCGGGGCTCCCAACCACAATCCGTTGGCAATTGCATGGGCACGCATGCCGATCTGCCAAGCATCGTGCTGACCCTGGCCGTAGTGGTCTTTCTCCTCATCGATCCATCCAATGGCTGTCGGATACAACAGGATTTCGGCACCGGCCATGGCAAATAGTCGGGCAGCCTCGGGAAACCACTGGTCCCAACAAATACCCAATCCAATTTTTGCATACCGCGTCTGGATTGGCGTGAAGCCGAGGTCACCTGGCGAGAAATAAAACTTTTCATAGAACAACGGATCATCGGGAATGTGCATCTTTCGATACACACCGGCGATCGAACCATCGGCGTCAATCACTGCGGCACTGTTGTGATACAGCCCCGGTGCTCGACGCTCGAAAATCGGCGCAACGATCACGATTTCCCGCTCTTTGGCGACTTCGCTCAAGGCATCGATCGATGGCCCAGGGATCGATTCAGCGAGTTCAAAATTGGCGTGATCTTCGCTTTGACAGGGATACGGGCCATTGAACAATTCTTGTAAACAGACAACTTGAGCCCCCTGGTCGGCTGCGCTGCGTGCATGCAAACATGCTTTCACTATCGCCGCCTCGCGAGAAGGTGCGTTGCGCATTTGAACGAGTGCCAAGCGTACATTTCGTGCCACGGGGAACGTTCCTGTTGTGTTGATCGATTCGACTAATCGTGAGTCTATTTCCGTGCCGACTGTGACACGCCCCGAACTGCTGTTTATCACAGGCAGCGATACCGATGTCGGCAAAACGTATGCCGCCGCTCTGTTGGCAAGCCAGCTACGACATTCTGGCAAGCGTGTCGGGGTATACAAGCCGGTAGCCAGCGGATGCCAAGTGGTCGGCGGACAACTGATCAGCTCCGATGCGGATCAATTGTGGCGAGCTGCGGGCCAACCGCTGAATATCGACGCGGTTTGTCCACAGCGTTTCACTGCTTCTCTGGCACCCAACCTTGCCGCTCAAGATGAGGGAAAGTCCGTCGATTCGCAGCAACTCGTCACCGGAGCCTCACGCTGGTTCACTCATTGTGACACGTTGATCGTTGAAGGCGCAGGAGGGCTGATGAGCCCGTTGTCCGATTCGCTGTTGAATATCGATCTGGTCGGATTGCTTCAACCTCTGCGACTGGTCATCGTAGTGGCCGATCGCTTGGGTGCGATTCACCAGACGCTGGCAACGATCGCGGCGGCGAATATTCGACGCGTCCTGCCGGCGGGAATTGTGCTTTGCGAAACGACAGCAGGAACAGCGATTCCAAGTAATGCGATGGAGATCGCGAAACATACCCAGGTGCCAATCGTGGCTCAGATACCATTTGGAGCGACCTGCAAAATCGCTGTCGAGCGATTGCGGTCCGGAGAACCTACGTGATGCAAGATTTACAGCAGCTATTGAATTCCGCGATCGCTGCGGCGCGTCTGGGCGGTGAAATTCTGATGCGTCACTTTCACGACGGCGTGGTGATGCGGGACAAGTCGGCGACCGGCGGACTTCCGTACGACTTGGTCAGTGACGCTGATCATGAAAGTGAAATAGCGATCGGAAATTATCTCACCAGCCTGTACCCTCGTCATGATTTATTGGGCGAGGAAGCGTTGGCCAGTGGGCGCATCGACGCAGACGATTTGTGGATCATCGATCCGCTGGACGGTACGAATAACTTCGCGCACCGCTTGCCTCATTTCGCGGTCTCGATCGGATACTATCGGCGCGGCGCGGCGATGCTTGGCGTTGTCCTCAACCCGGTGCGCGATGACTTGTACACAGTCACTCGCGGTGGCCAGGCAAGGCACAACGGCCAAAGCGTCCGGGTCAGTGCCGAGACGACGTTGGCCAAGTCGATGATCGGCTGTGGATTCTACTACGATCGTGGCGCAATGATGCGCAGCACGTTGCGAGCGATCGAGGATCTGTTCGGAGAAAACATTCACGGAATCCGGCGTTTCGGCTCTGCTTCGTTGGACTTGTGCCAAGTCGGTTGCGGGCAGTTCGGCGGGTTCTTTGAATACCAGCTGTCCCCTTGGGACTTTGCGGCGGGTCGATTGTTTGTCGAACAAGCCGGCGGGCGGGTGACCGACGCACTGGGACAACCGTTATGCCTGGAGAAGACAAGCGTTGTTGCGAGCAACGAACTGCTACACGACAGCATCATCGAAATCACGACGCGACACCATCCGCAATGAATTGAATCTGCAACGAACTTAATCGTTCGCTGTCTCTTAAAGTTCGCGGTCGCTCAGCGTCCCTTGGGACGCACGACGTCATGAGCTAAGCCGATACGTTCCATCGTTTGGATGATTCGCCATGACATATCGAACTCCCACCAGCGATGCCCGTGCGCGGCAGCGCGGGGCTCAGCATGGTGATTGTTGTGCCAACCTTCACCGTGGCTCAACAACGCCACGAGCCAATTGTTGCGGCTGTTATCGCGAGTCTTGTAGTTCTGGTAACCGAACACGTGCGACAACGAATTGACGGCCCACGTTCCATGCAACACAAAGACGGTTCGCGCGGCAACCGCCCACACCGTCCAACTGGCTGCATATCGCAACGCTTCACTTGATTGGTATCCAGAAACGATGTATCCGAAAACGGCCCCAGCTAAAGTGAAGAGGATCGAGTGCGCAAGGAATACAAAGAACCATCCGCCACGGCGTTCCAGTCGCAAATAAAATGGGTCGCGAAGCAAGTCACGCACATAACGCTCGTAGTGGCTCGTGCGATCTAAATCACGATGGCGACAGACGACCCAACCGACATGCCCCCATAGAAAATTGACCAGCGGTGAATGCGGATCAGGTTGATGGTCGCTGTGTTGGTGATGCATCCGGTGTATCGCCACCCATCGCGCGGGACTGTCCTGCAGGTTGCACATCCCCAAAATCGCCAGCGAGTGCTCGAACCATTTCGGGCAAGTGAAGCCGCGGTGAGTCAACAGTCGGTGGTACCCAATCGTGATTCCAAACATCCCGAAAGTGAAGTGTCCCATCACGGCCAAAACCGCGCCAGACACCGTGAATAACCATGGCACAAATATGAGTAACGCAACCAAGTGAACGGCGGTCAGCACGATGACATACTGCCACAGAATTTTCAGCGGCTGGGTCTCGTCAGGCCGGGGCAACCTTTGCGGGTCGATGCCGGTGGTAGGCAACGCCTCGTCGGCCAGTTCCGGCTGCCCCGAAATGTCGTGCGGTTCGTCGAGAATGGAGTTTGTCATGGCACCTATCATTCTCGCCTGGACCAGCGGTGTCCAGACCAACCTTATCGACGTTTTGTCGCATCTCCAACTTAGAGGAAAGAGTGGACGGGCGTTCGTGCCGAAAAATCGGTGGTTTGTGTCAGTAACGATGCCAGGGTGAACGGTCGTGAATCTCGCCAAAGATCCGTCCGTTCCGGGACCTTAGATCAAGATCCCTGACATGCAACCTTTTTAGCCTTCGCGCGGTCCATAAAAGATGGGTGGCTCGTTCCTTTTTCAAGTGTCAAACTCGGCAACTGTTAAAGAAGCGTTTCAAGGCTGAGCACTGGGGGGTGAACCGAAAAATTATTCTCGACAGCGCCCAGTAGAGAGGTGCGTAAGGCGCAAATTGCCATCCTGGGGTATTTGAGCTAAAATCGGAGTATGGACACGATGCTTGAAATTGCTAGGCGAGTGGATGAATTTATGATGGAACGGTCACCGGTTCACGACACCATGCGCCGGCTCGCCAAGGCGTTTAACGACCTGGAGATTCCGTTTGCGATTGCCGGAGCGATGGCCGCTAATGCGCATGGGCTTAGACGAACGACGGCCGATGTGGATGTCTTGCTGCGCCGTGAGGATTTAACGCGATTCAAAGATTGTTGGATTGGCCGCGGTTGGCTGGATCTTTTTGAAGGATCGAAGGGCTTCAAAGACACGCTCAATGGCGTTAAGGTTGATGTGCTGATCGTGGGTGACTATCCCGGTGACGGCAAAGTCAAACCCGTGTTTTTTCCGACTCCCGAATTAGTCCGAGAAATTCACAACGAAAGCTTGCCTTTTCTCAATCTCAAAACGCTGCTCGAACTCAAAATCGCCAGCGGAATGACTGCCGCCCACCGTCTTCAGGATCTTGCTGACGTAATTCAATTGATCCGCATCAACGCTTTGAGCCAGGCTTACGCAAAGCAACTCAACCTCTTTGTTCAAGAGAAGTTTCTCGAACTCTGGCAGGCCGCGCAAGTCTCTGAAGACTACTGATCTCTGAAGACTACCACTTCACCGATGAGGAAAAGGTGTCAGTAACGATGCCAGGGTGAACTGTCGTGGTTCTTGTCAGGGATTTTTCCGTTCCAGGACCTTAGATCATGATCATCTACCTTGAAACCGAGCCCGAACAGACCTCTAATCCAGCGCCGCATCAAGCAAATAGCCGGACCAAAACAGTGGATGATCGCCGGTAAGGTCTTCGCGGGCGGCGTCCTTCCCAGTAAGCAGCGGTTCCAATGTCGGATCGAGTTGGCTTTGTCTGAGCGATTGCACCGCGCGGGTCCAGGCGGCGGGCACTGAATCGTACGGCAACTCTTGCACGAATTCCTTCCAAAGTATCGCCGTCGACTCGCCACCGACCGGCCAACGCGACATGGCGATATTCCGCACTCCACTGCAATGCATTGCCATAAGGGTGTAAGAAATCTCGCTACCATCGCCCAGCGCCGGACTCGTCGCAGCCGTGCGGTATCCGGGAAGGTAGACGCTGACTGGTACGTTGGCCGGAAATCGCATCCAACTTCCTAGCGTGCCCTCAGGACTCGCAGCGTCATACAAACCAGGCGCCGTGAGCAACCGTTGTTTAACATTTGCCGTAACGGCACCGAGCACCAACAGCCGACCGACCGACTCACCGATCGAACTCGACGGTACCGGTGGATCACCGGGCAATGGTTGAAGGATCTGCGCAGCACCAGTGACCGTGGCCACTCGTTGTGCGTTCAACTCGGCATCCCGAGGAGAAAAAAACAAACTGGAGACAACGCCGGTGGGACGCTCGGGCTTATCCAAGGCGACTGGGTGCAATACCAGCCCCGGTGTCGGCGAATAAGTAACAACACAGCGATCACCCCACAATGTCGCTGCCTCGCTATCGACCGCCAACATCTCCATCGGCAAATACCACAACATTCCATCGGGCACAACGATCACGCATCCAGCCGATTGCAACATCGCGTGGATCTCATCGGGCACCAGCAATTCACGTAGCGCTAACGAACTCTTCTTCCACGCCGCTTGATCATCAATCCGCAACGCGCCACGCATCGGAACGGCACCAATACTTCGCAGCAACTGGGACACTCCCGCAACGATCTGGCGCTTTGGCGGAGTCACCCACGATCGCACCTTCCCCTTAATCACCAGCGTCCCGATGAAGGCTTCGCCGACGTCGACGAAAGTCAGCAACGCATGACCTTGGGGCAATCGCCCCAAATCCGATTGACCAACCACGGGCGGCGGCATCGTAGGCGGCAGGCTGCCTCGCTCCAACGCCAACTGCGTCGCCAGCGATTCCAATGTGAGCCCCCGTTGCACCCATTCCGGCGAACCGTAAAGGGGAACTGGCATCAACAGTAACTCGCTCATCCGCGCCAGACGGGGTGGCGGATTGGCAAACACCGCCGCCGCAGGCTTGACCAATAAATCGCGATCAGTCGCCGCTAACCGACGGATTTGCTGCACACGGCCAGCGATCGGCAGCGTCGCCAGAAATCGATGGCGCAGCACCGCATCGCATTGGACCAAAACATCCAGCGGTTGATCGCGTTTCATCGTCGACAACAAGTAGGCATTCAAGCCAGTCGATCGATCGTACATCTCGTAGGCCAAGGCATCGACATGGTCCGCCCGCCAGACATTCGCCTCCAACAGCCCGTCGGGAAAATCCGTCACGTATTGAGCCAGTCGCTCGTCAACGGCCTTGCCGCCAATGCCTCGCTCTAAAGTGTTCAAACCAACAAGTGTGAGCTGAAACAATCGCGGTGTCGCAAAGCTGTTGATCGGGCCGCGCCCCGAGCGAGCCTTGCTCAGCTTCGGACCCTGGCCATTGGCAAACGCAATCATTCGAGCCAAGCTGTCTTCGATGGTCGAATTGGCTGAAGTAAGCGATCCGCCCTGAGCGGCTGCGACACGTGCGGCAAGCAGATCGCCAGTTGCGGACAATCGCGGCAAGGTAATATCGCGATTTTGCAGAATCATCGCCGCACCGCCGATCATTTTTGCCGCCGTCTCCAAATCGTTTGTGACCAGAGCAGCGTCGGTCGCGGCCAGCATAGCGCCTACTGACGCGAACCGCCCGCTCCGCAAGTGCGACGAGGCTGCGGCCGCTGATTTTGTTTTCACCAAGTTCGCGGTCGGCTCTTGGGCACATCCGGACGCAATCAACAGCGCTTCGCCGACCCATTCGGGCTGTCGCAGCGCCGAGGCTGCGGCTGCGGCGGCAAGCGCGACTGGTATCGCTTCCTCAAACTTGTCACGCGACACGAGGATCCTCGCGGTTGTCAATAGATTCAGCGGCGAAAGCGGATGCACTTGACCACCGTTGGTCGCCGAAGCGATCGCTTCGGAAAGTGCATCGTTGTCGCGACCGCTGCCAAACCGACCACAAGCGCGAACGCTTGCCACTACTGCTTGGCCATTCACTTGTCCCGTCAGTGGCGTTGCATCGACCACGCGTGTGGCAAAGTCGAATTGATCCGCTAGCGGCCCGAAGATAATTCGTCGACGATACAGTGCCGTCGCTAGGCCTCGCAGGATCTCCGGTGCATCGACTAGTGTCAATCGAGCTGACTCATAGCCACCATTGTTGTACTGACTAACGACGTCACGAGAACCAGTCGCCATTTTCGTCCACTGGACCATCGGCAAGACCGCCGGAACGTCCGCGCCCGCCCACACTGCAGTTGGATCAGGCGATCGCTTAGCGGTGTTGATCGCGGAACTCCAATCAACGCGATCGGTCCAGCCACCGTAACGAATCGCGATTGCTAGAGCTGCATCGATGTGCTCAACCGCCGCCGCGAGTTCACCGGCTTGATAAAGGCATTCGCCCAGCATCGCATGAACGGGAATCGCATCGATCCAGCGACCATTTGTGTCACGCCGAGTCAGATGCAGAGCGGCATCCAACGCGGCCGCTGCATCACCAAGATTGCCCTCTCGGTACAATTCCAAACCAATGTAGTACTGGGCGTTCGGATAATTGTTCTCCGCAACCTCGTCCATGCCAGCAAGATCGATGGCTTGGGCCGAGCACTTGGTTGAAGCCAACGAAACGACCAATCCGATCACGATTCCGATCAGCCCGTGGATTTTCGGTGGTGGTCGCCGCAAGCGGTTCATCGCAATTGTTTTCGCCAGTACCATGGAAACATGACGTCATTCTATCGTGTTCCCCGTACCTCAATTGCCGGAATCAAAACAATTTTTGATATCTGTGCCCCGAAATGTTCACTTCGATTCGACGTAGCGGAAGCGAACCATTGAGAATCTTACTTCTGGGACGAGGAGCCCGGCTTGGGCCGTTACGCCAATATGCGTAACGATTCCTGGACCGCTGCTAAGCAGCCGCACGTTGGCGAATTGCGGTGCGTCCGGCTTCTTGAGCGATCACTTCTTGAGCCAGGGCCAAGTAATCTGTAGCGCCGTTGCTGTCCGGTGCGTACTGGAAAATCGATTGACCAAAGCTGGGGGCTTCTGCCAATCGAATATTGCGTCGCACGCGAGTATCAAAGAATTTTGCACCACGATAGAACTCGCGAGTGTCTTGATTTCCCTGAAAGAACGAATCGATATCGGAACTGACCTCGGCGGCCAAGCGTGTGCCGCTGTCGTACATACACAACATGACACCGGAGAGATGCAGGCCACTGTTCAATCGACGAGAAACCACCTCGATCGTACGCAGCAGTTTGCTCAAGCCATGCAGTGCCAAAAAGTGTGGTTGCAGCGGCAAAAAGACTTCATCCACGGCCACGAGTGCATTGACTGTCAACACGCCAAGGCTGGGTGGGCAGTCAACGATTAAGTAATCAAACGGCTCTTCGTCATCATCGAGTTTGTCACGCAAGATCACCTCGCGCCCAACTTCGCCACATAGTTCCAATTCGGCAGCGGCCAAATCCAAGTTCGCTGGTACGACGTATAAATTCTCGCTTGCCTGTCGACGTGCTTCAGCAATTGACGCATCGCCACAGAGCACTTCGTACATACTCGGCTCGCCGTCATGGGCAGTGATGCCCAAGTGCAACGAGGCATGTGCTTGCGGATCGAGATCGAGCAAGCAAACTCGGCGGCCCGATTCAGCAAGTGCCGCTGACAGGTTCACGGAACTGGTGGTCTTGCCGACGCCACCTTTTTGATTGATCACAGCTATTGAACGCATCGTATCGCTCCTGGGGGGTAACGCTGAATCTCATGATTCGGTCGAAGCTACGCGACGGCTTCGTCTCGAAGTTCTTGATATGCCAATAGCACGTCGTACAGATCCACGTCGAGACGAACTGTGTCGTCGGAAAAATCGCTCAACCAAGAACGGTTGTGTTCCACGGCATCGAGCAGCAGCGGCACGATGGTCGCCAGCCGAACGGAGACGGTTCTCGGCGACAATGTCCCCGAAACTCGGTCCAATTCGTGCTCAACCCGCGCTGGGGAAGTATCGCCACTTCCGCTTTTTCGCCTACTTGTGCGATGGGGCGATCCGTCTTGGGCGATTTCAGCACCCGTGACATCGGCACCTGTAAAGACACTCAATCTCGGCTTCGGCATCAATGCAAACTCAGGCGGTTGGGATTGGGGAGGCATCTGCTAGCTTTTTTCGCGTCCCTGCGGCAAGAGCTAACTGAACATTTGCGGCCTAGCCCACAGAAATTGGTAATAGCCAAGTACCATGGACCTTTCTCGCTCCGCCACTGAGATCGACTTTGCCGATTAGGCAACTTGAGTCAATTTTTCTGTTTTTAGGTGTCGGTTGACAGTTTCCTCGCGCGGCGCTATGTTCGCGGACCGCTAAGGCGTGATGTTAAGCGCCCGGAATTCCCCCCTCCATCGAGTGATCACCAGTAATGGTGGCTGCTTGATGATTATGCCTCAACGTGGCGACTGTGCCATCGCAGGCTGACCTGGTAAAGAGACCGACTCGTCATGAATGTCGATCTGGAAGCAATTGCCCGACGCGGGCGTTGTGATGCTTCGAGTTTACGTGCTGCATTGCCACTGCTTGAGCAAGGCTACACACCCCCATTTCTCGCCCGCTATCGCCGTGATGAACTCGGCGGAGTTGACGAATCAAGCTTGTGGGGTTTAGCACACGCGCTACAAGCTGAACGCGCAATCGATCATCGTCGCGAAGAATTGCTGGAAGCGTGGCAGCAAACGGCGTTGGTGGATCCAGCAATCGGATATGCGATTCAAAAGAGTTCGTCCAAGCGGATGCTCGATCGATTGGCTCGGCGGCTAAAGCACGAGCTAACCGATTCGCTGTCGCCCAGCGCGATTTTAGCAGTCCGCGTGATGAATCCGACTCGCGGTGACGCTGATGATTTGTTGGCGTTGGCCCAAAGTATCCCAACGATCGAGGACGCTGATGTAGCCGTCGCAGGTCTGGACGAAGCCATCGCCCGCCGTCTAACTGGTGACCCGCGGATTATTAGTGCGGCAGTTCGTTGGCTGGCGAAAAACGCGCGGATTCATATTTCAAAAATCTCCGATCCGCATATCGGTGGTGCTGACGATGATGATTCAACCGACGACACAGCCGACGATGAACACCTAGCGGAACAGGCGTCGGCGGGATCACCCGATGACACGTCCGATGGTGACGATGCGAGCACATTCGGAGCTGCACCGTCATCGCCTGGTGCAGCAGCGTTGGGTGTTTCAGCACCTGACGTTTTAGCCACTGAAACGCCAGCGGTGACTGAGCCTTCGGAAGTCGCCGTACAGGTTGCGAGCGTCGAAACAACGACGGCGTCAGCACAAGCGACTGACGCAGCGTCCAGCGACAGCGAACCAGCGACTGATCGAACTGTTGCTGAGGCTGCTACCGTCGACTCAACTGCTGCGGCAGAGACAACTGCGGCCGTCGAAGCAATTGCGCCTGCGGAAACAATTACTGCAGCCGAAACGACTGCGGTTACAGCACCAGTTGTTTTCGCACACACCGAAACAAAAACCAAGAAGGCTGGTAAAAAGAAATCAGGCGGCAAGCAGCCAGCGGCAGCCAAGAAACCCAAGCGGATTTCCCCCCGACAGCGTCGTCGGCGATGGCTGATCAGCGTTTTGCAACCGCTTTCCGGAAAGCGAATCCCGGCATCAAAACTGGGTTCGTTCCAAATTTTGATGCTCAGCCGTGCCCTCCGCAGCCAAGTGGCTCAGTGCGCGTTTGAATACGACGCAGCGAAGTTGGTGGATGAAATTCGACATGCTGCGGAAAGCACCAGCCGTACGCACGGGGCAAAAATCAGCCAAATCGCGTTTGAGCATGAGGCGCAAATTCGCGAAGCTGCCGAAGCCGCGTGGTGGGATGAACTGCAGGAACAGGCATCGACACGATTAGTCGCCATCGCTGGTGACCAGTTGCGGCGAGTCATCAACCGCGGCGGTGTTGAAGCCAAAGTGGTCATGTCCATTGACGCGGTCGGCCCTCGTACCGCAGCAACAACGATCGTTGCTGCCGACGGTCGGATTTTGCATAGCGAAGATTTGCCTTGCCAGTTATCCGCAGCGCTGCGTTCCCAAGCGGTCGCGCGGATGGGTGAGTTGATTCATTCCTACGGCGTCGATCTGATTGTTATCAGCAACGGTCCGGCGCGACGGGCTTCGATGGTTGCTGTCGGCGACTTACTGGCCCAGTCTCCGGAGAAGTCAGTTCGCTGGACACTCGCTGATCGCGGCGGGGCTGACGCGTACGCCGGAAGCTCAACTGCAGATCAAGAAATGCGTTCCACACCCCGACGCTTCCGCGCCGCGGCTTGGTTGGCGTTTTCGGTATTAACGCCAGCCCAAGCGATCGCCAAGGTTGATCCTTTGAAGCTGCGTTTAGTGTCGTTCCAGCGTGAACTCGCGGACGAAGCACTCGCCGATACGCTTGACGATGTCATGATCAGCGGCGCATCACGCGGCGGTGTCGATGTGAACTCGGCTCCCACGCCATGGCTCGCTCGTCTGCCAGGCGTAAACAGCGCCATCGCTAAACAAATCGATGAACGACGCCGTAATAAATTGTTTGCCTCGCGCGAGGATCTGGAGACGAGCATCGATTGGCCTAGCCAAGTGGAATCGCGTCAAGCGCTCGCCTTCTTGCGCGTGTTCGCCAGCGAAGAATCGCTCGACGGTACTTTGATCCACCCCGAAGATTACGCTCTGGCCAAGAAACTCGCGACGGCATTGACTATCGAATTGCCACCGAATTTGCCACCTGGATACACCGCCCCGAACTACTCGGAAGTCGAGGAACCAACTCCGGCTGCGCAAGAAGCCCCAGAGCCTGTGCCGACACCCGAACCGGCTGAACGCGAGTTCGCGGCGACCTCGTTGATCCAGTCCAGCGACGAAGCTGCCGATGCTGAGCAAACCGTTACCGAAGATACCTTGACCGACAATGTCGACGCGGAATCTGAAAGAGCGAATTCAGAGGTAGCAAACACTGAGGCTGTAGCGGAGACTGCATCTGAATCTGACTCGGAGTCAGCCGCTGCCCAGGCGAGCGATACAACTGAGCCCACAGTTGCTGCAGAGCCAGCCAAGGCCGACTCTGTCACAGTGGCTTCGCTTCGTCGTCCGCTTCCAGAACGTGCGAAGATCGAAAAGTGTGTCAAGGAATGGCAGATCGGTCCCAAACGAACACACCAAGTGGTCCATTGGCTATGCGATCCATTCGGCGATAGCGATTCCGGTGGTGTTCCACCGGCGGTGTTGTCGAGCATGCCGTCGCTGTCGACGCTGAAACCCGGTGATCAAGTCATCGGCGTGATCGTTGGGGTGATGCCGTTTGGCGTATTCGTCGAGCTGGCGCCCGATTGCAGCGGCCTAATCCACGTCAGCAAGGTCTCTGAATCATTCGTCGAAGACTTGCACGAAGCGGTCCAGGTCGGCGACGTGATCACGACTTGGGTCAACCGAATTGATGAAAAACGACGTCGTGTAGCCCTTAGCGCAATATCACCCGAGCGCGAGGCGGAGCTGGACCAACAGCGAAACCAACGCGACGAGCGGCCACGAGATCGAGGCCCCCGTCCTCCTCGCGGTGATCGCCCCGCAGGCAGCGGGCGTCCTTCGTCCCCTCCAGTCGGTGCGACGGTCGGTACCGATAATCGAAGCGGCCAAGACTCTCGTCGAGCCGGTGGACGCAGCGACGGCGGCGGACGCAGCGACGGTGGTGGACGCAG
>JBGSIA010000155.1:0-65263 GCA_041751935.1 Pirellulaceae bacterium | reverse complement strand
AGCTGCCGCCGCTGCTGGTGGAGCGGGCGGAAACACTGGCACCAGTAACGGCCAGTCGACTGGAACCAATGCCGCGAACCAAGGTACGACCGGTGGCGGTGGAGGCGGAAGCTTCGGTGGCGACGTCGGTGGTCTGGGCGGCGGTGGACTGGGTGCCGCTGGTGGCGGACTGGGCGGATTAGGTGCACTTGGTGCTGTCGCGGCGGTTGCTGCCACGAACAACGACAGCGGTGGCTCGTCGAACGAACCGGGGATCGTGATCTCGGAGTCTTCGCCTTCGTTCTCCTCGTCCCCAGACGATTTCTCAGATTCGTCAGACTCATTTTCTGATTCGGACTCAGATTTCTTCTCCAATTTCTAGTGACTAGATAATTCGGGCCGTAGGTCTTAAACTGGTGGGGGAAACAGGACCCCGACAGCGACCCGCCTTTGATAGTGACTAGCCCTCGGCAGTGACTACCCTATTGCGGTTGCTGTGGGTTCACGGTGCTATCACTCGGTCACCAGGCACATGGTCGCGGATCTCGATACACGACAGAACGGCTCGAGCCAAATCGAGGTCATCTGCGAGCGTTTTAGCGAAGCCTTGCGCGCTGGTGACACGATGGATGGGTTGGACACGTGGTTGTGCCAAGTACCTGAGCACTTGCGTGAGGAACTACGCATGCGGCTGAATGAATGCCGCAGCGAAGTCAGTGTATCGAGTGTTGACACGCGAGTTCTGTCATCTGACGCCGTCATGGCGACGGGTGCAGCAACCGAGGTTAGCTTCAGTGAAATACCCGCGGGTGTCGAAGCGATTGCAAAGTGTCGTACGTTCCGTGGGCTTTCGAACGATGCTGCCACCGCACTTTCGCTAGAGCTTGAACGAGTCACGTTTCCCACCGGTACGGTTCTGTTAGAACAAGGCACGCCGTCACGCGGGTTGTACTTGTTAATCGACGGATGTGTCGATGTGATCGACAGCAGCACCGGTGAGCGAATCGATTGTGATGGAGCTGGCTCGGTCCTTGGCGAGATGTCGTTGCTCACTGGCCAACCCTGTTCAGCAGGCGTGATCGCGACTCGTGACGTCGAAGCACTCGTGCTTTCGACGGACGGTTACGCACGTTTGATTGCGGCTCATCCAGAACTAGAAATCGCGTTGAGCCAACTGGTAAGCGACCGACTCGGTGGTCGTCCACACGATGCTCTTTGCGGCAAGGTGCTGGGTGGATTTCGCTTGCAACGGTGTCTGAATCGCGGTGGAATGGGCGTCGTCTACCATGCTGAGTCCGTGGACTCTGGCGAGCAAGTGGCGCTCAAAATGTTGCGTCATCGATTCATTTATGACTCCCAGATGCAAAGTCGGTTTGAACTCGAAGCGAGATTGCTGACGTCGCTGGAACACCCGAACATCATTCCGATGCGGAGCAACTTTGTTGCGTACCGAACTCGGTTTCTAGTTCTGGATTTGTGCGATGGCGCGGATTTGTATCGGTTGATCAACACTCGCGGTCCGCTAAAAATCGCAACGGTGAAATCGATTCTTGGTCAAGTTGCCGCTGGGCTGGATGCGGCGCATCAATGTGGAATCGTTCATCGTGACTTGAAGCCAGGAAACGTATTGGTCGATCGCGATGGGCATGTCCGGATCACTGATTTTGGCTTGAGCCGTTTGCTGGAAACCGAAGGCGTCGAAGCAAAAGCGGTTGGTACTCCCGCCTACATGCCGCCAGAACAATTTCGTAGCGGCGAAACCGTTCAAGCCAGCGACTGGTATGCGTTCGGTTGTCTAGCGTACGAGATTCTCACCGGCGAGTTACTGTTTTCTGGTCGAGACTGGTACAAGCTGTACGATCGGAAATTGATAGCCGCCCCCTCTCCAGAATGGCCACCGCTTGTCGACTGTGACCCCGAACTGGAGGACTGCATTCGCGGCGCACTGGAACCGAACGTCAAGAAGCGACGATTGGATCTGGTCGCGGTAAGCCGGTGGGCCCAAAAAGTTCCCGAATTGTTCATGTCGGACTAGGAACGCCACACGTGAGGACGTCCCAACAACCGTTGTAGATCGTGAAAAAACTCGGGGTACGTTTTCACCGTGCATGCTGGGTTCTCGATACGAACACCAGGCAGTCGCAGCCCGGCAAGTGACAAACTCATCGCCATCCGATGGTCGTAATAGGTCGCCAGTTGTGCTCCACCAAAATCAGCCCCCGATTGATTTTGCAAGGGAGTGATCGACAGCCCGTCATCGTGCTCATCCACGCGAGCGCCGAGCTTTCGCAATTCGCGAGCCAAATCACCGATTCGATCGGTTTCTTTAAAGCGATTGTGGCCGACTCCTCGTACGCGACTGGGCCGGTCAGCAAACAGCGCCACGACCGCAAAAGTTTGAACGGTATCACTGATTTCGTTCATATCACAATCAATACCGATTAACCGCTTTCCAGTAACAGTGATTGAATCGTTTGCATACTGGACGTCACATCCCATCGACTTGAGCACTTGGCAAAAGCCGACATCACCCTGCATCGCACTACGCGACAAGCCGTCAACGGTCACTGTACCGCCAGTGATTGCTGCTGCAGCCCAAAAATAGCTTGCCGCTGATGCATCGGGTTCAATTTCATAATCGGTTGCCACATAGCGATTGGCGGCAATCTCGAATTCACAACCAGTGGCATTGCTCTGGACCGCGTGGACCTCTGCGCCAAAGGCACGCATTACTTGTGCTGTCATCTCGACATACGGTCGTGACACCAACTCCCCCTGGACCACGATTCGCGTCGTGCGCCCACTGACTGGAGCAGCCATCATCAAGCCGCTCAAGTATTGACTGCTAACATTTCCCCGAACTTCCACCACACCTGCTCGCCAACCCAAAGAGTCGATTCGAACGGGAGGGCAACCACCGGGAGAACAAGTCTCGATCGTACCTTCGAGCACGGGCGCGATCGCGGCAGTCAGATCGCCGATTGGGCGCTCGTGCATCCGCGGCACACCGCTGAGCAAATAGCGACCGCCCGCTGCTGATAATGCTGCCGTTAAAAATCGAATGGTAGTTCCGCTGTTCGCAATATACAGTTCTATAAAACCTCCGGCTGGATCGGCTGCAGAGGATTCTCGGGTTGATCCGTCGACAACCAACGTTTGGCCCGCATCCTTTGTCGTGACTGTGACGCCAATCTTGCGAAGGGATTGGATCATCACCTCGGTATCTTCGCTCTGCAGTGCTCCCTGTAGCGTCGACTCACTCCGAGCAAACATCGCGCACAGCAGCGCACGATTGGTGATACTTTTGCTACCCGGAGGCCGAATTCGTCCAGATACCTCCCCCCCAGGAATGATCTCGACGGTTGTTTGTAATGATGTTGAGGCGGCGAGTTTTGCGGAAGCTGATTCAGGCATGTGCGGATGCGTGTCGTCGAGGTTCGTGGCTCGGCACGACCAGGGCGCCGACGACCATCGTGGCCAGTGTGAGTGTATGAACCAACCAGGCACTGTTACAAGTCGTCACCGTGTGCAGTGTAACCATCGTCACTACTACCAAGCAGGCATAAAACTGCTGTTCCGCAACCCGCCGCAACTCTCCCCGAGACAACTTGGTTGCGATGAGCGTGAATGCACCAATCACGGGAAACAGGAACGTCATCAGCAAATTAAAACCATGGCTCAGATCGATCATCTGGCGGCACTCCAAGAAGTGGCTTGAAAAGGAAGTCGCCCGCAGAGGCTGGAGAAACCTTCTCACGTAGCGTGGGATCGTCGATAGGTCGACTTGAGCCGAACTTGGCAAAAATGGCAAAGATTATTGGCGTTGTCTCTGAGACGAATTCTGTCCTAGACTGGCCGTCTTCATCTGCCGGAAAAGGTGACTGGCTCCACATGCGGCACATCCGCAAGGAACGGTTCTGGCAATCCGTACCAGACACCTTTTCCCTCAATGGACACCTTTCCGTCAGTTTTAACCGGGCTCGCCGAAGGAACGGCTATGTATCGTTGGTTGCTCTGTTTTCGCTACTTACGTACGCGATACATCGCCTTGGCATCAATCATCAGTGTTACGCTCGGCGTGGCGACGATGATCGTTGTCAACAGCGTCATGGCGGGTTTCTCCGCTGAAATGCACGAGCGATTGCATGGATTGGCGTCCGACATTCTGATCGAATGTCACGCCAGCGGTGGAATGCCGGACCCTGACAATCACTTGGCCGAGATCAAAAAGGTGTGTGGCGACAAGATCGCTGGCAGCTCGGTCAGTGTTCACGTTCCGGGTATGCTGGGCATAGACTTCAACGGGCAATTGATCACCCGTCACGTGAACCTGGTGGGCATCGACCCGGCGACGTACGACACGGTCAGCCATTTTGGACGCTATTTGCTGCATCCCGAGAACCAATCTCAAGTCAACTTTCAACTCCGCGAACATGGCTTTGCCCCAGAACGCGAGGATTTTCCACCATCCGGCTGGCAATACCGACGGGCCAAAGTTGCCTACGAACGGGCCATGCAGGCCGAACAAGCCCGAGTATATTCCTTACGAGGACCGAGCACGACAACACCCGATGCGAACAATAATGACAGTGCGGGTCCGTCATTCGATCCTGGCTTTTCGTCAGAGCTTCTCTCCAGCGACGATGGAAATGGTCCCTCGGAATTTGATCCAGCAAATGAACAATTTCCCGGAATCGTGTTAGGCATCTCCACTTGCACAACGCGATTGCGAGACGACGACAACAATGTCCGCGATCATTACTACTGTCGCCCCGGCGACGACGTGCGAATGATGTTTCCGAATGCCGCGGACGACACGAAAGTCGTGAATCAGAAGTTCACGGTCATCGATTTGTACGAATCGGGAATGAGTGAATACGACAGCACGTTTGCGTTTGTGTCGTTAGAGAACCTGCAGCAATTCCGCGGCATGATCGATCCCACAACGGGCGTGCGATCGGTAACAACGATCCAGTTGAAATTGACCGACGATGCGGATCTCAATGCAGTTCGTGACGACTTGCGCCGCCGTTTTCCACCAGAACTGTACGCCTACAACATTCAAACATGGCGGGATATGCAGGGGCCGCTATTGCAAGCCGTGCGGCTAGAAACCACGATCCTCAATATTTTATTGTTCTTGATCATCGCGGTCGCCGGGTTTGGCATCCTCGCCACTTTCTTCATGATCGTGGTTGAAAAGACTCGCGATATTGGCACACTCAAAGCGTTGGGTGCCTCGGGATCTGGAGTGATGAGCATCTTCCTCACGTACGGATTGCTGTTGGGTATCGTCGGCAGCGGCGCGGGACTATTTGGCGGCCTTGTGTTTGTCCACTACATCAATGAAATCGCTGGCGTTATTGAGTGGATCACTGGTCAAGAAGTGTTCGATCCCACCGTTTATTACTTTACGGAAATCCCCACGATCATCAGTACGTTCACGATGTGCTGGATCGCTCTAGGCGCGATCGCCATCGCGGCGACCGCCAGTGTTCTGCCCGCATTGCGAGCCGCTCGTATGCACCCGGTTCGTGCATTGCGTTTCGAGTAACGACGCCTTCTCTTGTTCTTAGGCCGAACGCGGGAACAAGAATTCATCCACTCTCACCCTACCCAGTGCCACTCATGACCTACCGCCATCACGACGTCGTGCTTCGCACTGTCGATCTATTCAAGAGCTACCACAAGGACAGCATTGAAGTGCCGGTACTGCGTGGTATCAATGTTGAAATCACGCGTGAGAATATCTCAGCGTTGGTCGGCCGTAGTGGTAGCGGTAAAAGCACGCTGATGCACCTGATGGCAACCCTGGATCGTCCCGATTCTGGAGAAGTTCACTTCCAGGGTCGGCGAATCGATGACGCGTCCCGTCGCGAGCGCGATGCCTACCGAAATCGAGATATCGGAGTGATTTTCCAGTTCTATCACTTGTTGCCCGAGTTATCCGCAATCGAAAACGTGCTGGCACCGATGATGATCTCGCGTTCGATATTGGATTACTTTCGCCACCGCAAGGAAGCTCGCCATCGCGCCGAAGCAATGCTGGATCGCGTGGGGCTGCTGCATCGGGCGAAGCATCGACCAAGCGAAATGAGCGGCGGTGAAATGCAACGTGCCGCGATCGCCAGGGCATTGATGACTGATCCCCAATTGCTGTTGGCCGACGAACCCACGGGGAACCTCGATACCGAGACCGGACGTACGATTCTGACGCTCCTGGAAGAACTCAACGAACAGGATTCGCTAACGATCGTCATGATCACACACGACGACGCGATCGCCGCCCGCGCCGATATTTGTTTTCGCATGCAGGACGGACAACTCGCCTCAGGTCCTTTCCGAGTTCCAGCGGCGCAACCGTTGTGTGCTGCTTCGGCGTAGAGTATTCTCGCTAATTCATTCGCCGTTTGCCTTCTATAACCGGCAAACACCGAGCGATACTCGTTGCAGTGAGAATCGTCATGAGCCGGATGTTTGTGACGTGAAACGTTGTTCCTGAAGTTATGATCCGCCGTGGACCGATGTTGGATGTTGTTCACCCAATCCCTCCCAATGCTTGGGGCGACAGCACGATTGCGACGGCGCCAACAACATTCGATCTCCCCTCCACCCTACGAGATCGTGTGCAAGTTTGCACGCTTGAATTCGCCATGTGAATCGTCCCTGGGCACCCATCGCGGGCGAAAAATCCATGTCACAATCCGACGTATTTTCGGAACACGATTCCGAATCCCTTCCCGCATTGATGCGGGCCGCTCGTGGTCCTCGCCGCAGTGCCGCAGCTCAATCCCCCTTGGAAACTTACCTTCGCGAAATCAATGAAACCTCGCTCCTTTCGGCTGAGGACGAAATCGATCTTGCGGCACGAATCGCCCAGGGCGACGCTCTGGCTCGTGATCAAATGGTCCGCGCCAATCTTCGGCTCGTTGTTAACATTGCTCGGGGTTACTCCGGCAAGGGGCTTGGCCTGCAAGACCTGATCGAGGAAGGTAACCTCGGTTTGTTGCGTGCCGTCGAAGGCTTTGACCCCAGTGTGGGAACGCGTTTCAGTACCTACGCTAGCTACTGGATTAAACAATCAATCAAGCGAGCGCTCATCAACAGCGCGAAAACCATTCGCATCCCTGCCTACATGGTTGAGTTGTTGAGCAAGTGGCGACGGGCGACCGCACGATTGACCGAAGAGTTGGGACGTACACCGACCAACGAAGAAGTCGCGCGGATGCTTGGTCTGCCAAAAAAGAAACTGCCGATCATTCGCAAAGCAATTCGAATCAACAACAGCACACCGCAAAGTGACCAGACCGACGCTGGCTGGTCGCTCGGCGAAATGGTGATGGACGAACGGCTCAAGGCGCCGGACGAAGCGATGCTCGATCACGACATCCTGCGTCATGCAATGGACTTGTTGGGCAACCTGGACGAGCGCGAGGCGACTGTTTTACGACTTCGTTTCGGCCTAGGTGGTAACGAACCCAAGACGCTAAAAGAAATCGGCGCCGAATTAGGACTTACTCGCGAGCGAGTGCGGCAAATCGAGACCGAGGCTCTTCGCCGACTCGCCGATGGCCTGACCGATCCTCGCGAACGCGGATTCTAAGAAGTTCGTGATTGGGCAGATTCTCTTCGCGGTAAGGCCACTGACCTTTACCGCGATCAGAAAATTGATTTGGTGTTTTCGCTCGAACAGTTGCCGCCACGTTTTTTGTCCGGCCTCCAACAGTATCTCCTGTTGAGTTAGGCCAATCGGTAAGGAGAATAAGGGCACGTGGTTATGCAATCTGGTTGTAGCTAAAATCCGCTCATGCATGTCGACTTTGTGATCACCGAACTGAATATTGGCGGTGCCGAACGCTGTCTTACCGAGTTGGCGTGTGGACTGCACGAGTCGGCGCATCATGTGCGAGTCTTTATGTGCGGTCCTGTTCCCGTCGATGAACAGCGAGTTCTGTACGATCGGCTCGTCAAGCAAGGAATCTCGGTGACGAGCGGTCAGGGGGCGACTCCGCGGGCGGTCATTCCTTGCTATCAGCGACTAAGAGCTTGGATGGTCGAAGGTCGCGCCGACGTGTGCCAAACCTTTCTCTACCACGCGAATATCCTGGGGACTCTTGCCGCCAAATCGGCTAGCACCGCAATCCGTATCGGCGGCATCCGTGTAACCGAGCCCAGCTGGTTTCGCTGCACAACTGAGCGGTTTGCCATGCGACACATGGATCATGTGATCTGTGTCAGCGATGCGGTAGCGGAATTTGCTCAGACACGATTGCAAGTTCCAGCCGAGCGTTGCAGTGTGATCGAGAATGGCGTTAACGTGACTCGATTTGCTACGGCAAAGCAACTTGATTGGCAAGAATTCGGCTGGCCATCGGACAGCGTTGTTGCCGTCTTTATCGGGAGACTGCATCCGCAAAAAGGCATTGAGCTATTGCAGCAGCAAGTCGATGCGATCGCGCCGGCCAGTACGAACCGGCGGTTGTTGCTGGTCGGACATGGACCGTTGCGAGAATCGCTCGATCGATGGGCCAAGCAAATCGGCCCCGATCGAGTGCAACTGATTGGATTCCAGAAGGACATAGCGCCGATCCTCAAGGCATCCCGAGTGCTCGTGTTGCCGAGTCACTTTGAAGGCATGCCCAACGTGGTGCTCGAAGCTTTTGCATCCAGTTTGCCGGTAGTGTGCAGTCGCGTGGAAGGTAGCATAGAGCTGCTATCGCATGCGCGAGAGGATCAGAGTTTTGATTCCGGCGATGCGAGGACGATGACCGAGCGGCTGGTTCGTTTCATGAACGATCGTGACTTCAGCCGCCAAGTTGGTGAAGGCAACTTGGCTCGCGTGAAACGTGATTTCTCGATCCCAGCAATGGTGGAAGCCTACGCAGCACTTTATCGTGGGCTTTGTAGCCGTAGATTCGACGTACGGTAACTGACGGGACGACCAGGAGTAGATCGACCGCGAGTGTTCATCGCCGAATCATCACGGAATGGATCCTGCAATGACTCGAACATCGATCCGCCATCGTTTGGCGCCGTTGGTGCGACTCCCGAGCCAGTCGGTGCGGCGGGCGGCATTGGATCTGCCATATGTGGTTCTGGCTGGGGCCGAGGAATCGGACGTATTTGCGGCTGGGACATTTGCATTGGTGCCGATTGGGGTGGCTGCATTTGTCGCGATGGTGAGCGTAACATGGGAGCCGCGACCGATGGCGCCGGAGCGATCGGATACGAATGCATTTCTTGTGAGTAACTCGGCGGAACCGGTGCCATATCGTGCGGCACATAAGTTTCGCCCATCATCATTTCCGATGCGGAAAGCGAATCACAACCATCGTCGCAAGTCATGCCCGACATCATGTCCCCACCACAGGTTCGACAACCACGACCGACACCGAAGTTAATCAACCTTTCGACACCGCCAGCGACGGTATCTAAGGCTCGGTAAATCGGGTTGCGACTTTTCGTGGGACAGCCACAGTCGGGACAACCACAATCAGGTCCCATGGCGACTGCGGAACTCGCCGTGACACTGAATGCGGCGGCCGTCACAACTGAAAAAAGTAGCCGCTGGCGGCGAGTAATAACGTTTCGTTTGCGTGAGCGCATTTTGGACTGGTGGTGCATCGTAAGCCTCGTGCTATCGCGGTTGGATACAATGCTCTATCGACCGGTAGAACCGTTGCGAACACGAGATTCGGAACGACCCTTAATGACAACCCAGGCTACCAAGCCTTCCTGACCGGAATCTCCCAGCGCTCAAGGCCCTACTACTAGTGCAAATTCAGCCGCCGGCGAATCTCTTGGGCAACACGCCCTGCAACCGGTCCCGATTGAGTGCCAAAATCGTTGTGGGCAAACGGTAAGACGACGAAATCCTCAACTCCACTTAACTTTGCCGAGGAAACTGATACGACGCCATCACCCAAATCTTCGGTCCATTCTTCGATCGAAGCAATCTCTCGCGCGGAACGCAGCGCCGTTTTCGCGTCAGGCTCGTCTGCAAAGAGCATGTCGCCAATCAACAGCGACACGTTTAACAAGCCTGACGCTACGGGACCACCGCTGCCAGCAATAATGCAGTACCGAACGCCCGCCGCACGCGGACGGCTTGCCAAGTCATTTAACAACTCCGATCCAACGGTAAGTTCCTCTTTCGCAGGGCCTACAAACCTGCTCACAGTTTGGTCCAGCCCTCGCCAATTGACTTTCTCGCCAGTTGTCGCCAATGAAAACTTTTTGGCCAAATCAGTCGCTGTCAGACTTGCCACGGCTGAGCCATGATTCGGCGGCGCAACCATGATCAAACAACTTACGTTGCCTGGATTATTTGCTTGGTCCTCCAGACAACATCTGGCAACGAGTCCGCCCATCGAATGAGTGACGAGGGCAATTTTGCGACCGGGGTGCTGAGTTTTCTGAGCCATGAGAGCTTGACTCAGTTGAGATGCCGCCGCGCGAATCCCTTGGTGGCTGGAGTAACGAAAAAAGCCATAAGGATATCCATCGTTAGCAATCGCCCGGCGCAGTGCTTCCATCGAGTTCTCGCCCGCAAGTAAACCAGGAACAAAAACAACGAGTGGTTTTGAAGGTTCGATTGACGCGTTGGGTTCGTCCAGAACGAGTCCGAGTTGTTGCGGGGTAACCTGAGTTCGCAACGCATCGATGATGGTTACGACGACGGGGTCAGCCGCTGGAAAAAGCGGTGGGTCGGCTGCGACAGCAATGGACGATACGAACAACAACGAGGCAAGCCATCGCGTGACCAGTACTCTCAACATGTGCAATCGTCCCGTAGGCGAAATGAGCTTGTGATGTTTAGAAACTCTTCGTTTTCAACCTACTCGTTCTTTTGACCTGCCGACATCCGCTCGCGTAGTTCTTTGCAGCCGTCAACCGGGTTGCTGCAGAGGGCACACCGCGTCGTACCATCGTCATTGGTCGTTCCCGCCAAACCGCCACAGGAACCACTGATAGGTCGGCGACCAAACATCACGCCAACGGCCATGGCCGCAAGCACAACGGCAAAGGCAATCAAGGTAATTACCAAAATCGGTATCAAATTCGACACTTTACCTGCCTTTGTTTTATTAACTTCTGACGTTCGGCTACGGACTTCTGACGCCTTCTTGACTGAGCGTAACTTTCCCGTCGCCGATAGCTCGAATGTTTCGCCTCGACGAGTCGCCAGCAACACATCCAAACCGTTAGCCTGAGCTGCTGCCAATCCTTGTTCGGGTCCCAACACGTCGATGGCTGTAGCCCAAGCGTCCGCCTGCATGCAGTTCTCTGCAAGTACTGTTACGGACGCAAGTCCGTGAGTGATCGGTCGCCCAGTACGAGGATCAATCGTATGGGAATAATACTTGCCATCGACTTGGAAACGATTTCGATAGTCGCCTGACGTCGCCATCGCAGAATCGGCGATCGGGTATCGGACAAGCAAAGCGTTGGATTCGCTATCCGGCTGCTGAATACCGACCATCCAGGGTTCACCGGCCTTATCGCCGGTCACGCGAACTTCGCCTCCAATTTCTACGAAGACATTTTCTGCACCGCGCTGTCGCAGCAATTCCACAATGCGATCGACACCGTGACCCTTGGCAATGGCCGAAAGGTCGATTTGCAGATTGGGGATCGACTTGCGAATTGCCGCCGGGTCGCGTCGAACCTCGATGTTTTGGTAACCAACTTGTTGCAGTCGAGCACTAATTTCAGTTTCGCTGGGAAGTGCCCTCGATCGAGGCTCGGGGCCAAAACTCCACAAGTTCACCAGCGGGCCAACCGTGATATCGAACGCCCCATTTGTTTTTTCCGATACCTCCATCGCATAGTCTACCACCAGCGCCGTTTCATCGCTGACACCGAACCAATCGGTGGAATCCGAAGCATTGAACCTGCTGACTTCCGAGGACTTAAGATAAGTCGACATCTGGTCATTGACTGCTCGCAATTCCGCGTCGATATCGACAGCGATATTGTCGCGTAATAAGTCACTTGCGTCAAAAATCTTCACCATGTACGTCGTGCCCATCGTCGTCCCGTGCAGTGCGGTGATACGGTCGACGATGTCTTGCGCAGAAGTGACAGCCGCGAGCATAAACGCGGAAATCACCAGCGACGAGAGAATGGGGAAAATGCGACGCATAGTGCAGCCAGCTTTTTTCACAGCGGCTGAATTACACCGCTGTGCTGCGTGGGAACATCAAAAAACGGTTAACCGCCGAAGTCGTCATAGGCGATGTTTTCAGGCTCCACGCCAAGATCGTCGAGCATTTTGAAAACGGCGGCGTTCATCATCGGCGGACCGCAAATGTAATACTCGATGTCTTCAGGAGCCGGGTGGTTCTTAAGATAGTTCTCCAACAACACTTGGTGGATGAATCCCTTGTATCCGGTCCAGTTATCCTCAGGCAGCGGTTCCGACAGCGCGATGTTGAATTTAAAGTTAGGGAAGTCTTCTTCAATCTTACGGAACTGATCGACGTAGAACAGTTCTCGCATACTGCGTCCTCCGTACCAGTACGAAACCTTTCGCTGGGTTTTCTGGCGTTTGAATAATTCGAAAATATGACTTCGCAAAGGAGCCATCCCTGCACCGCCACCGATGTATACCATTTCGGCGTCCGTGTCCTTGATAAAGAATTCGCCGTAGGGGCCGCTGATGGTAGCTTTGTCGCCTGGTTTCAACGAAAAAATATAGCTACTCATCTTGCCTGGGGGCGTGCCTTCGGGGGCACGCGGCGGCGGCGAGGCGACGCGAATGTTGAGCATGATGATGCCCTTTTCGCCAGGATAGTTGGCCATCGAGTAGGCACGAACGACGGGCTCGTCGACGGTCGACGTGTATCGCCATATATTGAACTTGTCCCAATCCTCGTGAAATCGTTCTTCAATATCAAACTCTTTGTAATGAATTTCGTGAGGTGGGCACTCGATTTGAATGTAGCCGCCAGCACGGAAGTCGACTTCCTCGCCCTCGGGCAGTTCCAGCACGAACTCTTTAATGAAGGTGGCGACGTTGTGATTGCTTTTGACAATGCAGTCCCACTTTTTGGTCTCAAAGGCCTCAGCAGGAACTTCCACTTTCATATCTTGCTTAACAGCTACCTGGCAGGACAATCGTTCACCTTGGGCGGCTTCCCGCTTGTTGATATGTCCTTTCTCCGTGGCCAGTATTTCACCGCCGCCCTCACTGATTTTCACTCGACATTGGGCGCACGTTCCACCACCGCCACAAGCGCTGGAAACAAAAATGCCGGCATCCGCCAGCGCGCCAAGAAGTTTGCCGCCCGCGGGGACTTCGATTTCTTTCTGGTTATTGACCAGGATCTTCACCGGGCCACTGGCGACCAGATAGCTCTTGAAACCCAGGATCAAGAATACCAGTGCGACAACGACCGTCGTGAACATCACTACGCCCAACAGGACGGTATTGAATTCAATGGCTTCCATCAGCAAATGCTCGTGCAGTTTTATATGTGTGGCGTGATTTTATTCGAGGGCCGTAAACACAAGACCGAGGTACTGGACCGTGTCAAGAATTTATGTTGACATCGAACGACAGTACCGACGACTTTTATGCCTACAGCGAAATACCGCTAAATGACATGAATGCTAGGGCCATCAATCCGACTGTAATGAACGTTATCCCCAATCCACGCAGCGGTGGTGGAACGTCGCTGTATTTCATCTTTTCGCGGATTCCCGCGAGAGCCGCGATTGCTAACGCCCAACCAACTCCGCAGCCCAATCCGTACACGACGGACTCGCCAAAGTTGTATTCACGCTGTTCCATGAATAGGGACGCACCAAGGATCGCACAGTTAACAGTGATCAGCGGCAAAAAAATTCCCAAGGCGTTGTACAAGGCCGGAATGAACCGATCCAGAACCATCTCGAGGATTTGAACCATCGCTGCGATCACTCCGATGTAACTGATAAAACCGAGAAAGGTTAGATCCAATTCACTGAAGTCGAACGTCGAGCTAGCGACAAAATTATTGACCCAAGTGAGAGCACCCTTTTTGAGCAGGTACTCATAAATCACCTGGTTCGCTGGCACGGTGATCGTTTGGATCGCGATCACGGCAGCACCCAACTGCACAGCCGTCTTGACGTTTTTACTGATCGCCAGAAACGTACACATGCCTAGGAAAAAGGCCAGCGCCAAGTTCTCGACGAAGACCGCATTCAAGAAGATGCTTAGATAATGCTCAATCATGATTTGTCTTACGCCTCTTCAATTTGTTCGGGCTTGAAAGCACGGATTGCCCAAATGAGGAATCCAATGAGAAAAAATGCACTGGGCGGCAGAAGCATCAAGCCGTTGGGGTTGTACCATCCATCGTTTCGATCCAACCGCAATAGCTCAACACCGAACAGTGAGCCATTGCCCAGTAACTCGCGGAAAAATGCGACGAACATCAGCACCATTCCGTAACCGAGTCCGTTACCGATTCCGTCTACAAAACTAATCCAGACGCCGTTTTTCATCGCGAAGCCTTCGGCGCGACCCATCACGATACAGTTGGTAATGATCAAGCCCACGAACACTGACAATTGCTTGCTGATGTCATACAGGTACGCCTTCAAAATTTGGTCGACAACGATCACCAGCGATGCAATGACGACCATCTGGACGATGATACGGATACTGCTAGGGATCCAATGACGAATAGCGGATACGGCGGCGTTGCTAAACGCAGTCACCGCTAGTACCGCGATGCTCATCACCAGTGCCGTGTTCAGACTCGTCGTGACCGCAAGTGCAGAACAAATCCCCAGGATTTGCAACGCGATCGGATTGTTGTCGATCACCGGTCCGAACAGGATTTTAGATGTCTTTGGTGTAGCCATAATTATTGTGCTCCCGCGGTTTGGGTGTCACCGGCAATTTCTTGCTCAAGCTTATTGAGAAATACGCCGTAGCCATCATCACTTGTCCAATAGCGAACCAAGTTCGTCACGCCACGGCTGGTAATCGTCGCGCCAGATAAACCGTCCACGGCATAAGGATTGTCGCTTGGCGCCGGACCCTTGAAGACCTCCGCCTTCGGTTCACCATTGACTCCGTAAAGCTGGCGTCCGATCCACTGTGACTTCCATTTGGGATTGTCCACTTCGCCGCCCAGACCAGGAGTTTCGGCATGCTCGTAGAACGTTAAACCTTGCACCGTCTTTAAATCGCTCTTCAGCGCCAAATAACCGTACAGAGTCGACCACAGCCCTTGACCATAAACCGGCAACACGACTTGCCGAATCCGCTGGTCACCGGGACGCTTGACGAAGTACACGCGTGCAACTTGTTCGCGCCGCTGTTTTCCGATGTTGAACTCCGTGCTGGTGATCGCAACGCTTGTTGCGTCATCCTTTGCTGCAGCGCGAACGTCGTACTTTTCGACATCAAGCGTGGTGTTGTATTCGCCGGTATCCAAGTTAACCAGTTTCTCACTGATCCAACTGTAGAGTTGGTCAACATCCGCTCGGCTCAGTTCACTGGCTGGACGACCAAACTCGCCCATCGCCAATCCGGTTGCGTCAAGAATATTGCGTTGGCGGTCGAGAATTTTGTTCTCTTCCTGTTTCGGTCGCAACGAAACTGCTGCGACGCTGACGGCGAGTGAACACACCACGCAAAGCACGGTGGCGACGCCGATGGTGTAGCCCAGGGAATCACGTCGTTGCATAGCGTGCTAACCTCCGTTTGACATTGAACTGGATCACGTAGTAATCGATCAGTGGAGCGAACACGTTACCGAACAAGATCGCCAACATGATGCCTTCGGGGAACGCCGGATTGATGACCCGAATCAGCACGGTCATGAACCCGATCAAAGCACCGTAAATCCATTTACCATATTCTGTCATCGATGCGCTGACAGGGTCAGTGGCCATGAATACGAGTCCAAATGCAAGTCCGCCGATTACCAAGTGCCACTGGGGTGGTACAGCAAACATGGGGTTGGTGTCGCTACCGATAATGTTTAGTAGCAGCGACGTTGCAATGACCCCGCCGATAACACCGGCCATGATTTTCCAGGAACCGATTCCCGAAGCAATCAAGATCACAGCGCCGACGATGCATAACAAAGCACTGGTTTCCCCAATACAACCTTGAATCGTTCCAAAGAACGCACTCAGCCAAGTGATCGAACTTTCGCCCCAAGGATGAGCGATCGAACTCAACGAGGCGACTGCATCACCTTTCGCGTTAGCCATCTGGCCCAATGCCGTCGCACCACTGAATCCATCGACCGGAGTCCAAACGCGTTCGCCGCTAATCTGTCCCGCATAGGCGAAATACAGAAACGCGCGACTGGTGAGTGCAATGTTGAGAAAGTTGCGTCCCGTGCCACCAAAAACTTCTTTGGCAACAATCACACCAAACGCGATTCCCAACGCGACTTGCCATAGCGGTATCGATGCGGGAAGCGTTAGAGGAAACAATAACCCGGTGACCAGGAATCCTTCGTTGATTTCATGCCCGCGCAAAACGCTGAATACTAACTCGATGTGGCCACCGACGAACATACAGACGATGTAGATCGGTAGAAAGAAAATCGCACCGTAGACAAAGTTGCCAATGTGATCACCAGGATCGTGTTCAAATTTAAGTGCCGTGAAAACCGTGTGATGCCAATCGAAATCGGGGTCAATTCCTGCATTGGTCATCTCGACAATCGCGGAGTTCGCTTGATAGCCAGTATTCCACATGCCGAACAAGGTCACAGGAACGAGCGCCAGGACGACGGTGATCATCATCCGTTTCAGGTCGATCGCATCGCGAACATGGGTCGATCCGTGAGTCGTCGCTCCCGGCGTGTACAGGAAAGTGTCCAGAGCCTCGTAGACTGGGTACGCTTTTTCTAATAGCGCGCCTTTCTCGAACCAAGGGTGGACGCGATCGAGTGCGTCTCGAAGTGCTTTCATCAGTCTTTAAGTTCCCGCAGGGATGTATTGGGAAGGGTGAGTTGTATTGCGTTGGGTATGTTTTTCAGCGTACGTGTTGTGCGCCGAAAGCGAGGCTTAGCCTTCACGCTGGATGGTTGTCAGGTTTTCCCGAAGCAATGAACCGTATTCGTATTTTCCAGGACAGACAAACGTGCACAAAGCCACATCTTCCTCTTCAAGTTCGAGTGCGCCGAGTTGCTGGGCGCTGTCGGTGTCACGAACAATCAATGCTCGCAGCAATTGAGTGGGCAATATGTCCAACGGCATTACTTTTTCGTACGTACCCATCGGCACCATCGCCCGTTCACTGCCGCCGGTGCTCGTTGTCATGGCGAAGCGTTTGTTTTGAAACAATGCCGAAGCATAGATGCGAGTGAGGGAGTATTTATCAAAGCCTGGCATTTGCCAGCCCAAAAACTCTCTGGCGTTGCCTTCTTCGAGCACCGAAATCTGTTGGTGATATCGCCCCAAGAAATCGACAGGTGCCTTGGCGGTTCGGCCACATAGAACACTGCCGGAGATCGGGCGAAAGTTGGTCAAACCCTCCTTGATCTCGCCAGCAATTAACTCGCTGATGTTCGCACCGACCCGCGTTTCTAGAAGTCGCGGTTGACGCACGACCGGCCCGGCTAACGAGACCACACGACGCGTATCGAGGGTTCCTGTCATTAACAGAGAACCAATGGCAACCACATCTTGATAGCCGATGTACCACACCACTTTGCCGGGCCCGACTGGATCAAGAAAGTGGATGTGTGTGCCAACGAGTCCAGCCGGGTGTGGGCCAGCGAACGTTTCGACATGGATGTTCTTGACATCGGAACTGGGGATCGCCGACTGTTCGCCCTTGCACACAAAAACCTTGCCGTCGGTTAACTGAGACAACGCAGCAAGGCCCAATGAAAACTGATCACGACGGTGGCTCAGTACAACGACCGGATCAGCGGAAAGTGGATTGGTATCCATCGCCGTGACGAAAATCGAATGCGGGGACGTGCCCGGCTGTGGGACCATCCCGTAGGGTCGTGTACGCAGTGATGTCCACAACCCGCTAGTACGCAAAATCTCTGTCAGGTTCTCGCGTCCCAAAGCCAAAGGATCGCTTCCTCGGGCGCCTTGGATTTCGACTCGATCATCGCCCTCGACGTCGATGACCAGCGAGATAAATTTGCGTTTTGCTCCACGTACAACATCCGTAACGGTGCCCGAAGCCGACGCTGTGTACAGTACTCCTGGCGTCTTTTTGTCCTCCATCACCGGCTGGCCCAATCGCACCCGATCATTGGGTGCAACCAACATCGTTGGCCTCAATCCCACATAATCGTCACCCAGTAGCGCAACCTGGCGCACGGCTGGGGCGATTTCGATTCGCTGTTCAGGCCCGCCTAAAATCGGCAGGTCCAGGCCTCGTTTGATCGTCGTCATCAGCAGTATTACTCGCAAAGGCGATGAGCCCAAAATCTACAGGCGATGAGCCTAAAAAAACTGGGGTGGTACCACAATGCCGCCTTCACCCGAAGGTCGCCACCACTGCCCAATCACATACCAGCGTGAACGGTTTCTTCTTGTGAAAAATTTCACAAGCGGGTTTGTCGTAAAAGCCCGATGTCGAGTGCGACACGGGCTGGGATGTGAACTGGAGAATATCGCACAGGGTGCGAAAACTGACAACGCCAGACTGGATAGCAAAACACAGAATTATTGGGAGGATTCGCATGTAGCGGCGCAAATCTGGTCTTAAGGTGGCACTCGCTTCCATTAGCAAGCTGCAAGGGGTAATCATTTGGGCTGGGAATTGTATCCAGAAAAGGGGACATTATTAGCTCCCGGTGCCAGTCTCCATCGCGCACTTGCTTGCAGCGCGAAATCTTTCACGCCACCAAGCACATGCCCAGTTCATTCACGAAAGTTCTCCGTTGCGTCGTCAAGATATTCGAAACGTTGTCATTATCGCTCACGTTGACCACGGCAAGACTACGCTTGTCGATTGTCTGTTGCGTCAAAGTGGGCAGTATCGGGATTCAGAACTGAAGGGGGAGCGTATTCTCGATTCCAACGATTTGGAGCGAGAAAGGGGGATCACGATTCTGGCTAAGAACATTGCGATTCCCTATCGCGGTGTGAAGATCAATCTCATCGATACACCCGGTCACGCGGACTTTGGTGGCGAGGTTGAACGTGTCGTGCAGATGGCCGATGGATGCTTGGTGCTTGTTGACGCTGCCGAAGGTCCGATGCCCCAGACACGATTCGTGTTGGAGAAGGCACTTGAAGCAGGTGTTCGTCCAATCGTCGTTGTGAACAAAGTCGACCGGCCCGACGGTCGCCCGCACGAGGCGCTCGACGAAGCGTTGGAGTTGCTGGCGGACCTGGGTGGTGAAGATCTACTTGACGATGCCGCTTACGTCTTCACCAGCGCCAAGGCGGGCTACGCGACGACCGATCCAGCAATTGTCACCACCGACATGCGACCGCTGCTGGATTTGCTGGTGGACACGCTTCCCGGACCGGAAGTTGATTTGGACGCGCCGCTGCAAATGATGGTCACGACGCTCGATTGGAGCGAGTTCGTGGGCCGGATCGCTGTCGGTAGAATCAATGCTGGCACGATCCGCGCAGGACAAACGATCGATCTGCACACGAAAACTGGAGTCGTGAAACAGAAAATTTCGGGGCTGTTCCAGTTCGACAATCTGGGTCGGACTGCTGCTGAGATGGCATCGGCAGGCGATGTGGTGGCGATCGAAGGTTTAGACAAGGTCGAGATCGGCGATACCATCAGCGCTGTGGATGCAAATAACGCACTTCCACGATTGACAGTGGATGAGCCGACGCTGGAGATGGTATTCAGCGTGAACACGTCGCCAATGGTGGGACGCGAAGGCAAATACGTCACGACGCGACAGTTGAAGGGGCGACTGGAGAAAGAACTCGAACGCAACGTTGCGTTGCGTGTCAACATGATCGAGGGCACGGAAGCTTATGCCGTTCGCGGTCGCGGCGTGTTGCACTTGGCAATTTTAATCGAAACCATGCGACGCGAGGGTTTCGAGTTGAGTGTCGGCAAGCCGCGCGTGGTGATTAAAGAAATCGGTGGCAAGAAGCATGAGCCGTTCGAGACGCTGCGAGTCGAAGTGCCGACAGAGAACATGGGGCCCGTGATGGAGCTTGTGGGTTTGCGTCGTGGTCAACTAGAAGAATTGACCCAGCGAGGCGAATACAGCTTGTTGCGATTCTTGATCCCCTCTCGCGGACTGATCGGTTTGCGAACACGATTGCTCAATTCCACTCGCGGCACCGCCATCATTCACCACCGCTTTGAAAGCTATCGACCAATCGAAGGCGAAGTGCCGCGTCGATCCAACGGTGTTCTGGTATCCATGATCAGCGGCAAGGCGATGCCTTTTGCCTTGTTCGCGCTACAGGATCGCAGTGATTTGTTTGTTCCCGCGGGCACAGAGATTTACGAAGGCATGATCGTCGGCGAAAACGCTCGCGATAACGATCTGGTCGTCAATCCGTGTCGCGAAAAGAAGCTGACCAACATGCGTGCGTCGGGCAGCGACGAAAACGTGATCTTGAAGCCGCCGCGAGATTTATCGCTCGAAGCGGCACTGGAATACATCGAGGATGACGAGTTAGTCGAAGTCACCCCAGAGTCCATTCGCCTGCGCAAAGCGGTGCTCAGCGAAGCCGGTCGTCGTCGTCAATCCCGCAGCGCGTGAAGCAGCGACCGTTGCGTCAGAGACTGCCGTAGCGTCAAAGTCTTCCTAATCTGTAGGTATCGCTCAAGCGGATCCAACGGCATGACCGATACCGGAGTGTGAATGGATACCTCCAGCGGCATGCCCCATTGGCATTCGCTTCCGCTCCGCACAGATAGGATCACCTGCCATGCACCACAATTCACAGACTCTTTTGCTGTCGCGGGAACGATTGTTGTCCCGCGCACGTGTGCTGTCGCTGGCAGCCATGGCCGTTGCCTGTTTCACGAATGGTGCATTTGCTGAGATCCCATGGCGAGATGACCTGAAACAAGCACATGCTGAATCAACCGCATGTGGTAAGCCGCTGCTGTTGCATTTCTACGGCGACAATTGCCCTTGGTGTGACAAGCTAGAGGCAGGTGCCTTTCAAACCGCTGAAGTGAACACTGCCATCCAACAAGCGTTCATTCCCGTGAAAATTCATACGGGAAAAAACCAAAACTTAGTCCAGATGTTCAAGGTCAAACAAATCCCGACGGATGTGGTTGTTACCCCAGCGGGACAAGTTCTGTCGCATGGCACAAGCAAACAGCAGCCCAGTGACTTTGTCGCCATGTTGTCTCAGTCGTTGAAGAATGGAGCTTCGGCGCCGAACACTGCCATCGCTGCCCAAGCACCTGCACCGAATGTCGGTCCCACGCCCCAACAGACGGCAGCACAACAACCTGCAGCACAACAGACGGTCGCGCAACAACCTTTGCCGCAACGCCAAGCGCCGCCGACTACGGTTGCCAATGCTCCTGTTGTATCAAATCAATCCACCGTGCAAACCAACCCGATGGTTGCTGGCGTATCACCGGCAAACGTTTCTAGTAATTCAGCTAACAGTTTCACGATGCCGGCTGGATTCTCTGGCGGCGCATCCGGCCAACTTGCTGGCGCACGTACCGAAGGCCTTTCGTTGAGTGTTCCAGCACAGGTTGCTGCTCCTAGCAAAACGGCTACTGAATCTTTGGGAGCAACGCCCAGCAAAGCCCCTGCAACGGCCGCCACTAAATCCCCAGAGTCACAACCCGAACTCGCGCTGGAGGGTTATTGTGCGGTGGCACTTGTCGACAGCGTTCGCTGGGAAGAGGGCAAGCCATCTTTGGGCGTAGTGCATTTGGGTAAGCTCTATTTGTTCTCGAGCGAAGCGGCGATGCAAACTTTTTTGGCTGATCCAGAACCTTACACACCGGTTTTAAACGAAATCGATGTCGTGCGATTCTTTGAAGAACGCCGCATCGTTGCTGGAAAGCGAACGCATGGCACACGAATCAACAATCGCATGTTCTTTTTCGCTGACGAAGATGCGTTGGAGCATTTCCAAGTTGAATGGGAACGTTATTACGACGCCGCGATCGCTGTGATGGACAATGCGATCAAAGATGCCAACCCTGGCACTTGAGTTCAATAACTTCAGCGAAGTTCCTGTTCAACGGCAGTTCGCAAATCTCCGGCGGGCACAGCAAAAGCGGGCCGTATACCGCTGAGAATCGCCAAGCCCGAAACGAGTGAAGCGGCCGCAACCAAAACCCACAGGCCGCGGGCGGCGGGCTTGCCAAATCGCCTCTGGACCGCGCAGACACTTCGCAGTTGGTACGGTTGCTGCCATGGCCCCACAGCGATGGCCAGTGCGACGCCGGAAAGCATCAACGCCAGCGAGCCGACCAACGGTTCGTCGTAGGAAAGATTCAATGGTCAGCTCCCGCTCAAGCGTCAGTTTGGCGAATTCGCCGCAAGATCGCCCGAATTTGTAGCCGAGCATTCTCGATGTCTGGGCAGATATCCAGACTTCGCTGCAGAGCCGCGATCGCCCCTTCAAAGTCACCTCGCGCTAAGCGACACTTCGCCAAACCCTGCCAAGCGGGATAGTGAAATCGGCAACGCCACAAGCAGGCACAATAGGCCGATTCAGCTTGACCGTACTGTTCCAACGCGTGCCAACAAATAGCAAGTTGATGATGCGCCTCAGCATACATCGGAGCTTGATCAATGAGAATCATTGTGGGTGCAAGAGCCGCTGCATACTCACCCCCATCGTTCAAATGCATCATCTGGAGAAGTTGGTGATGATGTGACGGTGCTGCATCGCGAACAAGTAATGCTCGAAATGAATCGTCAGCGGCCAATCGGACACCTCGGTCGGAGTCAGAGAGGGCACGTCCAAGCGGTTCAATGCTGGAGCGGTCACCGAGCATTCCCAGCGCCAACGCAGCCGCACGCCGCATTTCGACATCGCCACGATGGACCAGTGATGCCAGCGTTGAGCTGCTGTAGCACTCGTCGACATCCGCCGCAAATCGGGGAGAGTCGGCCGACGAGAGATAACGCCGGTATGCCGACGCTAAACGTGTTGTCCGAACCAGGGGTGAATACACGATGGAAAGTCCGTTCGTTGATTCGTTTCTCGTGGGTCAATAACGCCTTTTGGTCGGGTGCATCCTATCCATGGCCCCAGAACGGGCAAGCGAAGCAACGACAAAAAACCAACATTTCTCGTCTGGAACAGCGTCCCATCACTAGAAAGTGACCTAAACTGTTAGCTATAAGATTAGCTTCGCTTCGATTGCGGAGTCTAATTGCTCCACTATCGCGTCACAATGAGCGAAACGGCCTGAGTGCGAAAGGTTTGATCTGCATGCGACAAATCGTCCCGTGTCTTGTTGTCTTCTCGTGCCTGATGCTGCCGGTTTTCTGCAAAAAAAAGTCTTTTGGTCAATTCGACTCTGGTTCGGATTTCGCAAAACGCTTGGCCTCACCGATTACCAGTGTCCTGGATGAGGTGCCGTTTCGATTATCGCTGGAGAGAATTTCGACCCCCGCGCAAATCAATCTGTGGATTGATCGTGAGATCGATCCATCCAGTAACATTTCTCCCGGTAGCGTCGGACCGACTGTATACGAGGCACTGGTAAAAATTGCTACTGAACGGGCGTGCGTGGTCCTCGCGATCGAAAATGTGGTGCTGGTTGGCACCCCAGATAGAGTGGATTCTATCGCTGATGTACTGATGACGATGTCCGACAGAACTGCAGCGAGCGGTCGCAACAAAGTTGACGTTCGCTGGGCAAGACTTACAACACCCACCGAAGCGTTGACGGCAGTTTTGGGTAGTGACTTGGACCCACTGGTTGTTCCGCCGCTACCGCATGACCTGTGGCCGGCGACAACATGGAACGCAATCGACCGCCGCGTTGCAGTCTCATTGGTTCTGGCTCAATTCGGCCGTCAAATGGCATCCTTTGATTTACCGACGAACTTGCCTGTGGTGGAGCTGGCCACTCAGCCACTCTTGTCCGAATCGATACAGCTGCCCTACCTCTACAAAATCGATTCGGTGCCACCCGCGGCCCGCCAAGCGACGACGCGGAGCGATGTAAAAGCACGTTTCAATCCATCTGTCGGTCAGATGCTGGTCACAACCACACCGACGGGCCACCGCATGTTTGTAGACGCTTTGTTGCGATCGTTTCCCGGAGTCGCGGCGAAACCGCAATTGGCTCAAGCAAATGCGATGGAAGCCTTGCGAAAGGATACCCGCCGATTCACCTTTCGCTTAGTCAACAAGCCTGCCCGAGAGGTGCTGCAAAGTCTGGCAGCGACCGCTAACGTCAGGCTGGAGTTTGAGCCCACAGTCGACGCGGAATCTCGAGCATTGATCTCGCTCGAAGCCGTCGATGTGTCGCTGGTAGATTTGTTGCAACAAGTTGCAAAGGAAGCAAATCTACAGCTCGTATTCAAAGCGGATCTCATCCGCGTTACGCCCTAGTTGCGTTTCCATGTTTCTACAAGCGATCTAGTTTGGATCGGTTGTCTGGCTCGTTCATCTTACCTGACCCCTTCATCCCGAATCATTGGTTTCAACTTGTGCGGGATACAAGAAAGCTTACAACCGCTGTTTCACGCAATCTCATAAGTTCGCGGACGGGGCGTGAATATAAATGAACCGCCTCCTCAACTTACCCACTGCATTTGCCGATTCTTTAGATACCTCTCCGTTCGTTTTCGCTCGAACCCAGCAAAGTTTTTATGGGGCGCCTGCAATCATCCGTCGGGTTAGTTACCGGCACCAATATCCAAAGCACGGTTGATCAGTTGATCGCATTCAGTGGCCAACCGCGAGATCGATTGCAGTCGAATATCACCCAGCTCGGGCAGCAACAAAACGCGATCGCCGAACTGACCGCTTCGATTATCGGTGTGCAAATCGCTGGCAAATCGTTGGCAAGTCCCGATGTGTTTCAATCTCGCAAAGCGACTTCGTCGGATACCGACTCACTTTCGGCAACGGCGGGCAGCAGTGTTAGTACCGGAAGCTACGAAATTCGCACGGTGCAACTTGCCGCTACACACACGGCTCGCTCGCAACGTAGTTTTTCCTCAGCAACGGCAACCCTAGGTGCCGCTGGTAAGATCGATATTGCAGCAGGCGGTTTTCTCGAACAAACGACTCCGCTCGGCGAGCTCAATCTCGGACGCGGTGTCCAACGCGGCAGCATTCGGCTCACAGATCGTAGCGGCAGAACAGCCGATATCGATCTGTCCAATGCTCGGACCGTCGACGACGTGATTGAAACGATCAATGCTGCGTCCGGAGTTCGAGTCCGTGCCACCGCCGACGCCGATCGTATTACACTGCAAGATCTCAGCGGTTTAACGGTTTCCAATTTGCGAGTGGAAGATATTGGCCTGGGCGAGACGGCAGCGGACCTCGGTTTGAGTGGTATCGACGTCGCCGCCAACGAAGCCCACGGGTTTGACTTGAATCCTCCCAACTCCGATGCGGCAAGATTGACGTCGCTGTCTAGCCTGGGCATCAAGTTTGGCAGTGGCACGGATCTCCTGGCAACTTTTAGTGATGGTTCCTCACTTGCACTGGATTTCAACGCAGCCGACGCCGCTGGACCCTCGACCGTGGGTGAATTGCTCGATGCAATCAACGCTCAAGCGAACGGGAAATTCACAGCATCGCTTTCGGCCGAGGCTGATCGCATCGTGTTCGCCGATCTGACAACCGGCAGCAGCGACTTTACTTTGGCCGATGGCGTGGGGGCAGCCGTGGCGTCAACGTTGCGAGTCGATCGCGAAGCGACTGTCGGCGAGATCGTTTCGCGGAGTATTGTCAAACCGCTGCGAGGCACTTCGTTGGAGGACCTCGGCGGCGGAAAAGGGCTCGCGGCATTGACCACGTTGGATCTGCAAACGCGTGACGGGGCGACAGCTTCGGTCGACCTTTCCACTGCGAAAACGATCCAGCAAGTGGCTGACTTGATCAATGCCAGTGGGCTTTCGCTTTCGGTTAAGCTCGATGACTCTGACACAGGTTTGCGACTACGCGATCTGTCTGGTGGAACAACAGCGAATTTCGTGATTTCATCCGGTGACAGCACTGCCAACACGCTCGGTATAGCCTCGGATTCCGCAGACGCGATCGTTGACGGGCGTAGCCTCGAACGGCAATTCGTTGATCGCTCGACAACGCTTGCGTCATTGAACCAGGGGCGCGGACCAGGCGTCGGATCGTTCACGATCACAGACTCCGCCGGTAAAAGCAGTGCGGTGAACATCGGTGTGTCCGCGTTCGCCACGGTCGGTGAGTTGATCGACGGCATCAACGCTTTGTCCGTGGACGTGGAAGCCAAAATCAACGAACGCGGCGATGGCATTCAACTTGTTGATCGAGCATCCGGTGGTGGTAGGCTGAAGGTTGTCGATTTTGGTGCCAGCGGCAGCGCGAAAGCTCTGGGAATCGTTGGCGAAGCAACAACGCAAACGATCGATGGTGAATCGGTCAGTGCAATTGTCGGTGGTGAACTGGATTCGTTTGAGTTTTCGGCGACCGATACGCTGGAGTCACTAGTGACTCGAATCAATGAAACCGGTCGATTTGCGACGGCATCGGTGGTCATCGACGATTCGGGAAACTCTCGTTTGCAATTGCTGAGCAAGAAAGCGGGTGCTGCGGGACGGCTGAGCATCGATTCCACTTCCGCGGGCCTGGCGATTGCTACAACCTCCCGCGGCCAAGATGCTCAAATCTCCATCTCGTCGGACAATGGCCCA
Organism: Pirellulaceae bacterium; assembly: GCA_041751935.1. Lineage (GTDB taxonomy): Bacteria > Planctomycetota > Planctomycetia > Pirellulales > Pirellulaceae > JBBSJZ01. The sequence continues at coordinate 38,522 of JBGSIA010000155.1, read as the reverse complement.
GAACGGTTCTTGTCCTCCGTGGACGGTGTCTTCAAAGATGATTCGACAGGACTCGCCCTGACACTAAAACAACTTTCGGATGACCCGGTAAGAATTACGGTCGACAAGAACCCCGACGCCGTGACCAAAGCCGCGAAAACTTTTGTCGACCAGTACAACAAACTCGTCGACAAACTCAATTCGTTGACATTCTACAATGCTGACACGCAAGAAGTGGGATTGTTGTTCGGCACAAGCGAAGCTCTGCGAATCAATCTTAACTACGGTAAATTGTTATCTGGACAGGTTCGTGGTGCAGGCGACATCAAGTCATTCGCTGCTGTCGGTATTCGGCTGAACGACCAAGGCAAGCTGGAGTTGGACTCGGATAAACTTGTCGCGGCAATCGAAAGTGATTCGACAGCGGTCGTCGACTTTTTTACCAAGAAAGATACCGGCGCGATTGCTCAGTTGGACAAAGTTGCTGATCGCCTCGCAGGAGCTAACTCGAGCCTGCTGATCAATCGCACCGAAACTCTGGGGCTGAAAATCCAACGCAACACCGAACGAGTCGCCGCAATGAATCAACGCCTGGAAAGTGAACGCACGCGTTTGCTCAAAAGTTACTACGCCAGCGAAGCTGCCATTGCAAAACTACAGTCCAATCAAACGGCTTTAGACAGTATCCAATCCTATTCGTCGTACACCTCGACGCAGCAATAGTCGCACATGGATTGCCCCTGACCCATTTTTGGTACGCTCAACGGCGTACTCACTATCAAGGATGAATTACCATGCCAAACACATCTTCCGGATACTCGCCACACCGTCCGAAAATGTCTAGCTCGGGGCATCGCAATGCACGCGACGAGTACTTGGAGAACGCAGTTCGTGCAGCAAGCCCTGCGAGAATTCGGTTGATGCTAATCGACCGCGCCATCGAAGTATGTAACGTGCTGGCGATCAAGTACCGCGAGTCGGATTGCCTGAAGGGGCCGAATGAACAATCGATCCAGCTACTGGACATCCTCGGCGAATTGCTCGGTGGCGTGGCGAACAACAAGAACGATCTGTGTGTGCAAGTGTCTGATTTGTATGTTTTTCTTTGCCAGGAGCTTGTGCGTGCCGAATCAACTGCAGATGCCGACAAGATCGAGTCGATTCGCGACGTTTTACGGATTGATTCAGAGACCTGGCGGGCGGTTTGTGCCAGCGAACAACCAGCCGCAATCCTATCAGCAGTCGACGGTTTAAGCCAAACGGTCACTGCCGGTTTGAATTTGCAGGGCTAAAAGCCTATCCTTGAGCAAGTCGGTTTCCTGGTTAACGATTTGTGAAGGCATGTTCGATGCGTCTATCTTGTTTGTTCGCGGCGATCTTCGCCGCCGGTTTGTGGTCATCAGCAGTGTTCGCCCAAGCAGTGGCCGAAGCTGTTCCCACCGCTGAGAAAAAACAGGCGAAAAATGAGACCAACGACGAGCCGCTCTATGTACGGATCGACGAGACCGAAGCTGGCAAACCACGCGCGATGCAAACAGCGATTGTCCGCTACGAAGGCGTCCAAGGCGGACCGCTGGAAGGCCATACCGTCGATCTGGTCGGCGTCGTGCATATCGGCGAGAAGGAATACTACCGAGACCTAGCGGAAAAGCTCGCTCAGTACGACGTCGTGCTCTATGAATTGGTTGCTCCCGACGGGACACGCATTCGCCCTGAAGACTTGCAAGCGAGACGGTCGGTTTTAGCATCGATGCAGACCGGCATGAAGGACATGCTACAGCTCGAATATCAGCTCGAGAAGATCGACTACCTGTCCAAGAATTTTCGTCATGCAGACATGAGTCCCGACGAATTCGTTGAAGACCTGGAGCGACGCGGCGACAGCATTTGGAAGATGGTCGCGCGAATGATGGGTGCTGGACTCGCGTCGCAATCCGCCAGCGGAGGTGACGCGGGGTTACTGCTCGCTCTGTTCAGTGATGATCGTCCGACAAAAATGAAGCAGGCAATGGCTCGACAGCTAATCGATATCGAAACGGTTACTGCTGGAATAGACGACGCCAATGGAGAGAATACGCTGATCAAGGGCCGCAATGCGAAAGCGTTCGCTATCTTGCGGGAAGAGATCGACGCGGGCAAGAAGAACATTGCCGTGTTTTACGGTGCCGGACACTTGCCCGATATGGCCGAGCGACTGGAACAGGAGTTTTCGATGAAGCCGGCGAAAACGATTTGGCTTGACGCCTGGCATTTGCAATCGAAGTAAATTGGTTGCCAGCTGATTGCTAATTACTTGCAAACTACCCGACTACTTGCAAACCATCAAGAAGTTTCTCTGCCGAGTCGCTTTTGTTGAGCACATAATAGTGAATGCCGGCGACGCCGTTCTTGATCAAGTGCATGGTTTGTTGACGCGCGTGATCGACTCCCACTTCAAATTGTCGCGACTCGTCATCGGTTAAGTTCATGGCCTCTTCCAGCGCACGCGGAATCCTGGCTTTGCACATCGACGCAATGCGCTGCGCCTGCTTGAAATTAGTCACAGGTAAAATGCCGGGCACGATAGGTATGGTGATGCCTGTAGCAACACAGCGATCGCGGAACCGCAAGAAATCGTCGTTGTCGTAAAACAACTGCGTAATGACGATATCAGCCCCCGCGTCGACCTTCCGTTTCAAGTTCTCCAAATCAAAATCCGCGTCACTCGCTTCTTGATGGACTTCCGGGTAGCCGGCAACAGCGATTCCAAAGTGGCTGAACTGATCGCGAATCAGGGCGACTAATTCATTTGCATATCGAAGTCCGCCAGTAACGACCTCGAATTTCTCGGCACCCTTGGGTGGGTCACCGCGCAGAGCGACAATGTAATCGGTTCCGCGAGCCCGAGCTTCGACGAGGTAATCGCACAATTGTTCCACCGTCGATCCGACACACGTTAAGTGAGATGCGACAGGAAGCCCGGTCGCCTGACGAACCTTTTGAACCACGTCGAGAGTCGCAGCCTGGGATGAGCCGCCGGCACCGTACGTGCACGTGAAATAGCTCGGTTGAAATTGTTTCAGCCGCTCGACGTTTTCCAGCAGGGCTGTCACTCCAGCCTCAGTTTTGGGTGGGAACAGTTCAAAAGAAATTGTCAAACCGGGCAAGTCATAAAGGGACGCGAGACCCATGCGAAATCCTGAGTAAAACGGCGATTCTGGCAAAGTTTGCCCGCAGTTATTGTAACCACAACCGCCGCCTCAGGAACCCTCTTGCACCAAAGTGATGACCGACAAACTTTTTTCGCCGATGCTTGGAGAACATCGCTATCGCGTTACCGGCTCATCACTGTGACGACTGACGCGTTCACTTTGCGGGCTCATGTAGTGAGTCGCTTCCTCCGCAACCAGGACCGTGTCGCCCGAGGTCACTTCGGTACGGAATCGATGATGACCTTCGACCTCCGCCTTAGCGATGATTCGCAACACAACTTGTTCTCCAGCGGCAATCCGCGGGATCGCGTCGAAGATGACTTGCCCGGTGATAACTTTGCCCGTGTGTCCTTCGATCTGTTGCGGCTCGATACCGTTACTGAACTGGGCAACCGCACGAACCTCGGTCGCCTCTTTGCTGCCGCGGTTACGAATGACAATCTCGTAAGTCACTTCCGATCCGACCGGAGCCGGCGCGGACGGGTCATTAACAGCGAGCACCAAGTCGGCAATCGCCTCGACTCGAGTGGTGAGTGCGACATTCGTCTGGCCCGCCGCCGTACCCCGCGCATCGAACGCAAACATCTGCTCGCCAGTTGCCGTCATGTTGCAACGAAACTGGTAGTCACGTGATGTGCCTGGAGCCATGGCGTCAATCTTCCATGTCAACAGGTCCGCCCGCTGAGTTGCCGCCTCGACGCCACCCAAGTACTTCACTCCGACAGGCAATCGCAACGACGCGACAATTTGCTCGCTGGTCGCGGTGCCATCGTTCTTCAGTTGCAGTACATACATGGACTCGGTGTTTTGGTACTTGACCTGAGGTCCCGTCAGAGTCGCTTGCAGTTTCGCAGCGGCGACACGAATCGTTTTGCTTGCTTCTGCACGCAGTTCCAAGTCACCAGCAGCGAGGCCGTTGATCTTTAAGTCGCCTAGGTCTTGAGCCGTTAACTCGACTTCGATTTGCGCTTCTTTGCCAGCCGGAATGTCACCGATTCGCTGCGTTTGAGGCGTTGCCGAATTGGGAGACAACGTAAACATCACATTCGGCGCGACACCATCACCTGGATTGGAGATGCGGACTTTGTATGTTTGCGATTGACCGTAAATAACTTCTGCTGGGCCATCAATGGTGACAGCCACTTTAGGTTCTTGTACGAACACCGTGGCACTGCTTTTCTGTGGCGCAAGCGTCCAGTCGACGTTCATGTCGTGGGAGCCACTGCGCACTGCCTTCAATCGCACAAACATCCGCTCAACACCGCCCGCAGGCAGGTTGTCGATCGTCCACACCAATCGTTCCGATTCACCACTTTGAGCTGACGAAGTGACGTCGCCGCGGGATGCGCTGCTGCCTTGAACTTCGGCCCAACTGGGAATGTGAGCTCGCACGATCACGTCCGACGCGTTAATCGAACCTCGGTTCTCGATGCGAATTTCATACGGATGCGATTGACGAATCGTAATCTGCTTGGGTCCATGTGTAACGACGCGAATTCCCGGCAATTCCGATGCAACGGTCGATTGCCCCGGTTGGATCGCAAACGTCGTATCCGCGGGTGCCTTCTCGCTTGGCACTGCATCCGCAGCGGGTGCTTGCTCGGCGATGGGATTGTTCGGCGCGGCCGACACTGATTCTACGGCGGGCACGTTTGCAGTGGTGGGTGCTGCCGAAACTGCGGGTTTACCGGGCACCGTTTGCGTAAAGGCGTTTGTTGACCCCGCGTTTGCGGTAGAAGAACGCAGCGGTTCCAGTGTCGGGCCACCTGCATCAACGTTTTTTTCTTGTCCTGTCGCAGCCGTGATCGGCAACACCGTCGTAGCGAAATTCGTCACTGCATCGGCGGGTTTCGTTTCCGTTTTCTCCACCGCCGCGCCCCCCGGCAAGGACTGGGTCGACGCGGAGATTTCCGACTTCAAAACATCGTTGTTACGACGAAGCGTTGCCACATCACCGCTGGGCACTCGCGGCGCAAAATCTGTCGTTGGCTTGCTCGAAGCTGAATGGTACAAGTCCGATTTGAATGCAGGAGCCGGGGTATTTGTGACAATATTCTGACGTGGTTGGAAACCTTCGCTGTCTTCGGTTACATAACTCGGGTCAGGTGCTGACGCTGCGTAAGGGACCGCCGGAACGCTCCCCAAAGGTTCTTCTTCATCTGTTGATACCGAGTCACTTGGAATGTTGGTGGGTGTGCTGTATCGTGGCGTTTGCTCTGTCTTTGCCACCGATGTTTTTTCGGGCAAAGTCTCGGCAACCTTTTTCAGATCCGGTGTAACGGTTTGTTTTTTGGTCACCGATGGCAGCTCGCGGCGAGCAACTTTGGGTTCGGGCGCAGGTTGACTCACCATTGGCTTCGGAGCAACGGCCGGCGCTGGTGTTGATTGCACCACTTCGGCAGAGTCAAGAGTGCCGACGTTGCGGCGATCCGATCGGCGGCTACTGGTGCTACTGGAAAGCAGATTGCCGGGACTGGACAACTCCGTTTTCGCGTCCGGAGCGGTTGTGGTTGACGTAGCCGACCGGCGAGTGGTTGCTGATTGAATTTCCGATTCGCCGCCGGGAGTTGGGATGGAACGGCGAGTGGACGTCGATGTGTTGGAGTTGTTCGCCAGCGGAACTGTCCGTGCGGGTTGCGTCCGCACGATCCGTGGTTCATCGCTAGTGTTTGAGTTGGTTATCGCTCGATTGGGAATGTAATCGCGGAGCGGCCCTGCGGATTCACGCTGGCCTCGCGGATCGCGGATGGGTGTTGACGCCTGGGGCTGTCCAGTTCGCCTCGCTTCGTGAAATGGGATGCCGTCCCAATTCGCCTCTTGACGCGATCCATCGTTTACCGGTTTCACAACGCGTGATGTGGACTTTGACGATGAAGTGCTCTTGCCGCCAAACAGCCCACTAAACAACCCGCCGGAGTTACTTGCACCTTGCTGGATTTGCCTCGTCTGGGAAGACGGATTTTGGGCATAACTCGTATCGTGACAGAAAACCAAGGTGGTCAAAGTCAGCAGGGTCGAGGCCACAATGGTTTGTCGGTTGCCGCGGTCCATGCGCATATCTCGCGTCGTAAGCGTGGAAAGACTCGTTCATCAGTCGTATCGGCAGACCAACGAGCGTCGCTCAAATCAAATTTGAGGATTGTTCCGATTCGGCAGACATTGCCAGGCATCCACTGGCGGAGGATAAAGAGAGCTGCCGAATAAATAAGAACTGCTGCTGCGGGGGACTGTTTGCGTACAGCGATCCGCAGCATCACTGCTCCCAGTTTCCCATGCATCCCCCCAGCGAAAACCAAAACCGAATGAGCCGCCGCGATAAAATTGAAGCCATGTTGCAGGATGAGCCTAGTGACACTTTTTTGCGTTATTCACTGGCGATGGAGCTGCGAAGTGAAGGCGATCACGATGGGAGCTTGTTGCGGTTGGCCGAATTGACTCGCGATTCACCTCCCTATGTGCCAGCGTTTTTTATGGCCGCGCAACTGTTGGTTGATCTGGAACGCATCGACGAGGCAAGAGCGTATCTGCGAGACGGTATCGAGCAAGCAAGAAGTCAAGGCAACTCGCACGCAGCTGCGGAAATGAGCGAAATGCTTTCGTCGCTGGGATCGTGGGGCGAGTTGTAGAACTTGTTTCACGCTGCGTTGGGTTGAGTTTCACTTCAGGGAAATCTTGTTTGTCTACCGATTCGACAACCGCGATCGTACTACGTAATGTCGAGTTCAGCGAGACGAGCTTGATTGTCACGCTGCTGACTCGAGACTTTGGCCGGGTTTCGGCGATCGCCAAAGGCGCCCGGCGGCCGAAAGGGCCGTTCGAAGGTTCACTTGACCTATTGGCCGTTTGTCGTGTAGTCCTAATTCGTAAAAGCTCTGGCTCGCTTGATTTGCTCACCGAAGCCAAGCTGCATCGTCGCTTTCGTGCTGCCGATCGATCGCTTGATCGCTTGTATGGTGGATACCACGTGATCGAGATGTTGCGGTTGCTAATGGACGAACATGATCCTCATCCTGAAGTGTATGACTTGACAATCCAGACGCTTGGCCAACTCGACGGCGAGGGTGAAGTCGCTTCGACATTGGCGTATTTCGATGCCCAACTGCTGCGAAAACTGGGACACTCGCCCGGCGTTGATCGCTGTACCGCTTGTGGCGGCGAAGTGGCGGCGACAGCTCGCCAAATATTTGCTCTCGCCACCGGGGGCATCGTTTGCGCAAACTGCCGAGCCCGTCAGCGTCAGACGGTTTCGCTGAAGCAGGAAACCATTTCAGAATTACGTCGACTCGCTGACGATTCCACGCAATATCCAGTCTCCGTTGCCGCCAATGTTTATGGCGAGCTACGGGGTGTTCTGAACCGATACATCCAAACTGTACTTGGCAGCGTCCCTCGGATGCAGCCGTTTTTGCCAACCGCGATTAGGACGGAACCTAAACCATGACGCGAATCTCCGAGTGGCAAAAGAACGGCCCGACATCGTTTGCAAAATGGGTCACCTTGACAGTTTTGTTGACGGTTGGCGGTTGCCAATCGCTAACAAAGAACCCCTTTCGCCGTGAACCAGCGCTTAGTTCGGCCGATCAGGTTGCCGAAGAAATTGACCCTGAGAATGGTGTCGTTTTGGCTTCGGGCGAAGAGACTTTATTCGGTGGAGCCAAAAAATCGTCCAGCCGTGTTGTGGGCTTCATCACCGGTCGTGAGCCAGAAAATCGAACTCGCGCGAAAGAATTGTACCAACAAGGCGACGCGACGTTCCGTCAAGCAACTGGACTGCCCAAGGGCGAAGCCGCACGCGTCTATGCGAAAGCGGCCAAGTCGTTTCGCCGCGCGGGCGAAGCTGCTCCGAAAACGGCGTTGCAGCAAGACGCAATGTTCATGCAAGCGGAAAGCTTGTACTTTGCCGATCAACTCAACGATGCTGCCAAAGTCTACGAGAAATTGCAAAAAGATTTTCCTCGCAACCGACACAATGACCGTATCGCAGCAAGATTGTTTTCGATCAGTCGCTATTGGATCGATACGGTCAAAGCCAACGAACAAAGTTGGTCCTCGCCGATCAATTTTACCGATGATAAACGTCCGGCATTCGATGTCGATGGCCATGCCATTCGTGTGCTTGACCAGATTCGATACGATGATCCAACCGGACGCCTCGCGGATGATGCGACGATGGCCGCAGCCGCTGAATACATCCGTCAAGAAAAATTTGAGGACGCGGACGAGTTTCTTACCGACTTACGAGAAGCCTTCCCTGACAGCGACCACTTGTTCTTGGCACACTTGCTCGGCATTCGTTGTAAGTTGAATATCTACCAAGGTCCACACTACAGCGGGTTAGTGCTCGACGAAGCCGAAAAACTGGTTGAACAAACTCGGACGCGATTCCCCGACCGGCTGACCGATCCCAAGTACCGTGATATGGTCGCTCGTGCAGCCGCAGAAATATCCTACCTGCGCGCCGAACATCTGGCTGGCCGCGCCCATTATCGTGAGAAACGCGGGGAGTATCGTTCGGCCCAATACTATTACAACCAACTTCTGGCTGAGCATTCAGATACACCCTTTGCAGAGATCGCCCAACAACGATTGGCGGAGACGAAAGAGTATGCTCCTGTGCCCGAACAGCGAATGTCTTGGTTGACCAAAATCTTTCCTGACAGTACCGCGGGGAAACCGTTGGAATTGAGAACGGCAGGGAGCAAGCAAGAGGCAGTCCAAGACGGCGGCGACAGCGAGTCGATATTCCGATGATTGACGCGATACGCGGTTCCCTCGTGGTGCTAACGTTTCTGTTGCTACCAGTATCGGGATGTGCGACCTATCGATTCGGCAACGCGTCCTTGTTCCGTCCCGACATTCGTACGGTGTACGTTCCCGTCATCCGCAACGAGACGTTCCGGCATGACTTAGGCGTTCGTTTAACTGAAGCCGTCATCCGCGAGATCGAAACTCGCACTCCTTACAAAGTAACCGGTGACCCCAATGCCGACAGCACACTCACCTGTCGCTTTAACAGCGAGACCAAACGGGTACTGACGGAAACCACCAGTGACGATCCGCGAGCGTTGGACGCCGCCATCGGTGTCCAAGCCGCGTGGGTCAGCCGCGGCGGCGAACTGTTGATGCAGAACATGGTCGTGCCGCAAGGTGATTTGGCGATCTCATTTACACAGGATTCACGGTTTGTTCCCGAGGCTGGGCAAAGCATCGACACTGCGACACAGCAAGCGATTACACAACTCGCCTCGAGAATCGTCTCGCAAATGGAAATGCGATGGTGAGCGGCGCAGAGGGATCGCCCAATGCCAAGCCACGCCTGACTTGGGATCTCGGCAAGCGAATACTCACGATCCCACGGCGGCCGTTGGTGATGGGAATCCTCAACGTGACACCAGACAGCTTCTCCGACGGCGGTCGGCATCTCGATGTTAAACACGCATTGGACGCTGCCCTGCGGATGCAAGCCGATGGTGCCAACATCGTTGACATTGGCGGTGAAAGCACGCGTCCCTACAGCGATATTATCTCCGCCGACGAAGAACTCGACCGCGTGATGCCGGTGATCGAACGGCTGGTCGGGCTGCTCTCGATTCCCATCAGCATTGATACCAACAAAGCGGTGGTGGCTGAGGTCGCTGTTGCCGCCGGCGCCGAAATCATCAACGACATCACAGGTTTGACTGGCGACCCCGGCATGATGGGGCTCGCCGCCAACGCAGGGGTTGGGGTTTGCGTCATGCACATCCAAGGCACTCCACAAACGATGCAAGACAATCCTCAGTATGAGGATGTGGTCGATGAAGTCGAGCGGCACTTGATCGAACGTCGCCAACAATGTGAACAAGCCGGAATTCGACGAGAACGCATTTGTTTTGATCCCGGGATCGGCTTTGGCAAGACCCACGATCACAACTTGATGTTACTTAGATCGACGGCTCGTTTCGTGGAACTTGGCTCACCGATCTTGATTGGCCACTCTCGCAAAGGCTTTATCGCCAAGTGTATCGGCGATAAAGAAGCTGATCGCACAGCCGGAACACTCGGTGTGTCGCTCGCAGTCGCCCGCGCCGGTGCTCACATTGTCCGCGTCCACGACGTTCGCCAGACCGTCGACGCGTTGACACTCTTCGAGGCCGCTGGCGGTTTTGAGCCGTAGCACTCTCAGTCTGAGATTGAGTCTTACCTCAGTTACGCCGACTTTGGCTCGCTGCACTCGCCACTCCCGGGGGCGTGGCTGGTTGAGGGGAGCAATAAGCTGCAAGACCGAGAGCCCCATCGTACTGAATTTACTGCAGTCCAGGCTCACCGACTCACAACCTACAGTTCTTTCCCCGTGCGATTGCTTCCTTTCGATGGTATCCTAGGAGCTATCGAACAACCTGTTTTCCCTATTTTTACTTTCTGAAAGCGGCACCTGCGATGGCCCAAGCGATGCAAGACTACACCGACTTGTTGATCAAGAACGGAATCATCAGCCTCGATCAGCTCAACGAAGCGGAAAAAATCGCAAAAGACACGAACGCTGAGATTGGTGCCGTACTGATCAAGATGGAGTACGCCAGCCCCGAGCAAGTCGCTAAGGCACTGGCAAAGTTTCACAAAATCCCCTACGTCGACCTCAGTAAGACCAAAATCCCGGAGAACGTAATCGAGTTGGTCCCCGAGTCCGTCGCTCGGGAAAATATGGTGCTTCCCTACAAGGACGAGGATGGTTCACTCACGGTTCTGATCAGCAACCCGTTTGATATCGAAACCATCGAAAAACTGAGGTTTATTCTCAATCGCAAAATCGAAACGGCGCTGTCACCCAAAGAGACCATCTTGGGGGCTATCAACCAGTATTACGGGCAGGTCGAAGGTGAATCTGCTGACTCGATGTTGCAGGAATTCACGGACACCGCGATCGACTTTACGGAAACCGAGGGCGACGACGGCAGCGGCGGAGGAGGCGAGATTGTTGACGATAGCAGCGCACCGGTTGTCCGTCTGGTCAATCTAATGATCGCCGAAGCGGTCCAGCTCCGGGCGAGTGATATCCACGTCGAGCCTTTCGAGGACCGCGTGCGAATCCGATATCGGATTGACGGCGTTTGCGTTGAGCGTGAAAACGCTCCCCGCCGAATGCTCACGGCAATCATCGCCCGAATCAAGATTTTGGCGAAGATCGATATTTCGGAAAAGCGAAAGCCGACTGACGGTCGAATCAAGATCACCGTTGGTGATAAACAGCTCGACTTGCGGGTTAGCATCATCCCCACCAATCACGGCCAGTCGGCAGTGATGCGGCTACTGGATCGAGACAATATCAAGGTCGGTGTTCGTCAGCTCGGTTTGTCCGAACGTGACTTCCGCAACATGAACAACTTGATCCGGCGACCCAACGGCATCGTTCTCGTCACCGGTCCCACGGGCTCTGGAAAAACGACGACGCTGTACGCTTCACTGAACGCACTGAACCGTCCCGACCGCAAAATCATCACTGCCGAAGACCCCGTCGAGTACTACCTACCAGGGGTTAACCAAGTCGAAGTGCGTCACCAAATTGGTCTGGACTTCGCCCGCATTATCCGGGCGATGTTGCGACAAGCACCCAACGTGATCCTCGTGGGCGAAATGCGGGATCACGAGACAGCATCGATGGGGATCCAGGCTTCTTTGACTGGACACCTAGTTTTCAGTACTCTGCACACGAACGACGCGCCCAGTGCTATATCACGAATGGTGGACATAGGTGTACCTGCCTATATGGTGGCAAGCAGCGTGATCGCGGTGCTGGCCCAGCGCCTGGTGCGAACGATTTGCCCTCGCTGCAAGGTCAGGTATCAACCACCCGAGAGCGTGATCGTCGATTCAGGTCTGCCACCGGAAATGGTGAAGCAGGCGGAGTTCTGTCGCGGTAAGGGTTGTGCCTATTGTGGCCGCAAAGGTTACCGCGGCCGCATCGGCATTTACGAATTAATGATGATCAATAACAAGTTGCGTGAACTGATGTTCAAGGGCACGACTACCAAGGTCATTCGTACCGCAGCCATAAACAACGGCATGTCAACACTTTACGCCGACGGGATGCTAAAGGTGATCCGCGGCATCACGACGTTTGAAGAGGTCTATCGAGTTGCCAAAAAGACGGAACAAGAAGACATGGCGTTGGCGCATATCGTTAAGGATTTGCAGAGTTTGTAGCCCCACTCGCTTGGCCGCATTCGACAAACTGCAGCCAGTTTCCTCACCCCGTAAGTTCAACGACAAGGTGCGGCGCTCGTCACCAGAAAATACCGACCAAACCCATCGTCTTGGGTAGCAGTCAGGTCAACCGAAATATCGGCCGCTACTGAATCGTCACCGCTGCATCTCAAGCCGGCACTTGGTGACGTGTTTTGCGCGAGTTTGCCGCTACTTTTTGCGTTTGTCTCGCCGCCTGCGATAATGTCCAGTGGCGTGAATTTCCTCCATTGAGTCAATTGACGTCGATTCAGTTTTTGGGCGTACGGCGTTGGCTGACTGGTCATCTGTTCGTTAATCGCAATCTAAACACTCATCATTCAACCCCGGAAGCGTTGCTATGGCCACTGTGCTGATTGACAAATTGTTGCAAGCCGCTGTGAAACAGGGCGTTAGCGACATTCACATTGTCGTCGGCCAACCTCCAGTGTTTCGCCTACACGGTCGGATGCGGAAACTGGAAACGAAGACGCTCGAAGCCGAAGACGCCGTATCGCTGATGAAGAGCATCACGCCGGAACGATGCCAACGCGAACTCCAGGAAAGCGGCAGCACGGACTTTGGCTTCGCGTTCGGCGATTTGGCTCGTTTCCGTGTTTCTGTATTTAAACAGCGTGGCTTCATCTCGATGGTGCTGCGTCAAATTCCGAATGACAAATTGACTCCCGAACAACTTGGTCTGCCCGAAGTGGTGGTGAAGTTGGTTCACCGACCTCGCGGATTGTTTTTGGTTACGGGACCAACCGGTAGCGGAAAGAGTACGACGCTTGCCAGTTTGGTGAATTTGCTGAACGAAACCGTCGACCACCACATCATTACGATTGAGGACCCGATTGAGTTTTATCACGAACACAAAGAGAGCACGATCAACCAACGCGAAGTCGGGGTTGATGTGCCAAGTTTCTCCGAAGCCATTCGCCGTGCGTTGCGCCAAGACCCTGACGTGATTCTCGTCGGCGAGCTTCGCGATTTGGAAACGATCGAGGCGGCGATCAGTGCCGCGGAAACCGGTCACGTCGTTTTCGGAACCCTGCACACCAACAGCGCTCAAGGCACGGTCAACCGGATCATTGACGCTTTTCCCGGTAACCTGCAGGACCAGATTCGGACCCAGTTGGCCAGTACGCTCATCGGCGTCGTGGCCCAGACGCTGATTCCAAAGATTGGCGGTGGACGTGTGGCCGCCTACGAGATTCTCGTGGTGACCTCAGGGATCTCGAACCTGATTCGCGAAAACAAAACTTTCCGTATCAACAGCTCCATGCAAACCGGTGCCAAGTTCGGTATGCAATTGATGGACGATGCCCTGTTCAACCACTGGAAAGAAGAACGAATTACTGTCGAGGATGCTTTAGCCAAGGCGCATCGTCCCGATGACTTAGCCAAGCGAATTGTTCAGTTCCGTCGCGGTGTTGACGAACAGATCCCTGTTCCCGAGGAATGAGCCCTACAGGCTAGACTCGGGGCGTGACTGCTCCCTTTTTCAAACTTCAAACTTTTCTTTTCGAATTTCCATCCATGTCCACTCGTCGCCTAGGCCAAATTCTCGTCGACCTCGGTTTCCTCACCGATGAGCAACTCGAAGTCGTTCTCGAGGAGCAGGAACAGCAGCCCGGTATGCTTCTGGGGCGAATCGCTGAGGATATGCAGCTGATTACCGGCGAACAACTTATCCAGGCTCTTGCCGAACAGTTGTCGATGCAGACGGTATCACTCGAAGACGCCAAGATTCCACCGGATGTCCTGGCGAGAATTACTGAAACGATGGCTCAGTTGTATCGCGTGGTGCCTATCAAGTTCGAAAACAATACGCTGACGGTCGCCACGTGCGACCCCCAGAACTTGAATATCCAAGACGAACTGCGAACGTTCCTGGGATACGATATCGCGATGGTGGTCGCGACCGAAGTCGATGTGATGCAAACGATCGGCCGGCACTACGACAGCGATTCAGAGAGCGTTGAAAAGCTGGTCGCTGAATTGAATGCCGACGAGGAATTGAGGGAAACGATCAACGCGTTACAGAATGAAAAGTTCAACCTCACCAATATCGAGGCCCTCGCTGATTCAGCTCCTGTTCGCAAATTGCTGAACATGGTGTTGTTGTTGGCAATCAAAGACCATGCCAGCGATATTCACTTTGAGCCCTTCGAGGATGAATTTCGCATCCGCATCAAAGCCGAAGGCGTGCTGTATGAAATGGTACCGCCACCGCGTCACTTGGCGTTTGCGATCACAACGCGTGTAAAAGTGATGGCGAACCTGGACATCGCCGAACGCCGAATGCCACAGGACGGACGCATCGAATTGATGGTCGGTGGTCACCCGGTGGACTTGCGCGTCAGTGTGTTGCCGACGATCTTTGGCGAAAGCGTCGTCATGCGAGTATTGGATCGCTCGGTGGTCAGCTTGAGTCTCGAGAAAGTCGGGATGGACGCAAAGATCATGGGACAGTTTCGCCAAGCGATGGACCGTCCCAACGGGATCATTTTGGTCACCGGACCAACGGGCAGCGGCAAGACGACGACGCTGTATTCAGCACTTTCAGAACTGAACGACCCCAAAGACAAAATCATTACCACCGAAGACCCAGTGGAGTACGACATTGATGGGATTGTGCAAATCCCGATTGATACCGCCACGGGCGTGACCTTTGCCAGTTGCTTGAGAGCGATTCTGCGGCAAGATCCCGACACGATCCTCATCGGCGAAATCCGCGACTTGGAAACCGCCGAAATCGCGATCCAGGCGTCGCTGACCGGACACCTCGTATTCAGCACACTGCATACCAACGATTCGCCCAGCACCGTTACGCGATTGAAGGACATGGGCATCCAAGCATTCATGATTTGCGCGACTGTCGAAGCGATCTTGGCCCAGCGATTGGTACGACGCATTTGCTCCAAATGCCGGGAAGAAACTCGCGTCACCAGCGACTTGTTGGCCGAGTTGCAATTGAGGCGATCGGACCTCGGCGACAAAAAGTTTTTCAAAGGCGCCGGTTGCGAACAATGCAACAACACCGGCTACAAAGGTCGCGTAGGCCTGTTTGAACTAATGATTATCAACGATCAAATTCGCGAAATGGTGATGGCTAACGCTAGCACCGATGAGTTGCGGGTCCAGGCCGAAAAAGACGGCATGGTGACCCTGCGAACCTTCGGCATGCAATTGGCCAGCGAAGGCATCACCACGCTGGACGAAATTGTTCGTGAGACAGTCCATGATGCGTAAGCATCGAGTAAATGAAAAGTGGCGTTGGCTTTTGCCGACGATGCGTAAAACCTAAACCTTTTCTTCCCTGTAACCCGACCTCCTGCAACCTTTCTCCTGAAGCGCAGCGCAATGCCTACCTATCAATTCGAAGCGATGGACGCGACCGGACAAGAAATCCGGGACGAAATCGACGCGTCCAACGAAGAAGAAGCGCAAACCACGATTCGCCAGATGGGATACTTCGTTACGAAGATCTCCATCAAGAAGCAAGCAGCCGGTCCGGCTGGAAAAAAGAAGGGCAAACGTGGCTTCAAGATGGGCGGCGCCAAGACGAAGCACATCTGTGCGTTTACTCGTCAATTGTCGATTTTGCAGGACGCTGGGTTGCCGATCCTGAGAAGCTTGAAAATTCTCGAAAACAACAACAAACCGGGTAAGCTCAAGTACGCACTGATGGACGTGTGCGAAGAAATCGAAGGCGGCTCGACGCTCAGCGAAGCGATGGGTAAGTCACCTAAAGTGTTTACGCGACTGTACGTGAATATGATCAAGGCCGGTGAGGCCGGCGGTGCCCTGGAAACAATTCTCCAACGTCTGGCGGACTTCCTCGAACGCGCCGAATCTCTCAAACGCAAAGTCAAGGGTGCGTTGATCTATCCCGTGATTGTGGTCACGGTCGCAGCAGCGATTCTGTCGTTCATCATGATTTTCATCGTGCCCACGTTTGAAAAAATGTTTGATGAGTTTGGCTTGACATTGCCGGCGCCAACACTGTTGCTGATCGCGATGAGCAACTACATCGTCGGCTATTGGTTCTTGCTGATCGCCATGCCCTTGTGCTTGTTGATCACCGTGAAGCTGTTGCGAAAATTCAAACACGGGCGGATGGGGTTTGACATGTTCATTATCAAGGTACCCATTTTCGGCACCTTGATCGAAAAGAATATTCTCGCACGAACGACACGGACGCTGGGAACCCTTGTGTCCAGTGGTGTGCCGATCATCGAGGCTCTGAACATCACCCGCGAAACTAGCGGCAACGGGATGTTCGAGCGAATGTTCAGCCGCGTGACTGAGTCTATTCGTGAAGGCGAAGTGATCAGCAAACCGCTCAAGGAATACAGCGTGCCGGGCTTCCATCCGATGACTTTGGTGTTCTGGATGATCTTCGGCAGTTTTCCTGGCATCGTGATCATGAGCGTCGCGCTCACCGCTCGAGGCACCAAACTGGATGACGGCAGCATGGTGCAGATGCTGCAATTCATGGCGATGTACATGATCATCGGCGGTGCTGTTTTCTCAGCGTTATTTTATGCCACCAAAATCAAAGCCCGCGTCGTCGATGACTTGGTGGTGAACATGGTCGACGTCGGTGAAGAAACCGGTGAACTCGACACCATGCTTTATAAAGTGGCCGACACCTACGATGAAGAAGTTCGCGTGATGACCGACGGCTTAACCGCATTGATGGAACCATTGATGATCGTGTTCCTCGGCGTTGCGGTCGGTTTTATCGTCATCAGTTTGTTCATGCCGCTCGTAGAACTGATTAGCGGTTTGACCTAAGAACCAAGTAGACACCTTGTGGGAGCTAAGCCGAACCAGGCGGCTCCTGATTGTAAGTTCCAAATTGATCATGCAACTGACCATCAACCTACCGGATCGCAATGAGATGCTCGCGTTTCATCGCCAGCGTTGGGTTGAAGTGTTGGCGGACCCACAGTGGAATGACACGTTCTGTCGGATTGAGACCAATGCTTATGGACAGATTGTATTGTCACCTCCTCCAGGAGGCCCCCACGGGAGCCGTCAGTTCCGTATCGCCCATGAATTGCACGTTCGCTTGGGTGGTCATTCCATTACCGAATGCCCGATATCCACAGTCGACGGTGTGAAGGGGGCGGATGTGGGTTGGTTCACGGCTAAGCGTTACGCCACTGTCCGCGGCCAAGTCGCCTTCGAGACCGCACCGGAAATTTGTGTCGAAATACTTAGCCCGAGTAACACAACGCTGGAGATGGAAAACAAATTCCAGCTCTACTTCGACGCTGGCGCCGTTGAATGCTGGCTCTGCGACCTCGAAGGTTGCATGAGTTACTACAACAGGACCGTTCCCCAAACGAAACAAACTTACTCCCAACTGTGCCCCAACTTCCCCGCAGTTATCAACGACTAGATTCCAGCTAGTTTTTCGAACACTCATCCCTGACACCTGATCCCCTGCAGACCTTTCCGATGCGTACCACTTCGACCCTCCAGCCGAACGATCCCATGCCCCAGCCCACCTCTCGTATTGGCAATCCGATTGCCGCAACCTCCCGAGCGATGTCTTCGCCAGCTCGTCACGGCTTCACGTTGGTTGAACTGTTGGTAGTAATCGCCATCATCGGCATCCTGATGGGAATCGCGATTCCAGCGATTAATGCTGGGATGAAGACGGCAAAAACGGGCTATCTTCGCAGTGAGTGCGCCAATTTCGAGCAAGCGATCGAAGCTTATAAGGCTAAGTACGGAGACTACCCGCCGGACTTCAGCAGTTGGGACATCGTCAATCGGCATTACCGCAAGGTATTTCCTGAGATCTTGGACTCGGAATTGACGTTGCTTTTTCGCTTGTGTGATGACGAGTTGGATGACGCAACCACACAAACCGACACAACTCCAGGTACTTACGTCCCGGCGATCATGGATCGAGGGGAAGCTTTAGTTTGGGCGATCGGTGGATTCAGTAGCGATGCACAACGTCCCTTCACGGGAAATGGCGGTCCCTTGTCGGTACTTCCAGGTGCAACATTGAATCCCACCAATCCAAATCCGGCTGTGGTTCAATACAACGTGGACCGCACCAACGCATTCATGGAATTGGACGCCAGTGGCTTAACCTTGAAATCACCCGATGGCAGTACGGGGATGTCGTATACGAATCGTGCCGAGAGTAACGACGAAGAATTACTGACCGGTGGAAATTTTTCAGCGATACAAAAACGTAATGATGTGTTCCCTGTATTTCGCTATCGGGAAGGACCATCGCCCTACGTCTATTTTGATGCAAGAACGTATCGGTTCAGCGGTACGGACGTCGTCATTGATAACGGTGCAACCCAGTTCAATGGATACGCAAATTATACCGGCGACGGATACAGTGTCGTACGCCCGATCATCTCCAATCAAGTCAATGCAAATTTGGCGACCGGAACGGCATATGGTACAGCCGCGGCCGCGCTTCAGGCTTGGAAGTTTGTTAATGAGAATTCATTTCAAATTCTGTCGCCAGGTCTGGATGGCGTGTACGGCACCATCGGCGACAACAACGGCGGTGATCCATCGGACACCATGGGACTGCCGTTCTATTGGCAGTATCCCGAGGGAAATGTGATTGTTCCTGACGGCACAGCAACCACGCCTCAAGGTTTAGTGAACACATCGGTTAACAAGTACAACATCAGTTCGCTCGGCTCGGTTCCTGGCTTGGAAACGACTGAAGCGTTTGAGAAGGATAACGTGGCTTCGTTTTCAGCGAAATCGTTTGAGGATGACTTGCCATGAAAAATCCTAAGACGAGAACTGAAGCTGGCTTTACGTTGATTGAATTGCTCGTCGTGATGGCGGTGATGGGAATTCTGAGCGGGATGTTGGCCTACGCAATGGCTCAAAGCCAACAGCAAGCGAGAAACCGTCGTTGTACAGCCGAACTGCTGAACTACGGCCAGATTCTGCAAACACGCTTGGCTGGCATTGCTTATGCAGAAATCGGCTTGAACGAATCCATCGGTACTGTTGCCAGTACGGCAGGCGGCCTTGGACTTGTGCCAGCCCCAGCACCCGCCGATATGCCAACGGTCCAGGAAATTGAAAGCAGTGACCGCGCACGATTGGCGCTGATGGCTCGGCGCGATTTTGCACGGATGGTGTTACCGGAGTGTCAGGCTGATTTGTTGGTTCCGCCAGTCAGTTTGCAGTTTCGTGTGGTTCCACCATCAATAGTCGGTTTGGACATGCTGCCAGCTTGTGCCAAGATCCCACCGCCACCGCTTTGGGATCGGATGCGAACGTTGGCGGGCTTGCGGAATTCTGTTGAAGTGGATCGAGCGGCGGCAACATTTGGCGTGAGCGGAGCCATGAGCAATCCCAGAGTGGATGCAGTCCAACTGTTCCAGAACAATGCCCAGTTCCGACAAGCCTGTTCTAGTGACGTTGCGGGAAACCCAGTCAATTGGACTCGCGAGTACGAGTCGGCCGAATGCTTGTACTTGATCCTGGCGACATTTCAATCGCTCGGTCAATTAGTCGTTGATCAAATACCCGCAAGAAACATTGGGGATCTCGATGGAGATGGCGTTCCAGAAATCCTGGATCCTTGGGGAACTCCCGTTCGTTTCATGCGTTCGCCGATAGGACTCAGTGGCCATGGACTTAAGAATTGGGTCGAAGCCAAGGCGGGAGCAGGCAACGAAGAAGAGTTTCCCTTTGATGTTGAACCGTTGGATTTTCTGTTAACAGATTGGCGTCACGAGCAAAGGTTGCTGGATACGTCCAATGGCCCTGTGAGCGCGTTCGCGCCGATTTATTTGCCGCCGATTGTTATCAGCGCTGGTGACGATCGCGTGTTCGGTATCCGTATGCCGGAAGATTACCCAAGCTATTTTTCCACATCGGTGGTCGAGTTGAGTTTTCCTCCGACCCCGCGTTATCCCCTCTCGTCCAATTCGCTGATGACGTATCGCTACCCAGATCCGTTCTTCGATGTGAGCAGTGGTAGCAACGTGCTAGTTTCGAATGGCCAAAATGCCTTTAAGGGAATCATTGATGCGAAGACCGGTGGCGGCCTGGGTGGAACAGGCAGTCGCGATACTGCGGCGGACAACATCACTTCAATCGATGGAGACTTATAATGAGCCTTCTTAAGCGAATTGTCGACCGTCGCCGCTCTGGCTTCACGTTAATTGAGCTGCTGGTGACGATAGCGATTATCTCGTTGTTATCAGCACTTGCTTTGCCGAAGGTGAAGGATGCGTTGCGGACAACGGCACTTTCGCGATCGGCGACGGTCGTGCAAGGCGCGTTGATGAATGCTCGAGCAATCGCTATGCAAGACCCTGCCAAGCGACCATGCGGTGTGTACTTTGAACGTACTCGTCGAACCGTCACGTCTGGAGGGACGACTCCGGAAACGATTGACCAGTTGCAACTTATCGGGGCCAATCATGCAACGCGATTATCGTACGTTCAAATTCCAGCGAGATATCTCAAAGGCAATCTGTCGGTAAAGGCCTACCCATTCGCCAGTCTGCTTAACCAGTCAAACAATTGTACCGCCACTTATCATTATTTCGTAAAGAAAGAGGATGCGGGATTGTTGTATGCTGCGGCTCGGGGAACACAGCCAGCGGCGAGCTTAATTCGCAATGGGACGTTAGTGAATATTGCAGGTCGTCTTTCGACAATTTCAAGCTTGGAAGTTTTAACAGGCATTGGGGCTTCAAGGCTTACTGACTATGTGGTTGAGTACGTACCAGGAACGAATTCGTGCGGTGATGCTCCGGTGAGCGATCCGTTGGTCAGCGATGGGCTAGATGTCGCCGGAGTCGTCATCACGACAAGCGATCGGTTTTATTCAGCTCCGAATGTACCTGGAATGGGTCCAGACGGGTTAACAGCTTACACACCGATCGATCCGATTGAAATCTATTTGGAGCCGACCAAGGCGGCACTCGCTCCGGTGAACTTACCGGGCCGGGGTGTGGTCGATTTATCGATGGCCGGTTCTCGCGCCAACCCCACCGCTTTTGGTATTCAAGATATCGTCGGCACCGCGAGTGTTGATGCCGCTACCGACAACCAACTCGGCGGCGTGATTGTCATGTTTGGACATGATGGCAAGCTGGAGTCGGTGTACTACGAAACTTTGGTTGCTGTTGGTGGTGTGAATCGATTTGTGATGCAACGTTTCGACCCGCCGACCAGCTTGTCGTTTCTTGTTGGATTTAGTGACGGAGTATTGGAGTATGTGGACGATGGGGCGCGATATCCCGATGCGATCCCAGGAACTACGTACCCAACAAATTTAACATCTAGGTTGGGATCGCCAGCGCCGCCGGCGCCATTGGAACCGTCCTTTGTCCCCAATTTCGCCAATACGGAATGTGCTTGGGTGACCGTACACTCTCAAAGCGGGGCGATTGACTTGACTTCCGTAGCATCACAACCGCCTGCGGGCGACTTGGTTAGCTACTTCGGTTTTTCTGCGTCTCCCTCGTCGACGGATGTGATCCGTGGACGCCTTGATCGTGCTCGACGCTTTATCTACGGAGGCGCTCTCTAATGTCGATGTTTTTTGGTCCGCGCTCAGGTGTTCTTTGTCGTCAACGAATGGGTATTTCGTTGATGGAAGTTATGTTCGCTATTGGCGTATTGCTGACAGGTTTAGTTGGCATTGCTGCGGTACTGCCGATCGCTGCTAAAAATGCGAGTCACGCTTTGTCGCTTAGCCGCTCCGATCAAATGCTGAGCAACCAGCAAAGCAAAATCAAACTGAACCTTCGTGTGCCGGATTCGAATTTTTTTCGCGGCGAAAATTCACGAACATTCTTTTTATCATCAACCCCGCCTAATCGTTTTCGTTACCCAGTAATCACCGACGCTGTATCACTACCGGACGCGTTTTGCGTGGACCCGTGGTTCCTAACTGCGGCAGATAACCTTCGTCCTGATGGAGCGACATCGACTGCCAATAACTACGACCGCACGCTCTTTCCGTGTTATGAAGACAACTACAACCCAGAAGTGTCCCCGGCGTTGCAAGAAACTCCTAGTCCTGCGGTGGATCGTAATTGGTCACTTGATTCATCTAACCCCTCGCGTCGGTTACCGCGAGTGTCGTTGTCGTCAATCACCAGTTCCCTCTTCAATGAACGCTTAGCAAAAGATCAGGATTCGATTTCATTGGTCTTAAATCCCGATAGTGTCGGTGACCCACCGGGATTGTTTTTGAAGCGGACTCAAACGGGCGAACGCTCAACCTCAGTATTGGCAGGGCGTTTCTCCTACATGATCACGATGCGTCGTACTAGCGGAACGGCGTTTGCGGGAACCATGGTAGTGTTTGGAGATCGCCAAATAGCGGTCGATCCCACTGGGGCTTTTAATAGTCGCCACAATTTGGCGACCTACACTGCCGCGCCCGCTTCACAAAACAATATCCCGATCAATCAGCAAACCTATTCGGACGAACGACTGGGATATGTCACGTTTGCCGAAAACATATTTACGGCCGGCGGCGGCAAGTTTACTTATGAGATGAGTGAGTATGTGGACCCAACGGTTGTTCCTGGTGATTATTTGATGTTGATTCGACGCGACTATCGACGTACCGGCACGATCACGGAGATGGATCCTGCAAAACCTTTGAACTTTGAGTGGTATGAGGTCACATCGGTGGACTCTAAACCAACGCTGGCGACCGGCGTTGTCAGGCCAAATGTAAATGTTTATCGCACCACGGTGTCTGTGCGCGGCGCCAGTTGGGTATTTCATCCTTTGCAAATTTATCGCACCGGTGCTGGCATCGGTCCTTATCCCGCCAATCCAGTTCCAGCTGGTTACAACGCCAGCTTACCGCGTCAGTATGACGCGTCGACAGTGGTTACACCCGGCGGAGGTGGTAACGCTGGGCATACCGGGACTATTGGTGATCCACTTTATGGAACGCAGGTTGTTCTCATGAAGAACGTGATCGGAATTCGAAATTTTTCATTCACATTTTAAATGAACTTTGCCGACGTGAGCGCACCCGCTCCGTCGATGTATCAAACACCTTGTCTTAACGAGAACGACGATGAAATCCCGAATCCAGCCACCGCTTCGCGGTATCGTGTTGGTGATAGTCCTGACGATGCTATCGCTGTTTAGTGTGTTGGTTGTCAGCTATGTGATTTTTAGCAGTGAGGTCGTCGGAATCGCTAATGCGGCTCAAGCAAATGCGGCGAACAAGTTGCCGGTCGGTGAAGCATTGAACTCCGCCGTCGCATCACTAGTGCACGGTTCATCGTCGCATCACAGCGCCGCTTACCACGCTAGCATTTTGGAAGACATTTATGGCAGCGACGGCATGATCTTGCGGGTCGGAAATCACCGAGTGGGCGCGACCACACCGTCGATGCCTGTCAATGCGAATGGCTTGGATTCACGCCCGATGCTGCTTAAGCCCTTGAATGCGCAGCAGCAGCCTCTTTCCACTCTATTCAAATTGCCGACCAGTTTGGCAGCATGGCATCACGATGGAACCGCACCGCCAGCGGGAGCTTTATCCAATGTTCCCGTTGAATTCCCTAATTTTCCCCGTGATATTGATGACGCATTATCGGGAAGGCTTCTAACCTTCATCGAGGGTCCACTACAGAACGAAACGTTTCGAATTGTTCGCTCCTTTGGTGGCTCCAACGCGAATAGCCCATCGGTTCCAACAGACGTAGAAGATGATTTAGCTGGGTCTGTGGTAATTGATTTGTCACAAATGGAGTCGACCGAGATTGTCCTGGACGGCAACGTGGCACAGCTTTATGTAACAGCTCGACTGAGCCCAGGTCGTTTGACCTATGACCTTGGCGCCGATGGGCTCCCCGGTCGCGGTGGATTTGATGACGATGGTGATTCGCGAACTGATGAGGACGACGAAATTGGATATCCAGGCAGCGACGATTTTGGCCATCGATTTGTTGTTAACGGGACGCCGTTTAATGGCAAGGGCCAAAACCCGGTAGGCATGACGGGTTTAGCTCGTAACTTCGGAACGCCGCAAGTGATAGACAGTCGCGCCGATATTGAATTGCAATTCAACACCCGATTGACTGGCGCGACCGCCTACGGTGGCGACACCAGTCAAGGTTTGCCACCACAGCCTGACGAACCCTGGGATGCAGCGGATTTTGAAACCATTTTCTTGGCTTGGCAGCCGAGTGACCATCGGAGTGTCATCAACGGAGCGGTTTATTCCGGGGGCGGTTCTGCGGAATTGAATGCGATTTTGGGATCGCATCTTATTCCCAGCTTTCACCGCCCCGAAGTGATCAACTATCTGATGAATGCTCCGATCCCGATCGGCAACGAAGATCCAGCAACGGTGACGCGAACATTTGCTGATATGGATGGTAGTGATCCGAATGACCCGGCTCGATTGCTGGCGTTAGTACATCGACTGCGTCGGGCCACCATTCGTCCGTTGAATGTAGATCATGTATTTGGCGACATGGACGGTGATGGTGACGTCAATGACGGTACGCCGGGATTTACTGGGTCCAATCCTGTCCCTGTACTTAGTGAAACGCTGGCTGCGACGGGTACGTTTGCGGTATTAAAGGATCGAGTTTTCCGGCTTGGATTGTGGTTAGTCAACGGTCCCTGGGATGTGGACAATGATGGCGATGGATTACCGGACAGTGTTTGGATCGATTTAAATTTACCGACATATGTCAGCGAGACTGGCGAGGTCGTTCGTCCATTGATTGCCCCATTGATCGAAGACCTCGACAGTCGGATCAACATCAATGAAGCAGGCAACTATCGGCAAATAGCCACTCAGCTTTTCAATACCAGCAATCCTGTTAACTACAGCACAGACGCCGAGTATTTCGCTGCCGGAAACTCGCTGAACGTGTTCGGACGTGGCGGAGGAGTTGGACCCGCGGAATTGAATTTCAGTCATTTATTTGATGAAAATAACCCCATTCCAGTCGGGCACTTTGGACCGATCTACCGAACGCAAACGAGTACGGTATCGGTCAATCCGCTGCTTACGCGTTACGGAAACCTGCTCAATACGCGTTACGGCGGAAGTCCATTGAGCTATACAGCAAACGTCTTTCCCGCTGGCATACTCAAGTATCCTGGATTTGGCGATACGGCCGATGTCACGAACCTACATGCTGTTCGTGATCAATTGGCTCGAATTCCGCATCCAGCTCGATCTGCTGGTCACTCCTACACGTCGGTAATGGGCAAGCCGATGGATTTGTCGGGCGTATCGATGGAACGCAAAGACCGCAACGGTAACGAACTGTTTGACAATTTGGCCGCTAGTTCCCTCGATCCTCGCTTGAATGAAGTAATTAATCAACCTTACGAACAAGGTTTGTCCGACGATCAACCGTTTTCCATCCGCGATTTTGTGGCACTGATTACGAATCAGTCAGACACTCGAGAGATCGGTGCGATATTGGGAGATGAGCTGCAGCGGAACCAATCACTGCGCAACCTCATTACTGCGGAAAGCCGCTCTGTTGATGTCCCGGAAACGACTGGTTTTGATGGTATCGTTGCATATTTCTCTAGCAAGGTGAATTCGGCAACGCCGGCTGAAAAGCAAATCGATTTGTATCGGATGATTGCACCGGAGTTTCGCAAGGGAGCGAAGCTGAATATCAACCGTGCCTTAGGCAATGGTCAAGATGATGGCGTTGATCCCACGAGTAACTTGTCGGGATTGTCCGATGAGTCGTACGAGACCGGTAGTGTGGGTTTAGGTGCGTCGTCGGGAGCGAACGTGATTGATCGACATTCTCGCGAAAATGCCTTCCCGCAGATTGCCAATGAGTTTCCGACGGCGGCAGTGGTTCGTGGGAACTACGCGCCGGTGACATCGCTGCAACTTGCTACACCCAAGCTTGACTTTGATGGTTTCGATCGCAACGGTAACGGTACGCTCGACGCTGGCGAAGGCTTCGACCATGACGGCGATGGGATTCCGGAACGCGTTGCGACCGGAGATGAGCTGCTAGCTCGCCACCTGTACTGCTTGATGATGATGGTAATCACTCAGGGCTCGCCATCAGCAGCAGTTGAGTGGGTACCACAGTTTGCTTATCCGCCGGGGTTTAAAGCTGATGTTGCATTGCGTAACAAATACGTGGCTCGTCGCATTGCTCAATGGGCAGCCAACGCAGTGGATGCGCGTGACACAGATGCGATCTGCACTCGGTTACGATACGATCCAAATCCATTTGACGGCTTCGCATTGGACAAGGCAGCCGAAAACGTTGTCTGGGGCATGGAGCGACCCGAGATCGAAATCAGCGAAACGATGGCGATCCACGACAAACGATTGCGTCGTAACCTGACAGAGCAGCCTGGCGCAAACGCCACACTTTCGGTCGATGGTGAACTGATGACCGACGAGGACACCGATCCCGATCCTGTGACCCCTGAGGCCGATAAGGACCTGGATCAATTCCGCATTCCTGAAGCCAGCACATTTGTTGAATTACGTTCGCTTCGGTCCTTCGTTGCTTCCTCCGGTACTCAGCCGAGCTTCCCGGCGGAATTGTATACCAACAATCAATTGGACTTGGGCCGCGTCGTGGGCCAGGGGGTTAACCAGAGTCCTGTTTGGAGACTGGCTGTAGGTGAACCCGTGGCCAAGAATGCTCACAAGAGCATTCGCTGGCTGTACGATGCCGAACGGATTGCTGCGCTTGCAAAAGACCATAGCAACACAGAGCAAATCGATTACTTGAATGTCAATGCTCCTGCTAACTGGGCCAACCCTGACGCAGAATTGACGCTGTGGAAAGAAACGTTCCAGGGGGCTGCCGAGGTTGTACCGTCAATTTCGACTGTCGGTGAGTTCGTTGCGATCGCTGACGACGACTTTGATCCGAAAACAAACGGTGATGATCGAATTGCTCTAACTCGGTTTGTTTGGTTCGCGAATTTAAAACCCAGTTCGACCTTGAACGTAATTCAAAATGCTCGCAGTGGAATGAAACTGGAAAACGTGTTTTATAACCGACCTGATCCAGTAGACTCGACGGATGTGGATCGTCCGATGAATGGTTCGGCAAGATTGAGTCCGGGACAGTTTGCGGTAGTTGGTCCGCGAGTGACGACGCTGTTGGGGCAAACCACTGCGACCGTCGCACCGACGTTTCAGTACAACCCGTCGCCTCAGTCGTTGAACTATACGGTTCAAACAGCGAGTTCGGGAAAATTCCGCTTTGACTATCAGGACCTAGGTGGTTCGGCCCCGCCGGAGACACCGTTGTATGAAAATAACGGCAGCGGTACACCAGCGGCACATTATCATGTCAACGCGGTCGTGCCGATCATCGCGCAATCGCTGTATCCACACGAAGTTGACCCCGCTCGCACAGATTGGGACGTTTACGTCAACAATATTCCCGTTCAGTCGCAGGTTGCACTCGGTTTTAACATCAGTGCTCCACTGCCGGGATTGGATTACTACCGCGCACCAGCTTATCGAATTTCTAACGCTGGTCCGACAGGCGGCTATCCGTTAGTCGACGGATACCGCGATTACGCCGCTTCGGTTGGCTTCCACCCCGATGAACCGTTTGATCATCGCGGTTTAGGAGGCGCAGCCAACGCAGCACCCCTGGCGAAAAATGGTTGGGCGGGTGTCGGTACGCATCAAGAAGCTGTGGGTATCTTCCTACAGCGGCTCGCTAACCCGACGATTCCGTGGCACCCCATTGATAATCCTTATATCTCAGTGGATTTGGCACCGGTCGATTTAACGACGATGAATGGCGAAGAAGACCCGGCCCAGCAAATCGATCGCGCTGGAGATGGAAACATGGTCGCCGCAGATGATGCGACGACAGTCACTGGTGGAGTGTTTGATCCGCCAATCCGCTTTGATAGCCGACGTAAAATACCCGATACGAAACGTGACCGAGCGGCATCGGATTTGGTCCAACGAGGGACGAATGTTTCGAACCTAGCAAGTTATGAACGGCAAGTCTTCACAGAACGTCCTGCACTATCGGCATCGTTCAGCTTGTTGAAGGATTCCACTCCAAAAGGCTCCGCAGCCGTGTGGGATTTTGAACTCGGTGCGATGTGGACCAGCGCCCATGCTCCGAATGATACCGGTATCGATTCCAGCTATCGTGTTGCTGCGACATGGTTCCCATTCCATCCCCGTATGGACATGGATCCCTACCGGCAAACCTTCGGATTTATCAATCGCGAATACGGCCGTCCCATTGGTGCCGATAACGGCGGTCAAGACGCCGCGGATGTATCGCAGTACGGGCGTGGAACGCCGCGGGGAACGCGATTCATCATGCCTCAGTGGGATGATCGAGATTTCCAGTCGCCCGTAGCGTTGCTGCAAATTCCGGCGGTATCACAAACAGGTCTTTTGTCAATGTTCTCTCCGGGAACAACATTGCAAGACGATGGAAAACGCGAACTCCCGACCTATTTCGGACACACACTCGGTTGGGACAAGAACTTTGCCAAACAATCGGCTACAGACTTGGTCCCTCTGGGGCACGCGCCACTATCGCTTGGGCCTTTGACAGCAATTACCGGAGATCATGCGCCGATCGAGACGGTGTTGGATTTTGTAACCACCGGTGAAACGAGTTACCTCAACAATCACTGGTTAGATCCGACGGAGGTGAAGTACATCTCAGACAATGGTTCACTGAACGTTCAAGATCGAATGTTCAATCGCATCGTCGAGTTTCTGCAACCTCCGTACAACTACATTCCTTTGCTGCGGACACCGGGGCGGATTAACGTCAATACCACACCGGACTATGTACGCAAGAGCGCAACCTTCAGCGGAAACGCATCCACGTTTTTGGACGCTGGCGAAGTCCCAGAGAACAATACCCAAACGGGAGGTGGATCCATTGGCTTCTCGCCAATCGTT
Source organism: Pirellulaceae bacterium (assembly GCA_041751935.1). Taxonomy (GTDB): domain Bacteria; phylum Planctomycetota; class Planctomycetia; order Pirellulales; family Pirellulaceae; genus JBBSJZ01. The sequence continues at coordinate 9,239 of JBGSIA010000155.1, read as the reverse complement.
ACGGACGTTACTGACATAACCGATTTGCAGCAAGCTACCTCAAGTCCGTTGTTCGGTAACGGTTCGGTCTATCGGAGTTTCGGTTGGTCGATGTCTGATTTTTATGACCTAGACGACAATACCGGTAAGCCGGCAGTCCTCGGTCAATCCGATAACTATGGTCGTATTGTGGATACGCGTTTTGGACACGAGTTCAAAGGATTCATTGAAAGTCGCCGAGGTTATGATTCGACACTGCTCAGCTCACGCTCGACGTTCTCGCTATTCAATCCTGATTTGGACTGGCGTTACCCGACTCGCTTTGGCGGTATGTTCGCACCAGCGACGGCTGCAGAAATCCCCAGTGTTCGACGCTTCATGGGATCGGTCAAAGATGGCACTATGCAGCGCGTCCAGCGACGAACTCACGATATGTCGCTTCTGCGTCCCCACCCGGACTTCGACGAACGAGCGATTAGCGGTACGAATTACACGGCAGTGAATCAACCGACAAACACAACGGCCTATTCGCTGAATGTGGAAACGGACCCAACTGGCGGTTCAGTTACGCTTCCTGCGATGGCCGGTGCTCCAGCCGAAGTCACGAACCTACGGATGGTGCGTGCAAATCAAGGTTTGTTCGATCGCTCGATCGCTGACCTGCACAAAGAATTTCGTCATTTAGCTCGTGATCCGTCCAAGCGATACGAGAACGCATCTCGTCTGAAAAATCTGACGACGCATCACAGCAACGTGTTTATGGTACGCATGACTGTCGGCTTCTTTATTGTTGACCCGGCAACGGGCGCCATTGGTGCGGAATACGAGAATGCTCAAGGCTTGAACGTCCGTGGTACGGGAATCTATGTCATCGACCGCTCCATCCCTGTTGGTTTCCTACGCGGCGAACCCATCAATCATCACAAAACCATTACCTTTGCGGCCACAAGCGAATGAGAAGTATGATTTTTTTCAGGCGGCAACGATTCGGTTTTTCGATCATTGAAGTGCTGATCGCGCTGACGCTGTCACTATTGATCATGGTCGCCTTGACTAAAGCGTTCAAAATGATTGGCGACCGAATCAACAGCAGCCAAGCGGAACTGGAGTTAAGTGCGGACCTGCGCGATGTGATTGGTCGCATGCGAAATGAATTGTCGCATTGCACCGCAAGCGTCCCTGGCGTGGGACTGCCGACTCCGACCGTTAACGAAGGCTACTTGGTCTACTACGAAGGTCCCATGACTAACGAGTTGACCAGTATCGTTGAGTTGGCTGATTCGGCTGTGACTCTGAACCAGGATTACTTCGCCCAAAATCGCTTCGGCGACTTGGATGACTACTTAGCCTTCACGACCCAAGTTCCCGATACCGATCCGCCAATGATTGGGTATATACCTCGAGGAGTGCTGGCGGCGCACGAGTTTGCGGAGCGAGTTCGTCGGAGTGCGGGTGTGGTGCCTGGATATACTGCCGCCAGTGGTGCTGAATTGGTTCCGTTTTACAGTCGCCAATCTGAGATCGCGTATTGGCTCTCTCCGCGTTGGCGTTCTCGTGATTCAGCACAAACGTTTGAGGGAACACTGGAATACGAGACCGGTACTGGCTACCCCCAATTTCGTGATGGTGACGGCGACTTGCTCCCTGACCGCCTCGACTTACACCGTCGTGCATTGCTCGTTAACAGTGATCTGAATATGACACTGGGAGAAATTGCAACTGCTAATGGATCAACTGCGCCTGCTCCACCCTTGGATTCGATCGAGGTCTTACCGCTGCTTGTAGTAAACGCGATGGGGCAACACATTGAACCATTAACATCGGCATCTATTAATCCCTTGGCTCCCACCGTTAACAGCAACTTTTTCTCGGGTGCTACGGCGGACTATGTTGATGCTCCCGGTGCCTGGGATGTAGCTCCTGGGAATGACGATCCGAATTGGCTTGTCGGATTGGCGCGAGTGCAACAGGTCATGGATGTGTCGATCAGCCGTGTGATCAATACCTGGGATACTCCAGCAACAGCTCCAGGCGTAGCGCATGCAACAACCTCATTCGGTATGCCCACGCGTTTTATACGGGCGAACAATATGGGATTATTGAGTCGTCCAGAAAACCGATTTGCACATGTACGAATGCCGGAAGTTTTGCTCAGTAACACAGCGCCCAATTTCGGCGTCGGCTCCACCTTGCCCCAGCTTGCCCTGGCACCGCCGCATCCATTCATGGTTCGCCATGAAGAGATTCGCGATTTTACGAATACAGCGGAAATCAATCGCAATCTTCCTGCACAAGCAGATCCCGATGGACTGGCGGGTTCGACTGCCGGCGGCAATGACCAGATTCAAGATAACCAACTAACGGGGCGTTACGGCCGCTTCACAATGGTCGGTTTTTTGCGCCCAGAGTTCAATCTTGCTGATCGAGTTCGCGGACCGAACGCAGCTCCATCAGGTTCCAATACCGAAGCCATGGCGATCGTCAGTCGCGGCGGCAGTGACATTGTCGCCACTGACATCCTTTCGTTCGACCTTAAAGCGTTTGACCCAGGGGCAGCTTATTACATGTCGCTAGGTCCGAACGACTTCGAGGGAAGCCCCGGCGACGACGATGGTGATGGTGTTGCTTCTGACCTGACTTCGCCAAACAACATCTTTGACCCAGATGAACTCGGTTTTACTGGTACAGACGATGAACTCGTGAACTTGAATGACCTTAATTCACGGTGGGTGGTTACCAGTACTTTGGTAGCGCCGACATTTGGATTTCCGCCGATCGGCAAAGGAGCTTTTGTTGATCTCGGATATACCCAGCTGCCTGGTCATTCCTTGGGAGGTATTCGCGCGATCACGTCAGGAAGGCTTACCGCGATGGAGTTGAACTCAGAGTTCTCTGGTGCGGTGATGTCGAGTACTCTCACTGCTAACGCTCATTTTTCGGGCGCGATGATGCGGGCAGGTCGATTTGTCATTCGCCAACGCAATGATATTTCCTTGGTTCATTCCTTTTACCAATCTGTATTTGATACTGGAACATCCAACTATCGCACTGGAGATAGCTTCGACCAAGAAGGACTTGCCACAGCGACCACAGGGAATCCTTTTTCCCTGGTGCCCTTGAGCTACACGATCAAAAAGGATGACGGAGACTCCGACCCGGCAAACGATCTAACGGAACTACCCGTATCTTATCGAAATTGGTCCAACATGACGGTCCCTAGCGAGCCGCTTCCCCTTTCCAACGACGTTCAAAGCACAACTACGGGCTTTATTCCCGGGAGCACGACCCGAATTGACGTGACGCCACCAACGTCCAGCGACCTGCAAGCATTGCAAATTCAAGTGCGACTGTACAATCCAAAAGCAGGACAGATTCGGCAACAAATCTTGATCCATGATTTCACCGAGTAGTCGCTTGTGGCCGCTCCATGACTTCTCTCCAGGAAATGAAACTTGCCGGAGAGCGAGTCTGCAGGCCCGCAAACGATTTACGAATTCGGCATTAGAAACTTCCGTGCCGAATGACACGAACTTAGAACAATCAATGTTCACACTTGGTTGGTGTTCAGCCTTTAGGCGTTCAGTCCTGGGAAAGAATCGGCTAAAGCCTAGACACCAACGGCTCATGCTCGTGCCTTCACCTCCGAGCCTTTGTGCCTTCGTGAGAGTCCTAGCCCAAAACCAACAAGTGTTACGCCACCAGCACCGTCCTGCCAAGGGACGCTCTGGGAACACATTCGATGTTGTTCTGTGTCATTTGTATTCGAACACAACCCGTTCAATCTTGTCTTGCAGCTCGCGACGTGACCAGTGATCACGAGGACGATTCGAAAGTTTCGGCTCGTCGCAAGCAGCTGCGAGGACTTCGATAAACTCCTCGGGAATAAACTATCCCGGCGACCCACGTAGGATCGTGAGATTCGTTGAGCTACATTTGTGCGTTGAAGCCTTGAATTCCTGCACGCGACAACGACTCATCGGTAGATTGGACCAACCGCAATGAAGATTTCACGACTATTTGCACATCGCGTCGAGCTGCCGTTGAGCGAGGGAACGTATAAGTGGTCCGGCGGGAAGTCGGTATCGGTGTTCGACAGCACCATCATCGGCGTCGAAACGGACTGCGGACTTGTGGGATACGGCGAAGTCTGTCCACTTGGACCATTTTACCTGCCGGCCTATGCCGAAGGGGTGCGAGCCGGACTGCGCGAGCTCGGTCCGCATCTGCTCGGCTTTGATCCGCGCGAACTCGCGAAGCTGAACCATCGAATGGATGCGGCGCTCAAAGGGCATCCGTACGTGAAGTCGGGAATCGATATCGCTTGTTGGGACATTCTCGGCAAAGTAACGGGCTTGCCAGTTTGCGTGTTGTTGGGCGGACGTTTTGGTGCCGGTGTGCGATTGTACCGTGCCATTTCACAACAAGCACCCGACGCCATGGCTAGCAATGTTCAAGGCTACCGCGAACAAGGCTATACGCGGTTTCAGCTAAAAGTTGGCGGGGACCCTGACACCGATATCGAACGAATACGTGCCGTGCGCGACATGTTGCAAACGACCGACCGGCTCGTTGCAGATGCCAATACCGGCTGGACCCAGCACGAGGCGATGCGTGTGGTCCGAGCCGTCCAAGACATTGACGTTTATATTGAACAGCCCTGCCTGACTTATGAAGAGTGCCTCGCGGTGCGTCGTAATACAAGTCATCCGTTTGTGCTTGACGAGAACATTGACTCTCTTGACATGTTACTACGCGGTAAAGCTGATCTGGCAATGGATGTGGTCAATCTGAAGATCAGCAAACTCGGAGGACTGACGAAGACGAAACAGGCACGCGACCTGTGCGTCGCGATGGGAATCGCGATGACGTTGGAGGATAGTTGGGGCGGCGACATTACAACCGCAGCGATCGCACACCTTGCTCATAGCACGCCCGAAGAGCTTCGATTCACCAGCACGGATTTTAACAGTTATGTTACTGTGAGTACGGCTGACGGCGCACCGCAGCGGCAGGCGGGATTCATGGCTGCAAGCAACGAGCCTGGTTTGGGTGTCACGCCTCGAATGGACGTTCTGGGCAAGTGTGTCGTCGAAGTCTCTTGAGCGGAGTCTAAGTTCACGAAATCATGGAAATGTTGTCGCAAATCCTAAGACCGAAAAATCCTTGAAAAGGGCAGACATTGAATTCAAGCATCTTTCAAGGTTGTATTCCCGCGTTGATGACGCCGTGCCTGCCGGGACGTTCGCCAAATTATCCTGCCCTGGTGAAGAAGGCACAGACGCTGATTGAGGTTGGCATGAATGCAGTCGTTTACTGTGGTTCGATGGGCGACTGGCCTCTGCTAACGGACGAGCAACGACAGGAGGGCGTTTGCCGGCTATCGGATGCTGGGGTGCCGGTCATTGTGGGCACCGGTGCTCAGAATACATCGATCGCTGTAGCTCACGCCGCTCATGCCCAGCGCGTGGGAGCAAAAGGGTTGATGGTGATTCCACGCGTTTTGTCACGCGGAACTTCGGTGGCGGCGCAACGAGCTCATTTCGCCAGCATTCTTGCAGCAGCCCCCAGCCTGCCCGCAGTGATCTACAATAGTCCCTACTATGGCTTTGAGACGAAAGCCGATTTGTTCTTCGATCTTCGGCGCGAGTTTCCGAATCTTGTTGGCTTTAAAGAATTCGGTGGTGCAGCTTCTCTGACCTACGCCGCCGAGAACATCACTCATGCCGATACAGACGTCCTGTTGATGGTTGGCGTCGATACGCAAGTCGGTCATGGATATATCCGTTGCGGTGCGGTCGGCACGATCACCGGAATCGGTAACTGCCTTCCGCGTGAAGTTTTGCATTTAGTAACGCTTTGCAAGCGCGCAGCATCGGGTGACGTCAAAGCCAGGCAGCTGGCGAGAGAGTTGGAAGACGGGCTCGCCGAGTTGTCGCGGTTTGACGAAGGCGCCGATCTAGTGTTGTATTTCAAATACTTGCTCGTCTTGCTCGGGGACGCTGACTACGAATTGCATTTCAATGAAACCGATCGGCTCTCGCCAAGTCAAAAACGTTTCGCCGAAACGCAATTAGCGCTCTTCCAGCAATGGTGGAGCGACTGGCCGGGAAAGTCGTACTGCGAATGATCAATCCTTGCTTGATGCGTAGCGGGACTCGGCAGAGTTTTCTTATGCAACTGGCGTTCGGGCGAATCCACTACATTGGAGTTTGCCGACTTAGTCGTACCTTCAACGCTTTGCTCAAACATCCAACTTCCCAGGAATTGCCGCGATGGAGACTGTGGTTACCGCTTGCACACTCTCGGTTCGTGTAATGGTGTTTGGCATCAAGTCGGTGTGCCGCCAGGCTGCTATCGCCTGTTTCATTGGATACGCACTCATGGCAATCGCCCCATCCATAGCCAGCGGCCAACTTGCGCATCCACACTCGCGGCTTACCGTTGACCGCATCTTCGGATTGCACGAGTTTTCGGAAGATAGGAGCGTCCCTGTTTACTGGAGCAAGCTTGCCCCGGCCTATTTCACTCTCGCCAACCCAAGCGACACTCGTCTCGGCCGCGACTTGGTGAAGATTGACATGGAAAGTGGTACACAAACGGTCATCGTGTCCAAGCAGGCATTCCTTCCAACGGATCAGCAACAGCCGCTCGGTGTGGAAAGTTTCGAGCTTTCGGTCGACGAAACGAAGCTCTTGATTTACGCGAACAGCAAGCGAGTCTGGAGACAAAATACGCGAGGAAACTATTGGGTGATGGATCTTGGCAATCGCTTGTTGAAGCAACTCGGCGGAGATGCTGAACCGTCAACACTTATGTTTTGCAAGTTTTCGCCGGACGGCTCTCGAGTGGCCTACGTCCGCGAGAACAATCTTTACGTCCAAGATCTGAACAGCCTGAGCATTACGGCTTTGACGACAGACGGATCGAACACGCTTATAAACGGAACTTCCGACTGGGTGAACGAGGAGGAATTGGGCATCCGCGACGGCTACCGCTGGAGCCCCGACGGCCAATCGATCGTATTCTGGCAGTTCGATACGTCGGGCGTACGACGGTTTCATTTGCTCAATAATACAGATAGTACTTATCCAAGCATAACTTCCTTCCCCTATCCCAAAGTTGGCGAAACGAATTCAGCGACTCGTGTGGGCGTTATCAGCGCGAGTGGCGGTCCGGTGCTCTGGCTCGATATTCCGGGCGATCCCCGGGAGAACTATCTACCGCATGTCGAATGGACACCCAATGGCGCAGCACTACTTGTTCAACAGTTCAATCGCTTGCAGACCGAAAACCGAGTCCTTCTCGGCGATCCAATCAGCGGCAAGACCCGGTTGGTGTTCAAGGAGACCGACCCGGCGTGGCTCGAGAACGATAACCCGGTGCGTTGGGTTAACAAGGGTCAGGATTTGCTTTGGCTAAGTGAGCGCGATGGTTGGCGTCATGCCTATCTTGCAGGACTCGATGGCAGACGTTTTGAACGTGTCACAGGAGGATTGCTCGACGTCATCGATGTCGAAGCGGTCGACACCAATGGTGGTTGGCTTTACTACTCCGCATCACCCGAGAATGCAACGCAGCGATATCTTTATCGCACTCGAATCAAAGGCGGAGCACCGGAGCTTCTATCGCCGATTGGCAGACCGGGCTGGCATACTTATCAAATTTCTCCTGATGCCAGATGGGCCGTTCACACTTACTCAAATTTCACGACACCACCGGTGGTTGAACTCATTCGACTGCCAGATCACAAGGTGGTGCGCGTACTGGCGGAGAATCACCAGCTTCGTGACAAGCTAGCTGCGTTAGAACTCCCCACGACCGAATTTTTTAAAGTAGATATCGGCGATGGGCTTTTACTCGACGCTTGGTCAATCCAGCCACTTGGGCTGAACACTGCGGCAAAAGCCAAGTATCCACTACTCGTTCATGTCTATGGCGAGCCGTATGGCCAGACGGTGAAGGACATGTGGGGCGGTCAACGTGGCATGTGGCATCGGATGTTGGCACAGCGCGGATGCATTGTCGTCAGCATTGACAATCGAGGCACGTTTGCACCACGAGGGCGAGAATGGCGTAGGTTTGTGAATCGCCAGATAGGGATCATCGCTCCGCAGGAACAAGCTGCGGCAACTCGCGTGCTTTTACAACGCTGGCCGTATGTCGATGCAGCTCGGGTTGGCATTTGGGGTTGGAGCGGAGGCGGCAGTATGAGTCTGAACGCTATCTTCCGTTACCCCGAGCTGTATCATACCGCCGTCGCGATTGCCCCGAATGCGAACCAGCTTCTTTACGACACTATCTATCAAGAGCGATACATGGGCTTGCCCACGGACAACAGCGACAATTATCGCGACGGCTCTCCACTCACTCATGCACACAATCTGCAAGGCAATCTATTGCTTGTTCACGGCACGGGCGACGACAACGGTCATTTCCAGGGAACGGAAGTGTTGATGAACTCACTCATCGCAAACGGTAAGCACTTCACCGTGATGCCCTACCCCAACCGTTCACATGCCATCTCGGAAGGGCCGAATACAACGCAACATTTTTGGGGGCTGCTAACACGGTATTTGCAGGCAAACTTGCTGGAAGAATCGGCGGCTACGAAGTTCGATAACCGTTAAGTTGCCGACCAGATATGCAAACTGGTTGCACTATTTGTTTCGCCGCCATCGGGATTCAAATTTTTCCGAGTGCAAGCCTACCAAAGCAGTATGTTGGCTTCTTGCCTAGGTTATGGTAGCTACTTTCTCGGTCCACCGCTGGGTTAAGAAAATTAAGGCCAGTCATTTGCAAACGGTCAAAGGCCTATAGAGCTTGTTGACCAAAACGCCAAACCCTTCGGTGCGCGCACGAAAAAACCCAGCTTGGCAGGCGACGCGCCAAGCTGGGTCTTCGTTGATTCATTGGTGATGAAGTGGCTCCGCTGACCAAAGCCGCGGAGATGTTTTCTGTTGAGTGCAATACGAGAGTCGTTTCCACGGATTCGGTAGTATCGGTCACCCAATACTACCTATCTAAGAATCCTTAGAAAGGAGGTGATCCAGCCGCAGGTTCCCCTACGGCTACCTTGTTACGACTTAGTCCCAATTGTCGAGCTGACCTTCGGCACCTGCCTCCCTTGCGGGTTAGCTCAGTGACTACGGGCCCTCCCAACTTTCGTGGCTTGACGGGCGGTGTGTACAAGGCTCAGGAACACATTCACCGTGGTATGCTGACCCACGATTACTAGCGATTCCAGCTTCATGCAGGCGAGT
>JBGSIA010000154.1:0-4305 GCA_041751935.1 Pirellulaceae bacterium | reverse complement strand
AACTGCGAGATCGTGATACTCACGATTGATCTCAAATCCCAAGTATCTTCGCCCTTCTAGAAACGCCATTTTCGCCGTTGTGCCCGCACCTGACATGGGGTCTAGCACTAGGTCGCCATGGTTAGACCAAGAGCGAATCAGGTCTCGTGCGAGTTCCTCGTGCATTATGGCAGGATGTTTCCTAGCAACTAAATCACGTGTATTGTGCGAACCGGGATTCAAACGCCACACCCCACCCCTTGCACGGTACTTCTTGACTTCAACGATCGCTTGGTGGCGAATCGAGCCATCCTCTCGACGCTGATAGAATCCTTTCTTCTTTCCGGCGTGCTTGTTTTCAATGTCAACAATGGGATTAAACGTACGAGGTTTTCCTTTGCTCAGAACAAAGAGATATTGCAAAGAAGCCCCGTAGCGATTTCGACTATCAATATGTCCGCCTACCGTTTCAATGACCATCGTGTGATGCAGTCGAAAGCCAATTTTTCGAAAATAGAGTCGCTGTTCACTGCTGGTTCCTGACTCCGAGCCGTTGTTGATCTCTTCTTGAACATGCCAGCAGACTACTCCTCCTTCAGCTATCACTCGCCAAAGTTCTCGTGCTATCGGTTTGAAATGGAAGGCGTGGCCACCAAATTCACGAATGCCATCGTAGGGTGGTGACGTAAGTGCAAGTGGGATGCAGCTATCGGGGAGCAATTGCATTCCTGCGATCCCGCAACCGTGAAACAGCTTGTTACAAAATTTGTAACTGGTCTTCATAAATTCTCCTTAAGGACTAAACGAAAAGAAGCGATTGCACCCAATGATGGGACACATCCGCTTCAAGTAATGGACTTGTATTTATCTGAATCAAGCAGCGAGTACGGCTGCTCCAATTTTGGTTCGAATTGCATCAAGCAATTCGGCTATTTGCTCAACCTGAGGTTCCAACGACGCAATGTCTTCGAACCCATCTTCGATTGCGTTAGCGACTGCTTTCAATTCTTGTTCTGCACGGATCAAACAGAGAAGTGGATCAGCATCAGAAGGGTTGAAGAGTTTTGGCTCGACATAGTGTTCGGAGTCTAAATCAACTTCACCGACACATCCTGAATCATCATCGTCTGGCAACTTCTCATCGCTCTCAAATTGTTGTGCGATCTTTTCAATTTGAGAAAGAGCGGCTGGAACTCCTCCCTCGATCACCTTTCTCCAAATCTCGATTTGCATTTCGGGATCGTCGGTCGCAAAGTCATGGATTCGGTGAGCCTGACCTGCGTTCTTTGGGCAGGGTAACTTTGCCTCCATCAAGTTCTTCGCAACTTCTGATGCACGCATAAGTCGGTAGATCGTGTGTTTTTTGAGAGCGAAACGATCCTTTGCGTAGTCAATGAACGTTCCCTCGTGCAACTTATCGTCTTGGATTTTCCGAAGTGCGAATCCGATCTCGACGTAGCTGCTGAGTCCGTTGTCGATGATCTGTTCTTGCTTTTTGGCTTCTTCGATTTGTTCTTTGGTCAACGTAATCGTGCTGGTCATGTTAGGTTCCTTTTGTCTGAGGAGTTTTGAGTTCAACTTGATTTGGGTTTGGGGTCCACTGATGTTGCTTACGAAAAGTGCAATTTCTTGTATTCCGAAGACAAAAAAAGCCGCCCGAAATGGGTCGGCTTTGAAAAAACGTTTGCGGAACGGACGATCAGGTCGCCGACTCAACGATGTGTAGATGGTTGTTTAGAAATGCCTTCGTGTGTTGATTCTTTGACTTTTTCAGTAAATGACGGATCGCACCACCAGTCATTCGATTCATGTTTTTGTAGCGAAGTTTCCAGGGACTTCTGTCAGGCTTCTCAAGAAGAACTGCGACAATTCTTTTTTCGCAAATGACGAAATTTGATTTTGGAAGAGCCTCAAAGAAGTCGAGCGGCACATCCGCAGTCGCAGTCGAACCGGGGATTGATACGACCAGCCGCATGTGCAATTCACATGGTTCAAAGCATCGATGTTCATGGAAGAAGAAAATGGTTATCGGGTAGACGATTTCAGAATCGTTAGGAAGTCGTCGAATCGCTTCTGGGCAGAGTTGCCGGTTGTAGTCCCAGCGTTCTCCATTGTCTGCGATGTCGATCAGTTCCTTACGAGTTAGATAGGGCAACGTCTTGATCGTAAACTTGGTCTTCATGGTGAAGTTTCCTTTCTGAAAAAAAAGCCCATGCACTCAACGAGAATGCATGGGCTTGGGAAAATTCAGCCGCCAACGTGACTGCTGATAATGTTTCGTGAGTTGATTTATTTCGCTGTTTGCGACAGCTTCAAAGTCGGGTCCGCTTTCTCAACCGCCAGCGAATCTCGAAGCTCCATCCAGAGCCAACCGAGCCAGTTTTCACCGACCCATTTGTCTTCTTTCAGTGCTGCTCCCCAAAACAGTCCCGAACCACGAGGTCGCTTAGTGCAATCCTCGACAATTTCTTCATTACCAGTGCCGGTCAGATCAGCTTTTAGTTTTGGATGCTGTTCGATCTTCAGTCGAAGCACCATCTTCATGTTGTCGAGGTCGTCATCGCTCATCGGTTTGACCACCATGTGGTCCCGATTCTTTTTGGCGATCATTTTCGCCGCCATTGGCGACTTCTGGCCTCGGATCGATTCAATGATCTGAACATCATCAAATCGAAGTGCTTGGAACAGTGCTTCCGTTGTTCTGTATGTCGTTCCTCGGTAATCAATCGGGTAGGGCGACATGTTGCCTAACCAGCCGTATTGTTCGCTAACTTTTCGAATCAAGATCATCGTTTTCCTTTTTGTTAGTTGGTTTGTTGTTGAGCACTCTGTTGGGTCCAAAGTGGGCACAAAAAAAGCCGCCTGAACTGAATCAGGCGGCTCTCGGTGTTTGTGATGCGGCGATTATGCGTTACGGATTGCTACTCCTTTTCTAAGTGCTGCCTTGATCATGTCAGCGGTTCCAGAACCACCGGGAAATGCAACCAGAAGGTCAGGAGAGTGATCAAGCATTTGACGGTTGCGAAGTGGGCCTGCCCCTCTTCCAAATCGTTTCCAATCGGCAGGACAGGCGAGTTCTTCTACGCCATTTTTTATCGCCCACTGCGAAGCTAATGTGTCTGCACCTTTAGCAGCACCGTGAATCAGCAACTTGATTGTGTTGCTTGCGTGCAGAAGATTCAGTGTCTTTTCAAGCATTGCGATATCAGCAAAATCTCGACCACCAGTAATGAGAACACGCATTTGACCTCCATCGTTTCAGGCGAAGTAAAGAAGCCAATCCATTCGAAAGGGCTTCACGTTCGTCGGAATCAGTGGTCCAAAAGTCGCCGCCTCAGAAAATGATTCTGCTGATCTCGGCAATCAGTGAGACAGTGGTGGCGTCGAGGTTGTCAAAGTGACAACCTCACGAAGATGAGGGTAAGACGCCGACACGAGATTGAGTGATCTCAACTCGTAAGGGCCGCCATTTAGAGAAGCCTCGAATGAACGAGGGCTAGTTACATCTTTTGCAACTCAGCCTTCGAAGCCAACAATTCTGCCAGCCGCTTATTGCCGCACAAAACGTTGTCTTCAACCACATCGCAGCCAATAAAGCGGCGGTTCAATTGTGAGCAGGCAACAGCGGACGTGAACGCACCCGCCAAAGGATCAACGACCAAATCGCCGACATCAGTAAAAGCCATCAGCCAATGACTCACATCCTTGACCGCTTTTTGCCAGGGATGCCACTCCTTTTCACGATCAGAGTTGGCTCGATGAATGTGGTTGTACCACTGGTTCCTCCTCGTCCAAGCACCTTTCGAAAAAATCAGCACCGGCGTTGCTTGAAGGCTGCAACCATTTTTTTCAAAGTAGCTGCCCGCACCATTCCATGATGAGAAGCCCGTGCATTGATATTCGAGTTTGTTTTTCGAATCGCCTATGAGTAGCGGCAGTTGGTACATGCCAACATAGGCACAAAAAACGCCACCCGGCTTCAACACTTGAAATGAGAATTCAAGTAGCTCAGGGATGTGACTATTGAATTCACGCCCGTAGGGAAGATCGGCTAGGACGAGATCGACGGAACCTGCATCGAGATTTGCAGTCTCCATTAAGTTTCTGAAATCGCAGTGGTACAACTGAAGGTCGTCGTCACCAAGCGATTGCATTTTCCAGTTGCGAACGAGTTCACGTCGTTGTTTCTTATGTGCTCGTCGCTCAGCCAAGCGAAGTTCAATATTCCTCTTCGGTGCGTCGTCGCCCAGTATCTCAAGTGCCTGTCTGGCTCGTTCTGCATCGCCAGCCTTGAAGGTGATCACCTTGGTCGCAGGGTGACGTTTG
>JBGSIA010000153.1:0-2536 GCA_041751935.1 Pirellulaceae bacterium | reverse complement strand
ACGAACTGACATTGTGTCTTGTTCTCCGGCGCTGGCCATGTGGCCCGCTGCAAGTCCGCTTGCCGCAACGTCGTCAGCAAACTCAACACGTTATCCTTGGATGCCAATCCGTGTCGTAAAAGCCAGCAACAAATGACGGTCCCTGTCCTTCCCATACCGCCGAAGCAATGTACATAAACGGGAATCTTCTTATCTAAAGACAGATCGATGGCATCCAGAATCGATCGCATCCGATCGTGCGTGGTGATCTTTGTGTCCGGGACAGGGAAACGCAAGTGAGCGATCCGATCACTGTTTTTCAAAGCCAATCCGCGTAACAGATCGTCGTAACGCACAAACGCTTGTCCCGTGTGGTTTGTCTCGTCCTCTTCCATCAAGTTGATGAACGTTCGCATCCCAGCTTCCCACAGCCCAGAAATTCGCTTTGTGTGAGCATGGCTATTTGGATGGCCAGGATATGCGCCGGCTAGTAATAGGTTTTCAACGACCCAATAGCATCGCTCGAGGGGAACGGCGATATTGGGGATTTTATATGGTTTGCTGACGAGCATGATGCGTTCTTTTTCCAGTGCGTTTATGACGGTGATGGCTCGCCACTTGAATCGAAAATATCTGTTGGCTGAACAAGTCGAAACGACCCTTTTGCGATCCTCCAGTATCGATCTTCACCACCTGGGTAATGGCCTCTTGATGGATGGTTAACACAGTCCGAAGTTATCTGGCAGTTAATAGTTGAGCGGTTGAAGTTCGGATATCGCTTTAGAATGACTTCTGCGATGTCCTTTGGTGCGAACATCCGACAAGGGTCACTGACCACAAACTCTTGCACTGCCTCCCACACGACTTGCCTGACCGGTTTGTCACGAGACCATTTCGACGAGGACGTTTTCAGGCTGTTAGTCTCCTCATGGCCAACCAATGTATCGGTTGTAACCAGTATCTCATTGCTACCAGTCTCGAAGACAGAAAACGCAATACAGCTGATGTCTATGCTGTGTTGAATTCTGAGAAATCTACTGACTCTCGATACGCTCGGTGGAATGACTTCCGCTGCAATGAACAGACGCATTCGCGACTTTAGTTTGGGACGGGCTTCGACTTCGAACGTCTCCAAAAATCTATTGTTAAGCAACAACTCGGCCTGGTCTGACGCAAATCCCATGTAGTTGGCTGCGATTGCGACGATATCATCTTCGGACAGCTCGTTAGCCCAGGCTGCATACTCGAGGATCTGGGCCACCACCTCGCGAGGTGCTTGTGCTTTTTTGAGCTCGATAATCACTAAGTTGCCCTCGCTGTCTAGCGCAAGCAAATCGGGAAAAACCGTTCCAGCATCGATATTTGCGGAGGTTTGGCGGCCGATGACGAGCAGTGGTTCCTCCGCAAGTGCCCAGGGATTCTTTTCGAGCCAATTCTCAAGATGCTTTTCAAGCGCTAGTTTCGCTGGCTTCGCAAGTTCCAGTTCCGCGACGTGCGGATCGGAACTGATCCCCTTAAGTTTGAAAAGAGCCATTAGCAGATACCAATTCTTTTAACGTTGATGACAAGGATAAGATGACGTTCTCGTAGAAGACCACACCCAAAGTATGGAAATTTCACGCTTCGGATTCGCTTTCGCGTGTGGATATTTGTTCTATCTCGATGGGATTCGCCCGTCCTTGAAGCCCAAAGAGAACTGCGACCAATTCGCGAGTGGTCGCAATCGGAGCGAATTTCGCTTTGGGGATCACTCGAATTGCAGCTCGTTCCTTCTTCACGCCTTCGGCATTCCCTTTTGTATGAGTGGCAACCTTGAATCCTGCGAGCGATGGCAGTGGCATCCCGCTCGTACCACCGAAAAACAAAAAGGACAAGCTCGCACGACAGTGTTCCAAATCTTCTTGTCGTAGTATCCAAACCACACATCCACTCGGCTTCGACGCTAATGCCATGTTTACTTTTTGTCTAGCAGTTTTGGATTCAAGCCGTGACGTTTTCAGTTGTACATGCCGCAAGACCCCATTGCACTCTAACACGACGTCGTATCCTGACGCATCGACTTCGGAGCGGAGGACTTCTACTGTTTTCCCGAAGTAATACCATGCCTCCTGAAGAACTTCAGAAATGAACACGTGTTCGACAAGTTGTTCATAGAAAGTCGATTTCATGTAAGCATCATCTGCTTTGGTTATGATTTCGTCAGCCATTAGTAGCTCCAGGAATGCCCTCTCGGTACATCCAAAATTGAGAAGGTGACTCAAAACGGAAAGAACCAAGATGGTTCGGGTTTGCGTTTTGGTTTAAGTGGTTTGGTTAGTCGGCTTGGCGAGCGAAGGAGCCATTCGTAGCCGCCTTCTGCGCCTTGTTGGCAATCGTAGACCTCGACGGTTCCGACGATGACACCACGGGGAAGGCTGTCTAGATCCAGGCCATACTCGGACTGCATCTCCTGCTCGTCTTCGGCGGGGTAACGCGTGGCGCTTGCGTAGATATAAACCGTGCCTCGAACATCGGTTGGGTAGTTGCGATATTCAATTTCCTTGTCGCCAACCATGAT
>JBGSIA010000152.1:0-16094 GCA_041751935.1 Pirellulaceae bacterium | reverse complement strand
TCGCCACGTCTTATCGCCGTCGCAGAGTGGCCCGCCGGATGTCGCGAGCTGTTAGGCAGCGGCCAGAAAGTTCGATCCGAGTCACACACGGACTCCATCAAGATCGAACGTGACCTACGAACGAGAGAAGTTTTGGCCGTGCCAAAGTTCGAACCCGTTACACACGATCGGCGGCAGACCGAAACGGACTCTGAACCCGCAAAGCGTTGCCATCTCTGAACTTAACGACGAGAGAAGTTTTTGCGTTTGTAACGAAGAGGGTTGTGTACGGGGAGGCGAATGCGGTCTACGAGTGCTTCGTCTACTTCCGTCATAGCGACTTCTCCCGGCGGCGATAAATCCAAGCGAACAGAAATCCACCAAGGACGAACTGAACTGCTAAGTAAGTTGTCTCTAGCGAGAACCATGCCGACAATGGTTCGATCGACTGCTTGGCGGCTTCAGCCAAAACATGGATTGTCCAGTGGTAACCTCCTACGAGGAGGGCGAACTTCAATGCGCCTGAAACAATTGACTTGCCCCGACAAAGCTGCGGATAGACAAGCGAAAGAATGATTCCTTGAAGCAGAATGGAACCGAATCCGAAAGCGATGATAGGCTCCTTCCGTGAGTAGCTGCCGAGGCGATCGTATGTGTCCTTAAATAGCACCAGATGCCAAACAAAAGCCAAGGGGAAGGTTACCACAAGATAACCAAGAGTTCCGAGAAGAACTCTTGTGGGTGAATAAGATGGCGGCATTTGCGACTATTCTTTGATAAAACTCATGTGCATTTCACAGTGCCGCAAATTGAATTGGTCCCATTCCTCACGCGTGATATGACCAAACGCAGGGTGCATCACTCGATCAGTCTCTGATTTCATTCGGTCAACGGCCTTTCGCAAAGCATCCAAAGCGTCAAGCGTATCGATCGGCCCCGGTTGAAACCTTTTGGGCGCCTTGAATCCAGCCGGCAAAGAATCGTATAAATATTTGCGTTTCATCAGCATCGTAAAGACAATTCGGATCGGCCAAGGTAGCACAAAACCACTTCCGTCAATGGAACTTTCGATTGCGTCGGCTAGGTGTTTGAAGATTTGGCCTGGAGACCAGTTTCCGAGAGTCTGCATTGAGTCCGACGATGCAATTCGCTCAGCGTCTTGAAGAAGATCGTCGTATGATTGATACCGAACTGGTCTTCGTCCCTCAACCAATTTAGTGTTAACTATCATGTTCTCCACCTCATAGCCAGTGCTTTCATCGTCCTGGATCGCAACTCAACAAACGTGCTTGACATTACGTGACCAGCCGGTAACGTATTGAGGCTGCATGGGCCTGTCAATCCCTTCCTTCAAGTTTCAGCGACGGTGTGAACAAATGGGTAACGCAAGCGAGCTTTCCTTAGATCTATCCCAATCGGTCGAAATAAAGTCCACCTTGGGAGATGCTTACCGCGCCTTGATTAGTCGCTTGACGGACGCTAACTCGACTCCGGATAACAAGCCGATGCCAATGGTCCTTGAGCAGTGGCCAGGCGGTCGGTGGTTCCGGGATCTCGGTGCGGGGCAAGGACATTTCTGGGCATTTGTGCAAGTAATTAAGCCACCAGCACTGCTTGAACTCCACGGTCCAATGTTCATGTCCTATCCGGTTGCGAGCCACATGCAGTTTCGATTGACGCAAATCTCTGCAGGAGTTGAGCTGTATCTGCGTCATCGTGTTGTGGGGCCGATGGAAGAAGATCACCGGACGCGGGTCAAGCCGGGATGGCAGTATTTTCTTGAGCAGACGAAGTTGCTGGCCGAGCATTCGAATGAATAAGCACGATTCGGACGAAACATGGAAAGCCTTGTCAGATCCTACGCGGCGCGCGATTCTCGACCTGTTGCGAGACGGACCGAGACAAACGACTGCGATCGTTGAACAATTTCCAGAGCTTTCGCGGTTTGCTGTAATGAAGCATCTAAACGTACTTCGATCTGCAAAACTTGTGACTACACGAAGTGAGGGACGTGTTCGCGTTAACTCTCTGAACGCAGCCCCCATTCGCGACATTATCGAAAGGTGGATCAACAAGTACGAAGCTTATTGGTCAAACACACTTCTTCGTGTACGCGATGACGCTGAGCAAAAGTCGCAGCGATCAACTTCTAAGAAGCGGAACAGTGTTTGAATCCCGCGGCTGCCAAATCGTCTTGTACCAGTGTTCGAAGATCGGGGATGTTTCGGTCCACGAATGTCCTGAACACCACAGCCCAAATCAGATTGACTGATACGAAAGAAGTATCATGACCGTCGTACACATGGGTAACCGCAAGGAACCCTAGGATTTAAGCGGGAGAGTAACAATGACGATTGGACATAAGTCCGAGACGAGTGTCGGTGCAGAAGAAACGATACGGAAATATTTTTCATGAGCGACTCGGATCGCTGAATTATTTCCAAGCGTGCCAGATGCTCGGGGACGAAGGAGCGAAACTCATTCAGTTGGGAGCACGCAGTTTTGAAATCCAGTCGGATCTGAAAACCGAATCACAGTCGTGATTGTTGGTCGACTTACGAAGCCTGCGACATTCAATCGAAAAACTTGTGCTGACGTAATGAAGTGAATCGGCTGAAAGAGGGTCAGTGCCGTTGTTTACCGGGGACGGTTGTACGGAGACTCCAGAGGCTGCCGCCAGAGGTTATGAACAGCGTTTGCAGATCGTCGCCGCCAAATGCGCAGTTCGTGGTTTCGTCTCGCGGGATGCGTACGTATTCGATGAGTTCACCGTCCACCGAGAGGACGTAGATTCCGGCGGTAGGTGGATCAGCCGTTTCTTGTGGCAAATGCGGCTGGTTCAGTCCCGCTGCGACATACAAACGTCCAGCCGAATCAAGCTTCACGCCATCGGGTCCACGCGTGGTCTTCCAATCATGCAGCAATCGCTGGCTGGCGACGTCAACGGTACCATCGGCGAGCAGATTGAATCGCCAAAGAAATCTAGCTCCACCGAGTGAGTTGTTGTTGTCGGCAACAAAAAGGAATCGGTCATCCTCGGAGACGACTAATCCGTTTGGACGATCGACTTCGTGAGTGATGATCCGTGTGACAGTGCCGTCCACATCAATGCGGTAAACTCCCTCCACCGTCTTTCCATTTTCATCGAGTAGCTCCATCCCCGCGCGGTCGCCATATCGCGGGTCGGTGAAATAGATCCGATCCTTTGAATCGATAGTAAGGTCATTCGGCTGGTTGAATCGCTGACCATTGAATTTTTCAGCGAGCACGGTCAACGTTCCATCATGCTCCAATCGAGTCACACGTCGGCGAACGGATTCACAGATCACCAGTCGACCGCTGCGATCGAACATCAGCCCGTTGGAACCAGCGTTTTCACGAAAGATGGACGATTCACCGGACCTACTACGTCGATTGATGTTGCCTTCGCCGCTGGACAGCAATCCCAGTTCCGCGTGCCAAGCTGGGCCTTCGCCAGCACCGTGCTCTTGCAGCAACAGCGGTTCGGATGTAAATACCGGAGCTGGCACTACGGCTTCAGCAGCAGCATTATTTGCGTCAGGCGTATTAGCGAGCGGTTGATCGGTGAGCACTTTTTCGGTGAGCATTGCTAACAGGTCCGCGAACTCTTGCAGCGTCAGCGAAGCGAGTTGTCCGTCGGGCATCATCGACTTGTCATTCACACGCTGGTCGTCGATGTCGTCCAAGGAGATCGTTATCAATACTCCGTCAGCTTGCTTAAGCGACAACGAATGTTCGGTGCGTGCGGCGACGATGCCGGTGACAACGTTCCCGTCGGACTTCAGCACAGTGACACTGCGGTATTCGGCCGCAATCTGCTCGGAGGGAAACAACATTTGCCTCGCGATGGACTGTCGAGTTCGTGGCGTGCCATCAGCTCCAGCGCTGGAGAGCAACTCATCCAAGTCTGGGCCGAGTGCTTGACCAACGCCCTGATAGCGATGACAGGAACGGCACTGAGAAGCGGCGGAATCAGCGAACCAAGCTCGCCCACGGACCGCATCGCCGCTGAGTGATAGCAGTTCCTCGATATTCGGATTCGTTCCCACTCGCGTTACTCGCTTGGCTGGGTCTACCCATGACTCGAATAACCCTGCGGTGATAGGCGAGCTGAAGTTCTCGATGCCGGAATCGTTGAGGGTGTTGGTTTCCGTTGGCGTGGAACTGTATCGACGCCACTGGAGCAGTGCCGCAGCGGTAGCAGAATCCGTCGGCGATTCGTTGGGCTTCATTGTCGCGATCCACTCCCAGATTAACGATGCACCAGGTAAGTCGAGCGTTGTGCTGCCCAATCGTGGCATGTGGCCGGCACCGGTCGTTGCCAATCGGTACATCAGCACGCTCTGTTCCGGGTGTCCCGGCGAAATGATCTTGGCGTGCGGGATCGCAAAGTCACCTTGAGTTGGATTCACATCGATCGCGGTTAGCCGATCGGGTTCCAAGTTACCAGCCAAATGCAAACCCGAGGTGCCTCCACCGGCGGGCATATGGCAATGAGCACAATTGATATCCAAGTACGAGCGTGCTCGGACATCGATCGAGGCGTCATCGTCGTTGGGATCAACACTGACGAAATTGACATTCTTGGGACCGCGCACCCAGCCTTGGTCGACAAGTTCTTGCCAATTTGGAGTTGCCACATTGCCAGACGCGAATGAGATCCCACCTTGCAAGAACACATGATGGCACACTTTGCACTGGTCACGTGGATGGATTGAATAGGTCGTCGAGTGCGCGCCGAACCGCGGGTCACTGACGGTGATGGGAATTTCCTGGCCACTTGCTGGTACCAGTTCAGCGTCAGTTTGTTCGTCGTTCCAGCGATACGAGTACGGATTCCAATTCAATCCGTCGAAGGCAAGAACCTGTGTCTCCATTCGTCGCGTCAGGTGTTCGCCGTTATTGCCGAACACTTCACGAGAGATCGTATTCGCGAAAACAGTGCCGTTGGGATAGTCGTAATTGCGACGATTATTGTTTGCCAGAATGGGATCAGTGCCGGGGATGGCTACGATACGGTCACCGACAGCCCCATCGCGCCACATCGCCGCGGCCGGCTGGTAACGGATCGCGCCGGGACTTGGCTGGAGCGATTTCGTGGACGTAAACAATCCTGTGTCGCTCAATTTGCGAGGAAAGTTATTCGTTTGAGTTGCATCGGATTGCGAGTTCTCATCGTTCATTACCAAGCGATAGATGCCACCTCCAGCATGATCGATCACCAGCGAGGAAGCGACCGTATCACCGTCGAAAATCGTCGTTCCAAAACTAACCACTCGCAATTTCGTGTCGGCGATTCGCTGGTAGGTTGGTCGCGATTGGTCGGCAAGATCAACGGCCCAGACAGCACCATTCATGTAGTCGGCAAACAAGTAGTTGCCGGGATACAACAGTGCGGACTGGGGAATAAAGTCGCCACCAGTAATCGATTGAGCCTCACCGCGCGGAAGGACGATCGCCGGTGGAATGACGGGTCCAGGCCCAAGTACAGCATCTGGCCCGGCGTTTTGGTCCGAGTTAACCAAGAATGGACCTTCGTACAAACTCCATCCATGGTTTGCACCACTGTGAGTACGGTGAATCATTTCCACGCGTTCCCAGCCGACGTCGGCGACCCACAGCGAACCGTTTGCCGGATCAAACGCCATGCGAAAAGCATTGCGAAAGCCGAACGAAAAGATCTCGCCGCGCGCTCCTGGCGTGTTCACGAACGGATTGTCGAATGGGATTTTGTAGGGCGACTCTTCTGTGGCGCTGCGAACATCGATCCGCATGATGGTTGCTCGCAAATCTGCGATGTTCTGGCCAGCCCGCTCACTATCGGGCGGAAACGGGCCGGAGCCATCGCCGGCGGCAACGTACAAGTATCCATCGGGGCCGAAACGCAAACATGTCCCCACATGATCGCCGGACGGATAGGTGATGATGTCCAGTCGCGATGTGGGGTCAATTGACGGCGGCTTTGTTTTGGCAACGGTGAACCGCGAGACACGCGAGCCGTTCTCGACGAACCAGGGACTTTGGTTGGATGCAACGTAGAGGTAGCCATTGGTGGTAAAATCGGGATCGACCGTGAAGTCGCGGCAATTCGCGATCGCATCACCGAACGATTCCATCTCGACCAAAACCGTCACACTTTGAGGATCAGGATCATCGACTGCCGGAAACGCTTTCAGAACCCCTTTGGTTTCTAGTACCGCTCGCAATCCGGTGCCGGGCAAATCAGCGAAGGCGATCGGTTGATTGAAATCCAATCGCGGAAAAACTCGCTGAGTTCGCATGGCCAGCGGCGGATCAGGCGACCCGAGCAAAGCAGTGGATTCAAAGGGCGGATGGGCATGAATATCGTAAGCGGGCGAACAAAGCAGCAGGAGTAGTACGCCGAACTTAACGATTTTCATCATCACGAAATATATTTCCCAGCCGAATGTTCAGCGACCTTCGCGAAGACGGTAGCCAAGGAAGTTATCCAATTCCGGTTCGGCTTCGATCGCCGAAACAGTTCGCTCGACGTCATACTTGACACGTCGATAGACCACTTTTTCTTCGTCAAGCACGACGTAACAGCTTCGCGGGTCGTTATCGCGCGGTTGTCCAACGCTGCCGACGTTGATCATCAGCCGCACGTTTGGATCGCTGGTACGATATCCTTCGCCGGTGTCATGAGGCCGAATGAACTGGCAATCGGTCGTGAACACTCCAGGAACATGCGTGTGTCCCTGGAAACAAAGATGCGGAATCATCGAGAACAGCTTTTCAAGTTTCTTTACGTTCTGTGTATCTTCAGGAAACACGTATTCGTTGGTGGGGCCTCGCGGCGAGCCATGAACGAACAGCAGACTGCCCTCGCGAACAACGCGTGGAAGCTGACACAGAAACTCCATCCTCCGTCGACTTGCTTCGGGACCGTCAGCTCCACCTTCGAGTTGAGCGCGGGTCCAGAAGATGGCTTGCTCGGCAGCAAAGTTGAAACCTTCGGGATCGAACAACGCGCTACTGTCGTGATTGCCCAACACACAGAACTCGAACTCCATCACCTTGTCCAAGCATGCACAAGGCTCAGGTCCGTAACCAACGACATCGCCCAAGCACACGATCCGGTCAACGTTTTGGCCCGCAACGTCTTCGAGCACGGCTTCGAGCGCCGACAAGTTTCCGTGGATATCGCTGAGGATCGCGGTGCGGGGCATGTTAGCGTGGCGAATGTAACTTGAATGAAATAGTGACAAGCCGCAAGGCTGGAATTGATACGCTAACGACCGTGTTTGATACGATCGCCGAGCGCGTCAGCCAGCTCAGCGACTTTATAAATTTTGTTAGCCGTAGTGTTAAAATCATACTCCACACGACGATAGTTGATTGTCATCGTATCTGTATTCAGTACAAGATAACATGCACGGTTGTCTTCGTCTCGCGGTTGCCCGACGCTGCCAACGTTGATCAACAATTTTCGATTGCCGAGCTGGTAAGTGTTTTCGCACTCCTGGGGCGACAAGAATTCGCATTCAGTTGTGAATATGCCAGGCAAATGGGTATGACCCATGAAGCAAAATTTTTCGATTCGGCTGAACAAGATCTCCATTTTCCGCTGGTCGAACACGTGCTCAGGAAAAACGTACTCGTTGGTCGGATCGCGTGGAGACCCGTGCACGAACAAAAAGGTGCCCTCGTCCTTGGACCGTGGCAACTCACCGAGAAAATCCCAGCGTGCGTTGGTCTCTGCCGGATTACCAAGTCCCGCGTCGAGTTGGTCACGTGTCCAGTAGATCGCCTTGAGCGCCATCGGGTTGAAACCCTCAGGGTCAAACAACGCGGCTTGGTCATGGTTACCAAGAATCGTTGCTTTACAATTTTTGCGAACGAGGTCAAGGCACTCGCAGGGGTTGGGACCGTACCCGATTATGTCGCCTAAGCAATAGATATCATCCACACCGACAGAGCGTATATCATTCAGCACTGCTTGCAGTGCTTCGACATTGCCGTGAATATCGCTGATCAACGCTCGCTTCAATGCAGTGTTCCTCGGGTTGTTCGCCGCCAGTGAATCATTTCATTCAGGCGGATTGTAAAGGTAAGCAAAAAACCACCACAATCCCACGCCCCTACCTTGGGGCCATTACCTCGGGAAGTATCCGAAAAATGGGTCGGAAACGGTCAGTCCCATTTACGTACAGGCTCTAAGCGTCTCAAAAAAGTGTGCAGTATGAAAATGTGTGCTGTGTCGTGTTGTCGCGGATTTGGCTAGAAATCCAGGATATGATGGAATTCCGGCGAATCCCGCTCGGAAAGTCTTGCTCTGTTAAGTTTAATTCGTACGGGGGATTTGTCGCTTGGACAAAGATGTAATCATTCAGTTGGCACTGGAAACCACAGGACGTTCCGCCAGCTTGGCGATTCTTGGCGGTGACCAGGTTTTGAAATGTTATCACTTGGATGATCGTACTCGAACAGCGGTAACGTTAGCACCGGGCGTCAATCGGGCCTTAGAAGATTGTAAGGCGCGTGGTTGGGAGGTTTCGCTAATCTCTGTCGCCGTTGGTCCTGGTTCATTTACCGGCTTGAGGATCGGGGTGACGACGGCCAAAACGCTTGCCTACGCAAAAAAACTGCCCCTAGTTAGCGTGGATTCTGTCGCCGCAGTCGCTGCCGCAGCGATGACGGCGGATGAGCGGATTCGCTCACTTGGCGTCGCCCTGGATGCTTATCGGGGGCAGGCTTTCGTTGGAAAATTTTGGCGAACGACGTTGTTGCCGGAAATAGCGGCATTCTCGGGCGACGATCTCGCCAATCGAGTCGCAGCACTTGCAGACTGGTCTGCACACCCAAGCGGCGTTCGCGTGGAGTCGGGCGATTCGCTCGACGCTTTTTTTACCGACGATGCCGAAGCGGTCGATTGGTTTGTCGGTGATCCCAAACCGCTGGCTGGACGCGTGCCGGCGAACCAGTGTCTGGATCAATCTCAGAGGATGGCGACGGTCCCGGATGCAGTCGGTGTGGGTCGACTAGCGCTGCGAGCGTGGTTGTTGGGCC
Source organism: Pirellulaceae bacterium (assembly GCA_041751935.1). GTDB lineage: Bacteria > Planctomycetota > Planctomycetia > Pirellulales > Pirellulaceae > JBBSJZ01. Next base: position 7,064 of record JBGSIA010000152.1, on the reverse strand, counting down.
AGACGGTCGATCCGATCGCACTGGTGCCGAAGTACCTGCGAGTGAGTGCGGCGGAAGAAGCAGCCGCCGAACCTGCCCGTCGCTAAAATTTCCTGACTTACGAAACAATCTCGCTGATATCGATCAGGTGCAGTTGGCGACCACCAGCGTGAGGCGAGTCGATCACGACGAATTTGCCATCGCACGAATTTCGCGGGTGCGTGTCGCAGCGCCACTCGCCGGCGTATTGAGGCGGCGAATGGAAATGCCCCAGCCATATGCGGCGACCTGAGGGAACGTGATACAGGTACGGATTTTGATTCCGCGATTGTTTGTCGGGATACGTGTCGTTAAGAATCCACTCGTTGTCCGTGTTGGGTACGTACGTGTTGTGTCCATTGACTGTCATCACGCCAGCACCCACATCCTCGACTTCTTCGGATTGGTCTTTGAACAAATAGAATGCGTCCTTCATTCCCTTGGGGCGAGTCCAAGCACAAACATGCTCGGGGTCGCGCCAGATGAAGTGCGACGTGCTGCCTGAGGGATCGAGGATATACCGATCCTTACCATCCATGCCGACGGTGAACATTCGCGTGATGAATGGACCAATCGGCTCAGCATCGGGGCCGCTTGAAGAACTATCGCGCCAACGATGCAGGACAATGAATCGCGAGCCATCGGGGCTGACGAGCAAGTGATTGAAATAGTTCCATTTGTCTGCGAGAGAGTTGCCGTAATGATCGATCGCGGCAGCATCAGCGAGCGAGAAAATCAGCTCCGACTTTCCTGTGTCCATATCCATCTTCCAAACGCCAGAATCTTCGGGCGCTCGTTCGCCGTGACACGGGTCTTGCAAGCCAACGTATCCATATCCAGGACGCATACGCTGAATCCGCGAAAAGTCCGCAGTGATCGCAAATTTGCCATCGGGGCTGAGCGAGTAAATGGGTCGAGGCAACGTGCGCAATTCTCCGGTGGCGGTATCCAGCACGCGGCACACGTGCATATCGTCCTGACGATCATTCCAGACGACTTCGGTTTTGCTGCCCGGTCGCCACTGGAGCATGCAGCCTTGTTGCCAGCCCCACGCGCGGCTGTCACCCAAACGAATCCATTTGTCGTTGTCTTGAGTGTCGACCATGCCCACACGAATGGAATCGTCAGCCGTTGGCGTGCGGTGTTCAAAAGCGACTTGGTTGGACAGCACGTAACGATTGGTGGGATCGAATTCGAGCTTGTCGTAGTAACCGAACCAGTGATAGAGCGGCCCTTGGGTGAGCTGACGAATTGGCGGCAGTTTGTCATTTTCTTGAGCCAAGCCGCATCGAGTGAACATCGCGGCGGCGGTGGTCAGCGAAACAGTTTTTAAAGCTTGACGGCGACTGTACTGACTATTGCTGGTGCCAAACATGATGGTGCTCCTGAGGGTCAAGCAAGAACTTTAGAAGGTGCTTTTATAGCCGATCGCGGGTTGTTAATCGGAAGGGTTCGTCGCCTTTTGCAGTGGCTCTCAGCGTCCATGCGTTAATCGTGTTCTCGAAAGCCTCTTTTTACAATCTTCGGTCCCAGGCTTTGGCATGGTCTCGTGTCGGAGCAACCCCATCTCAGCTTGAATTCGCAACGATTTTGCACGGACCAAATCATCAGACGAGCACCGACGTCGCGCACGTCGATCTGCGCAGGACATCTCCTCCCGACGCATGGTGTCGAACGTGGAGTTCAATCGCTTTGAGGTGGTATTGGAGTCGCACGTTGCCGTATCGTTTTCGCATGTCGTCGACAAATCTTCGCGGCAGTGTCGACAGATTCGGTTGAGCAGAAAGACACACGATCGTACAAATAGTCTTATACAAAGCGGAACGACAAAGAATGTCAAAGAAATCGCAAGCCACTGGCATGCTTGTCCAAACACTCCAACGACCGTAGCGAGGAACAGCATCAAAATGACGCTAGCGAGGGCGTAAACTGTAGCGCTGGTCCCAACGTTCCTCGATTTGCTCATAGCGTGGAAAGCGGGTTCGAAGTCATCATAATTCGTTGGCGAATGTAAGATCAAACCGGGAAACTGCGCTGGGTCAGCGGTGGATTGCTGTGAACGATTTCACCCGAATCGGAAACCTTCAAGTAGTAAGACGCACTGATGTGGACGTCCGTTGAGAAAGCGTTGTCGCCCGTGGAGGTCCGTTTCTCCCAAACATTGACTCGATAGTTGCCGTTGTGGTGCTGACAAACTTCCACGTGATGCAGACGCGGTGGTTGGCCAGTCTTCTCAAGGATCTGGTACTTGATCCTTTGGGCGCGGTCTAATTCCGCCGTTGACTCGCCCTTCTGCAGGGCTTCTTGTTCGACTTTTGCCATGACTGCTTCGGCCCGTTTGAGGTTTCCAATGTGAACCTGAACTGTAACGCACGGGAGTTAAACTTGATACGGGTACACCAATGGTCATGGCCTGCTGGAAACGAGCCAGAGCAAATCGACAATGTCGCGGTGTGCTTCGAGCGAATGCCGCAACGGTTTGTCAGTGTGCATTTGGTAGTGATTCTTCCGTCCGATTTTTTATGGTGGACGTATCCTTCGTCTTCTAATTCCTGCACGCCTCGTTCGGTGATCCCTACTCTCAACGCGACCTCGCGCAGCACCTGGATTGGGTTGGCGAACAGCACGATCAGGACGTGCGCATGGTTTGACAGAAACGTCCAGCGGTGTCGACGAGCCAATCATTAGATCGCCCCTACGTAACGAATGTAAATTCGCGAAAAAACAATCCCCCCCCCCGGATCCGTTGGATTTCTCCGGGCCTCGCCTTTCTCACTCAAGTTTCAATCAAAATACCACGAACTACAATTGACGAAGGGTGTATCGTGCTTTACAAGTCGCATAACTAACGACGCTAATTGGAGTTCATGTAATGGTTGCCGCAAATGCCGTCCTTTTAATTCTGCCAGCCTCGCTTTTGATCGGCGTGGTCTGTCTCCCCAATGCCTGGGTGAACTGGCGGGTCCGCAAATTTCGTCAAATCGTGACTTGGCTCGCCGGCGTCCAGACGCTGATCGCCGGCTCGTGCCTTATCGCATTGGCGGTGGGCCGGTTGCCTACGATCGAATTCGTCGCCAGCTCGAATCGCAGTGCAGAGATATTGAAACTTTTGGTTTTGCGGGATTCTTCGGGATGGCGTTCGAGTTCGTGGAATTAGGCCAAGCGACGGGCACGTCCCAGTTGCCGGTGTTGTTGAAGCCACAGTTCAAGTTGTTCGAAGGAATGTCCAATCACACTCATTCGGTCGATGGGACGGTGGAAACGTCAGTAGCTCGCAAGTGCCAACAGCAACGAACGTGGATGTCACTCTGGAAGTCGTTTCAAGGGTCGGCGGTGAGTTGTTTTTCATTTGTGGAAACCACTGGCCTGCTGTATGGATGGGAATTGCTCAAACGAGTAATCGGATACAAGGCCGCGAGCGTCGTCGCGGACTTCGATGGTTTATCGGCGCGTGATCGAGAACAGATCGGACCCACGCTTCGCGGATTGAATCAACAGGGAATGACGACGTCACGCCAAGTTGACATGGCCCACGATATGCTTCGGAGTATCGGTATTGTCAAAGATTTCGCGAAGCTCGTTGTGTTCTGCGGGCATGCAGGCCAAACGGAAAATAATCCACTTGCCGCCGGCCTCGACTGTGGCGCGTGTGGTGGACACTCGGGGGAACCCAACGCACGTTTTGCGGCGTTGCTTTTGAATCAACCCTACGTTCGCCAAGCTCTCGCGGGTCGAGGAATCGAAATCCCTGCGGACACTCATTTTCTCTCGGCGTTGCACAATACCACGACGGATGAGATTGAGTTCTTTGATTTCAATGAAGTGCCATCGACCCAGCTTTCCAACTTGCAAGAACTAGTCAGCAGTTGTGTGATGGCTAGCAAGAAAACACGGATCGAACGGTTGCCGACTGTCGCCAGTCAATCGCTGAGCGAACTGCTGGGACGAGCGAGCGATTGGTCCGAAGTGCGACCGGAGTGGGGCTTGGCCGGAAACGCAGCCTTCATCGTTGCACCACGAACTGTGACAAAGAACGCGAATCTTGATGCTCGCTCGTTCCTGCATAGTTATGACTATACCCAGGACGTCGAGGGCAAAGTGTTGGAAGCGATCATGACGGGGCCAATGATCGTCGCCAATTGGATCAATTTGCAGTATTATGCGTCCACAGTCGACAACCGGTATTTCGGAAGCGGTAACAAGACGGTCCACAACGTGGTTGGACGTTTCGGAATCCTTTCGGGCAACGGCGGCGACTTGATGACCGGTTTGCCTTGGCAATCTTTACACACCAGTGAGGCCTATCGACACTTGCCCCTGCGTTTGCAAGTTGTGATAGCCGCGCCGCGTGCGATGATCGATCGAGTCATCAACCGCCACGGTTTGGTTGCCAACTTGATCCAAGGTAATTGGTTGCACCTGGTTGCAATCGAAGACGGGTTGCTGTATTGCTACTGCAACGACGGGGCATGGAATCGCCTGAACATTGCGCAAGCAACTCCAAACTTCTAACGCCAATGATCTTCTAACATCGAAACTAGGGAACACGTCAAGCAACCAGAACTGCGTCGTGAATTTCGCTACCGGGGAACGATCCTGGGAGAGACGATTCGCGAACGGGAAAGCAAGGAAGCGTTCGAATGATGAACCGCATGATCATTGCTGCGATTGGTATCGTTTTGGTTTTTGGATTGGTGATGCCGTTTACCCAACGAGTGAACTCGGCTGAAGAGGCGGCGACGCCGGCAAAGCCTCAGTTGATTGAAGTCCGCCGCATTTGGGACGCGGCCCCGCACAATGCGTTTACGGATTTACTATTTCACGAAGGTCATTGGTACTGCGTTTTTCGAGAAGGCAGCAAGCATGTTTCGCCGGACGGTTCGCTTCGCATGATCACCTTAAGTGATGGTGAGCATTGGGAATCGCGGTCGCTGCTTTCCCATCCAATGGATGATCTTCGTGATGCGAAATTGAGTGTCGCGCCAGACGGTCGTTTCATGCTCAACGGTGCCGGGATGCAAGCGGACAAGGACGTTCGCTACCACTCTATGGTTTGGTTCTCTGATGACCGTGGAAAAACCTGGGACCAGGGGCGGCGCATTGGAGATCCCGGCTTCTGGCTGTGGCGAGTCCAATGGCACCGTGGTACCGCGTATACCATGGGCTACGACACCAATCGCGATCGCAGTCGTCGCACACTTCGACTTTACAAGAGCGACGACGGTGCGTCGCTTGAACCTCTCGTGAAGACCGTGAATGTTCCGAACGGTGTGGGGGAGGATCGCATCCTGTTCCTGAATGACGGAAGCGCACTTTGTTTACTGCGCTGCGAGACGGGCACAAAAAACGGACTTCTCGGCTTGGCCAAACCGCCGTTCACCGAATGGTCGTGGAGAGAACTCGGGCTTCGCATCGGCGGACCCAACATGATCGCATTGCCCGATGGTCGCATCATTGCAGCGACACGCCTTCACGTTCCCAAGACGCGAACTTCGCTAGCCTGGGTCGATCCGGACGCCGGAACGCTCACCGAATGTCTCGAACTACCATCCGGTGGCGATACGAGTTACGCTGGCATGGTGCTGCACGACGGGTTGCTTTGGGTCAGCTACTACTCGTCCCATGAAGAGAAAACGTGCATCTATTTGGCTAAAGTAAAACTTTAGGCAGTCACCACGACGAATTTGAGTGGACCAAGCAATCAATCCGTACCAGAGCGCGTCTGCAGTACACGACGATCGTACGCGACTTACGTTCGATTCCATCATCGAACCAAGAGATTACGCTGAATTGCTTCCAAACCGCGACAGGGAAGTGATCTTGTTGAGAACGCTGGTCGGGTTGCTTATGGTCGTGTCCCTTTTGATTGCTACGGGGATCACCTTAGGATTGGCGCTGCGTGGTTGGGATAATGACATGGTACCTGCCTTGGTTCTGTCGGTCCTGATGTTCCTGGGCGCAGGTGTTTTTGCATGGTACTTTCGAACGAGCCAACGCGCCCACCGACAGCTCAAACAACATCCGGACTTGCTGGGCATTGCAAGGGGCGAGTTAACTGAGCTTGGGATCTCCTTTCATGATGGCACACGCCAGCACTGGTTCGGCCCACAGTATCTTGTCAACGTAGTTGTCTCAAACTACGGAGTTCGCGTTTACGTCGATCAAAACGCATATCGATATTTAGCACTAACGTCTCGAATGTTCGATGGTTACAGCTCCGAAGTAGCCGAGCGACTACGGTTGCAATGGTGTAGTTCTTCCTCGCATGCGACCGATTCCGCTACGCCAGTAGGGGTCGAGTCTTGGATGGAGTTAAACCCTGTGCCTGACGATGCAATCGAGTTTGTTGGTACCGTGACGATGACTCATTCGCTGCGAACTCCAGCGAATCGAAAAGCTGCTATCATCCAGTCGGTTTCGGTAGCAGTGTTGATTTTCATGGGAGTGCTTGCAAACGCTGTCCATCAACCGGGGTTAGGCTATTTGCTAACCGGTTACTCGCTATTTGTGCTCTACTACAACGTCCGACGATGGTGGAACTATTATCGCGGCAATGAAGTCCAATCGTGGTGGCAACGCGGTTGGGTCAGTCCTCGTGAGATTGCGATTCTGATTCACAACCGAGGTGTCCGCTACTTGCTTGATGAAGTTGCGAATTACGCCGAATACGGCAGACTTATGTTGTTCACCACTCGAAATGGCACAACAAACTACCTTCTACGCGAGCAAGTGACGAGCGATAGGGAATGGTCAGAGCTATCTTCGCTCATCGCCAAAAAGAGTGGCGATAACGAGTGAGGGATCATCAACTGACGTAGTGGATCTTGTTAAGGATCCCAGCACTCAAGTATCTTTAACAAGATCCACTACAAGAGCTTCGCGTATTGAAAACGCGTTGCTTACGTGGCTGCACTTTAGGTGAGTTGTGAGGATAAAAGTTTTCGTCAGGCAGCCAAGAATAGTAGGCGTTCAAGTCGGTCGCGGATTTTTGCTTGGTCGGCGGCGTTTTGCAGATCGCTCAAAAATTCACTTCGCAGCATTTCGCG
>JBGSIA010000151.1:0-1664 GCA_041751935.1 Pirellulaceae bacterium | reverse complement strand
GCGTCGGCAACCTTTTGGTTGTCACCCGATAACATGATCATGCGGCTGATTCCAAGCTCACGCAGTTCCCGAACAGCTGCTTTGGCTGATTCGCGTGGAGTATCCATCACGCCAAGTACGCCAAGGTATTGTTCTCCACGGCGAACAATCATGGTAGTGCGACCTTCGCGTTCAAGTCTGTCCGTCTCGTCGATGACGAACTGTGGAAGCGACGGGCCAGCGATCTCAGCAAACAGATGGCGTTTTCCCACATGAATCTGTTCTCCATTGATCTCTGCAGAAACGCCTCGACCTGTGATGCTCTGCAGGTTCTTGGATGGCGCGATATCGCCACTTTGACTTCCATCGGCAACCAGCATTTCATTGCCGTCACGAACGATCGCCGCGGCCAAGGGATGGTCGCTCAGGCTTTCGACTGCAATTGCTGTTTCAAGCAACTCGCGTTTTGACGAATCCGCTGTGGCGATAATGTCGGTCAAACGCGGTTTGCCCTCGGTTAACGTTCCCGTCTTGTCAAACGCGATCGCGCCAATTCGTCCGAGTGCTTCCAACGGAGCGCCGCCTTTGAACAGAACGCCACCGCGAGCTGCTCGGGCAACGCCGCTAAGCACGGCACTAGGAGTCGAGATGGCCAACGCACATGGGCTGGCTGCGACCAGCACCGCCATCGCCCGATAAAACGATGCTGGAAACGATTCGTCGACGATCACCCAGGCGAAGAGCAACAAAGCGACACCAGCAAGAACCGATGGAACAAAGATGCGTTCAAACTTTTCGGCGAATCGTTGAGTCGTCGACTGCATCGTTTCGGCCTCGTTGACCATCGTGACGACACGAGCCAAAGTTGACTCGGTGGACAATCGCGTGACCTGAATCTCCATCGCGCCGCTTTGATTGACCGTACCCGCAAACACCTGGTGCTCGACTGAAAGAGTTTTTTCATTGCTAGCCGCGTTTTCTGGATCGTCGACCGCTCGTTTATCAACAGGCAAACTCTCACCGGTAATCGGAGATTGATCGACACTGCTCGTGCCTTTGATAACGAATCCGTCAGCCGCAATACGCTCGTTGGGCTTGATGATGACAATGTCACCAACCATCAGATCTTCGACTGGCACTTCGGCCGTTGATCCATTGCGTCGGACGATGGCTGTGTCCGGAGCGAGATTCGATAACGCTTCGATCGCTCGTCTCGCTCTGCCCATTGCGTAGTGTTCGAGCGAATGGCTAATGCTGAACAGGAAAAGAAGCAATGCACCCTCGGCCCATTCGCCTAGCGCGGCCGCACCAACGGCAGCCACCAGCATCAAGAAGTCAATTTCAAGTTGCTTGACGCGAAGCTTCTTCACGGAATCGATCAGAGTGAAATACCCGCCAAAGAAATACGAGGCGAGATACAGCGGCAAAATGACCCGATCGGACACCTCCGTTGAAATGCTCAGTATCCAGCCGACCAGCAAGAATGCACCGCAGAGAATTGCAAAGATCAACTCCGTGTTTTCGCCGAGTATCGAACCGTGTCTGTGGGAGTGTTCGACGTCGGTTTCATCAGCTTTCTTGATGCTGCTGAATTCAACGAATTCTTTGCGACCACTCGGAAACAGTTCAGCGTGAATCCTCAGCGACGAGACGGAAGCAAGAACCGCTTCTTTGCTTGAATTGTT
>JBGSIA010000150.1:0-38965 GCA_041751935.1 Pirellulaceae bacterium | reverse complement strand
ATCGCCGCAACGTTTGCCACCTTGTTCGTATTGCCGCTGTTCTTTGCCATGTTGCAATCCAAAGCCAGCTTGAAGTCCGCTTCCATGGACCCCGATGATCCCGAAAGTTTTTACTATGCGAATTGAATTCCCCGTGCTCGTCGTCGCGTTGCTTGTGGTGGTCACTGGGTGTGAACCGAGAGTAGTCACGAGTCCGGTTAACACGAGTCTCTCAGCGGCACCATCCTATACTTCGGCGAGTTCGATCGATCGAGTGACCGCAGGTCCACCGGTCAAGAAAACATTGCAGTTATTCACCGAACAACCGGGGCGTGTGGTCGCGTTTGAAGAGACACCTATTCTCTCCAAGCTTCCCGGCTACGTGGACAACGTTCAGTTCGATATCGGTGACAAGGTTGCCAAAGGGCAAATACTTATCAGCATCCGTGCGCCTGAGTTCAACGATCAACTTGAACAGAAACGCGGACTTCTCGGGCAAGCGGAAGCCCAGATCAAGCAGGCGGAAGCCGCCTTGGTGGCTGCCGAGGCTGCTGCGAACTCGTCACAAGCCTTGGTCGCGCAAGCGGAAGCGGGAATCGGGCGAACTGACGCAGAGTACGCTCGTTGGGACTCGGAACTGAAACGAATTCAGCAACTCGTTAGCAAGGGTTCGGTGACACCGAAGTTGGCCGACGAGACTTCCAGCCAGTTTCAATCGGCGGACGCTGCGCGGAAAGAGGCCCTAGCAAGTATCGAGTCGGCAAAGGCTCGCCAGCAAGAATCCGCAGCGAATGTCCTGACCGCGCGGGCTGACTTCGATGCAGCGAAGGCAAGACTAAGAGTTGCCCAGTCGGACATCGCTCAAGCCGAGACGATGCTGGCTTACACCGAGTTGGCATCACCGTTCGACGGTTATGTCACCAGCCGACAGGTGGATGCGGGACACTATGTTCAACCCGCTGGAGCAAGTAATGCCCAGCCGCTGATGACAATTGCCAACGTCGACAAAGTGCGCGTCTTTGTGAACGTGCCCGAGAGCGAAGCAGTTTGGGTCGACGCTGGCTTTGGGGATTTGGAATCCGGCGACCCGGTCACGATACTTTCACCTTCGCTACCCGACGGAAAGATCGGATCGCGAGTGACCCGTACCGGCTTGCAATTGGATCCGCAAAGTCGCACGCTATCGGTCGAAATTGATATCGAGAACAGTGACCTGAAGATACTACCCGGAGCGTTCGTCACGACCAAGATCCTTCTTGAGCAGCGAAATGATGTGCTTACGTTGCCCACCGCTGCGATTGTTAAAAGTGGTGACGAGACCAAGTGTTGCTTGGTGGTGGATGGCAGAATCGAACATCGACCCATCGAGTTGGGTTTGCGAGTCGGTGACGAGGTGGAAGTCAAATCCGGCTTGGATGGAAGCGAAACGGTAGTTCTTGTTCGTGCAGGTTCGCTTCAACCCGGCCAAGTCGTCGAGGTCATCGAAAAGAAGTAACTTGCAATAGCAAATCGGAATTGCAAACGCAGATGAATTTGAGTCACCATTGGCAATTGAATCCTGAGCTGGATTTTCTAAATCACGGTTCATTCGGTGCAACTCCATCGGTCGTTCTGCAGGCACTCCGCGGTTATCAAAACGCTCTCGAGCATGATCCCATCGAGTTTCTGGCACCGGAGCGTAACCTCGAACCAAAACTTGACTATGTGCGTGAATGCATCGCCCAACTCATTGGCGCCGACTCCACTGCGGTCGCCTGGGTTCGCAACGCTACAGAAGGCGTCAATGCAGTCGTCAGATCATTCCCTTTCGCGCGCGATGCGGAGGTTGTCGTTACCAACCATGGCTACAACGCTTGCATCAATGCCATCCGCTATGCCGCTGGCTTGCATGGTGCCACCGTGCGAGTGGCGGGCGTTCCCTTTCCAATCAATAGTATCGAGGAAGTGGTCGCGGCGATCGAACGAGAGTTTTCGCCGCGCACTCAGCTACTCCTTGTCGATCATGTAACCAGTCCCACGGGACTAGTGTTTCCACTGGAACCAATCGTCGCTTCCGCACATTCGCGTGGAATCCGTGTCCTGGTGGATGGAGCCCACGCATTGGGGATGTTGCCATTGAACATCAACCGTATTGACGCGGACTACTACACCTCCAATCATCACAAGTGGCTATGCGCTCCCAAGGTCTCGGGTTTCTTGTGGGTGAAGGAACCGCTTCAACCAGAGGTTCGGCCGACCGTCATCAGTCATGCGGCAAATCGACCGCGTGCGGACCGTTCGCAGTTTGTCTGCGAGTTCGATTGGATGGGCACCTACGATCCATCGCCGCTGCTTGCTGTTCCAGACGCGATTCGCTTTCTCAGTTCACTTTACTCTGGCGGCTTCGAGTCTCTGATGCAATCCAACCGCAAGAAAGCGATCCGCTCGCGAGACATTCTGATTGAGGCAATTGGCGTTGCCGCGCCAGCTCCCGACGAAATGCTAGGCAGCTTGGTGGCGATACCGTTACCGGTACAGAATTACTCCTCCGTGCCGGAAGGCAAAATTGATTATCTCCAGCGGCGACTTCGTGAGCAGCATCACTTTGAAGTGCCTATTTTTCCAGGCCCTGAGCCCGGTTCACGAATCCTGAGGATCTCATTGCAGGCATACAATGAACTTGAGCAAGTTGAACGTCTTGCCAGTGTACTGCGTCAGGAGTTGAACCGATGAATATGACACTAACGCGATAGCTTGAGTTCGACGAACGATTTCACTTGAGCGGTGATCGCTCGTTCGGTGGGCAGTCGTTCCATGGAGCTTGCACCATAAAAACCATCGATGGGGCAACGATCAAGGACATATTGCGCATCAGCCGGCTCAGCGATCGGGCCTCCATGACACAATACCAAAACGTCTGATCGCGAGTCACGCGCAGCCGACGCGATCTCATCGACGGCTCGTACGCAATCGTCCAGCGACCGAGCTGTCCGCGCACCAATCGTTCCCGATGTGGTCAATCCCATATGCGCGACAACGATGTCGGCCCCTGCGGCCGTTAGCTCTCGCGCTTGCAGGGGATCAAAAGCATAGGGGGTCGTCAGCATGCCAAGCTCATGTGCCGCAGCGATACAATCAATCTCCAACTGGAAACTCATTCCGGTCTCTTCAAGGTTTTCGCGAAACGTTCCGTCGATTAGCCCCACAGTAGGAAAGTTTTGGATACCAGCGTATCCCAGTGATTGCAGTTCTCGCAGGAAGTGATCTCGAATCAAGAACGGATCTGTTCCACAAACACCTGCAAGCACCGGAGTCTGTTTCACAGCGGTTAAAATCTCCGGCGCGAGATCTTTGACAATCTGATTTGCATTACCATAGGGCAGCATACCCGATAGCGAGCCGCGCCCTGCCATCCGATATCGTCCTGAGTTGTAAACGACGATCAAGTCAATTCCGGCGGCCTCTTCGCACTTCGCCGAGATGCCTGTGCCAGCGCCGCCGCCGATGATTGGATTACCCGCTCGCCGCTTCTCTTTGAACGCTGCAAGGATCGATTCTCGTGTTTTCGTCATCAGGTCAGGACTCCAGTGGATGTGGCAAACGCGAGCCCTGGATTGATGACCAAAGTTCGCGAAAGGTTGCAATAAGTGCAGTTGAAAATTCAGGATCGTTGATGTGAAAGGGCAATCGCCGAAGAGTACGATTCGGCGTCGGAGTAACAGCTCGTTCCAATTCAGCAAACAGGACTTCGTCGGCCTGGGGATCGTAAAACGGTTGGCCCGGTGCGTCGAGTGACGAGACGCCCTTTTCGGGAATTAAGATCGTGAGAGGACCACGCGATTGATTGACCTTTGCCGCAATCCATCGCGCGAACTGGCCGTTTTCGTCTGCGGTGGTTCGCATCAGCGTGATCTGCGGATTGTGGACATGGAACAGGCGGTCGCGAAACTTCTCGGGAACAGTCGAGACTGCGCCAAAATTCACCATATCCAAGGCTCCTAGACTCATCACATAGGGAACACCAGCGGAAACAATTGCGTCAAATCGATCTGGACCCGCCGCAAAAATGCCTCCAACAATCTCGTCCGCAACTTCAGTCGTCGTGATATCAAGAACTCCCTGGATAAGTTTCGACTCAACCAACTTATCCATCGAGCGGCCACCGGTTCCCGTCGCATGAAAAACGAGTGGGTCAAAACCGTCGCCTTCGAGCGTGATTCTTACAGCGTTGACGCATGGAGTTGTCACGCCGAACATGGTCATGCCGATTGCTGGTCGATCATTTGTTATCGAGAGCGAATCCGTTGGTCGCGTTGCTGACAGGGTGACCATTCCGATCAACGCACATGCCGCATTCGCTAAGATTTGCCGCGACACACTATTCAGCCCCGCGATATCGACGATCGACGGAAACATCACTAAGTCACTGGAACCGACGTACGCGGCCACGTTTCCGCCCGCGACCGTCGAGACCATGATCTTAGGAAGGCCCACAGGCAACATCTGCATCGCTGGTGATATCAGCGCCGTGCCGCCACTGCCGCCCAATCCAACGACACCCAGCACGCGGCCTGCGACGTGTTCGCGAGTCAGGTACTCGCGTAGCGCCTTGCTCATGGATTCCACAGCACGACCACGATCACTTTGTGTGAGCACGGCGTCGACCGCCCTGGGATGACAGGCGGCCACAACTTCGCGAGCAACGTCTGGCATTGTTGTTGGCGGAGCAAGGGTACCGACGTCGACAGTTCGTACCGGCACTCCTTGCGCACGAATTTGGTCGGCAACGAAAGCAAGCTCGGCACCCTTGGTATCCATGGTGGCGATCGCATAGACAGTCGGCTTTTCTAAATTCGATGGATGTTGCATGTGGGCTCTCAAATAATCAAAGTGACATTTTCTGGGGCCGAGGCAAACCTATGATCTTGCCAACAAGTCCTTGTTGGTTGCAACTCACTCGACTTGGATTGCTCGATCGAGCAAGTTTCGCGTCATCTGTTGAACCCGTTGGTCGGGACCATGCGGACGTGACCAATGGGACCAAGGAAGCATATGCCCAGGCGGACTGGACAAACCTTGGCACCAAAAAATAGTGGATGCATTGAAGACGAAATTGTTTTTAGGTCCCGGATACATCGTGGCGGTCCAGTTTTGAGGCCGAGTGCCGCCTTGAAACGCAATTCCTTCGCCGACGACTTCCAGTCCAGGAATATCCGCGGGTGGTTCGCCATGGTATTCCCAGCCAATCAAACCAGGAACTCGATCGCCTTGCTTCATACCCGTTCCCGCGAACATCCAATGCTCGGGCTTAGCGCACACCCAATCTCCGCCGCCGTTCACCGGATCGACGTTTCGTGCTCCCATCAAATAGCCTTCGTCCGGTCCACGAAAGGGAAAGGGGCCATGATCTCGTTCGCGTTCTTCAGCAAACCGATACTTGCCTCCGTAGGGTCCACCGCGAAACATTCGCCTCAGACCCTGACCGCGATGGTTCGGTGTTAACGGTGTCACCCAGCAAACGGAATTGCCTGAAAAGAAAAGTAGGTTGACTCCTGAGTCGCGCAATGTCACCGCAGAATCGTATTGCCGTTGATCCCAGTACTCGTCATGCCCGACGCTCAACATCGCTTTGCATTTCAATGCTCGGTCCGGCGAGATCATGTCAGAATTCGAACAGTAGGTAACGTCATAACCCTGCTGCTCCAACCAGTAAGCCATCGGAAACTCAAAGCAAAGCCATTCACCTGAACCGAGAGATTGTGGGTTCTCGTAAATCTGGGAATACTTGCCATAGGGCCGATCAAAACTGACGTGCCCCCAGGGTCCTTGGTTGCCTTTGGGATGCGTGTAAACCGAATAGTCAACGGGCCATTGGTTGTAAGCCTGCCACGTATTGTCCGAGCACTGAAACAGCAAATCGGCTGGACGATCGTCGCGAACGATGAACACGACATAGTTCTGCCAGTAGCCGGTCTGGTCAGGTGTGGTTGTTAATCGCCCCAGATACACGCCGCTGACCCAGTCCTTTGGAATCATCAGGCTAGCACTGCTTTTCCAATCGCATTCGATCAAACGCTCGTCGCCTTGAGGTTCCGGCGTTTGCTGGCTGACTCCCTCAAACGGACCCAAGGTTGTCATCAGCCGAGCACCCAGTCCTTGATAGTAACCGGTGCGGAAAATTTCGATCGAGAATTGTTTGGGGACTTTGGTGGAGACAAAAAAATCGATCTGTTCTCCGGCAGACACACTTTGCTTGGAGCAATAACCTTCGATATCCGAAGCTCGCATGGCGGTGCGACCATCTAAACGAACGCGAGTCAACTGCCAGTTGGTGGAACCAGGTTTCTCGTTCTCAGCAACAATCGGGTTGCCAACTCCATCGGCGGACAACCCAAACGACGATCCCACTACGGAAATCCATGTGACTGCAATGACAAAGCCAATCACTCGAGCCCAGGAGAGGTGTACTGAGGAACGGTTCATTTTGGCGCAGATCATTCTTGGGCGGCGGGGGGAAATACGAGAGGTAGCGAAAATTGAGGAGACGGTCAGCGAGCGACACGAAAAACGTTCCATTGAAACTTCAAACAGCTTAACGCATTCGCCAGTCGAGATCGCAGCCAGGTGAGAAATGTCGTTACAGCGGCGTCTGGGGCGGTGGACGGCGAAGTGGTTGGATGACGAGTGACGCCAGAGGGCCGGCAAAATAGAAACCAGAGGGTCGGCAAAATAGAAAATAGATATGCGACCAAAATTGAGCTAGCAACGCTCGGTCTTTTTGTGTTAGGCTCGGCCGTTAGTAAAGAAAAACAAGTTACCGATCGCGCTGACCAGTCACGGAGGACAGTCGTGCAAACGCTGAAAACCGCTGCCATTGTCGTTCTCGTCATGGCCGTGCTGTATGGTTCCTATGTCTCGTTGACCACGCCCCCGGAACCGTTGCCAGCGGAGATCGAGAATATGCTGGTCGAGACGGGCGAATTGGACATCGAGGCTGGGTTCCCAGAATCTCTGGATATTTTTGCCATCGATGAAGGCGCTGCGGCGGAAGGGACCAGCGGCAATGATTCGTTCGCGGCAAATCCTCCCTCACCATCGAGCTCGCCTGGAGGCAGTCCGGTAGGGTTTTCGATTGGGGATAACGGAACTTCCGCGATGGACTTGGGGTCACCGTTGCCTTCTTCGGTATCGTCGATTTCGATAGATTCGGGTTCGCCCATGGCAACGGGTTCGCCCATGGCTTTGCCGCCCGTGAATGCATCGTTGTCAGCGAATACACCCAAAGCCGACCCGACTCGTGATTATCCAAGAACCGGTAGTGAGTTCGCGCTGCCAAATCCAGATTTAGCGGCCGCCGTGTTTGACGCGGTCACGGGAAGCGACGCTGGCTCCAACGCTTTAGCTTCGCCCACAACAGCATCGTTCTCGGATCATTCGCTTGATGTCAAGCCAGCAGGCCTTTCTTTGCCAAGAACGGAGTCTGCATCTGTCGGTCCGAACGCTGTTGATGGCGGCGCTTCATCCGCCGCCGCGAAAAATGCAGGACTCATCAATGCGATTCAAACTGCGGATAAGCAATACAAAGCGGATCAACGCAAGGAAGCATTGGCAACGTTAAGCTTGTTCTACAGTACTCCGAATTTGTCGCCCAGTGACCGCGAACAGTTACTGGCGAGACTCGATCCACTAGCCGGCGAAGTCATCTACTCGCGTCGTCATTTGCTTGAGCAACCGCATCGCATTGGGCACAACGAAACGTTGATGGAAATCGCATCACGCGTGAATGTGCCTTGGCAATTGTTGGCGAACATCAATGGAATCACCGACCCCGTAACCGTCTTACCGGGAACTGAGTTGAAGGTCGTACGTGGGCCGTTTCGCGCAGAAGTGGACTTGGCTTCGAGTGAGCTGACGTTGTTTTTGGGTGACCTTTACGCAGGCCGATTCCCCATTGCCGTTGGCAGCGATCCGGTTCCGACGCCAGGCACTTACACCGTCCAAGACAAGCAAACATCACGAACGTTCTATGACGCAGCGGGTTCCCCGGTTCCGGCTGGCAGCCCGAATAATCCTTATGGAAACGTGTGGATGGATCTTGGTGGGCAATTGTCAATTCATGGCAGCCCCGAACGAACGCGTCCGACTTCGAAGGGCTGTGTAAGCCTTGCAGGCGACTATGCCGAAGACCTATACGGGATTCTTTCCCAGGGTTCATCCGTGACGATCCGACGCTAAGATGTGGGCCAGCGACTGTGTCATTTCGATGCAGCCCACAGCTACACTTCTTCGCACGACGATCATGACATACAACCGCGATGCGCTCATCGAACTGCTCGCTGCTGAGTCTCTCCAGCGTGGTCAATTCACGCTGGCCAGCGGCAAGCAAGCTTCCTATTACCTGGACTGTCGCCGCATCACTTTGCATCCTCAAGGTGCGAATTTAATTGCGGAAGGGATGCTCGAGGCGATCCAATCGCATGGATCTTTGCCCGATGCCGTCGGCGGCATGGCGATCGGTGCCGACCCGATCACTGCGGCGATCGTGACAATCGCTGGCCAGCGAAACTTGCCACTGAAGGGCTTCATGGTTCGCAAGGAACCCAAAGGCCACGGCATGGGCAAACAGGTCGAGGGCCCGGTCGAACCCGGCCAACGCGTGGTGATCGTCGAAGATGTGATCACCAGTGGCGGCAGTGCGCTCAAGGCGGTTGAGGCTGCCGAAGCCTTTGGCTTAAAAGTCGAACGCGTGATCGGCATCATCGATCGCTTGGCTGGTGGCGCCGAAGCGTTCGCCGCCCATGGATTACAGCTTGTTACGCTGACGACGATTCGTGACTTTGGAATCGAGCCAGAGTAGCAGTCTCGGATCGCTACAGTGCAGCGTCCGAGCGATTTGAAAATTTTTCAATCTCAACACTTGACCACGCCTCGATTCGACTGTACTATCATTCTCGTACACCAGAACGCTAGAAACCGCGGGTGGCGAGGATTATGTTTTTCACAGTGGATCCGTCTAACGGCGTGGCGATCTATGCCCAGATCGTCCGTCAAGTCAAATTTGCGATCGCCGAGCAAACGCTTCGGCCTGGTCAGCTGTTGCCCAGTGTGCGGCAATTGGCGACTCAGATCGCCGTTAATCCCAACACGGTGGCTCGTGCTTTCCAAGAGCTGCAAGCCGATGGCGTGATCGAGACGCTACGTGGTCGCGGTGTTGTGGTCTGTAAGGGGGCGCTGGATCGGTGTCGCAAGCAGCGCAAGACGATCATCGCCGATCGCGTCGCCAGTGTGCTGACCGAGGCGCTGCATGGCGGTTTGACCGCTGATGAGATTCGTCAAATTGTCGACAAGCAATTGCAGTCGCTCGACGGCAATGTCGCCACCATCTCCAACGTCCCAACTGAGGAATGAACATGACTTCGGTAATCACCGCCAAAGATCTCCACATGCACTTCCGCGGCTGCGACGCATTGCAGGGAGTGGACTTGCATATCGAATCGGGGACCGTGTTCGCGCTGCTGGGCGAGAACGGTGCCGGCAAGACAACGATCATCCGCATCTTGACGGGTTTCCAGAAGCCTTCATCCGGCGAATGCCGTGTGTGCGATATCGATCCCACGAAATCGCCTTTGTTGGTTCGCCGACGTGTTGGTTATGTGTCCGACGCCCCAGCACTTTATGATTGGATGAACGTTGGTGAAATCGGATGGTTCACGGCATCGTTTTACCCTGCCGGTTTTATTGATAAGTTTCGCGAATCGATCCGGCGTTACGAGATCCCCGAAGATCGCAAGATCCGCCATTTGAGCAAGGGACAACGAGCGAAAGTAGCACTATCACTGGCCCTGGCGCACGATCCCGAGTTATTGATCCTGGACGAGCCGACGTCGGGGCTGGACCCGATGGTTCGCCGTGAGTTTCTCGAAAGCATGATCGATCGCGCGGCCAGCGGACGTACAGTGTTCTTGTCCAGTCACCAAATTAGCGAAGTCGAACGAGTCGCGGATACGATTGGAATTTTGCATCATGGAAAGCTGCGAGTCGTCGCGCCGCTGGTGGATTTAAAAGATTCGATCGTTGAAGTGACGGTCAGCCTGGATGATCCGCTGGTGACACTGCCGGCGGTACCTTCACCGGCAGAGGTGCTGTGCGAAGAGACGCTTGGCAGACAGCGGCGAATGGTCGTGCGCGGTCTGCAACCGGAAACACGATTGGAGCTTGAGCGCTATTCGGGTGTGCTCGATGTTCAGCAGCGTCCGCTGACGTTGGAGGAGATTTTTATTGCCTATACCAGGGGTTCATTGTCGCGAGAGACGCAACCGATGCCCGAAACGGAGACGTCGGTTGTTCCAAGTGAGAGCGAGGCGATGCAATGAACGCGACACATTCGCCGCTTCGCGGTTTGTATTGGAAAGAAACTCGCCAGGTTTTACCGCTGGTATGGATGCTATTAGGCGTGTCAACGTTCCTAATGGTTGCCTGGTCGGGGTTCTCGTTTACATCCCAGGCGTTGCAGCTTGCCAGTGAGTACATACCGCTGTTGCTGCCCGGTCTGTACGCTGCCGGTGTAGGAGCGATCCTCGTAGGACAGGAGAAAGAGACGCGGACATTGTTGTGGTTTGGTTCGCTGCCGATATCACCGTTCAAAATTGTGCTCAGCAAATTGGTTGTTGGGCTGGGCGGTTTATTGTCGATGTGGCTTTGCTGCTTGCTACTAGCTGCGGTGACTTCGAAAACTGCACCGCAATATGGCGCCCGGCTATTCTTCGAGGGCGAGACCTGGTCGCTGAGCTTGCTGTTTTGGTTTGTTCATTCACTCTACCTCATGTTCTGTGGTTTCTATACCAGTTGGCGACTGAAGAACGCTTTCAACAGCCTGTTGTTATTGCTCCCTCTCGCGACCATTCCGACAGTGATTGTTCAGATGCTGTATCTGTCGCTGCACGGCGTGCGCGGTGGTTTGATTTCCATCAGCGATTCCGCAGGAATTACGATTGTCGTTACGTTGCTTTGCACCCTTCTATTCGCCGTGTTGGGGTGGCGCGCGGCGATTAAAAGCATGTCGCCAGCGGAACCCGAAGGCACGTCAGGTTCCATCGCCGAGTGGCTTTCCGCATGGCGACCACCAGCAATTGGCCAGAACAGTGATGCACCGTTTCGATATTCGCTCAGTTCGCTCGTTTGGCAGTCGATTCATCACAACCGCTTGGCACTGGGCAGCTTGACGTTGCTGATCGTCGTTGGATTAGTTGCGCTAGCCTATCTGGTGACAAATACACCTCAACGGGTCGAAAAGGATTTCTTTGCGGCTTTGATGTCGGGGTTAACATTTGCCGGCATGCTCGGTATGAGCTGGATGGGCGTGTACGCGTTCAGCGGCGACGGCAGCGCGACGCGATTGCGGTTTCTGGCCGATCGTGGCGTTTCCCCAACGCTAGTTTGGCTGTCACGACATTTGATCGGATTCAGTGCGATTTCATTCGCGATCCTGCTGTACGGATTGTGGATCAGGGACTCGAACCAGAAGTATTTTGGTGTCTACGAAATGCCGATTCCGTCGGTCGCCATGATGGCCTGTCTCGCGTGGATCGTTTACGGTGTTTCCCAGTGGACGAGCCAATCGTTTCGGATTTTAGCAGCGTCCGCCTTCATTGCTCCCATTTTGTCTGGACTCGCTATCGGTTGGCTGGGGTTCGCTGCGTTCCAAATGGATTCGCCGTTCTGGTTGTTGCTTCTCTGCGGCACGCTACCGCTGGTGAATACGTGGTGGTCGATGCAACGCTACATGGACGACTCAACTCGATGGCCGATGTGGTTGGCCAGTGCGGTCGGTGTGTCCTTGTTTCTACTGTTACCGATTGGTTTGTTGGCAGTGGAAGTGCTGTCCGTTTCGACCATGTCCAACAAGACGCGACGAACATTACTTTCCCAGGCAAACGCTACTGCCAGCACGCTGCCACCTGCTCAATCGATGATGCAAACGCGGCCCGATGAGTTCCGACATTATCCGATGGATTCACTGACCGGCGAACAGGCGACAAAAATCTCGGAGCAAAAAACTCTATCGCCAGAAAATCACCTGCTGCTCGGTGACAATAGTGACCTCAACATTCCACTTGCAGTCGATTCAGGTATTCTCTCCACAGCGATCGATATTGCCACCTACTTGCGAATGCAACTGGAGTCTGCACCGGAGGATGAAGCGTCGGTCATCGCGCTAGGTGAATGGATCGAGACAATGACCTCGATGGCTCGTCGTCTTCGCTTGAGTTCTCGCTGGGTGGATCAGGAAGCCGCGGACGAAATCGAGATTTGGCTAACGTACACACTGTCGCTGGAATCGCTACGGACGATTCGCGATCGCGACTTTTCTCAAGCCGCCGTAGAGATGCTGGTGGACCAAAAGTCACGAAGTGACGCGCGGCGACGTGCGGTGCTTGCCAGTTGGATTCGCTGGCGAAGTGACGATACCGAGCAGAAACAAACGCTGGGACAACTCCACGGAGAATTCCTGCAGTGGCTGCCGCCGATTAAGCAAATTTACATGAAGCCACGAGTCAACGACGCGATCGTGGCTGCGGCAATTGAAATGATCGACGTGGCGGAAACTGGTGGTTCGACGGAGTCTCAGCGGCGGCGACTGCATGAATTGACAGTCGGTCCGACGATTGCGTTTGCCGATGGCCCGTATTCCGATCGATTACGCGTTGGTGCCGATGGCGTGACGTCCATGGAGCAAACATTGTCGTATCCTGCGAACCAGTGGTACGCGAAGTGGGAAAGCGATGCAAAAGAACTGAGTTCGCTTCGTTCAGATGCATCCGCAAGATCTGAGTCCCCGACTCCCATCTCAACAAACTAGGGCGAGAAACATGTCGTCGATCATTCATCAAGCTCAACCCTCGGATTCTCGTGGAACGCGTACTCGCGAGATCAGCTACTTGATACTCGTGCTGGTTCCGCCGACGGTCCTTACAGCTTTGCTTACATTCGGCATCCTTGGCGAGTGGTTTGCCGAGCGACAAGTCCAACAGCGGGTGGCAGCGCTGCTTCGCGATGGGGAGCCGATCGGCAATGCTTCGATGACGGCAAGTTTTGATCAATCAACAACCAAAGCAACATCGCACGGTTGGAAGGAAATCATCGCGGCAGCCGATGGAGTGGGGGCGAAGTTTGGCGAAGTCGACCTGCACTTGGATGATGTTGATGGCGTGGTGCCTCCCGGTGAGGAATGGATCGCTGCACCGTTTGTCAATGCGTATGCGTCCGAATCAACAGTGATCGTCGACGCAATCGAGCGTCTTGCGGATAGCGACGACAAAGTCTGGATGCCATTGTTGTTCGACGGCTATCAAACGCGATTGCCGGAAATCCAGGATGCACGGACTGTCACTCGATTGCTGATACGTGAGTTTCGCGATGCTTACCATGTCGACGATCATCGGCGAGCCATTCGGGCACTGAAACTATTGCAACGCACTGCACAGGCGTTTGATTGGGATTCAGGCTTGATCGTTGAATTGGTTCATGTGGCAATACAGAGTGTTCAGAGGGGAATGATTCGCGAGTCATTGCGTCATGATTTTTGGACAGCCGATGACCTGTCGGAGTTGCGAGAGATACTATCGAAAAAGGACGATCTGGACAACGATTGGCGGAAGATGGTGTCAGCGGAACGAGCCACAATTCTTGCATTCCTGCGTATCGCGGAATCGGGCAATCTCGAATCTGGGTCAGAGCTTGACGGGGCTGTCGTAGCGCCATTCGGTTTATCGCCAGTGCATCAGTTTTATTTGCTCGACACGTATGCGAAGTATCAAAACGCGGCCGGTGGTGATGAATTTGAGGTATCACTTCGGTTAGAACGTTTGAGCGATGCTCATCAGAAAAGAGGAGCTGATTCGACGCTCAGTCTAACGTCAATCCCATTTGCGAACGCTGGAGCACACGCACTCAACTACGTCATGCCCGCTTGGCAGGCGGTGGCTTACGCGTTGGTTCGACGCGAAACGGAACGGCGGTGGGTGCTGACAGCCGTAGCGATCAAGCAGTTTAAACTGCAGGAACAACGCTGGCCTGAAAACCTGAAAGAGTTAACCCTCGTGGGCTTATCACCAGCGGATTGGCACGTCACCCCGACCGAGACATTCGGTTACCGTATTGAACAAGACAATCAATCGGTAAAATTGTGGTCGATCGATATCGCAAAGCAACAGCTCGATGGACAACTGATCCCACGAACGCCCTACAGTGAATCGCAACCGGAATACGGTTCATTGGACTCAGTGGAAGTACAGATCCGCTGAAACAGTATTCCGAAGTTGCATTAACAAACTGCAGTTGGTGATTCGCGACAGAGATACTGTCTAAAATCGGAAAGTTCTGGCTCCCCTCGAAGCGCGGTGGAGAAGGGAGCCAGATTTTCGTAAGAGTTCTAGCTCCCCACGCCCGCTTCGGGGAGAAGGGAGCCAGATTTTCGCTCCCCTTTAAGCGTATGGGAGAAGGGAGCCAGGCTGACTGTGCCAAAGTCGAACCTAGAAGTTGCCGTTTTGGTTTTGCATCTTCTTCATTTGAGCATGGCGAGCGGCTGCACCGATTGCTTGCAACGTGCCTTCGCTGATCGTAACCCGTGAATCTTGCCCGTTGGGGATCGCGTCTTGCACCATTTTCAGAACGCCAAGATCGGGAGCTCGTGACAACGCGTCGATCATTGCGGTCACCGTTTCGTTCGCCTCGATGGATTGGGCGTATTGCAGAATCGGCATCATATGTACTCGCATTTGACCAATGGGACGATCCCCGCCCTGGTCGGTTCCCGATGCATCAATCAATTCTTTTAGCAACGAGTCACTGCCGTTTCCAAATGCCAGGAATACGGACTTGGGTCCAGTCCCAATACGTAGCACGGTGGATTCACCAAACATCTTGCGAGCTTCATCCGCTTTTTCGGGAATATCAATAGTCACCGCGTGCATGTTGATATCCTTGTAGGTAGCGACATTGAATTGGAACTTTGGTGCCCAAGGCTCGTTCTTGATCTTTTCAGCGACGTCCTTCACGATTTGAGCCGCTTCATTGCCGTCAGAAACAAACATTCCGAAAACAAATTGCATCTTACCGGAGTCAGCCAGCATCAACGCGCCGCCGTCGACTTTGCCCTCAGCCACCGAGCTAACAATCAGTCCACTCACGCGATCGATCAACTGTTGGATATCATCGGCCTGTTCCGGAGTCAGGTCGCCTTCGTTTGCAATCGCGTTCTTGATGGCACCGATTGACGTTTGCAAGCTCGTGCGAGTCTGTTCGACTAGCGCCGGGCTGATCGAAGTCGCAGCATGATAGAACATGGCTGCATCATCGCGGATCACCGAAGCGAATTGGGAAGGAATCGCGTGCTGGCCACTGTACATCTCTGACAGTTTGCTTCCTGGGACAGCCGTGAAAGCGACATCGATCGCTACTTCACGCTTCGACTGGTCAATGTTGAATCCGAACTTTAGCTCGTCGGTCCCTTCGATAAATTGCTCGAGCTGTTTAATCGAGTTCTCGGCGGTCTCGCGGTTTGCGTCGCCATCGCCTTGGTTCCGCATGGCCTGTTCAAAGCCTTGACGCAACTGGTTGGTCAGCATCTCGCGTGTTTGCGGCGGGATCAACTGCATCTTCAAGCGAAACGCCAAGTCATATTCGTTTCCAATACCCGCAAAGAGAGCCGTGGGGTCCGCAGGTGCAACATCGAGAAGGGCGCGGTTGCGAGCCAACACCGCCCAATTGCCAGCTTGGCGAACGTACACCAGGCTTGTGCCGATCGAGATTGCCAGCGTTCCATCGGGTTGTTCGTCGACGGGACCGGTTTGTGCTTCCAGGCGTTTTAGCACCACCTTGACATCGGCGGTGGGAACCATGGCGATTGGTTCAGGCACACCATCGACCAGCGGTACAAGAATTCCGATAGGCGAGTCCATATCGATGCCTTGCGTGAATCCGCCAGCGAGCATCGTGAACATTCCACCGGCTTGGGGTTGGCCGACGACACTAGTGATGTAGTTCACGTCCTGCATCAGCTTATTGATGGAAGCCACGGTGACGACCAAAGCGGGCGCTGTCACATTCGTCGGTACTGCAGCATCGCTGCCAGCAGGCTGTTTCTCCTGGGCAATCGCCAAGCCAGGCGAAACGAGCATGGGCACAAGCACAGCAAGCAACGCGGCGGCAAAAGAGATCACCGCGGAACAGCCGCCTCGGCGAGTGCGGGGGGTAAGTGACATAGTCGAAAACAGCATTGCTGGGCAATCCTCTTAGTGATCAGGGTGGCTCTGTTCGGTGTGCCGAGTCATCTGCGGCATCCATTCAACCGACTGGTTAGACACTAGTTTCGCGATTCTCTCCCCCGCGGGCAACCGGCCGATTGTTGACTTTCCGTTTTCGTGGAATCGGTTAAAACTTAAAGCCTAGCCGAAAAGGGGTCTGGCCCTTTGGAAGCGGAATTGGCTTGAGCCCTGTTCGGATTCTTAGGCTAATCGCGTAACACTATCTCAGAGATTCAATCATGGTTCAGCGGAAGGGTTCGGAATTCGCCGGTTTGTCAGTCGCCATTGTGACTCCGCTGGTCGATGGTGAGGTTGACTACGGACGATTGCGTGAGCAAATCGAGTTCCAAATCGCCGCCGGCACGGGCACCATCGTTCCGGTCGGCACAACGGGCGAATCACCGACGCTTTCGCATGACGAGCACGAGCGGGTGATTGCTGAGGTGATCCAGTGCGTTGCCGGCCGTGTGAAAGTGATGGCCGGAACAGGCAGCAATAGTACCGCCGAGGCATTGCGGTTGACCCGGCGAGCGGCTGCCGAGGGCGCCGACGCGACACTTCAAGTTGCACCGTACTACAACAAGCCAACGCAAGAAGGTTTTTATCAGCACTTCAAGGCCGTTGCCGAGGCCGTCGATATTCCCGTTTGTGTCTACAACATTCCTGGACGCACCGCGAAAAATATCGAAGTTGAGACAATTCTCCGGCTCGCTGACGTTCCTGGCATCACAATGGTCAAGGAAGCGACAGGAATGCTGGATGCCTGCTCGGCGATTTGTGGCTTGACAGACTTAACCGTACTCTCCGGAGACGATTCTTTGACGTTACCCATGATGAGCGTCGGTGCCGAAGGCGTAATCTCTGTCGTCGGCAATATTGTTCCCGAGGATATGCTGTCGCTCGTTCGAGCAGCCCAAGAGGGTGATTTTGCGACTGCCCAGCGATTGCACCACAAGCTCTTCGCGCTCTGTCGCAACTTGCTCGGGTTGTCGACCAATCCAATCCCGATCAAGGCGGCGATGGCGATGCTGGGTCGCGACACCGGCGAATTGCGATTACCGATGACGCCACTGGATGAAGTCAGCGAAGCGAAACTGCGGGACACTTTGGTCGCTTACGGACTAATCGAGGTGCACCAGCCAGTTGCTTCCCGCGACTAAAATTTCCAGCAATTAAATTAGCGTGCTCTAACCTTGCGGCTCGGTCATCTTCCAGGGATCGAGCGCCTCGGTGAGTGTCGCTTCGGGCAAGATTCCCTTCTCGCGACACAGTTCGCGAATCGTACGATTTTCGGCGAACGCTTCCTTCGCAAGCTTTGCCGCCTTCTCATAGCCGATCAGCGGATTCAAACTCGTACACATCGACAAGCTCTTTTCGACACCCGCTTCACACGTTTGCTCGTTCGCTTGCAAACCATCCAGACAGAAATCAACGAACGCGTGGCAACTCTGGGCAATCAGTTCGATTGACTCCAAAATCGTGTGTCCCATTACCGGCATCATGATATTGAGCTGGAAATTACCGCCCGCTGCGCCACCCATCGTGATACAAGTATCGTTGCCAATCACTCGCGACATCGCTTGCATCATCGATTCACACATCACGGGATTCACTTTCCCAGGCATTATCGAACTTCCCGGCTGGCGATCTGGCAAGATAACTTCAAAGTAACCGCAACGAGGCCCACTGCCCAACCAGCGGATATTGTTGGACACGTTAAACAAAGTTTGTGCCACACACTTCAAGTCACCATGTGACTCCACGATGGCATCACGCTGGGCATTGGCCTCGAAATGGTCAGCGGCCTCGACAAATGGGATTCCCGTTTTTTCGGCGACTGCAGCAGCGACGCGAGCACCGAATTCCGGGTGCGTGTTGATACCACTGCCAACGGCGGTCCCGCCAACTGGCAGTTCCAGTACCGCGTCACGTGCCGACGTTGCACGTTGGATCGAAAGTTCCAATTGTCGCGCGAAGCCGCCGAATTCCTGACCTAACCGTAGCGGAGTTGCGTCCATCAAGTGGGTTCGTCCGATCTTGATAATCTTGT
This sequence comes from Pirellulaceae bacterium, assembly GCA_041751935.1. Taxonomy (GTDB): domain Bacteria; phylum Planctomycetota; class Planctomycetia; order Pirellulales; family Pirellulaceae; genus JBBSJZ01. The sequence continues at coordinate 20,653 of JBGSIA010000150.1, read as the reverse complement.
CCCACTGCGACGCTTTCTCGCGTAACGAGGTGTGCATCCGTCGCAGTGCGGGCAACAGCTTTGTCTCGATCTGGACTGCTACGGCAACATGAATCGCCGTAGGAAACGTGTCGTTCGTACTTTGCCCCATGTTCACGTGATCGTTGGGGTGAATCGGCTTCTCGACGGCAAACCGGTCCCCTTCAATGATTTCGATCGCACGATTGCTGATCACTTCATTGACGTTCATATTGCTGCTCGTGCCCGAGCCGGTTTGAAACACGTCAATCGGAAACTGGTCCGCCAGTTGTCCTTGCGAAATTTCCTCAGCGGCCTGCAACATCGCGGCGACTTGCGATTCCGAAAGAGGATATTTGCCACTGCCGGTCAACTTCCCTAAATCACGATTGGCGACGCCACAGGCAAATTTTACTACTCCCATCGCCGAGATCATCGCCGGAGCGAGCTGCCAACCGCTGATGGGAAAATTTTCCACCGCGCGTTGCGTTTGAGCACCGTAGTACGCATTGGCGGGCACGCGAACGTCCCCCATCGAGTCGTGTTCAGTACGAAATTCAGTCATGGTGAAAGTTGCAAGTGAGGGAATTGACGGGGCAGCGTTTATCTTAGGCGTTGTTGCGAAAGTTGCGGAGCGGGGGTAGCGTTGGCTCCCATCGCCGCGAGCAATCCGAGTAGAATCTTTTGTTCGGCTGCGGCAAGACGCTACCAATGTGGGTCAGCGAATTGCTGCACACTTGATTTGCCGCACACTTGAATCATTCCACCATCCCCAAAATCAGCACGATGCGATTCTCGCGACTTTTCCTAGCCTTTATTTTCTTTGCCATTTTGTTGCTGTCGGAAAGCTCTGCGTGGGCACAGGCTGCCGCTTCCGGCAACAGTCTTGAGTCCAAGCCGATTTGGTTGCTGATTGTCGGGATCGGCAGTGTGCTGGGGATGATCATTGGATTAAAACTCAACGCATTTTTAGCGCTGATCATTTCCGCACTACTTATCAGTCTGTTAACGGGCGGCGATGCCGAAGGCGCAATTAACGCTGTGACTGATGCGTTTGGAAAGTCCGCTGGTTCAATCGGGATCGTGATCGCCATGGCCGCGATCATCGGCAAGTGCATGCTGGACAGCGGCGCCGCAGATCGCATTGTTCGCAGTGCAATCCGCGTCACGGGCGAACGGCAAGCATCGCTTGGATTGATGCTAAGCGGCTTTGTGCTTGCGATTCCCGTCTTCTTCGATACCGTATTTTATTTGCTCGTTCCCCTTGCCCGCAGCTTGTACAAGCGGACGCAAAAAAACTACCTGCGATACTTACTGGCGATCGCGACCGGCGGTGCCATTACCCATACGTTGGTCCCGCCGACGCCCGGGCCACTATTGGTCTCGGCGATTCTTGGTGTCGACGTCGGCATGATGATGATGATCGGTACCCTCGTCGCGTTTCCCAGTGCCTGTATCGGCTTGGCTTTTTCTTTCTTGCTCGATAAACGCAACCCCATTCCCATGCGTCCCCTGGGCGCTGGTGACGAAAAGCACGAACCACTCGCTGAAGACCGACTGCCATCCCTGTGGGTATCGCTGTTGCCCGTCTTGTTGCCGGTGGCATTGATCGGTGCTGGAACGTTCGCAACAACGATTGCCGATAACGAGGACCGTGGTGCTTTTCAAGTTTCTGATATTACCAGCTACGAGCAACTTGCCAGCACATTCGCCGATCCTCAGGCAGGGTCGCCGGCTGCTCATCTACTACAGTCTCGTGAACTAGGATCTGCACCGGAGAAACAACAGCGGCTGCAAACGGTTGCCACGACTGATGCTGAGAAGCAGCAAGTGGTGGCGATCTTGAACGGTACATTGTCCGATCCCAAACTGTATGATGCGACAGCCTTCAGTAGCGTTACACTCTCCAAGCTGACGCAAGACAAGTTGGCCGAGAATCAGTTGCGGATGAAGCCAGTCGATCGACGTCGTATGCACCGATCGTTGCTGGAAGATACGTATCCAGGCCTGCTTGTGCCTCATCAATGGGATTCGCCAGCACGCCGTTGGGCGAAGGGGCTGGGATTGTGGAGCAATGCTAGCTTTGCCTTGATGCTGGCAGCAATCGCCGCGATGTTAACTCTAAAAATCGTTCGTTCGCTATCGTGGAAGGCACTGGGTACTGACATCGAAGAGGCGCTGATGAGCGGCGGTGTGATCATCCTCATCACCGCAGCCGGTGGAGCGTTTGGAGCCATGCTAACGAATACAAAAATCAGCGATACCATTCAACAGATGTTCGAGGGACAAGCGGCTTCGGGAATCACACTGCTGGTACTTGGTTGGGCCATCGCGGCGGTGCTCAAGGTGGCTCAGGGAAGCAGTACCGTGGCCATGATCATCGGAGCTGGCATGATGAGTGCAATCATTGGCGGAAGCAAACCAGATTTTAACCTCGTCTATATAGCGACCGCAGTCGGCAGTGGTTCTCTCATGGGTAGTTGGATGAACGATAGCGGTTTTTGGATCTTCACCAAGATGGGCGGGCTGACCGAGGGCGAGTCGCTTCGAAGCTGGACGCCATTGCTGGCTGTCCTGTCGATTGGCGGTTTGGTGTTCACGATTGTGCTGAGCCAGACTATGCCGTTGCGAGCTGCCCTGTGAGCGGTATCGAAGATAAATCTCGCCCAACCTTAGCTGCGGCGAATAGTGATGACGAACACGCGTTGACCGCCGGATGCTTGTTTTCGCTCGGCTCGGCGTTGGTGACTGGAATGCTGTTGTTTATCAACGGTTCGTTGGTGTTGGCCATATTGAAGGTGCTCGACGCGGCTGGCTTGACCTGGGTGACGCACCAAGGCTTCAGCCAATTCGTGTTGTTCGTTTTCCCAGTGGCCCTTGTCGTGGTGGAGTGGTTAATGATTGACTATGTGAGAACACGATTCCACTCCCATCGCACACCCCTATCCGATGCAACTGTATTTGATCCGACACGCCGAAAGTGAAAACAATGCTCGACCGTTGCATCAACGGGTCGAAGACCCACGCCTCACGGCAGTGGGCCGATTGCAAGCCGAACACCTAGCCACCTGGGCGCGTACGCTACGCATCAACACGCTGATCACTAGCCCGTTCCTGCGGACACTGGAAACGACCCGCGCGATCGTCGACGCGACTCCGCAACCGGTTCACGTTTGGCATGATGTCTACGAACGCGGGGGATGTTATCGCGGTTTTGGCCCCGATGCTCGCGAAGGTGGATTGGGGCTGGGACGTTCCGCCATCGTCCGCCATGCCAGTGCGTCACCAGAAAACTGTGTCATTGATGCCACGATCGATGATGCTGGCTGGTGGGGCGGAAAGCCACGAGAGGAGGACCCCGCGGTGACGGTAAGAGCAAAATCCGTTGCCCAGAGGTTGGTCGCCACTTTTGGCAATCGTGGTGAGACAATCGTTGCCGTGATCCACGCGGAGTTCAAACGGCACCTACTCGGGGAGCTGCTCAGCGGCATTATGGACGCTCACCAACTCGGTCCGATGCGCAACACAGGCGTGACTAAGGTCAATTTTTATGGCGATCGATGGCAACTGGATTGGTTTAATTCGGTAACTCATCTACCTGTGCGGTTGGTAACGGGGCACGAATGAAAATTCGTATGATAAATTCGATTCACCTATCGTAATGGCAGCGTGTATTGAGTATTCTTTTCAGAGCTGGTGGTACTAGCTATCGTCAGTCAGCGTCCGAAGTGTTTTGCCCCAATGCTTCGGACGCGTTTTTTTTGCGCTCATCGAAATAAAGCTACACGAAATTGTTGCTGAATTCGCGGCCTCAGTTTTTAGCTGCTATCGATTTCTTCCTTTTAGGGTTTAATCAACGTCGAATCCAGATATCGCACATCCGCGTTTGTCTGGCGGGCTACAAGGTCAAGGAATAATGCTTCGGCAAAGTCGGATCGCAATTGAAATTGGTCCGTGAGCGATTCAAAACTTACTTGCTGACGACGAGTTTCTTGCACAACAAGCAAGTGCTGGCCGAGCGAGGAACGAACCGGCCCAACAATCGTCCCGGCGTGATCTTTTTCAGGTTCCAACTTGCGAAGACTTGCCATCAGTTCCTGGGGCAGGTCACCGTCACGACTGACCCAACCGATATATCCTGCTGCTCCAGCCGCTTCGCCGTTACGATGCTCGGCTTCCTCGGTGAACTTCGTGACCCTGTCGTCGTCCGCACGCAGGGTTTCCGCCAATTGAATGAGCGACTGTCGATCGTCGTGGCCAGCGAAAATTTGAGACACCAGAAATTCGCGGCCGCCATAACGGTCACTGTGGGCGTCAAAAAATGTTCGCAAGGCGGCGTCCGTTAGTCGGCTCTTGAGGTATTCTCGCCAGGCAATCTGCCACGTCAAATGACTGCGATACGCGGTAAGCGAGACACCTTTGCTTTTGGCGATCGACTGTAACGACATGCCGATTGCTTTCGCCTGGTCATCGGCCAATCGCAATTCACGCTGCAAAATATTGTGAATCGCATCGCCACCCAGTTCGCGAATACTAGCCAACGCGAGATGCTGGCGAACTAAGACCATAGCGGCTGCTTGCCGCGCGACGGTGGATGTCTTGTCCGGTACTTTGCTGGCGTCGATCAACAGTTTCAATTCGCCTTCCTCGACGGTCGCACCATCAATCGTCAAGACCGGACGGCGCGTCGCGATCGATTCCTCGCTCTCGTCGGCGAAGCAACTCACCGTGGTCAGAATCGCAAGTAATATGCAAACTCGGATCATGGCAACAAGATACCTTCGATCAGGAACTCGACTTCGTTCTCCGCCACAGCCGTCGGCGACTCATACACCAGCGTCGCCGTCGACGGATCGTCACCAATATCGAACAGATAGCTGACTCCGACTCCCTCGAGTGTTTGGCGATACACTTCCATGCCGAGATACTCTGCCTGGGTTCCGTTGGCCAGCCGCACGTGAACGGGGTTATCAAAGATCCATTGCCGATGACTTTCAAGGGAGCGAGACGCGTTTTTTAAGTCAACACGAAGCCGGATTTCATGCAACGTCCCGTTCTTGCGAACGTCATCAACACGAACGGTCATTGCATCAATCGTTTTCTCGCGTGCGCCGCCCGCCAACGGTATCTCGAACTTTTCTCGGTCTCCGGGTAATAACGCTTGAATTTTTCCCTGCAACGATGCAATCGACTTAGCACCGCTATCAGGAAGCAGCAGCGGTAAATAAAACTGGCTGAAACAAACTTCGCTGGCACTGCCGATGTCGATGTATTCGCCGGAAGCCTGGGGGCTCACTTTTTGGCCATCATCAAATCGCCCTGACAACTCCGCGATCGGAATGGTCAAGCCGATCGGCGTCATTCGCGGCTCCCAGGCAATTTCGATCGAAACGTTTAGCGAGTTGAGGTTTGGTTGTCGCATCACTCGCCGCGCCGTCACGGAGACGGGTTCAATACGATAGACGCCGGCATACGCTGCTGAATCGACTCGCGAGATTCGTTCTTTTTCTCGCGGAACCAGCGCCAGAGTCTCGCGATCACCAGCGTGATAATTGATATCCAACTCTGCATGATCGAGCACCAGGTCAACGGCGTGCCAAAAAGAAAGCGGTAAAGCGATTGGCGTGAATGGTTGGTTTGTTTCACCAGCAAAATCAAACTCGATTCCGCTATCACGACTAATCGCTTCTAACGCTTCGCCAACGGTCGACGCTTCGTGAAGATGCACCGTAATCGCTTCCGACTCGTTCTCCGTCCGCATCGCCGTTAGCTTATCACGAACTCGCTGCAATCGTGTCGCCGCCTCTGCTGAAAACTCATCGGTGACTTCCGGCAGAAATTCCAGTGCGTCTGGTCCGGCGTCGATTAATGCCTGCTCAGCCGCTTTTCGTGCGGCGATCGTTGGCGCATCCAGCGCATCGACCCATTCGAGCACATCGTCACGCAGTGCGCCGGCGGACTCCTGCACGGCCTGTTGCGCTTGTGCCAAGCCCACCAAGTACAGGCCGAGCAAACTGAAACTACAAAATCTCGACACAATCGACTCCCAAACGAGTAACGCTGCGATCGCTACAACCGGTAAGGTGGCCGCAGTCAAATCCACTTTGACCGGGCCGAATCCTAATAACCAGAACTCACCGACTTTGATTTTAACGTAGCGTTGCAATGAACGTCCGTCATCGACCTGGAAAACGACGCTACAAATGATAATTCATTGCTGTGCCATTCGTCTAACGCTCACCATCTTATTGCTGCTGGCGAGTTTAACGACGATCCAGGCCCAATCGCCGCTGGTCGAGTTTACCGCCGTCGGAAAACTGCAGCAGGGTTTGCGTTTAGTCGAATTCTCGAACGAAACCGTCATCATTGGACGTGATGGATGGCTGCATTCGCTGCAGGCGGACCCCTCCATTCGCGTCGTCGAGGGCCAGTACGAACCGTTGCCAGCGACCCAGTTGCGAAACGAATTGCGAGCGGAATTTGGGCGAGACTTCGAAGTCGTTGCGACGCAACATTTTCTGGTTGTCCAGCCCGTCGCACGCGGCAAGCTTTGGCCGGACTTGTTCGAGCAATCACATCGTGCCTTCTTAAGCTTCATGAGTCGTCGCGGAGTGAACGTACGCAACGGGCGATTTCCTATGGTGGCGATCGTGTTCCCGGACGAAAAGGCTATGTATGACGAATTTCGCCGGCTGAAAATCGACAAGTCACGGGTCGCCGGAATTTATGCCAACGCCAGCAACCGCGTGATGACTCACGATAATGGGCGACGCGACTGGACAGCGGCAACGGTGCGACACGAAGCCGCGCACCAATCCGCTTTTAATACAGGGGTTCACAGTCGCATCAACGATACACCCCAGTGGATTACCGAAGGAATCGGACAATTATTCGAACCAGTCGCGATGACGGATCTACGATTGGCCGCGCCGGCTGCCGAACTGGTCAATGTGGAAAGCATGCAGTTGCTTAAAACGAAGTTTGCTCTTCACGACGGTAATTCACTCGCTGACTCGATGAAGCAACTTATCTCCGACGACACGATGTTCAAGGACGATCAACAAATCGAGACTGCGTACGCGATATCTTGGGCGATGATGTTCTACTTAGCCCATCGCCAAACGGATGCGTTCGCAAATGTGTTGAACCACACCGTCAATCGCCAACCGTTCGAAGCCTACACTCGCGACCAGAAGATGAAAGACTTCTTGAGAATCGTAGGTTGCGATACCCACGAGTTCAGCAAACGCGTCACGCGTTATCTACTGTCGCTGTGAACCGCACAGTCTTAAGCCACGCATTGCAACCACATCAACGTGCCGTCCAGCCGCCGTCGACCGTCAGCATGCTTCCGGTCATGTAGCTGGACGCGGGACTGGCTAAGAAAATTGCGGCGCCTTGGATCTCTTGTAGCTCGCCCCAACGTTCTAAAGCGGTTGCACCCACGATGAACTTTTTCGCTTCGTCGGTATCTGCGATCGGTACATTCATCGGAGTCAAGAACGGTCCGGGACAAATGGCATTGACCGTGATCTTGTCGATTGCCAATTCCAAGCCCAAAGCGCGTGTCATTTGCACCACCGCACCTTTGCTGGTCGCATAGGGCGTTCGATTAGCCAATCCCACCAGCCCTAACGTGCTGGCCATATTGATAATTCGTCCAAACCCGTTTTTTCGCATCGTTGGAATCACATGCTTAGCACACAACCACATCGCGTCGACATTGATGCTTTGCACCTGGCGAAACTGGTCAAAACTCAGTTCGCCAATAGGGCCGCGAATATTGATCCCGGCGTTGTTGATCAAGATATCGATTCGACCAAATCGCTCCACACACCGCTGGGTCATGCCAATGACCTCTTCCTCACGAGCCACATCAGCAGCCATGCCGAATGCTGTGATCGGGTATTCGGCGGCGATGCCATCAGCCGCCGATTGTGCTTCGCTCTCATGGCGGCTGACCAAGCACAAACTCGCGCCCGCAGAAGCCAACCCCGCAGCCATCGCCTCGCCAAGCCCTTTCGATCCACCGGTTATCAATGCAACTTTGCCAGTCAAATCGAACTGCGAAATTCCAGGCCATCGTGCCATGTTCAGTCACTTTCTTGATTGAATACTGTTTAATATCGGTCATGCTGTCATTCACTGGTCAATCGCTTCACTTCAACTCGATCATCTCTTTCTTCAGTTGCATCACTTCGCGTCGAAGTTCGTCAAGTTGCCTCATGATCTCTGGCAATGGATCACTATCGCGGTGGCGCTGTTGATCTTGCATCTCTCTTTCAGTCACTTGGATTCGGTTGACAACTTGTTCTGCCAGTTCGTGCAATTCGGCCTGATGCAGGTGTTCTACCGCGTGACGCATATGATCCAACCGACGTGTTCTATTCACATCAGGGTGCGATTGCGGCGGATGATTCACCAATTCACGAAGTTGCTTCTCTACTCGTGTGATCTCGTGATTTAACTCCACAACTCTATCCTCGTGAGAGTCTTGATCCACTAGCTCTTGTCGCTCACGATGCAACTTTTCAAGTAGTTGCCGCAGTTCTCTCATCTCGGCTGCGCGGTGCTCTGGACGGTGACCTTGAGCCCGCTTTGCCTCTTCAAGCATCATCGCCACCTTATATCGGATCTCGGTTGCTTGCTTCAAATGACCCTCTTCGGCAAGCGCTGCTGCTTCACGGTGCATCGCTTCGGCTTTCTCGTGCAGCGCTTTCTCTTGAAGTTCGTTGAACTCAAAGGCGCTTGCGACGCAAGGCAGAGAAACGCTTAAAAGTGTCAGTACGAGTGCGTGCACGCACATCAATTTGCATCGAGTCATATTTCGTACGCTCTGTGGTTACTGGATTGAAAGGACAAGCGAACTTTTCTGGACAATTTCGCCGGACGATTTCCTGCAAAAAACTAGAATAGTTCTTCAAAGAACATTCGCATCGCCACCCAGGATCGCTGGTCGGCTTGCTCATTGTACGCAGCCCCGCGTGAATTATCATTGCCGGCCATCGGTTGCGTGAACGAATGAACTGCGCCGGAGTAGACGTTCATTTGCCAGTTCACATTCGCAGCGTTGATTTCGGCGATGAACGCTTCGATGTCTTGCTTAGGGACAAACGGGTCGTCGGCTCCGTGGCATACCAGCAATTTCGCTTGGATGCTCTGGCCGTCCTCGGGCGATGGCGAATCCAAGCCTCCGTGGAATGAGACGACGCCGTCAATCTTCGCGCCACTGCGAGCCAATTCAATCACACCGGTTCCGCCGAAGCAGTAGCCGATCGCTGCGATCTTGTCAGCATCAACACTCGGTTGAGCACGCAGTTGCTCAAGCCCTAGATTCAATCGCTGGCGATACAGTTTTCGATCGCTTTTATAGATACCAGCGGTCTGGCCAGCTTCCTGCGTATTCGCTGGCCGAACACCCTTTCCGTAAATATCCAGTGCGAATGCAACGTAACCAAGTTCCGCCAATTGCTTGCAGCGGCGTTGTTCATAATCAGTCAGCCCCAGCCATTGGTGAACCACCAACACACCGGGCTGTTTTTCGGTCGCCGCATCGTCCCAAGCGACGAAGCCCTCCAGCGCCACCTGGCCATCGACGTATTCAACCCATTTGGTTTGCACCTCGGCATTCGCTCCAGAAATTACGATCGAGGAGCTCAACAAAATCAACAGCAGACGAAACATCGAAAACCTCAGCCTGGGTTTCAAATCAAGTGGAATGCCGAAAAAGAGACCGTTGAATGTAAATTGACGAGGTAGCCCGTGAAAGCTACCAACGATCGTGAAAGAAGTGAGGGCGCTGGGACTCGAATCCAGGACCAACGGATTAAAAGGCGTGTAACTCGTTTTTACGATATTGCGAATGGGACGGGAAAATACGCTGTTTTTGTGGGTTTTGTCTACACGCGTGGTGGAGTAGATAGGTACTGATTTACTTCAAAATTGGGCGATTGGCAAGCGCAAAGGAGTACGGCGGTCAGTTGTAGGCAGCGGCGTAAGTGTTGGAACCCGTGCTGGATTGCCATGCTGAAGACGCTTCACCCAGCGCCACGGCTTCTTCGTTTCGTAAGTGGTTGACTTTCTCTATTCTGCTTTTTGATCTCGGCCGTTGATTTGGTTTTGGCCTTACCCGGTTTCTTGGGCGAGGTTTTCTTTGAGGCATCTGCGAACGATGCTTCGTCGTCAGCCGCTCGGGCTTCGGCAGCCGCGAGATCGCTAGCGGAGGTTACCGACACACCTCGGATCTTCGGTAGCGGTTTTCGCGTCTGATTCGCCGGCGTGATAACCGCCCGCAGTTTAATTGTGTCGGCTGTGAGCGGCTTTCCAGCACATGCCTTTCGTAGCGAACTTCGAATCGCCGCTTCGCATTTGCCAAGCTTTTCAATTGACAGCTGGAACGTCGGCAGGTTGAACACTTGGAGTTCGTCACCATTGGCATCCATCCAAGCAATGGCTTCGCGGAGCGTTTTTGCCACGTCTTCGATGACCAGAAGCGATTCCTGGGCATGTTGCAGATCGAGAGGATTGGTTCGCATTGCCATACAAACAGCCTACACGCACGCAATCAATAGTCTTTGCAATTTTTTTCAACCATTGAGCTGTAAAGAGTTGTGTGCGAACAACGACGCCGTCAAAAGTAAATTATTGCAAACACTAATGTTTGCATGTAATCGCATGTGCACCTTTGTTTCCAGCTACAGGAGACCAACGGTATGCCCACACTCACTCGCAAGCGACCCCCGCAGCGAAACCAGCCGATGGACTGGGATCAATTCTCTGACGGACAGGCCCGGCTTTGCAAACCCAATGAAGACTTCATTGGATTGGCAGCAACGTTTCAGCAACGCGCACGTCATGCCGCTGAGCGTCGCGGAATGAAAGCCAAGACCTGGACGGAGGACGGCGGAATCTGCGTCCAGTTCTATCAGCCAGAGGCTGCATCATGACCACCACCGTCGCTGAACCAGAACTCGAAGACGTGTTGCGGTCACTCGGTTACGTGATGACACCGGCCGCCCATTGTCAGCAACGAATCACTCGCGCCGGACTGTGTTGTTTAGTCGGCCACGATGACCTGATTTGGAGTTGGCTTCATTTCACTGGCCAATTCACATGTCCGAAATTGTTGGAGGTACGTAGATGATGATTGACATGGACGAGCTAATTCCCGTGCGCGACATTCCAGCCGAAATTCGGCGAATCACTGGCGGGCGAACAAAGCCAGATAAGTGCACCGTTTATCGCTGGCTTAAGGTCGGCAACCGTGGTGCGAAACTACGGCGAGTTTACATCGGCAAGATCGCACTTGTAAAGCGGCAGTGGATTGCCGACTTTATCGCGGACACCGAACCGCAACTTGAGACGATCGAAAAGCCGGAGAAACCAGAGCAAGCGGTCAGGCGAAACCAAGATGGCACCTTACCGACTTGGCGAAAACGACAGCTGGATGACGTGCGGCAGCGAGCTAAGCAATTGGGACTGGCTTGACTGATTTGGATGTTTGCTGGTTTGTCCGGGATGAAGAACCAGTCAATCGCGTAATGTGGTGTCGATTCGGGCGATGGGGATTTGAGCATGACAAGAGTTTGGAAACGCTCGGGTGTGGAGCTGCCGCCGAAGGATGAGACGGTGCTAGTTTATCACGAGTACGCCGAGGAGCCGGTTTGGCTGGGGTATCACGATGGCCAGGAATGGCGTTATGCGGACGGCGGAAGTTGTCGGCCGTTGTTTTGGTCAGCACTACCGACACCACCGGGGATGGAGGACCACTCGTCGCTAGCGGATCTGTTGCGATTAGCGGCCGATTCAGAGAACCAAACGATGCGAACTTCGGCCGACGTGATGCCAGATCAAGTGACATCGGTGGAGATTCCTATCGATGATCGCGGTGAACCGATGCGTGCCGAACGCTACTACAAGCTCGATTACTTGGGCAAGTGTTTCTATGGCGAGGATGGAGAGCTGTGGTTCCAAAAATGCACGCTCGCAGGTTCGCCGGTGCCGGGTGAGCGTCCGGTGTGGGTTCATTCGCTGCGCCAGAGAGTGACCCCCATTCGTCGTGAACTGTACAGCGAATCGAGGAGCTAGCTGGCTGATGTCGAGTCGGAGAGCGGTTTCCCGAGTACACTCGCAGGCGGAATTTGATTTCGCGGCCGGTGATGCGAGCGGCGAGCGTTTAGCCCTGCTGGACGCGTTGCCGCTGGAGTCACTGGAGATGATGGTGGCCAAATCGCAAGCAGCAGTCGAAACCGTGATGTTAGCGCGCAAGGGCAACTCACGTGAAAAGGATTGGCTCGGCATGTGGCGGCGACCGATCAATGCGGCGTCCAAAGCGACCACACCAGAGCAGCTTCGTAGTGTGTATCAGGCGATCGCGGCGGGGCTTGAAGATTCACTCGCTCAGGCCCAGTATCCGGTACCGGAGCCAATTCCCGATCCAGTACCGAACCAGCCCACGCCATCACCCACGGTGGTGACGATCTATTCGCGGCCGGACTGTAGTTGGTGCACGAAGTGGAAACGCACAGTGATGCCGACGTTGCAGTCGTGGGGATGGGAAATACGCGAAGCGTATAGCGACGGCAGCGTACCACGTTTTGACGTCAACGTGCCAGGTCGCGCGACCGAACGATTTGTAGGCTACCAAGACGAAAGCCGGTTTCGAGTTTTCTTGTAACACCAGCAAAGCGGGCGCATGTCAATCACCGAACCGATGAGCGACGACACCAAAAACAAAATCATCAATTGGTTGCTGCAGCAGGGCGTATCCACCGTGCTGCTGTGCGCCATCTTGGGCTTCATGGTCTATGGCATCATCTGGATTGTTCCGGCGCACCTGGAGTTGATTCAACGTGGCTACGAAAAAAATCCCGCACAGTTCACTTCTGCGCTGGACAACGTGGTCGCGGCTCACGAAAGGGATCGCGAGATGTTCTTGCGACTCCTGGGTGCGCGATCGGCAAACTCCAGTAACTGATACGAGGCCAGCCAATGACGCTGTGTAATGTTTGCCAACCGATCGGAGTTTGCGTGGCGAAAGTCTCGCGAGCCTTGTGCATGTTGAAACCAGGCAAGTCGACGGTGAGCGTCGCTCCGCCAGCGGAAGTGATCATCAATCCGTCGAGCGACTGTGCGGTGGTGATGATCACGACCAGCGACACGTATACCGCACAAGCGGCAATCACGGCGCCGGCGGCAAACGACGAACGGCCAATCCAGGGCGACGACGGTCGTGGTAGACTATGACGATTGCGACAAAGATCGTAGGCGGCATCGCACCAAGTGTCCGATTCAGTACCGAGTAAAACTGCTGTCGGTGTCGTATATTCAGCCGCTGTGTGACCAGATCTGTCACTACGCTGGTTACGATTGAACCAAAGATGGAGATACAAGTCCGTGCCGGTGATCGACTACCAACTTTGGTCCGGCCCCGCGATACGTGCAGGAGCTGTGGACGACGATCCCGTGCTGTACGACGTCGGCATACACGCGCTCGCGAAACGAAACCTGGTAAACAAATATGAAGTTGCAAATGAACTTATCGCCCTAACACTCGGCCAGGCTCTCGGGCTGCCTATTCCTGCGGGATTTCCGGTAACACTTGAGGGACCGGTACTTTTGTTCAATGATCATCGCCCAGACGGGGCACAGGCTGCCGCCAGGCGATGCGAAGATCGCGGTCGCAGCAGACGAGTTCCCTTGCACCGGCACCGTCATCTTCGACGCCTGGATCGGCAACTTTGATCGTCACCGGCGAAACTTTCACTACGACGAGGAGGACAAGAGGCTGTACCTAATCGACCATGGGAACTCCTTGATCGGTCAAAATGGAATCTCGAGATTCACAGACTTAGCGAATAAAATAGGGATCTATGCTAGCACGCACGACATTGCCCGGGAGCTGAAAGGTTGGCAGCATTTTGATGAGTGGGAAGGTCGCATTCTGGCATTGCCTGAATACCTAATCCGTCACGCGATGGAAGCGGCATCCGATGAAATCGACCGAGACGAGCAAACTGCCTGCATCGATTTTCTACTGGATCGTCGCTTGCGTCTGAGAAATTTGTTCGCGGAAGCACAATGCGATCCTGATGTTTTCCCAAACGCTGGAAGCCCACTATTTAAGATCGAAAAGAAAGATGATTCGGAGCCTGACTACTACATCTAGCGAGCCGTCCAATGACACCGTCAGGTGCTGGATTGTGCAACACATTGCCGACTCTTTTCGGAAAGAGAGCCGGAATGTTGGCGTTATCGTTCAGCGAGGCAAGGCGTTCGATGCTCGCTTTGTCGGTGAATCTTCCGAGTTGGAGTTCGATGATCGCAAACTCCGTTTTCTGAGGCACCCCAAAGTCTATCGAAATTGGGTGCGCTACTGGCGACGGTTGATTCAAGACCACGAGCGTGAAATCGACACCGAACTTAGCGCAGACCAAGACGGAAATTTCCGCGTCATCGACGGCGGTGCAATCAACCGAGCCGGGGCAGACAGCATTGAGTCCATTTGTGAATACGCTTTCGCGATGCTCGTGTCTCATGGTGGACTTGGCGAAGCACTTCATGCCTTAGAACTGGGCGAGGAACCGCATGTTGTCTTGCGAGAAAGCATTGCCCGCGAGTTCCGATCGACTGGATTGATGGGTGGCTCGCAGAACTTGTTTGGTCGGAATCCGATTGTTGCCAACCAGTCCATCATCGGAAATCGCACGGTCCACGAGTTTTCATTTACCCAACGTCACACCTCGCTCGACTTGATCGAACCACTGAATCTTCGCACCACTCAAAAACGACATGCCAAAGATCGGGCCGGCTGGATGGCCTACGCATTCAACGATGTTCAGCAAAGCTCAAAGCGTGAATGCGAGATCATTCCCTTTGTGATCGCTGAAATCCCCGAGCAACGAGACGAAGTGACAGAGTATTGCCTCAACACATTAATGGGCATTGCAACGGTTATAAATTGGGACGACCTCTCGGAGCGAGGTCGTTTCTTGAAAGAACGTCAGTCCGCTGCCGCGTAGCCGCACGACTTGCACTAGTTCATCAACCAGGCTTAATTTGGGAGTAGAGCCGAGCTAGTTTGGTTCTCGCCTCTCCGATTTGAATTTGCCATTCGACGCCACGTTGCTTGGCATGGATGCAATCGGGCCAGGCGGCGATTCCCTCATGAAGTTCGCTTAGTTTTCCGTTTAGCGCAACTTGGAACCCATTGGTTACCAGACGCACCCTGGCTAGAACCTGTTATTCGCCGGCGGCCGACATCGAAATTGGTTTGTTCCGAATTCGACTACGCCGCGATTGCGGTTGAGCGGATGTCGTCGAGCAGTCGCATGATTTTGTCGATTTGCTCGGCTGTGAAAATTGCGTTTGGACCCTGGGGCGAGACGTCGGTGAAGGGGGATTCGTAGAGAATCGATACGTCGACAATGCCGTGGTCGACGAGCTGGTTGATGATCATGTTGATGGCTTTGTTGAACACCGCATCGCCAGCGGTTTGCTTGAACGTTGGCTCGTGAATCAATGCCGAGACGTTCTCGTTGTACGGCAGCTTCAATGCCCGGTCGTATTTGTACGCCCAGGCCACCGCCAATTCCAATGCGCGCCGAGCGTAAAAACATGCCGTCCGCGGATCGGGGATTGCAGCCTGTTCGGCCTTAATCGCTGACTCTGCGATGCCGCGCCACTCGGAGTCAAGAAACTGGAATTGCGGCATTGCTAGCGTGTCCCACCGATCTAGGTATTTTGAAGTTCGTCCGCTTCAGCTCCTAGTGGTGCATCAACGACAGTGGTTTGAAGTTTCACTCCGAGCGCCTCCAGAATCTTGTTGGCGCGATCCACGGTGATGCCATGGTACTCGTTCCGTTCGTCACGGGAGACTTGAGACTCGTGAACTGCCAATTTGGCGGCAAGTTCACGTTGCGACATGCCTCGCGCAATTCGCAGAGAAACCAGCAATATGCCGAGGCCCTTAAGATTTTGCAGGTTCGGAAATTTGCCCCGTTTCAAATTTTCGTAGTGTTCGACTTCCTCGCGTAGCTGTTCATGGAACGAAATCAGGGGCTCCATGACACGCTTGAGCTCTGCTTTCTTGAGCCCTGACTTTGCCAGTTCCGCTTGATGTTGATTCAAGCGCGTTCGTTCGGCTTCCAATCGCTTGGAAATTTCTTGATACTCTTGTTCATTTCGAATCATGATGGCACCTCGTTTTTCAGTTTGACAATTCCCTTGGGCTTCGAGTCACGGCGACACTGTCGGAACGCAGCCGGGAATTCCAGCTCGTTTCCATGCTTGTCACAAATCCCTGAACCGAATCCAGGAATGTGCGGATACAGCTCGACGCGATAGACATGCCGCATCGGAAGTTGTTTCTTTGGATAACCGGGGTAAGGGCGACGCAAGGCATGGTCCCACGTCCAAACTTTTTGCGGGTCTAACCGATTCAGTACCCGACCCAAACGACCACTGGCAAGCTCCGCGAGGTCACACACGAAATAGCCATCGATGTCGTTAGGATGATCTTTGTCCTCCACGAATGAGCCATCGATAAAAATCTCGTCGATGCCAACCATCCACAGCTGTTTGACCATCATTTCCAGATGATCAACCAGCCACAGTCGCCAGCTCGCATCCCACGTTGGATACTCGATGCGATTGCGAGGCCCCTGAACCAGGATGGAATCCCGTAGTTCGGCGAGCGTCACCTCGTAGTCACCCGTTGGCAGCAATCCCGCGTCATCGAACCCAGGTATCTTGTCGGTCATAGTTTAGCACACACTTTAACTATGTGTAGAGTTAGATATAAATGTCAAGTCGCCGGTTCGGCAGCAAATGGGCAGAAATCCGGATTTGAGCGAATTTCCACGCGTTACCAGTCATTGGGCAGCGGGAATCTTGCCTTGAGGAATCGCCGATCGCCGCCGACTCGGCTTTGCTGGTCGCTTCGTGGATGTCCTTCCATTCAGAGGTGAGGAAGTCAAAGTTGTATTGTTTATTCCTACTGCAAAATCAGCCGACGGACGTTAGCCCCGGTTTTCTCCACGCGGAAACCGCGGCTAACGCCGTTCGGCTGATTCGGCTTACTGTAACCGCAGCTAACGCCGTTCGGCTGATTTGAAATCTGAAACTGGTTCATGATTGCCCCTCGATTCGTTGGCGTTCTCGCTCAATTTCGGCGGCCAGGACTTCCTTGCTAGGCAATTCCAACTGATAGCGGGAAACGAACAAGACGTTGTCCATGCCCGCCAACGCGTATTCAACCAAAGCATGGTCGCGGTCGGTGCAGAGCAGAATACCGATCGGTGGATTGTCGCCTTCGATGCGGATATTGCGATCGTACCAACTGACGTAGGTGTTCAATTGACCGATGTTCTCATGTGTGAACTCGTCCAATTTCAGATCGACCAGCACGTGGCACTTCAAGACGCGATGGTAAAAGACCAAGTCAATGAAGTAGTAGGTGCCTCCAATCAAAACGCATCGTTGTCTCGCTTCGAAGCAGAAACCCTGGCCCAGTTCCATTAGAAATTCCTGCAACTCGTCGAGCAGTTCGTCTTCCAGATGCGACTCGCTCATCACTTCGCGCGGACGAGCGATGGTCGACTTCTTCGTGGACGACTTCCATAAAACGGTTGATCGACAAGTCGTAACCTTGCTCGACGATGTCCGACTTAGGTACCCAAAAACTCTGGGCCGTCCGCTCGCTGAAACCTATCAGCCGATCGACGTTAGCCGCGGTTTTCGTCGTGCGGGTTCTTGTCGTGCGGGAACCGGGGCTAACGCCCTGCGGCTGATTTAACTTTTGCCACTGGGCGACAATGTCGGACAAGTTGCTCTTGGCGTGCTCGTCCTACGTCAGCTTCGCCGTCGGTGTCGGGCCTTGCTTCTGCGGTGGCAACAACTCGGTTCGCTTGTCGTCCAGCGACTTGCCATCGGCCTGCATGTCGTAGAACCAAACATGCTCGGTGCCGCCCGAGTTGGTCTTGGTGAACAACACGATCGCCGTCGAGACTCCCGCATACGGCTTGAACACGCCGCCGGGCATCGAGATGATCCCCTCCAGCTTCTGATCCTCGACCAACATCCGTCGGTGTCGGCGCGGTCAGTTCCACCATCAACTGTATGATGCGCCGAGGTGTTCGGAATTGACCGTTTTGACCCGCCGTCGCGATCTTGCCCAGCATGTATTCATACAAATCGCCCTTGGTATCGCGATCTTCCATCGGCACTTGGTCGATCATGTCCACGACCTTCGCCAGAAGGGCAGGAGTGGGATCGTGAACCGAGCGTCATTCATGTGCTTGGTGTAGGTCGATCCATCGCCACCGAGCGTTCGCAATAACGGGAAGACGTGTTCGGCCAATACCTCGAACATTTCCTTCGGTTCAAAGTGCTTGAACCGCGACCAGCGGAGATCATCGTAGGCTCGTTTGCGAGCGTCCTTTCCTGCCGGGAAGATCTGCCGCTCTAGTGGCTTCTTGGTGCGGTTGGCTTTGTTCTCTTCCAGCGTGTGCAGATCATCGAGCCGTTTGATGAACAGCAGATACGTGATCTGTTCCATCACCTCCAACGGATTAGCGATCTCACCAGCCCAGAAGGCGTCCCAAATTCGATCGACCTTGCTCTTGATTTCGCCCGTAATCATGTCGCCTATCCCTCAGCCGCGCGTGGGGCCATTGCTTTCGTACCTGGCCAGCTCAGTAATCGAACCGTCGCTTTGGCTTCTAGCGTCGCTAAACACAGGCCTCAAATCTAGCAAAACCAGCCGCGCCACGATACGCTGGCCCCGTCGACTGATTGACCGAGAGGCGATGCGGACAATAGTGCTCGATGAGAAACGAATCAAGCAACTTCGTTTTCCCACTCAGCGTTTACGTCGACGAGCGAGATTTCGGTGACAATCAAGTATCGGGTTGCGAATTTGTAGGTTCGCGAATCGGAAAATTTGCTGTGCCTGACTATCGGTACCTAGTACGTTTTGACACACGCTTTTTGACAGACGGTTGATTCGCAATGATGAACTGTGTCCGTACGTTCTCAGTGCGACGATAACGCGTAAGCGATGCCTACGGCAACCAGGGTGGCTGTGGAGCAGGCGACGAGTGCAAGTCCGTTGAACCGATCGTGTCGTGTTACGATGATCGCGACACTGGCCACAAAGGAAATCGACAGCATTGCGATGGCGTTTCCCATCGCAGTAGCGATCATCAACGCGACCACCGTAATCGAACTAAGGATTGCGTCGCGATACTTGTGTTGTTTTATATGTTCTTTCATTGAACTGGTCCTAGGGAAACGTAAAGCAAAATATTGCCACGTGACGCTGCGTACCTACATTCTACCGGCTAACGCACGCAAAACTTCTCGGCGAGCGCGCAAGCGGTAACCAACTGGGATCTTGCTTTCCGGTCGGGGAATGAGGATCAGAACGGCGAAGCATGCAAGGCAAGCGGGTGATGCAAAGGCAGCAAGGTGTCGATAGTCTTGGGTACCCAAAAACCCCAGGAATCCGAGAAAAAAGAGAAAGAATAAAAATGCGAAGTATCGTCGATCGTGGGCTTTCGTCATTGTTGTGTGCGGTAAATTGTGTGCGGTAAATGTTTTCGCCATCGTCGATGAAAATACTGAGCAAGAAGCTGTCGCCAGCCCCACAGTTGGCAGAAAACGTGGCGCCTCGGCCTCTTGTCCATGTACTGGTTAACCAGCAACCGGGTTTGCCCAGCGAAGAGGTCATGGAACTAGACGGGGCTCACAACTTTGGGCGTCGCGACCGTAGAAGGTTTATCTTTTTCCACTTAATCAATGGTAACGTAAGCCGCCACCGAACGAAACCCGTTACCGTCTGTGCTGCAAGACAAATGCGCAGATTACGGCACATCGGATGTGGTGGCAGGAGTGTCCTTGGTGTCATTTGCAGTTGGAACCTGCCGACGATAACCGACAAGATACAGTTTGCTGTCCTTGGGTGCCTTGAACTCTTTGGGAAAGGCACTGCCAGACAGATCATAACACACACGCATCGCATCGGCACCTTTGATCTCATAGATGGCAAGAAACGTCTTACCCTTATTGGGACCAGCGGTGCTGTTGATCGTCATGCGTTTCGGCGTTGTTGTCTCGTCCAGAGAGAACGTCCCCATGTCCGAGTGATCTTCGCCATCGACGGTAACCTCGTACTTGTCCTTAGCGATTCTTAGCGTAATAGCCTTCAGAGCGGATGGGGGCAATAAGACGCCTCCTAGCATTGCGCCTTTGGGCTTCCAAATCCCATCGTATTGAAACTTGCCGTTGTCTTGAGTGGATTCAGCAAGCTCGATTTTCTTGGTTTCATCTCCTGTGGTCACATGAGCTGAGACGAGACAGAGAATCAAAAAGAAGAAACGGCATTTCATCATTTGGCTCGTTGGCGGTTTCAGTTCAACGCTTGGATTTCCGCCGTACTGAAGACCGTGCATACCCTTACGCAACGGCTGCAACCCATTGGCTGAACTTCGATTCCGCCAATACAGGCGACGGCGCGCCCTCATTGTAACAATATACTGGCGGATCATCGCTGCCGTCGATTGGAAAGTAGAGCAGCGAGTATCCTTGATGCATCAGAAAGACAAAAATGTTCTGCACCATTGAGCCGGCGATGTCATTCTCGGCAAACAGTTCGGGC